>NZ_AVPI01000020.1 GCF_000768675.1 Knoellia flava TL1 | reverse complement strand
CCCGCGTCGCGACGGTGGCCGCGACGACCGCCGCGAAGGCGGAGGCCGTGATGGAGCGGGTCGTGACGACCGCCGTGAGTTCGGCGCACGTGACGACCGTGGCTCGCGCGGCGGCGGGCGCTCCGATCGACGTGACGACCGTCGCGATGGTGGTCGGCCCGCGCGTGACGGCGGCCGGCCCACCCGCGGTGGCGCCGACCGGGACCGAGAGCAGCGCGGCGGTTCACGCCTCGCGCCCAAGAGTCCTCGGCTCCCGGAGCCCCGGATCCCCGACGGTGTCACCGGCAAGGAGCTCGACCGCTCCGTCCACCAGCAGCTGCGCACCCTGAGCAAGGAGAACGCCGAGGGCGTCGCGCAGCACCTTGTCATGGTCGCGGCGCTGCTGGAGGCCGACGAGGTCGAGGCCGCGATGGCGCACGCCGAGACCGCGGTCCGCCGCGCCGGCCGTGTCCCGGCCGCTCGCGAGGCTCTCGGGATGGTCGCCTACCGCACCGGTGACTTCGCGCGTGCCTTGGGTGAGTTCCGCACGGTTCGCCGGATCAGCGGCTCGGACCACCTCCTCCCGCTCATGGTCGACTGCGAGCGAGGGCTGGGTCGTCACGAGCGGGCTCTCGACCTCGCCCAGTCCCCGGAGGCCAAGCGGCTGCCGGCGCAGGAGAAGGTCGAGCTCGCGATCGTCGTCTCGGGCATCCGTCGCGACCTCGGTCAGGTGGACGCTGCGCTCGTCGCGCTCCAGATCCCTCAGCTCAAGAAGTCGAACCAGCCCCGCCTCGCCTACGCCTACGCCGACACCCTGCTCGGGCTCGGTCGCACGGCCGAGGCCCGGGAGTGGTTCGAGCGGGCTGCCGAGGCGGACACCGAGTACGAGACCGACGCGGTGGAGCGCCTCGAGGAGCTCGACGGCGTGAGCATGACCGACCTGCTCGACGGCGCCGACGAGGAGGACGAGGGCGGCGACGAGTGAGGCTCGTCGACCGCTACGACGCCATCGTCTGCGACCTCGACGGGGTCGTCTACCGGGGTGACCCCGCCGTGCCGCACGCCGTGGAGGCATTGTCCGCGGCCGGCATACCGGTGCAGTACGCGACCAACAACGCGTCCCGGCCACCCGCTGCGGTGGGGGAGCACCTGCGCCGCTTGGGTCTCGACGTCGAGGACTCGGCCGTCGCCACGAGCAGCCAGGCCGCGGCCTGGCTGCTGACCAAGCACGTCGCCCGGGGTGCAGCCGTCCTCGCCGTGGGAGGTCCCGGAGTCGCCGAGGCGTTGCGCGAGCGCGGCTACGTCCCGGTGTCGTCCGCGGCGGACGACCCGGTCGCCGTCGTCCAGGGATACGGACAGGGCGTCACCGCGGACGACCTCGCCCAGGCCGCGTATGCCGTGCAGCGGGGAGCGCTGTGGCTGGCGACGAACACGGACCACACGCTGCCGACGGCCTCGGGGTACGCCCCGGGCAACGGTGCGCTCGTCCTCGCGGTGGGCGCCGCGGTGGGCCGCGGGCCCGACCTCGTGGCCGGCAAGCCCGACGAGCCGCTCTACCTCATGTGCGCCGAACGCCTCGGCGTCGAGCCGTCGCGCGTCCTCGCGATCGGTGACCGCCTCGAGACCGACATCGAGGGCGCGCACCACGCGGGCATGGACTCGCTGCTCGTCCTCACCGGTGTGCACGGCGTCGAGGACGCCCTCGCCGCTCCGCCCGAGGAGCGACCGACGTGGGTCGCCCGCGACCTGCGCGCACTCCTCGACGACGTCGAGTCGCTCGAGCCTGCGCGCGACGCACTGCGAGACGAGTGGGCGGCCCGCGACGAGGCCTCCGGCGGTGACCACGACCGAGAGCTGCCGGCGGTGCTGTCCGACCTCACCGGGGAAGAGACCGCTCCGCGAGGACACTGACGAGTAGCGTGAGCCCGAACCACCCCCACACGAGGAGGAACCCCATGGCCCAGCGGTCGATCAAGGGATACGTCGAGCTCGCCTCCGGACTCGGCGAGATGACGCGGAGCGCGGCCAAGGACGCCGCCGCCGAGCTCGTCGCCCTCACCAACAGCGACCTGTCGGCGAAGAAGGTCACGAAGCAGGCCAGCCGGCTCGCGGACGACCTCATCGACGCGGCGAACACCAACCGCAAGAACCTCGTCGCCCTCGTGCGCGCCGAGGTGGACCGGGCCGTCGGCCGGCTCGACGTCTCCACCCTCCAGCAGGAGCTCGCCTCCGTGGCCGACACCGTGCAGTCGCTGCGCAGCCAGGTCGAGGACCTCGCAGGCTCGCTCGCCGGGCGTTCCTCGTCGGCCGCGTCCAGCGCGGCGACCGGCGTGGCGCAGGTCGCCGACTCGGTGGGTGACACGCTGCCCGAGGCCGTCGTGCCAGCGCCCACGCCATCGCCGAGCCGACGTCCGGCACGCTCGACCCTCAAGAAGTCCGCCGCGAAGAAGTCGTCGGGCTCGTCCGCCTCGTCCAACGGTTCGGCGTCGGGTGCGTCCGCGGCCACGAAGTCGCCGGCGAAGAAGTCGACGGCGAAGAAGTCGACGGCGAAGAAGTCGACGGCGAAGACGTCGACCGCCAAGGCGGCAGCGCCGTCGACCGCCACGAAGACGGCGGCCAGGAAGTCGTCCTCGACGAAGAGCGCCGCCAGCAAGAGCACACCCTCGACGTCCGCCGGCTCGTCGACCCCGACGGCCGCGAAGTCCACCGCGAAGAAGTCCACGGCCAAGAAGTCGACGGCCAAGAAGTCCACCGCGAAGAAGAGCTCCTCGCCCTCGTCCTCCTCGACGGCAGGAGGCTCGTGAGCGACCACGACGTCCAGCCCGGCTCCGACGAGCCCGAGCCCGCCGGCGAGACCGACGACACCGGCTCCGCCGACGGGGCCGAGGCGCCCACCCAGGGAGCGCCGGCACCGGAAACCGGTGACCTCGTCATCGACGCCGCCCTCCGCGACCTCGCCGAGGCTCCCGAGGACGACCTCGACGCCCAGGTCGAACGCGGCGAGCAGGTGCAGCGCACCCTCCAGGGTCGCCTGAGCGACCTCGGGGGCTGAGATCGCTCGGCTCGACGCCGAGCTCGTCCGTCGTGGGCTGGCCCGATCGCGCGGGGAGGCCCGCGAGCTCATCGAGGGCGGGCTCGTGCTCGTCGACGGGCGGGTGGCGCGCAAGCCCGCGACACCCGCCCAGGAGTCGACGCCGCTGACCGTGTCGCCCGACCGGCCCCGGTGGGTCGGGCGGGCGGCCCACAAGCTCGAGCACGCCTTCGTCACTTGGGGCCACCGTGGTCTCGCGGCCGAGGGCCGGACGTGCCTCGACGTCGGCGCCTCGACGGGAGGCTTCACGCAGGTGATGCTCGCCCACGGGGCGGAGTCGGTCGTCGCCCTCGACGTCGGGCACGGGCAGCTCGTCGCCGAGATTCGCGACGACCCGCGCGTCACCGACCGCAGCGGCATGTCCATCCGGGACGTCGGGCCCGACGACCTCGGCACCTTCGACCTCGTCGTGGGCGACCTGTCCTTCATCTCGCTCACCCTCGTGCTCGCACCCGTCGCAGCACTGGCCCGCGAGGGCGCCGACGTCGTGCTGCTCGTCAAGCCGCAGTTCGAGGTGGGCCGGGGCGGGCTCAACAAGAACGGCGTCGTCACCGATCCCCGTCGCCGCCGCCAGGCCCTCACCGACGTCCTCGGCGCCGCATCGGCTGCGGGTCTCGGCGTCAATGGGCTCGAGCGCAGCCCGATCAGCGGGGGAGAGGGCAACACCGAGTACCTCCTGTGGGCGCGGTCGGGGGTCTCGGGCACGATGGACCCCGACGCACTGACCGCTGCCGTTCGGGGCCTGACCACGGGAGGACGACCATGAGCCAGCCACGCCGGATCCTGCTCGTCGTCCACCCCTCGCGCCCCGAGGTCCACGACCACGCGCTGGGTGTCGTCAAGAGGCTCACCGCCGCCGGCGTCTCAGTGGCCGTCCTCGGTGACGAGCTGCGCGGCACCCCGCTCGAGGGACAGCCCGACCTCGTCGCGGCCGACCCCGCGAACCCGACCGCGGGCTGCGAGCTTGTCTGCATCCTCGGCGGTGACGGGTCGATCCTGCGGGCGGCCGAGCTGTCCCGGGGCTCCGGCGTCCCCCTCCTCGGCGTGAACTTCGGGCACGTCGGCTTCCTCGCCGAGGTCGAGCGCGATGACCTCGACGTCACCGTCGAGCGCATCGTCGAGCGGAGCTATGCCGTCGAGGAGCGCATGACACTCGAGGTCATCGCCTTCCACGACGGCGAGACCGTCTTCGAGAGCTGGGCCCTCAACGAGGTGACCGTCGAGAAGGCCTCGCGTGAGCGGATGATCGAGCTCACCGTCGAGATCGACGGCCGGCCTCTCTCGACGTGGGGGTGCGACGGCGTGGTCATGGCCACGCCGACCGGGTCCACGGCATACGCGTTCTCGGCCGGCGGACCCGTGGTCTGGCCGGACGTCGAGGCGCTGCTGCTCGCCCCCATCAGCGCGCACGCCCTCTTCGCCCGCCCGCTCGTCGTCGGTCCCGAGAGCCAGCTCGCCGTCGAGGTCGTCCCCGGCACGCAGGGCTCCGGTGTCGTCTGGTGCGACGGCCGCCGTGCCGTCGACCTGCCACCGGGCTCCCGCATCCAGGTCCACCGCAGCGGCGACCCGGTTCGGCTCGCGCGGTTCGCGGCCTCCCCCTTCACCGACCGGCTCGTCGAGAAGTTCGACCTCTCGGTGCACGGCTGGCGCGGCGCCGCCCGCCGCGCCAACGCGTCCGACCCCGAGGCAGGCTGACGCGAGCCGTGCTGCAGGAGATCAGGATCAAGGACCTCGGCATCATCGACGAGTCGCTCATCGAGTTCGGGCCGGGCCTCACCGTGCTCACGGGCGAGACCGGTGCCGGCAAGACGATGGTCGTCACGAGCCTGGGACTGCTGCTCGGCGCTCGCTCCGACTCCGGCCTCGTGCGCGAGGGCTCGGACCGCGCCGTCATCGAGGGCGTCTTCGAGGTGCCCGCCGACCACCCGGCCACGGTGCGTGCCGTCGAGGCCGGCGGTGACGTCGACGACAGCCTCGTCCTCGTGCGCTCGGTGAGCGGGGAGGGGCGCTCGCGCGCCTACGTTGGCGGGCGCAGCGCACCCGTCGGCGTCCTCGGCGAGCTCGGCGAGCACCTCGTCGCCGTCCACGGACAGGCCGACCAGTGGCGGCTGCGACGCCCCGAGGAGCACCGGGAGCTGCTCGACGCCTTCGGTGGACCGGGGCTGGGACGGGTGCGGACGGCATACGACGAGGTGTATGCCGCCCACGCGGCTGCCGTGACCGAGCTCGAGTCCCTGCGTGCGGCTGCGCGCGAGCGCGCGCAGGAGCTCGACCTGCTCCACCGCGGCCTCGAGCGGATCGAGGCCCTCGAGCCCCAGCACGGCGAGGACGTGAGCCTGCGCACCGAGGACGAGCGGCTCGCCCACGCCGAGGAGCTGCGCTCGGGCTCGTCGCGCGCCCAGGTCCTCCTCGCCGGCGACGACGACGCCCTCGGTGGAGGAAACGCGGGAGTCATGGGCCAGCTGGCCGAGGCCCGGGCCGCACTGTCGCAGGTGAGCGACAACGATCCCGCCCTCGCCGACCTCGAGCGCCGGCTCGTCGAGGTCTCGCACCTCGTCACCGACCTCGCCTCCGACCTGTCCGCCTACGTCGCCGACGTCGACCTCGACCCCGGTCGGCTCGCCTGGGTGCAGGAGCGCCGGGCCGCGCTGTCCGACCTCACCCGCAGCTACGGCGACACCGTCGACGAGGTGCTCGCCTGGGGCGAGGCCGCGGCGCGCCGGGTCCTCGAGCTCGAGGGCGACGACGACCGCATCACGACCCTCGAGGAGACCGTGGCCCGCCTCGAGTCCGAGCGCGTCGAGGCCGCCGCCGCCCTCACCGCCGCACGCCGGAAGGCGTCCAAGGCCCTGTCGAAGCGGATCGGCGAGGAGCTGCGCCACCTCGCTATGGGTTCGGCGACCGTCGTCGTCGGGGTCGAGCAGTCCGGACGGCTCGGCCCGCACGGCGCCGACGACGTCGAGATCGGTCTCGCCGCCAACGTCGGCAGCACCCCGCGCAGCGTGAGCAAGGTCGCCTCAGGTGGTGAGCTGTCGCGCGTCATGCTCGCCATCGAGGTGGCGACGGCCCAGGCCGACCGGAGCCGAGCCGTCCCGACGTTCGTCTTCGACGAGGTCGACGCCGGCGTCGGCGGACGCGCGGCCCTCGACGTCGGGGCCCGGCTCGCGGCCCTCGCGGCCAGCGCCCAGGTCATCGTCGTCACCCACCTGGCGCAGGTCGCGGCCCACGCCGACAACCACCTCGTCGTCTCCAAGGCCGACGACGGCAAGGTCACCCGCAGCGGCGTGCGGCGGGTCGACGGCGACGAGCGCGTGAGCGAGCTGGCCAGGATGATGGCAGGCAGCGAGAGCGAGGCGGCGCTCGAGCACGCCCGCGACCTCCTCGGGGACGTCACGAGGAGCACCGCCTGAGCACGCCCGGCCGCCCCAGCGGTGCACGGGACGCGCGGGTGAGCGTGGGAGGATGGGCGGGATGCCCTTCACGACCCGCCTTCGACGACCTCGCGACCCCGGACCCGCCGGCGTCGGCGGGCCCGCGCGCGTCGACCCGCGCACCAAGGACCTGACCAAGCGGCTCCGGCCGGGCGACGTCGCCATCATCAACCACGTCGACATCGACAAGGTGAGCGCCGAGGCCCTCGTCGCCTGCCGCCCGAGCGCCGTCGTCAACGCCGCGCAGTCGATCTCGGGCCGCTACCCGAACCTCGGCCCCGAGATCCTCCTCGCCGCCGGCATCCCGCTCCTCGACGCGGTCGGCGAGGACGTCATGACCCTCGACGAGGGCACGATGGTCCGGGTCGAGGGCGACGAGCTGCTCGCCGGCGACGCGGTCGTCGCGACGGGCACGGCCCTCGACGCCGCGATCGTCACCGACTCGATGAGCGACGCCCGAGCGGGTCTCAACACCCAGCTCGAGGCCTTCGCCGCCAACACGATGGAGTACCTCAAGCAGGAGCGTGCGCTGCTCCTCGACGGGGTCGGCGTGCCCGACATCGAGACCGACCTCGAGGGCCGGCACGTCCTCATCGTCGTGCGCGGCTACCACTACAAGGAGGACCTGCAGATGCTGCGGTCCTACATCCGCGAGTACAAGCCCATCCTCATCGGCGTCGACGGGGGAGCCGACGCCATCGTCGAGGCCCGCCACAAGCCCGACCTCATCGTCGGCGACATGGACTCGGTCTCGGACGCCACCCTGCGCTGCGGCGCCGAGGTCGTCGTCCACGCCTACCGCGACGGTCGCGCTCCCGGTCTCGACCGCGTGCGCGAGCTCGGCGTCGAGCCGGTCGTATTCCCGGCGACCGGCACGAGTGAGGACGTCGCGATGCTGCTCGCCGACGACAAGGGCGCGACGCTCATCGTCGCGGTCGGCACCCACGCCACGCTCGTCGAGTTCCTCGACAAGGGCCGAGCCGGCATGGCGAGCACCTTCCTCACCCGTCTGCGGGTCGGCGGCAAGCTGGTCGACGCCAAGGGCGTGTCCCGTCTCTATCGTTCCCGCATCTCGGGCTGGTGGCTCGTCGCCATGGTCCTCGTCGGGTTGAGCGCCCTCACCGCCGCGCTCTGGGCGACGCCCGGCGGCAAGGTCGTGCTCCAGGTCCTCGGCGCCCGCCTCGACGACCTCTGGTCCGCTCTCGGAGGAATTGTCACGTGATCGACTTCCGCTACCACCTCGTCTCGATCGTCTCGATCTTCATGGCCCTCGCCGTGGGGATCGTTCTCGGTGCGGGCCCGCTCAAGGGCACGATCGGCGACACCCTGACCCAGGAGGTGACCCAGCTGCGCGAGGACCGCACCGCCCTGCGGGCCGAGCTCGACGCCGCCCGCAAGGCGGGTGTCGCCCGCGACGAGATGACGACCGACGCCCGCGCCCGACTCGTCGGCGGCACGCTCAGCGGCGCCACTGTGGCGCTCGTCGTCCTGCCCGGTGCCGACGCGGACCACGTCGAGGGGGTCGTCGGCACCCTCGGCGCTGCGGGCGCCACGGTGGTCTCGCGCACGACCGTCGACGAGTCGTGGGTGCCGGCCGACGACGATGCCTCCGCCTCGCAGTCCGAGCTCGCGTCCGAGCTCCGCCGCTCGCTCGGACTCCCCGCCGCCGGCGCCGCCGACACCGCGCCCCTCGACGACGTCCTCGCCGCCTCCCTCGTCGCCGCCGAGACCGGCACCGTGACGGACGCGGGCAAGGCCGCGCTCGACGCCCTCGTCGCCGCGAACCTCGTCGACCTCGACACCGCCGACCTGCGCCGGGCGAGCAACGCCGTCGTCGTCGGAGGGCTCGTCAAGGGTGATGTCGTGGCGGAGCGGGACCGCGCCGCGAACCGCCTCGCCGGACTCGCCCTCGCCCTCGACGGAGCCGGCAAGGGAGCCGTTCTCGCCTCCGACGTCGGTGTCACCGGGTTCGCCGGGGCCTCCTCGGTCGTGCGCGCGGCGCGTGGGGACGCCGGGACGTCCCGCAACCTCTCCACCGTCGACGACGTGAGCCTCGCTCTGGGCCAGGTGAGCGTCGCCTACGCCCTCGTCCAGCAGAACGACGGAGGCGTCGGCCAGTACGGCCTCGGCGACGGTGTCTCCGCCGCCTACCCGCCGGTCCCGGCGCCGTGAGCCGTCGGACCCTCGTCGCCGCCCTCGTCGCGGCGGCGGCGGCGGGCGGGCTCTCCGTGGCGCGCCGCGCGCTGCCCGCCGAGACCCGTGGGCCGTGGGAGCGGACCAACCACGCCGGGGCGAGCGTCACCCTCCTCGAGGGACCCGTGTATGCCGTCGCGGCAGCCGCGGGAAACCTCGCCGGGGGTGCCCCGGCAGCGCCCGGTGTCGTCGCGGCCCTCGGCTCGGCGGCGTTCGGCGCCCTCGACGACCTCGCCGGCAGCTCGGACAGCAAGGGGCTCAAGGGCCATCTCGGTGCCCTCGCCCGCGGCGAGGTGACGACCGGGGCGGTGAAGATCGTCGGCATCGGCGCGACCGGCCTCGTCGCCACCGCCCTCGCGGACCGGGGCCGGGGTCGTGGTGTCCTCGCGACCCTCGTGGGCGGCGCGGCCGTCGCGGGCGCCGCCAACCTCGCGAACCTCCTCGACCTCCGCCCGGGGCGGGCGCTCAAGGTCACCGTGCTCGCCGGCGTGCCCGCACTCCTGCCGCCCGGTGCCGGGGGAGCGGCCACGGCCGCGGCGGCCGTGGGGGCCGCCGCCGGCACCCTCCCCGACGACCTGCGCGGCAGGTCGATGCTCGGCGACACCGGCGCCAACGCCGCCGGTGCCATGGTCGGCCTTGCCCTCGTCGAACGCACCGGGCTCCGTGGGCGCCTCGTCGCCCTCGCCGTGACCGCCGGACTCACCGTGCTCTCCGAGCGGGTGTCCTTCAGCAAGGTCATCGACGACACCCCGGTCCTGCGCCGGCTCGACCGCTGGGGTCGCGCGTGAGCCCCAGGTCGGTCGGGCAGTCCGTGGCCAGGGCGGCGCTCGTCGTCGCCGTCGCCACCCTCCTTGCCCGCATCGCCGGTTTCGCCCGCACGATGGTCTTCTCCGGCAGCGTCGGCGCGACCCCGGTCGGCGACGCCTACCAGACCGTCAACACCCTGCCCAACGTCGTCTACGAGGTGGCCGCCGGAGGCGCGCTCGCCGCCATCGCCGTGCCGCTCGTCGCGGGCCGTCTCGGCGCGGGTGCGCGCGAGGACGCCGACCGCAGCGCCTCTGCCCTGCTCACCTGGGCCGTCGTCGTCCTCGTGCCCCTGTCGGCGATCGTCTTCCTCGCCGCGCCGTGGCTCAGCGACCTCCTGCTCGACGACACGACACGACCGGGCAGCGTCACGCTGGGCACGACGATGCTGCGGATCTTCGCGCCGCAGGTCGCGCTCTACGGCATCGGCGTCGTCCTCGCCGGCGTGCTGCAGGCCCACCGGCGCTTCCTCGCAGCGGCGCTCGCGCCCCTCTTCTCCAGCCTGGTCGTCATCGTGGCCTACGTCGCCTACGGCAGCCTCGTCCCGACCCCGGTCGGCGCCGACGCCGTCGAGAACGACGCGGTCTGGGTCCTCGCCGGCGGCACGACCCTCGGCGTCGTCGTCCTCAGCCTGCCGCTGCTCGTCCCGGCGCTGCGCACGGGGACGCGGCTGAGACCCACGCTCTCCTTCCCCGGCGGCCTCGGTCGGCGCGCGACGTCACTCGCCGGTGCGGGCGTGGTCGCCCTCGCCGCGCAGCAGGCTGCCGTCGCCCTCACGCTCTGGCTCACGCACGCACCGCGCACCCTCGACAGTGGCGTCGTCAACGTCTACGCGATCATCCAGGCGATCTACCTCCTCCCGTATGCCGTCCTCGCGGTCCCCGTGGCCACCGCCGCCTTCCCGGCGCTCGCCCACGCCGAGGGGGCGAGCTCCGACGACGCCGCGCCGGCCGCCGCCACCACGCTCTCGCGCAGCCTGCGCGGGATCGTGCTTCTCACCTCGGGCGCGGCCGCCACCCTCATCGCGGTGTCGCGCTCGGTCGGCGAGTTCTTCCTCGCCTGGGACCGGGGTGCGACCGGGGCCGGTCGTGACGCCCTCGTCGCGCTGCCCGGAGGGCTCGCGGCCTATGCCCCCGGCCTCGTCGGCTTCAGCATCGCGGCGCTGCTCACCCGCGCGCTCTACGTGCGAGGGGAGCCGATGCACGCCGCCGGCGCAGTCGCTGTCGGCTGGCTCGTCGCCGGCCTCCTGCCGCTCGTGTGGATCCCGAACGGGTCGGACGCCGGCACGACTCTCGGGCTCCTCGGCATCTCCTCGACGCTCGGTATGACCGGCTCGGCGCTCGCGCTCGCCCTCCTCGTCCGTCGCGCGTGGGGGTCCGAGGCCCTTGCCGGCACCGGCCGCACCGTGGGTGCCGCGGTCGTGGCCGCTGCGGTGGCGATCGCCGTCGGCGACACCGTCGCGCGCGCCCTCGACGGCTCGGGCCTCCTCGGCTCCCTCGTCGCGGGTCTCGTCATCGGTGCTGCCACGATGGGCGTCCACCTCGTCGTCATGTCGCTCGCCGACCGGGCCGGCTTCCGCCAGCTCGTCGAGCGGGGCCGACGTCGTCGTCGCCGCCAAGGAGAGGAGCAGGAGCAGTGAGGGTCGCTCTGGTCATGGGGACGAGCGCCGGCGGCACGGGTCGCCACGTCCACGACGTCGTCTCCGGCCTCGTCGGCGGCGGGCACGACGTCGTCGTCCTCGCGCCCCCGGGCGAGCTCGACCGGTTCGACTACGCCGGGACCGGCGCTGCGACCGTCGCGCTCGGTGTCTCCGACCGCCCCCACCCGGTCCGCGACGCGCAGGCGGTCTCGGCGCTCCGCTCGGTCTGCCGCGGCGCCGACGTCGTCCACGCCCACGGCGCGCGGGTGGGTGCGCTCGCGACCCTCGCCCTCGTCGGCCAGGACGTGCCGCTCGTCGTCACCCTTCACAACGCGTCACCCGGCGGCGGTCTCGCCGGTCGTGTCCACGCCGTCCTCGAGCGGGTCGTCGCCGGGGGAGCGGACCTCGTCCTCGGGGTGTCCGCCGACATCGTCGAGACCCAGCGTCGCCTCGGTGCGTCCCGGGCCGAGCTCGCCGTCATCGCCGCCCCGCCTCCGCCGACCGTGACGCGTGACCGCTGGGCCGTCCGCCACGACCTCGGCATCGAGCCCCGCACGCTCCTCCTCGTCACGGTCGCGAGGCTCGCCCCGCAGAAGGACCTCGACCTCCTCGTCGACGCGGTGGGAGAGATGCTCCAGCGGCACGACATCGACGTCGTCGCCGTCGTCGCCGGCGACGGCCCGGACCGCGAACGCCTCCAGGCGCGCATCGACTCGTCCGGTGTCCCGGTCCGCCTGCTCGGCCAGCGCAGCGACGTCGCCGACCTCATCGCCGCCGCCGACGCTGTCGTCTCGACGGCCCGGTGGGAGGGGCAGCCCGTGGGCCTCCAGGAGGCGCTCCACGCCGGTGCGGCCATCGTCGCGACCGACGCGGGGGGCACCGGCGCCGTCGTCGGGGACGCGGCCATCCTCGTGCCCGTCGGCGACGTGGCCTCGATGGCCCGGGCGCTCACCGACGTCCTGCTCCACGGAGCCGTCCGTGACGACCTGCGCTCGCGGTCCATCGCCCGAGGTGGTGAGCTCCCGACGAGTGCCGACGCGCTCGAGGCCGCGCTCACGGCATACCGGTCCGTCCTGGCCTGAACGACGCCGAGGGGCGCCGCGCCGGAGAGTCGTGGTGAGCGGCACCGGCGCGATGACGTATTGTTGAAGCCCGTGGTGGCTCAGACGAAACAGATCTTCGTGACCGGAGGCGTCGCCTCATCGCTCGGCAAGGGCCTCACGGCATCGAGCCTCGGATTCCTGCTCAGGGCACGCGGTCTGCGCGTGACGATGCAGAAGCTCGACCCCTACCTCAACGTCGACCCCGGGACGATGAACCCGTTCCAGCACGGCGAGGTCTTCGTCACCGACGACGGTGCCGAGACCGACCTCGACGTCGGGCACTACGAGCGCTTCCTCGACCGCAACCTCGTCGGCAGCGCCAACGTCACGACCGGTCAGGTCTACAGCCAGGTCATCGCCAAGGAGCGCCGCGGCGAGTACCTCGGTGACACCGTGCAGGTCATCCCGCACATCACCAACGAGATCAAGGAGCGCATGCGGGCCCAGGCCGCCGGCGCCCCCGGCGTCAACGACCGCGAGGCACCGGACGTCATCATCACCGAGATCGGCGGCACGGTCGGCGACATCGAGAGCCTCCCCTTCCTCGAGGCGGCCCGTCAGGTGCGCCACGACCTCGGCCGTGACAACGTCTTCTTCCTCCACGTCTCGCTCGTGCCCTACCTCGCGCCGAGCGGTGAGCTCAAGACCAAGCCGACGCAGCACTCCGTCGCCGCGCTCCGCCAGGTCGGCATCCAGCCCGATGCCCTTGTCCTGAGGGCCGATCGGGAGATCCCCGAGCCGATCAAGCGCAAGATCTCGCTCATGTGCGACGTCGACACCGAGGGTGTGGCGGCCGCCGTCGACGCCCCGAGCATCTACGACATCCCCAAGGTCCTGCACCGCGAGGGCCTCGACGCCTACGTCATCCGCCGGCTCTCGCTCATCTTCCGCGATGTCGACTGGACCGACTGGGACCGCCTCCTCGGCCGGGTGCACCGCCCCGAGCACGAGGTCGAGGTCGCCCTCGTCGGCAAGTACATCGACCTGCCCGACGCCTACCTCTCGGTCACCGAGGCGCTGCGCGCGGGCGGGTTCCACCACGACGCCAAGGTGCGCATCCGGTGGGTCGCCAGCGACGAGTGCCAGACGCCCTCAGGAGCACAGAAGTCGCTCGGTGGAGTCGACGCCGTTCTCGTGCCCGGTGGCTTCGGCGTCCGCGGCATCGAGGGCAAGCTCGGCGCCCTCACCTGGGCCCGCGAGCACCGCGTCCCCACCCTCGGCATCTGCCTCGGGCTCCAGTGCATGGTCATCGAGTTCGCGCGCAACGTCGCCGGCATCGAGGGGGCCAGCTCGACCGAGTTCGACCCCGAGACCCCGGCCCCCGTCGTCGCGACGATGGAGGAGCAGAAGGCGTTCGTCGAGGGCGCCGGCGACCTCGGCGGCACGATGCGGCTCGGCTCGCAGCGCGCCGACCTGCGTGAGGGGTCCGTCGTCGCCGAGGTCTACGGCGCGACGAGCGCCGACGAGCGCCACCGCCACCGCTACGAGGTCAACGAGTCCTACCGCGAGCAGCTCGAGTCGGCCGGTCTCGTCATCTCCGGCACGCACCCCGAGCTCGGCCTCGTCGAGTTCGTCGAGCTCGCGCGTGAGGACCACCCCTACTACGTCGCGACGCAGGCGCACCCCGAGTTCAAGTCGCGACCGACGCGCGCCCACCCGCTCTTCGCCGGTCTCATCGGCGCCGCGATCGAGGAGCAGCGTGCCGCACGCCTCGTCGAGGTCGAGCGTCCGAAGGTGCCGGTGGAGGCCGACGCACCGTGACCTCGCAGCCGCCCCACGACGAGCACGACCCGCAGCCGGTCCGGCACACCGAGGTCGTCATGGAGGGGCGGGTCTGGGACGTCGTCCGGGACGAGGTCGACCTCGGCGACGCCGGGACGCACGTGCGCGAGTACGTCCGGCACCCCGGCGCCGTGGCCGTCGTCGCGCTCGACGACGAGGACCGGGTGTGCCTCGTGCAGCAGTACCGCCACCCGATCCGCACGCGCGACTGGGAGATCCCGGCCGGGCTCCTCGACGTCGAGGGGGAGCCGGCGTGGGAGGCGGCCGCCCGTGAGCTCCACGAGGAGGCCGACCTCACCGCGGGCCGGTGGGACCTGCTCGTCGACCTGCACCCCTCACCCGGTGGCCTCGACGAGGCGATCCGCGTCTTTCTCGCGCGTGACGTGCAGCCGGTCGCCGACGACGACCGCCACGTCCGCGAGGCCGAGGAGCACGGTATGCCGGTCGCCTGGGTCGCGCTCGACGACGTCGTCACCGCGGTGCTCGCCGGCCGCCTCCAGAACGGCATCCTCGTCGGCAGCCTCCTCGCCGCGCACGTGGCCCGGGAGCGCGGGTGGCAGGGCCTGCGCCCGCACGACGCGCCGTGGCCGCAGCGCCCCGGCGCGCAGGGTTCCGGCAGCGCGGTCGAGGCGTGATCCCCGGCGCCAGCGGGCCCTGTCCCTGCGGCGGGGTGCCGGAGGGCGTACCGCTGTCGGCGTGCTGCGGGCCCTACCTCGCGGGGGAGTCCTGGCCACCCACCCCGGAGGCCGTCATGCGGTCGCGCTACACGGCATACGTGGTCCGCGACGAGGACCACCTCTTCCGCACGTGGCACCCGACGACCCGTCCCGCGGAGGTGGAGGTCGACCCCTCGCTGACCTGGACCGGGCTCGACGTCCTCGAGGCCGGCGGCAACGACGACGAGGGCATCGTCGAGTTCGCCGCGCACTGGACGTCCGGCGAGGGCGCGGTGCGCCAGCGGGGAGCGGTCCGGGAGCGGAGCCGCTTCACCCGACGAGCCGGACGGTGGTTCTACCTCGACGCGGTGCGCTCGGGCGACTGACCGCCGCTGGGCATTGCCCGGTCGCTGCGCCGTCCGGGCGCGTCCACCTTCGGTAGCGTCGCGAACGTCCCGAGGGCGAGAGCCCGGGAGGCTCCCGACACCGACGTCGCGGGGCTCGATCGACGCGGAAGGACCAGCCACATGGGTTTCCTGGACGACCTCAAGAAGGGTCTCGGCTTCGATGACGACAACGACGCCGTCGACGCAGCCAAGAAGCAGTCCGAAGAGGCCAAGAAGAAGGCTGACGAAGCCGCCGAGAAGGCCCGCAAGGAGAGCGGCGAGCGGGCCGAGAAGGCCAAGAAGGAGGCCGACGAGGCCGCGGCCGAGGCTGCGAAGAAGAAGGCGGAGTACGACAAGGCGGCCAAGGAGGCCGCCGAGCGAGCCGGGACTCCGGCGCCCGCTCCCGCGCCGAAGGCGCCGGCCCCGAAGGCTCCTGCCCCGGCACCGAAGGCACCTGCTCCGGCGCCCAAGAAGGCGCCTGCACCCAAGGCGCAGCGCACGCACACCGTCAAGAAGGGCGACACCCTCTCCGAGATCGGTGAGAAGTACGGCGTGAGCTGGAAGAAGATCGCCAAGGTCAACAACATCGAGAACCCGGACCTCATCTTCCCGGGCCAGAAGTTCATCATCCCGGACTGAGCCGGACGGCGACCGCGCTCGTGCGGTGCCACGAGGGCCGCACCACAGTCGTGGTGCGGCCCTCGTCCGTCGACAATCCGGTTCGTGCGCGTGGGGTGCGACTCCGTAGGATGACGGGCGTTCATCCACCCCCGTCCCGAAGGACCTCCCCGTGCTCCGCACCCACGAGGCCGGCACCCTGCGCGCCGACTCCACCAGCTCGACCGTCACGCTCACCGGTTGGGTGGCCAAGCGTCGGGATCACGGTGGGGTGGCGTTCATCGACCTGCGGGACGCGAGCGGCGTCGTCCAGGTCGTCGCGCGTGACGAGGTCCTCACGGGGGCTGCGCACGACCTGCGTGCCGAGTTCTGCATCAAGGTGACGGGCGAGGTCGTCGCGCGCACCGAGGCCAACGTCAACCCCGACCTGCCCACCGGCGAGATCGAGGTCGTCGCCTCCGCGATCGAGGTGCTCGCGCCGAGCGCCCCGCTGCCGTTCCAGATCGACGAGCGCGTCACGGTCGGCGAGGAAGCCCGTCTCAAGCACCGCTACCTCGACCTGCGCCGCCCGGGTGCGTCGTCGGCCGGTGCCGCGATCCGGCTGCGCTCGCGCGTCAACGCCGCTGCCCGCACGGTGCTCGGCGAGCGCGACTTCGTCGAGATCGAGACGCCCACCCTCACCAGGTCCACGCCCGAGGGCGCGCGCGACTTCCTCGTGCCGGCACGCCTCGCGCCGGGCTCGTGGTACGCCCTGCCGCAGAGCCCGCAGCTCTTCAAGCAGCTGCTCATGGTCGCCGGCATGGAGCGCTACTACCAGATCGCGCGCTGCTACCGCGACGAGGACTTCCGCGCCGACCGCCAGCCGGAGTTCACCCAGCTCGACATCGAGATGAGCTTCGTCGAGCAGGAGGACGTCCTCGAGCTCGGTGAGGCGATCGTCAAGGAGGTGTGGAAGCTCATCGGCGTCGACCTGCCGACCCCGTTCGAGCAGATGACCTACGCCGACGCCATGAAGCGCTTCGGTTCGGACAAGCCCGACCTCCGCTTCGGCAACGAGCTCGTCGAGTGCACCGACTATTTCAAGGACACCCCGTTCCGGGTCTTCCAGGCGGAGTACGTCGGCGCCGTCGTCATGCCCGGCGGCGCGAGCCAGCCGCGCAAGCAGCTCGACGCGTGGCAGGACTGGGCCAAGAGCCGCGGCGCCAAGGGCCTCGCCTACGTCCTCGTCCAGGAGGACGGCGAGCTCGGCGGCCCGGTCGCCAAGAACCTCTCCGACGAGGAGAAGGCCGGCCTCGCCGCCCACGTCGGCGCGAAGCCGGGCGACTGCGTCTTCTTCGCCGCTGGCCCGACCAAGTCCTCGCGCGCGCTCCTCGGCGCCGCACGCCTCGAGATCGGCCGTCGTTGCGAGCTCATCGACGAGGACGCGTGGAGCTTCCTCTGGGTGCTCGACGCGCCGCTCTTCGAGCCGGCCTCCGAGGCCGTCGCCGCCGGTGACGTCGCCGTCGGCGGGGGAGCGTGGACCGCTGTCCACCACGCGTTCACCTCGCCCAAGGCCGAGTTCCTCGACACCTTCGACACCGACCCGGGCCCCGCGCTCGCCTACGCCTACGACATGGTCTGCAACGGCAACGAGATCGGCGGTGGGTCGATCCGTATCCACCGCCGCGACGTGCAGGAGCGGGTCTTCAAGGTCATGGGCCTGTCCGACGAGGAGGCGCAGGAGAAGTTCGGCTTCCTCCTCGACGCCTTCGCCTTCGGTGCCCCGCCGCACGGCGGCATCGCCTTCGGCTGGGACCGCATCGTCTCGCTCCTCGCGGGCACCGAGTCGATCCGCGACGTCATCGCCTTCCCGAAGTCGGGCGGGGGCTACGACCCGCTCACCGCCGCACCGGCGCCGATCACGCCGGAGCAGCGCAAGGAGGCGGGCGTCGACGCCAAGCCCGAGGCGCCGGGCGAGAAGGCCTGATGTCCTCGGCGGCCGACCTCTCCGTGCAGGCGCGGCCGCTGGACTCCGCGCGCCCCGTCGGCGTCCTGCTCTGGGACGCCGACGGCGTGCTCCAGCACCCCCGCCACGAGTGGCGGCCGCGGCTGGAGGAGTGGGGCGGCCCCGGCTTCGCCGAGGCGCTCTTCGCCGCCGAGATCCCCGCCCTGCGCGGTGAGGAGCCGTTCCGGGAGTCGCTGGCGCGGCTGCTGGACGAGCGACCCGAGGTCACCGCGACGCTCGACGACCTGCTCGGTCTCTGGGAGCAGGTCGACGGCGACCCGGCCGCGGTCGAGCTCGTGCGCGAGGTCGCCGCTTCCGGCGTGACGTGCGTCCTCGCGACGAACCAGCAGGACCAACGCAAGGCCTTCCTGCGCCGCACCTTCGGCTACGACGACGTCTTCTCACGGTCGTTCTACTCGTGCGACCTCGGTGCGATGAAGCCGGAGCCGGCCTACTTCGAGCGGGTGCTCGACGGCCTCGGCATCGCGCTCGCCGACGCCGGCACCGTCGGGTTCGTCGACGACAACCTCGCCAACGTCGAGACCGCGCGCGACCTCGGCATCCGCGCGGTGCACCACGACCCCGCCTCCGGGGTCGCAGGCCTGCGCGCCGCCCTCGGGTGGGCCCCGTGACCGAGCAGCCTGCGTCGGTGCACGACGCGGTCCAGCGCTACGCGCAGCTCCAGCCCGAGCTGCGCCAGGTGGCCGACCAGTTCGTCGTCATGGTCACCGCGCTCCTCGACGACGCCGGCATCAACTACGTCAGCGTCACGGGTCGCGCCAAGAGCGTCGCCTCCTTCGCCGGCAAGGCGTCGCGGATGGTCGACGACCGGCCGGCCTACGCCGACCCGCTCACCGAGATCACCGACCAGGTCGGCGTGCGCGTCGTCACCTACCTCCAGCGCGACGTCGCCGCGGTGGCCGACCTCCTCGCCGGCGAGTTCAGCGTCCTCGACGACCGCGACCTCGGCCGTGAGACCGCCCAGCAGGGCCGCTTCGGCTATTCGAGCCGGCACCTCCTCGTGACGCTCGACGACGAGGCGAGAGACCCGGCATACGCACACCTCAAGGGCCGCTCCGCATCGGTGCAGGTGCGCACGATCCTCCAGCACGCGTGGGCCGAGTTCGAGCACGACGTCCGCTACAAGGGCTCCGTGCCCGCGGCCGACGTGAGCGACCTCGACCGCCGGTTCACCCTCGCCGCAGGCCTGCTCGAGCTCGCCGACCGCGAGTTCACCGCGATCAGCGACCGCCTCCAGGCGGGCAGCCTGCTCGACACGGGCAGCCTCGACGACGACCCGCGGATCGGCGGCGCCGACCTCGCCGCCTTCCTCACCGCGCACTTCAGCGACGCCGGGTGGTCGCGCACCGACCACTACTCGTGGATCTCCGGGCTGCTGCTCGAGCTCGGCATCACCTCGCTCGACGAGCTCGGCGGGCTCCTCGGCACGGTCGACGCGCAGGGCATCAACGAGCGGATGGACTACCGCTATCCCGCCGGTGCCGTGCGCCGCCTCGACGACGTGCTGCTCGCCGTCTTCGGGCCGCGCTACATCAACCTCCACGGCAACGCGCACCGCGTCGAGTCCCTCACCGCCCGCCTCGAGAAGGTCCGCGGCTCCCAGACCTGACCCGGAAGCCGGTGCGCGCCCGCAGCCCGACGGCGTATCCGAGCCGCTCGTAGAGACCGCGCGCGTGAGCGTTGTCGGCGAAGACCCCGAGCGTGCACGCGCCGGTCCGCTCGATGCCGTCCCTCGTGAGGTATGCCGTCACGGCGGCTCCCAGCCCACGTCCCCGCTGCGTCGTGTCGACGACGATGCCGCCGATGAGCGGCACGACGGCGTTGCCGGGTTCGGTGCAGCCGCAGGCGACGAGGCGGCCTGCGTCGCGCACGACGACCCAGCGCTGGTGGGAGCTCTGGCCGGGGAGGGCGTGCGGGTGCGGGTTGTGCGCGCGCACGAAGTCGGTGAGCTCGTCGTCGTCGCCGTCCTGGGGGACGACCTCGCCCTCGGCCGCGACGGCCGGTGGCGGAGTCGTCGTCCACATGCGGTCCCACGCGTTGCCGCCACGCAGGCCGAGGGCATCCCTCAGCGGTTCGTAGGCGTCGACGGGGGCGGTGACGTGGTCGGGGGCGAGCCGCTCCACCCACTCGCGGGTGATGTCGGCGGCTGCGAGCACGGCCACGTCGTCGGGGTCGCCGAGCACGACGACCCCGAGCCGACCGTCGGCCCAGTGCTGGGCCCAGGCCACGGTGGCGGTGCCCGTGACACGCAGCCCCGGGTCGACGACGGTGCGGGACAGGTCGAACCGGGCGAAAGGGTGGTCTGCGGTCGCGGCGACGAGCTCGTCCCTGGACTGGAGCGGCTCGACGCCGCGACCGGCCGCGTTCACGTGGTGAGGAAGGAGACCAGGGCCTCGTTGAACTCGTCGCGGTGGCTGACGTTGATGCCGTGCGGACCCTTCTCGAGGACGACGAGCTCACTCCCACTGACCTGCTCGTGGGTCCGCTGGCCGGAGACCTCGAGCGGCACGATGGCGTCGGAGTCGCCGTGGATGACGAGGGTGGGCACCGTGACCTTGGCGAGGTCGCCGGTGAAGTCCTCGAGCCACGACGCGATGCACGCGACGGCGGCGTCGAGGTCCGCCTGGGCGGCGAGCGACTTGGCCTCCTCGCGCTGCTCCTGCGTGACCTTGAGGTCCCCGTCGGCACTGAAGAAGTTCGTCGTGAACTCGTCGAGGAAGCCCTCGCGGTCGGCGCGCAGGCCCTCCTGCATCTTCTCGGCCTCCTCGCGGGGAAGCCCGCCGTCGGGGTTCTCGTCGCTCTTGAGCAGCCACGGCGGGATCGCGCCGGCGAAGACGAGGCTGTGCACGCGGTCCTCGCCGTGCGTGCCGACGTAGCGCGCCACCTCGCCACCGCCCATCGAGAACCCGACGAGCGAGACGTCGCGCAGGTCGAGCCGCTCGATGAGGTCGGCGAGGTCGGAGGTGAGCGAGTCGTAGTCGTAGCGGCCGCCGGCGTCGGGTGCGGACTGGCCGAAGCCGCGTCGGTCGTAGGTGATGACGCGCAGGCCGGCAGCGGTGAGCGCGGGGACGGTGTCCTTCCACGAGGCGCCGGACAGCGGCCAGCCGTGGATGAGGACGACCGGCCGTCCGTCACCGCCGGTGTCCTCGTGGTGGACGGCGAGTGTGGGCGTGTCGGGCATGACTGGACCTCTCTCGGGCGGGATTCCGGACGGTCCCCACCCTACGTAGCGGCGTCGACGGACGGACCCCGACGACCCGACCGGATGTGTCGCCGTGACCCGTCTGACCTGTGCGGACGTCCCGCGGATGGCACGTCCTCGTCATCTCCGCTGGGGCGCGCTCGCGCCGCCTCCCGGGCCACGACTCTGGTGGAAGGTCGAACAGACGGCCTCGTCAGCCACAGGGGAGCGCGGATGCCGGACGAGGATGCTGTCGGACGGACCGACGGCCACGCCCCCCAGCGAGCCGGGGGACGCGGAGGACGTGCGCGCGCCGTGGCGGTGCTCACCGTGCTGGGCCTGGCGTGGGCGATGGGCGGGCCGTCGTCCCGGGGAGCGGCCGCTGAGGTGACCATCGCGCGGCAGGGTGGCGCGACGGTCACGCCGGCCTCGGCGGTCGTCACGCCACAGGCGGCGACGGTCCTGCCGGAGGTGTCCGTCACGCCCTCCACGGCCCCAGCGGGCGCGCCCACCACCTTGTCCTACCGCGCCACCGTCGTCCGTGCAGGGACGCTGGCCAGCGTCACGTTCGCCATCCCACCGGGATCCGTCGGACGGCCGACGTCGGTCAACGGGACACTGACGACCCCTTCGCCGGGCTACCTCAGGTGGACCGCCAGCCGCCCTCCCGTCGTGAGCCCGGGGACTCGTCTGGCCATCCCGGTCTACGGACTCACCATGCCGAGCGCCGTGGCGTCCTGGAGCCTCGCACTGGCGGCGAAGTCCACCGCCGGTCTCACACTGACGTCGGGATATGCCGCCTTCGCCACCACACCGCCCGTCGTCGTGGTCTCGGTGACACCGTCGACCGCGCCCCCGGCGACGACGCTGTCGCTGACCTATCGCGGCACGGTCGCTCGAGCCGGCTGGCTGCGCCGGATCGAGATGCGCCTGCCTGCCGGGAGCGGCGGACGGCTGAGCACCGTGAACGGCACCCTGACCACGCTGTCGTCGGGGCTCGTCGCCTGGACCTCGTCCCGGGGAGACCTCTGGGTGGGCGTGGGCGCCAGGCTGGCCGTGCCGGTCCACGGCCTCGTCACCTCGGCGACGCCCTCGAGCTCGACGGTGGGGCTGACGGCACGCGCGAGGGACCTCGTGACCTCTCTGGGAAGCGGGAGCACGAGCTTCGGCGTCGCCTACGTGCCGCCAGCGCCGATGCCCGCAGTCCCGGTCGAGCCGCTGCCGGCGACAGCAGCGGGCTGCCCCCGTGAGTGGCCGAGCACCGTCGAGGAGAACCTGCGGACCGGGGATCCCGGCTGGACGATCGCGAGCACGACCGCCACGGCCCTGGCGGCATATGCCACCACCGACTCGGCGGCATGCGGGGACGTCGTCGGCCTCAGGGTGCGGTCCGACACTCCCTACGGTGTCACGGCGTTCCGCATGGGCCACTACGGCGGTCTCGGCGCCCGGCGCGTCTGGAGCACACCGGCGCCCCTGGCCCCGGTCAGCCAGCCGGACTCGGTCACCGGAGGGACGGACGCGCAAGGCCGTGACCTGGCCATGACCAGTGCCCCGTGGTCGACGACGCTGCAGGTGCCGGTCGACGACACCTTCGTCCCGGGCACCTACCTCCTGCGCATCGAGAACGCCACCGAGCAGACGTACGTGCCCCTCACGGTGCGCGACGACACCGGCACGACGCACGACGTCCTCGTGCAGCAGGCCACGGCGACCTGGCAGGCCTACAACCGCTGGGGCGGCAACAGCTTCTACTCCACGCCCGGGTCCGGGCGCCTCTCGAGCGACCGACCGTATGCCGAGGGCCAGGGCTCAGGACAGTTCCTTCCCCTCGAGCTCGGCCTGGTCCGCTGGGCGGAGAGCCAGGGGATCGACGTCACCTACTGGACCGACCAGGACCTCGAGCGCTTCGGGGGCCAGCTGCCGCAGCGCGCCCGCACCCTCGTGCTGCCCGCACACGACGAGTACTGGTCCCTCGGGATGCGTGCCGCACTGACCCAGGCAATCGCCGCAGGTGTCAACGTCGCCAACCTGGGTGCCAACACGATCTACCGCAGAATCTCCTACCGCCCGAGCCTGAGGGAGTGGGACATCGACCGCTGGACGTCGTGGCCCATGAGCTCGACGTGGCGTTGGTCGGGTCTGGGCCACCACGAACAGACGATCCTGGGGGCGCAGTACGGCTGTGCCGTCAAGGACGACCTCGTGACGAACGGCAGCTTCCTCTTCCAGGGTCTGCCCCTGGGCACGGTCGTGCCGGGGTTCATCGCCGGAGAGCAGGACTTCGTGCACCCGAGCGTCTGGCGCTCACCGACACACGCCGTGCAGGTTCATGGCAGCGCGTGGTGCTTCCGGTCGGGCGTGTCCCAGACGTTCGACATGACGACGTCGACGGCGCCGTCCGGGGCCCGTGTCTTCAACGGGTCGACCTTCGCCTACGGCTGCTTCCTCGGCGGGGTGTGCCCGGCGGCGTGGAAGGTCGTGGAGCCGCCGGAGACGAGCCGCGCCGCCGTCTCGACGATGATGCGCAACGTCATGGGCTGGGTCGGGCGAGGAGGCATCGAGATGCCGGGCATCCCCGGCAGCACGCCGTCAGCCCCGGCGACGGGCAAGGTGACGTCTGCTCCCGTCCGCGTGCAACCGCCGAGCCTACCCGTCGAGGTGGGTGTCGACTGAGCGAGATCGGGTCAGAGCCGCGAGATGGCGCCGCCCGCACTGACGGACACCGACACCTTCTTGCCCTCGACCGTGAGGTCGATGACGGTCGAGGTGCCGACCTGGCGCACGGCATACCCGACGCCTGCCGTGGGTCCCACCGGGACGACGAAGCTGAGGATCGACGCGGAGTATCCCGAGCGCGCGAGGAGCACGTTCGGCGCGGGCTTGCGCTGGGTGATGTTGGGGTAGTGCCAACCCTGGATCGGCGACGTCTGGCCCTTCTGGACGAGCAGGGCACCGGGGGGCAGCGCCTGCTTGTAGGGCAGCTGGAAGAGGATCGTCCGGCTCGCCGCACCCGGCGCCTGCGAGATGGCCGTCGTTCGTGAGTAGATCGTCGCGCTCTCGTCGGAGGGCAGGTGCCAGTTCGTCTGGAACTGCTGCGCTGTCGTCGAGCTCGCGCGGTCCAGCGTGACGAAGAGGTCGGGGTCGCGCAGGAAGGTCACCGCCCGCGTGCGGTTGATACCGGCGGCCGGGGAGTCGGCGAACTCGTAGAACTCCCAGTTCGACGCGACGAGCGAGCGTCGCAGCGTCGTCGTCGGCGCGGCCTCCGGGCTCAGCGGTGTGGCGAGCGAGCTGTGCGCGCGGCGGCTCTTGGCCCAGACCCGCCACTGGTCGTTCTGGTAGCCGGCGTGGCCCGAGTCGATGACGACGTCTCGCCCGCGCGAGGTGTAGGTGATCGCGGTGTGGTCGTTGTGGCCGTGCAGGGCCCGAGGCGGCCCGTAGCGGATGCTGTAGCTCGACGCGTTGCGGAAGGTCGTGCGCGCATCCCCCCACGTCGTGCGACCGAAGACGTAGCCACGCGAGTACGCGGCGGTCCGGGTGGTCGGCGGGGTCCCCGAGGCGCCGTTGGTGGCGGGGTACTCGATGGGCGTGCCCGGTGCGTTGGAGGTGCGGACCACCTCGGAGTCACCGATCTGGTGGAACGCGCCGAGACTGTTCGTGGCGTGGGCCAGCCACGTCGCCATCAGGGTGCGACGCTGGCCGATCGTCGACCCCGGGTCGGTCCCGCAGGCCCTCAGGACCTCCTCGGCACGGCCCCAGAGGTGGTAGTTGAACTGGGCGTAGGCCGTCGACTGCTCGTTCGTCGAGCCCTGTGAGTCGATGGACGTCGTGATGCCCTGCTCGAGCCGGCTCACGGCGAGGTCTCGGTAGTCCTGGCGCTCGAGCAGGCAGCCCACCCCGAAGAGCACGAGGCTCTCGTCGGTGCCGTGGTTCCACGCCCCCGACCAGTTGTTGACGAGGAAGGTCGCGTGGTTGCGCAGTGACGTGTCGACCCAGGCGTACTTGGCCGGGAGGGTGGTGACGCCGAGCGCGTTGAGCACCGCATGGCGGTAGCAGACGAGGACGTTGGTCCGGTGCATCGTCGACTCCCACGCGCCGACGTCGCCCTTCCACGAGTACGGGTTGTCGCGGATCCAGTCCTGGATCGTCACGCCGACCCGGTCGAGCATCGCGACGTCACCGGTGGACGCCTGCATGATGCCCTGGCCGAGCCAGCGCAGCGAGTGGAGCCACATGTACCACGACGGGTTGTTGTAGGGGTTGAGCCGCCAGTTGACGTCCCCCGCGCCGTTGCCCACCCTGTATGCCGCGAAGCCACCCCACTCGTAGATGTCGCGGGTGATCTCGTACGGGCTCGTGGACCTGTCGACTCCGCCGAACCCCGAGCACGCGTAGGTGCCGGCCGCGATCGCCTCTCCGGTGCTCGAGCGCTGCCCCTGCGGCGCACTCAGTCGCGCGCCCATGTCGGTCGCGGGCTTCGCCACGGGGTCGACGTGGGTGACTCCCGAGCCGAACTGGCTGATGCCGACCTCGGGCAGGGCGGGCAGAACGGGGATCGGCTCGCGGGCGGTCCCGCTCGCGGCCGCTCCCGGCGAGCCGGTCGATGCGAGGACGGCCAGTGCGGTCGCACCGGTCACGACGGCCAGCCCGGCGCGCCGGCCCCATCCCCTCGCGCGCATGGGTGTGCCAGGTCGGGCCGAGGTCTTCATGGTGTCCGCTTCCGCATCGTTGCGCCCCCTTGGCACACTCTGTCGCGCTCAAGTGTAGGAGATGCGCCGGCGACCGCCCGGCACATCGCGGATGCGCGGCCTCAGCCGCCTGCGGTGCCGCTCGACGGGGTCGCTGAGCCGATGTCGCTCGCCGCTGGCTCCGTCGGGGTGACCAGGGGCGGTCCGCTCGGTTCGAACTGGGCCTCACCGGGACCGGTCGGGCCGGGTCGGACCGACATCGTCGGGCGGGGTGAGGGGGCAGGGTCGGTGGTGGTGCCTGCCGGAACGGAGCCCTGGTTGCGGGGGAGCGCCAGAGCCAGGATGCCGACCACCAGCACCGCGAGGGCGGCGAGGGCAGCGACCACCGTCCGGCGTCTTCCGGGATCCTGCCCTCGACCTGGTGTCACGAAGCACCTCCACCGCCAGTATCTCCCTGCTGAGCGCCACGGTCGGGATGTCGGTACCGGCGGCTACGCTGCCGGGGTGCCAGCCGGGAACGACCTCTTCGCCACCGAGGGCGGGAGTGCGTCGACGTTGCCGCCGCTCGCGGTCCGGATGCGGCCGGCGAGCGTCGACGAGGTGCGCGGACAGGCGGAGATCCTGCGCCCGGGCAGCCCGCTCCGCCGCCTCATCGAGGGCTCCGGGGGCACCGCCGGTCCGCTGAGCGCCATCCTCTGGGGGCCGCCCGGCACCGGCAAGACGACGCTCGCCCACCTCGTCGCGACGGCCGCGGACCGCGAGTTCGTCGAGCTCTCCGCCGTCACCGCCGGCGTCAAGGACGTCCGTGCGGTCATGGAGGCCGCCGCGCGCAACCGCGACCTCTACGGCCGGCAGACGGTCCTCTTCCTCGACGAGATCCACCGCTTCACCAAGGCCCAGCAGGACGCCCTGCTCCCCGGGGTCGAGACGCGCCAGGTCATCCTCGTCGCGGCGACGACCGAGAACCCGTCGTTCTCCGTCATCGCGCCCCTCCTGTCGCGCTCGATGCTCATCACGCTCACCTCGCTCGACGACGAGCAGATTGCCGACGTCCTCGACTCCGCGGTGACCGACGAGCGCGGTCTCGACGCGGCATACGTGCTGTCGCCGGAGGCGCGCGAGCACCTCGTCCGCATCTCCGGCGGAGACGCTCGGCGTGCTCTCACCTCGCTCGAGGCGGCGGCCGGCGTGGCGCAGGACGACGCCCCGATCACCTCCGACGCCGAGCAGGTGACGATCACGCTCGCGCACGCCGAGCAGGCGGTCGCCCAGGCCGCGGTCCGCTACGACAAGACCGGCGACCAGCACTACGACGTCGCCTCGGCGTTCATCAAGTCGATGCGCGGCTCCGACGTCGACGCCGCGCTGCACTACCTCGCCCGCCAGCTCGAGGCGGGGGAGGACCCGCGGTTCATCGCCCGCCGCATCGTCATCGCCGCGAGCGAGGACGTCGGCATGGGCGACCCGACCGCGCTCCAGACCGCCGTCGCGGCCATGCACGCCGTCGCGCAGATCGGCATGCCCGAGGCACGGATCATCCTCGCCCAGGCCGTGGTCCACAACGCTCTCGCGCCCAAGACCAACGCGGCGTACGCCGGCATCAACGCCGCGATCGCGGACGTGCGCGCCGGACGCGGCGGGGCGGTGCCCCCGCACCTTCGTGGTAGTGGGTATGCCGGCGCGTCCCGTCTCGGTCACGGCGACGGCTACGTCTATGCGCACGACCAACCCGACGGCGTCGCGGCGCAGCAGTACCTCCCCGACGACCTGCACGGGAAGACGTCGTACTACGAGCCCACCGACCGCGGGTTCGAGGCGCGGCTGCAGGAGCGGTGGACCTGGCTCAAGGAGCGGCTCGGCCGCAACTGAGGCTCGTCGGCCGGACGCCCGCCGGAGCCGAGCCGCGAGCGGCGACGTGCCGGGAACGCGGGCGCGGGCGAGCTGGCACGACACGTAGGATTCATCGGTGGCCCGCTCCGGGCCCGAAGCTCCGACACGCCGCACGACGACCCCAGGACTGACTCTGCATGGAAACCGCTGAGATCCGGCGCCGCTGGCTCGCCTTCTTCGAGAAGAACGGCCACACGGTGGTGCCCTCCGCGCCCCTCATCCACGACGACCCCAACCTGCTCTTCGTCAACGCCGGGATGGTGCCGTTCAAGCCCTACTTCCTGGGGCAGGAGACGCCGCAGTGGGCCCGGGCCACGAGCGTGCAGAAGTGCGTGCGCACCGGTGACATCGAGGAGGTCGGCAAGACCTCGCGGCACGGCACGTTCTTCCAGATGAATGGCAACTTCTCCTTCGGCGACTACTTCAAGAAGGACGCCATCCGGCTCGCGTGGGAGCTGCTCACCTCCTCGCAGGACGAGGGCGGCTACGGCCTCGACCCCGACCGCCTGTGGGCGACGGTCTACGAGGACGACGACGAGGCCGAGCGCCTGTGGGCGGAGTACACCGCGATCCCGCTCGAGCGCATCGTGCGCCGCGGCAAGGCCGACAACTACTGGCACATGGGCGTCCCGGGTCCTGGGGGCCCGTGCAGCGAGATCTTCTACGACCGCGGCCCCGACTACGGCCAGGAGGGCGGTCCGGCGGTCGACGAGGACCGTTACATGGAGATCTGGAACCTCGTCTTCATGCAGTACGAGCTGAGCGCCGTCCGCTCCAAGGTCGACTTCGACGTCGCGGGCCCGCTGCCCGCCGAGAACGTCGACACCGGCATGGGTCTCGAGCGGATCGCGAGCATCCTGCAGGGCGTCGACAACCTCTACGAGATCGACGAGGTCTACCCCGTCCTCGAGAAGGCGGCCGAGCTCACCGGCAAGACCTACGGCGCGACGTCCGGTCACGCCGCGAGCGAGTCGAACCCCGACGACGTCCGCCTGCGCGTCGTCGCGGACCACATCCGCTCGTCGCTCATGCTCATCGGCGACGGTGTCACCCCGGGCAACGAGGGCCGCGGCTACGTCCTGCGCCGCATGCTCCGCCGGGCGGTGCGATCGATGCGCCTGCTGGGCTTCGACGACCCGGCGCTGCCGCTGCTCCTGCCCGTCTCGATGGAGCGGATGAAGCAGTCCTACCCCGAGCTCGAGAGCGGGTTCGACCGGATCAGCCAGATCGCCTACGCCGAGGAGGAGGCCTTCCGGCGCACCCTCGCCGCGGGCACGACGATCCTCGACACCGCGGTCGCGCGCACCAAGCAGACCGGCGGGTCGACGCTCGCCGGGGACCAGGCGTTCCAGCTCCACGACACCTACGGCTTCCCGATCGACCTCACCCTCGAGATGGCCGAGGAGCAGGGCCTGTCGGTCGACCGCGAGGGCTTCACGCGGCTGATGCAGGAGCAGCGCGACCGCGCCAAGGCCGACGCGAAGGCGAAGAAGTCCGGCCACGCCAACACCGAGGTGTGGAAGGAGCTGCGGGCGGCCGGCGAGACCGACTTCCGCGCGTGGCAGGAGCTCACGACCGAGGCGAAGGTCCTCGGCCTCGTCGTCGACGGCCAGCGTGTCGAGGAGATCGAGCCCGGCCAGCGCGGCCAGGTCATCCTCGACCGCACCCCGTTCTATGCCGAGTCCGGCGGCCAGATCGCCGACGAGGGCATCATCACCGCGGACGGCGTCCACCTCAAGGTCATGGACGTCCAGCGCCCGGTCAAGGGCCTCATCGCCCACACGGTCGAGGTCGTCCACGGCCCGCTGCGCTCAGGCGTGCCCGTCCTCGCCGAGGTCGACCCCGAGTGGCGTCTCTCGGCGTGCCAGGCGCACTCCGGCACGCACGTCGTCCACGCGGCGCTGCGGCAGGTGCTCGGCCCGTCGGCCCTGCAGTCCGGCTCCTACAACAAGCCCGGCTACCTCCGCCTCGACTTCGCGTGGGGCCAGGCCCTCTCGGCCGCGACCCGCAGCGAGATCGAGGAGGTCGCCAACCTCGCGGTCCGCAAGGACCTACCCGTCTCCGCGGCGTGGATGCCGCTCGCGCAGGCGCGCGAGCTCGGCGCGCTCGCGCTCTTCGGCGAGACCTACGGCGAGGACGTGCGCGTCGTCGAGATCGGCGGCGAGTGGTCGCGCGAGCTCTGCGGTGGAACCCACGTCGGGCATTCCTCGCAGGTCGGCGCGCTCACGGTCACCGGTGAGTCCTCTGTCGGCTCCGGCGTGCGCCGTCTCGAGGCCTTCGTCGGCATGGACGCGCTGCGCTACCTCGCCCGCGAGCGGGCCATCGTGGCAGAGCTCTCGGGCATCGTCGGCGGCCAGCCGGGCGAGCTCACCGAGCGCGTCGGCGCCATGGTCACCCGTCTCAAGGAGGCCGAGCGCGAGCTCGAGCGCTCCCGCAAGGAGGCCGTCCTCGCGGCCGCCGGATCGCTCTCCGAGCAGGCCAAGGACGTCGGCGGGGTCCGCTTCGTCGGCCACGACGCCGGCGGCGAGGCCGCTGCCGACGACGTGCGCGCCATGGTCCTCGACGCGCGCCAGCGCCTCGGCGACGGAGCGCCCTCGGTCGTCGCCGTCACCGGCGGCGCGAAGGGCCGCCCCGTCGTCGTCATCGCGACGAACCAGGCCGCGCGCGACCGCGGCATCAAGGCGGGCGAGCTCGTGCGCATCGCCGCGCAGACCCTCGGCGGCGGTGGCGGCGGCAAGGACGACATCGCGCAGGGCGGCGGTCAGGACCTCAGCAAGACCGGTGAGGCCATCAACGCCGTCGAGTGGCGCGTCGGGGAGCTGGTCGGTTGAGCATGCGCCCCGGGGTCCGCTTGGGGGTAGACGTCGGCACCGTGCGTGTCGGTGTGGCCGTCAGCGACCCCTCGGGCGTGCTCGCCAGCCCCCACGCGACGCTGACGCGCACGTGGCCGGCCGACGGCGCTGGGGAGGGCGACGACATCTCGCAGATCGTCTCGCTCGCCCGTGAGAGGGAGGCCCTCGAGGTCGTCGTCGGCCTGCCCCGGTCACTTTCGGGTGGCGAGGGACCCGCCGCACAGGCGGCACGCAAGTATGCTGCGGAGTTGGCCCGTCGGGTGACTCCCGTGGGCGTCCGTCTCGTCGACGAGCGCCTCACGAGCGTCGACGCCCACAGGGCCCTGCGCCAGAGTGGTGTCGACGGGCGACGGCAGCGATCCGTCGTCGACCAGGCTGCTGCAGTCCTCATCCTCCAGGCCGGTCTGGACGAGGAGCGGAGCACGGGTCGCCCACCGGGGGAGCCCGTGCGGGACAAGCGGCGCAGGCCGAAGACGAAGGATGGACAGCGGTGACCCAGAACCAGCTCGACACGACGATCTTCGGCGAGCCGCCCCCCGAGGCGCAGCGTCGTCGGCACCGTCACCAGCGTCGTCGCACCGGCAAGGGCCGTCGTCTGCTCACTCTGCTCCTCGCGGTCGTCCTCGTCGGCGGCGCCACGGCCGTCGCCTTCACCCTCCTCAAGCCGATGGTGTCGTCGATGCTCGGCGGCAGCTCCGAGGCGGAGGACTTCCCCGGCCCCGGTGAGGGCGACGTCCAGGTGACGGTCAAGGCCGGTGACAGCGGCGAGTCGATCGCCACCACGCTCAAGGCGGCGGGCGTCGTCAAGACGCGGACGGCATACCTCGAGGCCTCGGCGGCCGACCCGGAGGCGAGCGCCGCGATCCAGGCCGGCGTCTACACCCTCAAGAAGGGCATGAAGGCGAGCGACGCCTTCGCGATGCTCGCCAACCCCGCCAACCGCACCGTCACACGCGCGACGATCCCCGAGGGACTGTGGGTCAACGAGATCTTCGCCCGCCTGAGCAAGGCGACGGGCGTCCCGGTCGCCGACTACCAGGCGGCCGCCAAGAACCCGCAGGCGCTCGGCCTGCCCGAGTCCGCGAAGGGTCGCCTCGACGGCTACCTCTTCCCGTCGAGCTACGAGTTCGACGACAAGGTCCCTGCCGCCACCCAGCTCAAGCAGATGGTCGCTCTCACCCTCGCCGAGCTCAAGAAGGCCGGCGTGGAGCCCGACGAGTACAACCGCATCCTCACGATCGCCTCGATCATCGAGGGCGAGGTCAACGGGGACGCCGACCGCGCCAAGGTGGCCCGCGTCATCGAGAACCGCCTCAACGACCCCAACGGACCGACCGTCGGCATGCTGCAGATGGACTCCACCGTCCACTACATCGAGCAGGAGCGCGGTCGCGCCGGCACCTCGAACGAGGCTCGCAACTCCGACAGCCCCTACAACACCTACAAGGTCAAGGGACTGCCGCCGGGCCCGATCAACAGCCCGGGTGCCGCGTCGATCGAGGCGGCGGCCAACCCGGCCGACGGCCCGTGGTTCTACTTCGTCGCGGTCAACCCGACGACGGGTGAGACGAAGTTCGCGACGACCCAGGCCGAGCACGACGCCAACGTGCGCGAGTTCAACGAGTGGTGCTCCGCCAACAAGGACAAGTGCTGAGGGCCGCAGTCCTCGGGTCGCCGGTCGCGCACTCGCTCTCACCCGTCCTCCACACCGCGGCGTATGCCGTCCTCGGCCTCTCCGACTGGACCTACGTCCGTCGTGAGGTCACCGAGGTCGAGCTCGCGGACGTCGTCCGCGAGCTCGACGACGAGTGGCGCGGGCTCAGCCTGACGATGCCGCTCAAGGAGGTCGCCTTCGACGTGGCCGCGACGGTGACCGACGTCGCCCGTGCTGCCGGGGCCATCAACACGCTCGTGCGCCGCGACGACGGCGGCTGGGACGGTGCCAACACCGACGTCGCCGGCATCGTCGGCGCCGTGGGCCACGTCGACCACGCCGGGTCGGCCACGATCCTCGGGTCGGGGGCCACGGCCCGCTCGGCGGCGCTCGCCCTCGTCGACCTGGGTGTCCGCGACGTCCTCGTGGCCTCGCGCAACGCGGCGTCCGCCGACTCGGTCGTCACGCTGCTGGGCGCGCGCGGAGTGGCGGCGCGACACGTGGCCCTCGACCGGTGGGCCGACGAGCCGCGCCGGCTCGTCGTCTCGACCCTCCCGCCCGCGGCGAGCGAGGCGACGGCGGACGCCCTGCGTGCGGCCGGCGTCGACCTCGACGGGTCCACCCTCCTCGACGTCGTGTATGCCGACTGGCCGACGCCGCTGGCCCGGGCCGCTGGCGACCGTGGGGCCGAGGTCGTCTCGGGTCTCGACATGCTCGTCCACCAGGCGGCCGTGCAGGTCGAGCTCTTCACCGGCCTGCGGCCGCCGCTCGAGCCGATGTTCGCCGCCGCCCGCGAGAGTGTGGCGGGTTGATGTCCGCCGACGTGCTCGCCGTGGTCGGCGTCGTGGTGCTCGTCGTCGGCGCGCTCGTCGTCGGCCGGCTCACGGCCCGTGAGCTCGCGACCGGTGGCTACCGGATCGTCGAGGACGAGGCGGACCACCCGACACCGCCGTCGTGGTGGGTCGCGCCGCTGCTCGCGGTCCTCGTCCTCCTCCTCGCGCTCACGGTCGGTGACACGGCCGCGTATGCCGCGCTACCGGCATACCTGCTCTTCGCGTGGCTCACGGTCTGCCTCGTCTGGATCGACATCGACGTCCATCGGCTGCCCGTCGGGCTGACGCGTCCGGCGCTGCCGGCGTTCGCGCTGCTGCTCGTGCCGCCGACGGTCGCGACGGGGGAGTGGGACCGGCTGCTCACCGCGGGGCTGTGCAGCGTCGGGCTCACGGTGCTCTACCTCGCGTTCGCCTTCCTGCCCGGCGGCGGTTTCGGCGGCGGCGACATCCAGCTCGCGCCGACGATCGGCCTGATCCTCGGCTGGCTGTCCGTCGGCCACGTCGTCGTCGGGACGATGGCGGCGTTTGTCGTCGGCGGGCTCACCGCCCTCGTGCTGCTCCTCACGAAGCGCGCCGGTCGCACGTCGGCCATGGCGTTCGGGCCCTCGATGTGCGCCGGTGCGATCGTCGCCGTCGCGTGGGGGCAGTCGCTCATCGACGGCTACCTCGGCCGCTGAGGGCGCTCCGGCGTCCGCGGCTCGTCAGTACTGCTGGATCGGGCCCGGGGCGGGAACCCCGAACTCCTCGCGCAGGGTGGAGCGGCGACCGGCCGCCTCGAGCGCATCCGCGATCCTGCCCACCGGCCTCGCCGACGGCCAGACGTGGACGGCCATGAGGACGAGCGACACGACTGCGCCGACGGCATACGCGAGGATCCCGCCCTCGACGACGAAGGCGGCCATGAGCGACGCGATGGCGATGACCTCGCTCAGCGCGAACCGCAGGACCATCGCGCTCTGCCACCGGGCCCGGGCCGCCGTCTCCGCGTCGGCGTCGGACAGGTCCGGGTCGAGCGGCTGCACGCGGTAGCCGACCGACTCCAGGAGCAGGTGGACGACGACCCCGGCCACGAGCTGCGCGGCGACCAGCCACACCGGCGGCGTGTCCTCGGTGCCGAGCACGAAGAACATCGCGATACCGATGAACACCAGCCCCGCCATGAGCGCGCCGGCGAGAATCCGGACGGACTGGGCGAACGGCGCGGCGGGCGGTGGTGTCGTCGTCATGCCGTGAGGGTAGCCGCGGGGGGCCGGTTGGCTCAGGAGGTCGCCGCGTGGCTCAGGAGGTCGCCGCGGCCTTCGCTTCGTCGAGCCGCTCGGTGAGGTGGACGGTGACGTCGTCGCCGGTGCCCTTGCCGATGGCGTCACGGACGTCGCGGGTCACGGCCAGCTTGTGGGTGCCGTCGCCGAGCGCCATGAACGAGCCGCGGAACGGGTGGTCGTCGATCGTGCCCGCCACCTTCACGAGTCCGCGCGTCCCGAAGAACTCGGCGCTCCAGTCGGTGACGAGGTAGGTCCAGCCGCCAGGCGCGCTGCTCGTGGCGAGGGTTCCGGTGAAGGTCTTGTCGAGGGGGGTCATGGGTCTGCTCCCTGCGTTGGGTGGGGTTGAGGTGGGTCGGCGTGGGCTCCGGGTGGCCGGTCAGCCGTACATGAGCGAGCCGGGGGTGGTGAGCTCGGTGCCGGTCTCGAGCCAGGTCTTGAGTCCCGAGAGCACCATCGGCCAGCCGCCGTGGATCGCCTCGCTCACGCCGTCGGAGAGCCGGTCGTGGACGACGGTGAGGCGGCACGAGTCGCCGACCTCCTCGATCTCCCACGTGACGCGCGAGGTGCCCGCGGACTCGGCGTCGTCGTCCCAGTGGGCGCGGAAGCTCTGGACGAGCCGGTGCGGCGGCTCGACCTCGAGGTTCTCGCCGTCGACGAGCGGTCGGTCCACGCCGTCGTGGGTCATGGCGTAGGCCGACCCCGGCGTCCAGTCCGACTCGATGGTGTTGCCGAAGTGGAAGCGGCGTCGCGTCTCGGGGTCGGTGATCGCGTGCCACAGCCGGTCGGGCGTCGTGCGGATGTAGATCTCGAAGACCTTGGTCGTGCTCATGCTCCCTGCCTCCAGCTCGTCCTTGAGCCCGACGAGGCCGGCGGCCCAGGGCTCGGTGTACTTGCTCACCCAGCGGTCGTGGACCTGGCGGATGCCCACGGCGTTGAGGAAGTGGTGCTTCTCGCGCCCCTGTCGTCGGGTGGCGACGAGGCCCGCCTCCTCGAGCACGGCGAGGTGCTTCGCGACGCCCATCCGGGTCATGTCGAACCGCGCGGCGAGGGCGGCGAGCGTCTGCCCGTCCTCGTCGAAGAGCGCGTCGAGGAGCGCTCTGCGAGTGGGGTCCGCCAGGGCCCGGAAGACGAGGTCCACGCGGCGACAATAGGAAACCATTCGGTTTCCTGTCAAGAGTCCGTATGCCGTCCGCCCCCGACCGAGCCCACGTGCTGACCGCGCCCCGTGGGCTCGTCGTGCTGCGTGGGAGGATCGGTCCATGCTCCGATGGTTGACCGCAGGCGAGTCCCACGGCCCTGCCCTCCTGGCCACGATCGAGGGTCTGCCCGCCGGCGTCGAGGTGACGCGCAAGGACCTCGCCGACGCCCTCGCCCGTCGCCGCCTCGGCTACGGCCGCGGCGCCCGGATGAAGTTCGAGCAGGATGAGGTCGAGTTCCTCGGCGGCGTGCGCCACGGCGTGACGATGGGCTCGCCCGTCGCGATCCGCATCGGCAACACCGAGTGGCCGAAGTGGGAGACCGTGATGTCGGCCGACCCCGTCTCCGACGAGGCCTACGAGGCGTCGAACGACGTCAACGCCGAGAAGGAGGTCGCCCGCAACAAGCCGCTGACGCGACCGCGCCCCGGGCACGCCGACCTCGTCGGGATGCAGAAGTACGCCTTCGACGACGCCCGCCCCGTGCTCGAGCGCGCCTCCGCCCGCGAGACCGCCGCCCGGGTCGCCCTCGGCGAGGTCGCCGCGCGCTTCCTCGAGCAGGCCTACGGCATCCGGCTCGTCTCACACACCGTCTCGATGGGTCCGGCGGGTGTCGCCGACGACGCCCCGCTGCCCACGCCCGACCAGGTCGCCGAGATCGACGCCGACCCCGTTCGCACCCTCGACGCCGCCGGGTCCGCAGCCATGGTCGCCGAGGTCGAGGCGGCGAAGAAGGACGGCGACACGCTCGGCGGCGTCGTCGAGGTCCTCGCCTACGGCCTGCCCCCGGGTCTCGGCTCGCACGTCCACTGGGACCGCCGTCTCGATGCGCGGCTCGCCGCCGCGCTCATGGGCATCCAGGCCATCAAGGGGGTCGAGGTCGGTGACGGCTTCCGCACCGCCGCCCGCCGCGGGTCCGCCGCCCACGACGAGATGGAGCGTGACGAGTCCGGCACGATCCGACGACGCACCGGTCGCGCTGGTGGCACGGAGGGTGGCATGTCCAACGGCGACGTCCTGCGCGTGCGTGCCGCGATGAAGCCGATCTCCACGGTCCCGCGGGCGCTCGACACGATCGACACGACGGGGGAGGGCGAGGCCAAGGCGATCCACCAGCGCTCCGACGTCTCGGCCGTTCCCGCTGCGGGCGTCGTCGCCGAGGCCATGGTCGCGCTGGTCCTCGCCGACGCCTGCCTTGAGAAGTTCGGCGGCGACTCGGTCGAGGAGACGCGACGCAACCACGCGGCATACCTCGCCGCCGTGCCCGAGACGATGCGCTCGTGGTGACCGGGGAGCGTCCCGTGGTCGTCCTCATCGGGCCGCCCGGGTCGGGCAAGACGACGATCGGGCAGGCGCTCGCGGGCGCGCTCGACGTCGCCTTCCACGACACCGACGCGGCCATCGAGGCCGACCAGGGCTGCTCGATCTCCGACATCTTCGTCCTCGACGGCGAGCCCACCTTCCGCGCGCTCGAGCGGGCCGAGGTGGCCCGGGCCGTCGAGGCGCACGCCGGGGTCGTCGCCCTCGGCGGCGGAGCTCCGATGGACGCCGAAACGCAGGAGGTGCTCGACGGCCAGGTCGTCGTCTTCCTCGACGTCGGCATCGCCGACGCGGCCAAGCGGGTCGGGTTCGACGCGAGCCGGCCGCTGCTCGCCATCAACCCCCGCGCGGCCTGGACCAAGCTCATGAACGAACGCCGCCCCACCTACGAGCGGCTCGCCACGCACCGCGTCGACACCGCCGGGCGCGAGGTCGACGACGTCGTCGCCGAGATCGTCTCGCTGCTCGGGGGCGGCCAGTGAGCGTCGTCTCCGTCGGCGGTGACTACGACGTCGTCATCGAGGCCGGCTGCTCGGCGCGCGTCGCCGAGGTCGTCGGCGACGGCGTGCAGCGCGCCCTCGTCGTTCATCCCGACTCGATGCGGTCGTTGGGGGAGCGGATCACGGCTTCGTTGCGCGACAGCGGCATCGAGGCGTATGCCGTCGGCGTCCCTGACGCCGAGGACGCCAAGACCGCGGTCGTCGCCGCGGACCTATGGTCGGTGCTCGGCAGGCACGGCTTCACCCGCACCGACGTCGTCGTCGGCGTCGGGGGAGGGACGGTCACCGACCTTGCCGGGTTCGTCGCGGCGACGTGGCTGCGTGGGGTGCCGGTCGTCCAGGTCCCGACGACACTGCTCGGCATGGTCGACGCGGCCGTCGGCGGCAAGACCGGCATCAACACGGCGGAGGGCAAGAACCTCGTCGGCTCGTTCCACCCGCCGCGGGCTGTGCTGTGCGACCTCGACCTGCTGTCGACGCTGCCGCGCGAAGACTATGTCGCCGGGCTCGCCGAGATCATCAAGGCCGGCTTCATCGTCGACCCGGTCATCCTCGACCTCGTCGCCGAGGATCCTGAGGCGGCTGGGCGACCCGATGGGCCGCACACGCTCGAGCTCGTCGAGCGCGCGATCCGGGTCAAGGCCGACGTCGTCAGCCAGGACCTCAAGGAGTCGTCGCTGCGCGAGATCCTCAACTACGGGCACACGTTCGGTCACGCCATCGAGCAGGTCGAGCAGTACCGGCGGCGGCACGGCGAGGCCGTCGCGATCGGCATGGTCTATGCAGCGGAGCTCGCGGCCGCAGCAGGGGTTCTCGGTCGTGACGTCGTCGACCGCCACCGCGAGGTGCTCACGTCCGTCGGGCTGCCCACGTCCTACGAGCCGGGGCGCTGGCCCGAGCTCGAGGCGGCGATGCGCCGCGACAAGAAGAACCGTGGGTCGATGCTCCGCTTCGTCGTCCTCGAGGAGGTCGCCCAGCCCGTCCGCCTGGAGGGTCCGACCGACGACCAACTGCGGACGGCATACGCCGCGGTGTGCGCCTGACCGGCGGCCCCCGCACCTGGGACCCGGTCACGGACGCCGTCACACGACGGTCATGGAACCGCAACGCGGTCAACCGTGGGACTGACACATCTCCTTGCGACGGTGAGGAGGTGAGTTGGCCCGACCCCGATGGGGTCACGACGGAATGAGGGAGACATGACCTTCGAGAACATCGTCCTCGAGCGTGGCGAGGAGATCGACACGCGCACCTCGCACGCCATCGCAGCGGCCCAGATGCGGGGTGAGGCCCGGGCACCGGGTCGCAACCCGCGTCAGGTCGTCCCTGCCATCGCCGAGGAGCTCAGCCGACTGGGACTGCGACCGAACCTGCGGGAGCTGGCCCGTCGCTACGGCGCACCCGGCTCCGCGCCGTCGACGGGAGCGCGCCGGAGCCGCCCTGCCCATCAGTGAGTCAGGTTGCGGTCGGGGTGGCAGTGAGTGCCGCGTAGTCCCGTGCCCGTAGCGGCCGGTCCGTGAGGGCGCCTCCCGGCAGCGGTGCGGCGATCCGGGACCCCTCAGCAGTGAGGACCACCTCGTCCACCCCCGGGACCGAGGTCAGGGTGAGGACGATCTGACCGATCACCAGCGGCAGCCGGCCGGCCCCGAGCGCCTGCTCGCCCACCTGGATCTCGACGGTGGCCCGTCCGTCGACGAGGTCGGTGAGCGAGAGCCGCACCTCGGGTCCGAGGGCCGTGGACAACCCGGCCCCTCGGTCCTGGTCGCTCGGTCCCTCCACGAGCGTCTCGAGCGCCCGCGCGGCGGTGCTGCGGACGTCGCCCCCGGCAATGACGGGAGATGCGGGACGGAGGACGTCGCCGCGCAGCAGGAAGACGTGGGGCCCGCGCGACGGCGCGGGGGTGCTCGACGACGAGGCTGCGGGTGCGGGGGCCGTGAGGTCGTAGGGCACCGACTCGATGGGGCGCGCAGCGGAGCCCGAGGGTGCACCGCACGCCGTGGTGGCGAACGCCATCGCGAGGCCGACGACCGACGGTGCGACCCATCGTGGCCGTCGCGTCCCGCTCATGTCCCCGACCCGTGCTCGCCGCCCGACGCCGGCAGGCAGAGCACGAAGGTCGCGCCGCCCCCGGGTGTCTCCTCGCACCGGACTGCCCCGTCGTAGGCCTGGGCCGTCTCCGCGACGAGGCTGAGGCCGAGGCCGGATCCCGGGACGGACCCCCGCGACCCGACCCTGACGAAGCGTTCGAAGACGCGGCTGCGTTCCGCCTCGGGGACTCCCGGTCCGCCGTCCGCAACCCTCAGCTCGACCGCCTGCGAGACGCGCACGACGGTGACCGCCACGGCGCCCCCGCCGTGGACGTCGGCGTTGTCGAGCAGGTTCACGACGGCCCGGTGGAGGATCGCCTTGTCGGCGTCGACGACGAGCGGGCCGTCCCTGAGGACGACGAGCTCCTCGGGACGCATCGTCGTCCGCACGGTGTGGGTGACGAGCTCGCCGAGGTCGACGGGTTCGCGGCCGAGCTGGACGACCCCCGCCTCGAGTCGTCCCAGCTCGAGCAGGTGCTCGAGCGAGCGGTGGAGGCGTCGCACCTCACGCTCGACGAGGTCGGTGGCGGCACGACGGCGCTCGGCGGCACCGTCCTCCGTGCCTCGGAGCACGGTGAGGCTCGTCATGAGGGTCGTCACCGGGGACCGCAGCTCGTGGGCGACGTCGGCGGCGAAGCGGGCGTCACGGCGCATGCGCTGGTCGAGCGCCTCGACCATGGTGTTGAACGACCCGACGATCACGGCCAGGTCGGGGTCGGAGGTGGCCTGGAGACGGGTGGTCATCCGGCCCGCGGCGATGTCGGCCGTGGCCGAGGCGACGTCCTGGAGAGGCGCGACGACCCGTGCCGACGCCGCCCGTCCGATGAGCGCGCCGGCCACCGTGGTCACGAGTGCGAAGGCGCCCAGGACGAGGGCCAGGACCCGAAGGGTCGAGTCGAGCTCGGTGGTGGGGGAGAGCTCGTAGAACTGGGCGCCCACGGCCGGGATGGGCACGCCCACGGCGATCGCCGGCTCGCCGCCGAGCAGGGTCCAGGCCTGGGCGGACTGGCCCTCGGAAGTGAGCCGTCGGACCTGCTCGGGGATGGACCTGGCCTCGGCGTCGAGCGAGGAGGAGTACCACGCTCCGTCGCGCTCGACGACGACGACGGCGCCAGGTGGCGGTGACGTCGAGTCGAGGACGTCGCTCACCTGGGCCCCGGCGGTGAGGAGCCCTTCGCGGACGAGGGCGGCGTCGACGAACGACTGCCGGGCAGCGGTGTCCTCCCGCTGGCCGAGCAGGAAGTGGCGCGCCGTGAGGTAGGTGCCGACCGCGAGCACGGCGGACACGGCGAGCGCGAGGGCGGCGAAGGAGAGGGTGGAGGTCGAGCGGACGCCGAGGTGCGCGTGCCCGTGCCTCATGAGCAGTCCAGGCGGTAGCCGAGTCCGCGGACGGTGACGAGCAGGCGAGGCTCCGAGGGGTCCACCTCGATCTTGGTCCGCAGGCGGCGGACATGGACGTCGACGATGCGCTGGTCGCCGAAGTAGCCGTGGTCCCAGACCCGCTCCAGCAGCGACTGACGGCTGAGCACCTGTCCTGCCGAGGCGGCGAGCTCGCGCAGCAGGTGGTACTCGGTGACGGTGACGTGGACGTCGTCGGTGCCACGGCGCAGGACCCCTGCGTGGGCGTCGAGGACGAGCGGGCCGTGGGCGGAGTCGATGACGAAGGTCTGCGTGCCCGCGTCCGCAGGCTCCGGCGCGCGCGTCGGCGGGCGACGCCGCAGGGCTCTCAGGCGAGCGCTGACCTCCTTGATCTCGAACGGCTTGGTCACGTAGTCGTCGGCGCCCGCTTCCAGCGCCGCGACGATGTCGTGGGTGTCCGCCTTGGCGCTGAGCACGATGACGGGGACGTCGCTGCGGCGCCGCACCTCCCGGATGAAGTCGAAGCCGTCCATCCCGGCGCCGAGCATGAGGTCGACGAGGAAGACGTCCACTGCGGCGAAGGCCGGGTCGCGCAGCGCGGACTCCGCGTCGGCGTGCGCGGTCGTCGCATAGCCCTCGTCCTCGAGCGCCATCGCGAGGGAGACGCGGATCCCGTCGTCGTCCTCGAGCACGAGCAGCCTGGGCACCTCGGCAGTCTGCCATCTGCGTCGACCGTCGGGTCCCCGCACGACCCGTGGGGCGCAGTTGTCATGAAACCTCAAAGAAGTCGACCTCATCCTCGTCATGTCGTGCTGGCAGCGTGCTCGCCATGACGATGTACGCCCAAGCCCGGCTGCACAGGGACGGCCGGTCTTGGTGGAGCGTCACGGCTCCAGCCCCGACCCTGCCGCCCCGGCCTGAACCGGGACGGCAGCTGTCGGGCCGCATGGTGCCGGGGCGGCAGGAGCCGGGGCAGCCGGAGGGCGACCCGGTGGTGACGAGCCACGTCGTGGACTCGGGCCTTCTGCGGACGATGAGCAGTGCACTGTGGACGGTGACCTGCGCGGAGTACCCCTACGGGGTCGTGCGCCTGGAGAGCGGTCCCCGACTCACGCAGGTCGTGGTCGGCGACGATGTCGATCCGGCAAACGACACCGGGCGGCCGGCGCCCTACGCGGCCGCCTCCTGCACGACCGACGGTGAGCTGGTCGTGGTTGTCCGCGATGCCCCGCCGGCGATCGTGGTCACCATCGGCGACTGCCGGACCCGACCCCTCGACGGTGCCGAGCACGACAGCGAGTTCCCCCAGGAGGGGGAGCGCCTCATCCTGCTCTCCTGTGCGGTCTTCGAGGCCGTCCCCGACGTGCTGGTGGACGGCGTCAACGGTGTCGCCTCGGGACGGCTCGCGACCGAGGACCCCGAGAGCCTGCTCATCGAGCTCGTGGGTGGCGCTGCGTGCGGAGCCGGCGCCATCATCGACCGCCGTCCCGCGGACGGGAGCGAACGGTCGTGAACCCCAGCCCCGCCTTCGTTGAGGCGCTGAGGGAGGAGCGAGAGGCCCTCCGGGAGCTGCTGCGCCGGCGCCCCTCGGCGGAGGTGCTCGGCGACGCCCTCGGGCGCCTCGCCGACCTCGACGACCTCGAGGCCCGCGCGGTCGAGCGACCCGCGGCCATCTCCTGACCCGGCACCGTCGGTCGGGGGTACGCTCCGAGACCGGGCAGCAGAGCGGGGGGAACGACATGGTCGTCCACGAGGGGGCCGTCACGGCGCGGCTGCGTTCACTGGCACACCGCTTCTGGGCGATCCCGCTGCTCTGTGCGGTGACGGCGACCCTGCTGGCCCTCGGGGTGACCGAGCTCGACGAGTCCCTCGACACCTCGTTGCGCCTGCCGTTCCTCTTCGCCGGCGGCCCCGAAGGAGCCCGGGCGCTGCTCGCGGCGATCATCACGTCGATGATCTCGTTCACGGGTCTGGTCTTCTCCATCACGATCGTCGTACTGCAGCTGACGAGCAGCCAGTTCTCACCCCGCGTCCTGCGATCCTTCCTCGAGGACCGCTTCAACCAGGTCGCCCTCGGGGTCTTCGTCGCCACCTTCGTCTACGGCCTCGTGGTGCTACGCGGCATCCGGGGAACGGCGCAGGTGGACCCCTTCGTGCCCCAGATCGGCGTCACGCTCTCGTTCGCACTCGTCATGGCCTCGGTGCTCGTCTTCCTCGCCTACATCCACCACATCGCACAGTCCATCCGCGCCGCCACCATCCTGGCCTCGATCGCGGACGACACCCGGACCCTGCTCGACGAACGCTTCCCGGCCGACGCACAGGCGGCGCCGGTGTGGCCGGAACCCTTCGTCGCGGATGGCCCGGCTCGCACGGTCACCACCAGGCGTCCGGGCGTGGTGCAGCGGGTCGATGACACCGCCCTCGCCGCGACCGCCGCCGACCACGGCGTCTCGGTCGAGATGCTCAGGGCGGTGGGGGAGTTCGTCGCCACCGGGGCGCCGCTCGCACGCATCCACGGCGCCGCCGCGTTCGACGAGGACCGCGTCCACGCGGCCGTGCAGCTGGGTCGCGAGCGCAGCATGGACCAGGACGTGGGGTTCGGGCTCCGTCAGCTCGTCGACATCGCGGAGCGTGCCCTCTCACCGGGGGTCAACGACCCGACGACGGCGGTCCAGGCCCTCGACCACATCCACGACATCGTCCGGCGGCTCGTCTCGCGCGACCTCCCCTTGCGGCAGCGATGCGCTGACGACGGCCGCCTCCTGCTGTCCGTGCCGCAACCGCGGGTCGAGGACTACCTCGCCCTCGCCTTCGACGAGGTCAGCCACTGGGGGAGGGACGCGCCGCGAGTCCGACGACGGGTGCGCATGGCGCTCCGGGACGTCGAGGTCGCCGCCAGGCCGGAGCACCGCGCCGCGGTGACGGCGGCCCTGGCTCGTCTCACCGAGGCCACCTCGGATCCCGACGTCGACCCCCTCTCGCCCTCCGACGTGGGGCTACGCCCCGCCTGAGGCGGCTGGCTCAGGTGTTGGCGCCCGGGTCCTCGAGGACGTCCCGCCACGAGTGCTGCGGCTCGTAGCCCAGGAGGTCGCGCGCCTTGTCGATGGCGTAGAACGTCTCGTCGCGACCCATCTCGCGGGTGAGCTCCACGCCGTCGTAGAAGCGGTCTTGCACCTCCTGGGTGGTCGCGGCGACCGACATGTCGGCGTTGGCGACGTTGAAGACTTCGTACCCGAGCCCGTCGACCTCGAGGCACCGCTCCACCATCTGCCCAAGGTCGCGGGTGTCGATGTAGGCGAAGATGTTGCGGCGCCGCAGCGACGGGTCGGCGAGGAAGGCGGGGAACATCTCGGCGTACTCGTGCGGCTCGATGACGTTGTTGATCCGCAGCCCGTAGATGTCGGCGCCGGTGCGCGCCTGGAAGGACCGGGCGGTCACCTCGTTCGCGACCTTCGACATCGCGTAGGAGTCCTCGGGGACCGTGGGGTGCTCCTCGTCCACGGGCAGGTATTCGGGTCGCCGCTCACCCTGCGCGAAGCAGATGCCGTAAGTCGTCTCCGACGAGGCGAAGACGATCTTGCGGACGCCGAGTCGCGTCGCGGCCTCGAGCACGTTGTAGGTGCTCAGCACGTTGGTCGCATACGTCAGGGCGTCAGGAGCCTTGAGGATCGCGGGGATCGCAGCGAAGTGGACGACTGCGTCGTAGGAGGGTCTGGCCGGAAGGTCGAGCTCCGACATCCTCGCCAAACCCGCCAACGCCGAGTAGGTCTCGCCGATGTCTGTGAGGTCGACCCGGAGGTCGCTGACGGACGGGTGTCCGAGGCCGACGAGGTCGGCGTTGGTGACCTCGTGGCCCTGGGCGGCGAGGTGCGTCGAGACATGCTTGCCGGCCTTGCCGCTGCCACCGGTGAAGAAGATGCGCATGCCTCGATCCAACCACCCGCCGGTCGGGTCGAACGGGGCTGCGTCACGTCATCGAGGTGGCGGACTCCGGCGCCTCGGTGTCGACGTCTCGCTCCGGCCACATCACCGCCGTGATCTCGCGGGCGAGGTCGGGACCGAGAGTGCCCCAGCCCGGCTCGTAGCCGAAGACCTCGCGCAGCGGCGTGCCCACCCGGTGGCCGTCGAGGATCTCGACCGCATCTGCGTCAATGAGGCCGGGATGCGCCACCCCGCACGCCTCCGAGACCTTGAGCAGGTCGCGCCGCAGCGTCTGGAGGTAGTTCGCCACGCGCACCGACTTGAGCGTCGGGTCGAGGCCGTGTGCGAGCCACGGGTTCTGGGTGGCGACGCCGGTCGGGCACCGGTCGGTGTGGCACTTCTGCGCCTGGATGCAGCCCAAGGCGAACATCGGCTCACGGGCGACGTTGAGCATGTCCGCGCCGAGCGCGAAGGCCACCAGAGCGTTGTCGGGCAGTCCGAGCTTGCCGCTGCCGATGAAGGCGACGTCGTCAGTGAGCCCGGCCCGGGCGAAGGTCGAGTAGACCCGCGAGAAGCCGACCCGGAAGGGCAGGGCCACTGTGTCGCTGAAGACGAGCGGCGCAGCACCCGTCCCGCCCTCGCCGCCGTCGACGGTGACGAAGTCGACGCCACGAGTGCGCGACGACATCTGCTCGGCGAGCTCCTCCCAGAACTCGAGCTCGCCGACCGCCGACTTGATGCCGACGGGCAGCCCGGTCTCCTGCGCGATCCGCTCGACCCAGTCGAGCATGCTGTCGACGTCGTCGAACTCCGCGTGCCGTGACGGGCTCACGCAGTCCTGGCCCATCGGGATGCCGCGGATCCGGCTGATCTCCTCGGTGATCTTCGCCGCAGGCAGGAGCCCGCCGAGGCCGGGCTTGGCGCCCTGGCTCAGCTTGACCTCGATCGCCTTGACGGGCGCCGACGCCACGAGGTCCTTGAGCCGGGCGAGGTCGAAGCGGCCCTGCCCGTCGCGGCAGCCGAAGTAGGCGGTGCCGATCTGGAGGATGAGGTCGCCGCCCTGGCGGTGGTGGTCGGACAGGCCGCCCTCACCCGTGTTGTGCAGCGCGCCTGCGAGAGCGACGCCGCGGTTGATCGCCTCGATCGCGTTGCCGGAGAGCGAGCCGAAGCTCATCGCCGAGACGTTGACGACGGAGGCGGGTCGGAAGGCGTGGGTCCGTCCGCGAGACGCACCCAGCACCTTGGCCGCAGGCAGGTCGACGTCGTCGTCGTGGTGCCCGTGCGCGACCGCCGTCGACGGGGCCGTCGGCGCGAAGGTGCGGTGCTTGACGATGACGTAGCCCTCGGTGTGCTCGATGTCGTTGTCGGTGCCGAACCCGACGTAGTTGTTCTCCTTCTTGCTGCTCGCATACACCCACGACCGCTGGTCCCGCGAGAAGGGACGCTCGGCGTCGTTGCTCGTTATGATGTACTGCCGCAGCTCGGGCCCGATCTTCTCCAGGAGGTAGCGGGCATGCGCGATGACCGGGAAGTTGCGCTTGAGCGAGTGCTTCTTCTGGGTGAGGTCGCGGGCGGCCACCCCGACCAGCCCGACGGCGACGGCTCCGACGATCGACTTCGCTCTCATGCTTCGCAGTGTGCCCCGGTGAGGCGCCGGGAAACGGGAAGGCGACTGGCCGGCATACGGGGGTCTGGGTCGGACGGGGGAGGGCCGGCACCGCGTCGGGCCTAGACTCCGGTCCATGGCAGCCGCGAAGACGCCCGACGGCGACGGGTCCGAGGTCCTCACCTACCTCCTCGTCGACGGTGAGAACATCGACGCCACCCTCGGCACGTCGATCCTCGGGCGCCGGCCGCAGCCGGACGAGCGTCCCCGGTGGGACCGGCTCATCGCCTTCGCCCGCGAGGCGTGGGACCAGGACGTCAAGGGCCTGTTCTTCCTCAACGCATCGACGACGATGCCGATGTCGTTCATCCAGGCGCTCAACGCGCTCGGCTTCCAGCCGGTGCCGCTCTCCGGCGACTCCGACGTCAAGGTCGTCGACGTCGCCATCCAGCGCACGCTGCGGGCCATCAAGGACCGCGACGCCGACGTCATGCTCGTCAGCCACGACGGCGACTTCCTCGAGGAGGTCGAGGCCCTCCTCGAGGACGACGATCGCCGGGTCGGGCTCATGGCCTTCCGCGAGTTCCGCAACAGCGGGTTCACCGCACTCGAGGCCGACGGGCTCGAGAGCTTCGACCTCGAGTACGACGTCAAGGCGTTCACGTCGGCGCTGCCGCGCATCCGGGTCATCCCCATCGAGCAGTTCGACCCGGCCCAGTTCCTCTGAGTCGACCGCATCCCCTGAGCCGAGCGAATTCGGGGTGTGGGCGCTTGACGGATAGACTGCCCGGCGATCTCCCGACACCCAATGGAAGCGAATTCACTCGTGGCATCGACGAACGACCTCAAGAACGGCCTCGTCCTCAACCTCGAAGGCCAGCTCTGGTCCGTCGTGGAGTTCCAGCACGTCAAGCCCGGCAAGGGCCCGGCCTTCGTGCGGACCAAGCTCAAGAACGTCCTCTCGGGCAAGGTCGTCGACAAGACGTTCAACGCCGGCGTGAAGGTCGAGACCGCCAACGTCGACAAGCGCACGATGCAGTACCTCTACAACGACGGCACCGACTACGTCTTCATGGACGGCGACACCTACGACCAGATCTCGGTCTCGCCCGAGATCGTCGGCGACGCCGCGAAGTTCATGCTCGAGAACCAGGACGCCATCGTCGCGCGCCACGACGGCAACGTGCTCTTCATCGAGCTCCCGCCGTCGGTCGTCCTCGAGATCCAGTACACCGAGCCCGGCCTGCAGGGTGACCGCTCGACCGGTGGCACCAAGCCGGCCACCCTCGAGACCGGCGCCGAGATCGCCGTCCCGCTCTTCCTCAACACCGGCGACAAGGTCAAGGTGGACACCCGCGACGGGTCCTACCTCAGCCGCGTCAACTGACCTGTGGCCGCACGCACCAAGTCGCGTCGCCGCGCGATCGACCTCCTCTTCGAGGCCGAGCAGCGCAAGGTCAACGCCGCCGACCTTCTCCGGGAGCGCCTCGCCGCACCCGTGACCGAGGCCCCGCTCAACGAGTTCACCGCTGACCTCGTCACCGGCGTCGTCGAGCACTGGACCGAGATCAACGACCTGCTCACGACCTATTCGCAGGGTTGGTCGCTCGAGCGGATGCCTGCCGTCGACCGCGCGATCCTGCGTGTCGGCGCGTTCGAGGTGCTCTTCGGCGAGGTGCCGGAGGGTGTCGCGATCAGCGAGGCCGTCGGCATCGCGACCGAGCTCTCGACCGACGACAGCCCCAAGTTCGTCAACGGGCTGCTCGCCCGGCTCGCCGAGGTCAAGCCCACCCTCGCGTGACCTCCCTCGTCCGACCCGCGACGGCCGCCGACCTCCCCGGTCTGGCGGCCGTCGAGGCATCGGGGGACCGGCTCTTCGACACCGTCTTCGAGGGCGTCGACTGGCCGCCGCCGGTGTCGGGGCAGTCCCGTGCTGCGGAGCCGGGCTTCCTCCTCGTCGTGGGCGAGCCGGTCGTCGGCTTCGCCCACGTCCTCTCGCTGCCCGAGGGCTGGCACCTCGAGCAGCTCGTCGTCGACCCCGCGCACGGTCGCCTCGGTCTCGGTGCCGCGCTTGTCGATGCCGTATGCCGTGAGGTCGCCTCCCGCGGCGGCTCCCGGGTCACGCTGCGCACCTATGCCAACGTGCCGTGGAACGCGCCTTTCTACGCCCGGCACGGGTGGGTCGAGCTCGCACCGGAGCCGGACTGGATGGCGCCGATGCGCGAGGCCGAGGAGTGCATCGGGCTGCAGCGGTTCGGCCGCCGCATCGCCATGGTGCGGACCGTGCTGCCTGTGCGACCCGGGTAGGTCGGAGCCACCGCCACCGTGTGAGGATGCGGAACCATGCGCAGGCTCGTCTACTACGTCGCGACCACCCTCGACGGCTTCATCGCCGGCCCCGACGGCAGTGACCCGAGCGGCGCCGAGTTCTTCCCGGTGACGCCGGACCTCGTCGAGTTCATCGTGGCGCACTATTCCGAGACCCTGCCCGGCCCGGCTCGTGACGCGATGGGCATCACGGGTGAGGGGCTGCACTTCGACACGGTCGTCGAGGGTCGCGCGTCCTACGAGCTCGGCCTCGCCGCGGGCCTCACCGACGCCTACCCGCACCTGCGCCACCTCGTCGTCTCGACGACGCTCGCCGGGCGTGACGACCTGCCGGTCGAGGTCGTGGCCGGCGACCCGCTCGCCCGGGTGCGCGAGCTCAAGGTCGAGGAGGGCGACAAGGACGTCTGGCTCGTCGGCGGCGGCACCCTCGCGCACGCCCTGCTCCCCGAGATCGACCGACTCGTCCTCAAGGTCAACCCGTCGGTCATCGGCTCCGGCATCCCGCTCTTCGCCGGGGACTTCACGCACGCGAGGTTCGAGCAGGTGGACCAGGTCGACCTCGCCGGTGGCGTCCGGGTCGTCACCCTCGACCGGGTCCGCTGACCCGCGCAGGTCGCCAGCGTGCAGCGCGCTCTTCGTGGTGTCACTGCTAGCATTGCTGTCACAGAGCCATCGGACTGGAAGGGGAGGCCATGAGCACACTGACGATCCGCAAGGTCGACGCCGACGTGAAGCGTCGACTCCAGATGAGGGCTGCGGAGAACGGACGGTCGATGGAAGCCGAGGTGCGTGCGATCCTCGGCGACGCGGTCCTCGAGACCTCGTCGAACGATGTCTCGTTCGGTGAGGTCATGGAGGAGTTCCGTCGCCGAACGGGTGGGGTTGATCTCGACCTGCCGGCGCGGAACGAGACGGACGACAGTGACCGGCGGATTCCGGACTTCTCGTGATCGTGCTCGACACCAACGTCGTCTCGGAGGCGATGCGGCCCGACCCCGACGGGCGAGTGGCGGGGTGGATGGACGCGGTTCCCTGGCGTCGGACACACATCACCGTGGTCACCGTCGCCGAGCTGCTCCAAGGCGCCTTCCAGCTCCCGCGCGGACGCAGGCGGGATGATCTCCAGTCCCGCATCGACGAAGCGCTGATGACCTTCGACGGGCGAGTGCTCGACATCGACGCTCGAAGTGCTCCCTACTTCGCCTCGATCCGCGCTTCTCGACAACGAGCCGGACGACCCGTCGGCATCTCGGATGCATGGATCGCGGCCGTGTGTCGGCGGCACGATGTGCCTCTCGCGACACGCAACGTCAAGGACTTCGAGGGTGCAGGTATCGCAGTCGTCGACCCGTGGTCGGCGTCCGGCACGGCATAGCCCGGCCCGACGGCATACGGCGCGTGCGGTCCCCCGAGCCTCAGGAGGCTTGGGGGAGGCGGGCGCCGAAGACGACCTCGGGCCACGCGGCCCGGGCCAGCCAGGCGCGGTAGGTCTCGAGGTCGGCGTCCGCCGGCGGGAAGAGCGGGGTCCGCTCGGGCGAGGCGGCGCACGTGTCCGCGGGGTCGGGTGTCGTGAGCGTCTGCGGGTGCACGGTGCCTCCTTTGGCCGGTGTGGTGAGGCTCCAAGTACATCACAGGACGTTGGGTCTGACATAGCAATTGGTTATGTGTCCCGGAGCGTGGACGCGCCGGGCGGGGTCGAGTTGGGGGCGTCCTCGGCCAGTCGCTACAGTGATCGCGACCGACATCCTTTAACGACCTGTCCCGTGAGGCAGGGAAGGAGGTCATGACACTGATGTGTCCTGACGCAGCCGTGCCCCCACTGTCAGACCCCCGCTCCTCGAGCGAGACCGACCCCGCGACCGACGACGGGAGGACGGTCCTCGGAGCCGCCGACATCTCCCGGGCGCTGCGTCGCATCGCCCACGAGATCCTCGAGGCCAACAAGGGCGCCGACGGCCTCGTCCTCCTCGGCATCCCGTCGCGCGGCGTCCCGCTCGCCCGCCGCCTCGCCGCGGTCATCGCCGAGTTCGAGGGCAGCGAGATCCCCGTGGGCAGCCTCGACATCACGATGTACCGCGACGACCTGCGCCGGCAGCCCACGCGGGCGCCCATGCCCACGCAGATCCCGGACTCCGGGGTCGACGGCAAGACGGTCGTCCTCGTCGACGACGTCCTCTACAGCGGGCGCACCGTCCGGGCCGCGCTCGACGCGCTCGCCGACCACGGTCGCCCCGCCGCCGTGCGGCTCGCGGTCCTCGTCGACCGTGGCCACCGCGAGCTGCCGATCCGCGCCGACCACGTCGGCAAGAACCTGCCCACGTCGCAGGCCGAGAAGGTCCGCGTCCGGCTCGCCGACTTCGACGAGGCCGACAGCGTCACGATCACCGGAGGTGCCCGATGACCGCGCAGAACGACACGAGCATGCCGCGCCACCTGCTCTCCATGGCCGACCTCGACGCGGGTGCGATCCGGACCGTGCTCGACACCGCGACGCAGATGCACGACGTCCAGAAGCGCGAGGTCAAGAAGATCCCGACGCTGCGCGGGCGCACGATCATCAACCTCTTCTTCGAGGACTCCACCCGCACGCGCAGCTCGTTCGAGATCGCCGGCAAGTGGATGAGCGCCGACACGATCAACATCACCGGCAAGGGCTCGTCGGCCTCCAAGGGTGAGTCGCTGCGCGACACGGTCAAGACGATCGACGCGATGGGGGTCGACGCCCTCGTCATCCGGCACGGGGCCTCCGGTGCGTGCCACCAGGTCGCCGGCTGGGTCGACGCCCACGTCATCAACGCCGGCGACGGCACCCACGAACACCCCACCCAGGCCCTGCTCGACGCCTACACGATGGAGCGGCGCCTCGGCTCGCTCGAGGGCCGCCATGTCGCGATCGTCGGCGACCTCACCCACTCGCGGGTCGTGCGGTCCAACCTCATCTGCCTGCGCCGCCTCGGTGCCCACGTCACGCTCGTCGCGCCGCCCACGCTCATGCCGAGCGGCATCGGCGCGTGGGCCGAGCGCGACGGCTTCGCGCTGAGCCACGACCTCGACGCCGTGCTCCAGGGCCGCGAGGGCAAGACCGTCGACGCGCTCATGATGCTGCGCGTCCAGAAGGAGCGGATGAGCGGCGGCTACTTCCCGACCGCGCGGGAGTACACCGTCGGCTACGGCCTCACCCGCCCGCGCCTCGCCGCCCTCACCGACACCAACCCGGAGATCGTCATCTGCCACCCCGGCCCCATGAACCGCGGACTCGAGATCAGCGCCGACGCCGCCGACGCCGCGCAGAGCCTCGTCCTCGACCAGGTGAGCGCCGGTGTCGCGGTGCGGATGAGCGTCCTCTACCACCTGCTCGCGGGGGCCGACGTCCCCACCGGAGCGGTGGCCACGAACGAGGGGAGTGCCGCGTGAGCGACCTCCTCATCACGGGGGCCCGACTCCTCGGGGGCGAGGCCAATGACGTCCTCGTCCGCGAGGGCACGATCGCCGAGGTCGGTCGCGGCCTCGACGTGCCCGCCGACACCGAGACCGTCGACGCCGACGGGCTCACCCTGCTGCCTGGCCTCGTCGACCTGCACACGCACTTGCGCGAGCCGGGCCGCGAGGACGCCGAGACCATCGCCTCCGGTGCCGCTGCCGCCGCGGCGGGCGGCTTCACCGCGGTCCTCGCCATGGCCAACACCAACCCGGTCACCGACACCGCGGAGGCCGCCGAGCGCGTCCTCGACCTCGGCCGCGACGCCGGGCTCGTCGACGTCCAGCCGATCGGGGCAGTCACCAAGGGGCTCGAGGGCGAGGAGCTCGCCGAGCTCGGCCTCATGCACCGCTCCCGCGCCGCCGTCCGCGTCTTCTCCGACGACGGCCGCTGCGTCGCGGACGCCCGCGTCATGCGCCGGGCGCTCGAGTACGTCCGAGCCTTCGGCGGCGTCGTGAGCCAGCACAGCCAGGACCCAGACCTCGCAGGGCCGAGCGCCTGCTGCCACGAGGGCGAGCTGAGCGGCCGCCTTGGCCTGCCCGGCTGGCCGGCCGTCGCCGAGTCGAGCATCATCGCCCGCGACGCCCAGCTCGCGCGGCACACGAGCAGCCGCGTCCACGTCGCGCACGTGAGCACCGCCGAGGGCGTCGAGGTCGTGCGCTGGGCCAAGGCGCAGGGCATCGCGCTCACGGCCGAGGTCACGCCGCACCACCTGCTCCTCACCCAGGACCTGCTCAGCGGCTACGACCCCACCTTCAAGGTCAACCCGCCGCTGCGCCCGAGCGAGGACGTCGAGGCCCTCCGGGCGGCCCTCGCCGACGGCACGATCGACGCCGTCGCGACCGACCATGCGCCGCACGCGCGCCACGACAAGGAGCACGCCTTCGTCGACGCGGCCTTCGGCATGCTCGGCCTCGAGACGGCCTTCGCGGTCGTCCACGACACGATGGTGCGCGGCGGCTTCATGGACCTCGCCACCCTCGCCGACCGCATGTCGACGGCACCCGCCCGCATCGCCGGGCTGCGCGACCACGGCGGCGCGATCGAGGCGGGCGCACCCGCCAACCTCGTCCTCGTCGACACCGAGGCCAACCGGACGGTGGACGCCGCTGCGTCGAGATCGCTGTCCCGCAACAATCCGTGGCACGGCCGCAGCCTCACCGGCGCCGTCCACACGACCATCCTGCGCGGCAGGGTCACCGCATCGCTCCAGGGAACCGCATGAACACGACAACCACCACCCGTGAGCCCGCCGTGCTCGTCCTCGAGGACGGCCGCACCTTCACCGGACGCTCCTTCGGCCACCGCGGCGAGACCGTCGGCGAGGCGGTCTTCTGCACCGCGATGACCGGCTACCAGGAGACGCTCACCGACCCGAGCTACCACCGCCAGGTCGTCGTCATGACCGCGCCGCACGTCGGCAACACCGGCTGGAACGACGAGGACGACGAGTCCTCGCGCATCTGGGTGTCCGGCTTCGTCGTGCGCGACCCCGCCCTGCGCCCGTCGAGCTGGCGCTCGCGCCGCACCCTCGAGGACGAGCTCGACGCCCAGGGCGTCGTCGGCATCTGCGACATCGACACCCGCGCCCTCACCCGCCACCTGCGTGAGCGCGGCGCCATGCGCGTGGGCATCTTCTCCGGCGACGACGCCCGTATGCCGTCCGAGCAGCTCCTCGAGCGCGTCACGTCCGCGCCCCTCATGGCGGGCTCGGCGCTGGCCGCCGAGGTGAGCACCGACGAGGCCTACGTCGTCGAGGCGGTGGGGGAGAAGCGGTTCACCGTCGCCGCGGTCGACCTCGGCATCAAGTCGATGACCCCGCAGCAGATGGCCGAGCGCGGCATCGAGGTCCACGTCCTGCCCGCGACGGCCACCGCCGACGACATCCGCGCCGTCGGGCCCGACGGCGTCTTCTTCAGCAACGGCCCGGGCGACCCTTCGACGGCCGACCACGAGGTCGGCGTGCTCCGCGAGGTGCTCGCGGACGGCATACCGTTCTTCGGGATCTGCTTCGGCAACCAGCTGCTCGGGCGGGCGCTCGGTTTCGGCACCTACAAGCTCAAGTACGGCCACCGCGGCGTCAACCAGCCGGTCATGGACCGCACGACGAGCAAGGTCGAGGTCACCGCCCACAACCACGGGTTCGCCGTCGACGCCCCGCTCGACCGCGACACCGACACCGAGTTCGGCAGCGCCCGCGTCTCGCACGTCTGCCTCAACGACGACGTCGTCGAAGGGCTCGAGGTGCGTTCTGCCGCAGGCGATCTCACAGCCTTCTCGGTCCAGTACCACCCGGAGGCGGCAGCGGGACCGCACGACGCGGCATACCTCTTCGACCGTTTCATCGACCTGCTCGACTCACACCGGAAGGTGAGCGCCTGACATGCCGAAGCGCGACGACATCACGAGCGTCCTCGTCATCGGGTCCGGCCCGATCGTCATCGGCCAGGCCTGCGAGTTCGACTACTCCGGCACGCAGGCCTGCCGCGTGCTGCGCGAGGAGGGCGTGCGCGTCATCCTCGTCAACAGCAACCCGGCGACGATCATGACCGACCCGGAGTTCGCGGACGCGACCTACATCGAGCCGATCACCCCCGAGGTCGTCGAGAAGATCATCGACAAGGAGCGCCCGGACGCGGTGCTCGCGACCCTCGGCGGCCAGACCGCGCTCAACTGCGCCATCGCGCTGCACGAGGCGGGCGTCCTCGAGAAGTACGGCTGCCCGCTCATCGGTGCCAACGTCGAGGCCATCCAGCTCGGCGAGGACCGCCAGCTCTTCAAGGGCGTCGTCGAGCGCTGCGGCGCCGAGAGCGCCCGCTCGGTCATCGCGCACACGATGGACGAGGTGCTCGCCGCCGCCGACGAGCTCGGCTACCCGATGGTCGTGCGCCCGTCGTTCACGATGGGCGGGCTCGGCTCCGGATTCGCGCACGACGAGGCCGAGCTGCGCCGCATGGCCGGCGCCGGTCTCCAGGCGAGCCCGACGACCGAGGTGCTCCTCGAGGAGTCGATCCTCGGCTGGAAGGAGTACGAGCTCGAGGTCATGCGCGACCACCGCGACAACGTCGTGGTCGTCTGCTCGATCGAGAACCTCGACCCCATGGGAGTGCACACCGGCGACTCGATCACCGTCGCGCCCGCGCTCACCCTCACCGACCGCGAGTACCAGCGCATGCGCGACATCGGCATCGCGGTCATCCGCGAGGTCGGCGTCGACACCGGCGGCTGCAACATCCAGTTCGCCGTCAACCCCGCCGACGGCCGCATCATCGTCATCGAGATGAACCCGCGTGTCTCGCGCTCGTCGGCGCTGGCGTCGAAGGCGACCGGCTTCCCGATCGCGAAGATCGCGGCCAAGATGGCCATCGGCTACACCCTCGACGAGGTCCCCAACGACATCACCCGCGAGACGCCGGCGAGCTTCGAGCCGAGCCTCGACTACGTCGTCGTCAAGGTGCCGCGCTTCGCCTTCGAGAAGTTCCCGGCCGCCGACGACACCCTCACGACGACGATGAAGTCGGTCGGGGAGGCCATGTCGATCGGTCGCAGCTTCACCGAGGCGATGCAGAAGGCGCTGCGCTCGGTCGAGCGCAAGGGCTCCTCGTTCCACTGGCGCGGCGAGGCTCCGACCCGCGAGGAGGCCCTCGACCTGCTCCGCGTCGCGGCCCGCCCGACCGACGGCCGCATCGTCACCGTGCAGCAGGCCATGCGGGGCGGCGCCACCGTCGAGGAGACGCACGAGGCGACCGGCATCGACCCGTGGTTCCTCGACCAGCTCGAGCTCATCAACGACATCGCCCGTGAGGTGGGGGAGTCGGCCGAGCTCACCCCGGACCTCCTCCGCCTCGCCAAGCGTCACGGCTTCAGCGACGCCCAGCTCGCCGAGATCCGCCGTATGCCGGAGAGTGTCGTCCGCGGTGTCCGTCACGCCCTCGGCGTGCGCCCGGTCTTCAAGACGGTCGACACCTGCGCGGCCGAGTTCGCGGCGCAGACTCCCTACCACTACAGCTCCTACGACGAGGAGACCGAGGTGGCGCCGCGCGACCGTGAGGCGGTCCTCATCCTCGGGTCCGGGCCGAACCGCATCGGCCAGGGCGTCGAGTTCGACTACTCGTGCGTGCACGCGAGCTTCGCGCTGCGTGACGCCGGCTACGACACGGTCATGGTCAACTGCAACCCCGAGACGGTCTCGACCGACTACGACACCTCGAGCCGGCTCTACTTCGAGCCGCTCACGCTCGAGGACGTGCTCGAGGTCTACCACGCCGAGAAGCAGGCCGGCCCGATCGCGGGTGTCATCGTCCAGCTCGGCGGCCAGACGCCGCTCGGTCTCGCGACCGCCCTCAAGGCGGAGGGAGTCCCGATCGTCGGCACCTCGCCCGAGGCCATCGACCTCGCCGAGGACCGCGGCGCCTTCGGGCGCGTCCTCGCGGAGGCGAAGCTGCCCGCCCCGGCGCACGGGACGGCATACAGCGCCTCGGAGGCACTCGAGGTGGCGCAGCGGATCGGCTACCCCGTCCTCGTGCGGCCGTCCTACGTCCTCGGCGGGCGCGGCATGGAGATCGTCTACGACGACGACACCCTCGTCACCTACGTCGAGCGGGCGACGAACGCCTCGCCGGAGCACCCGGTCCTCGTCGACCGCTTCCTCGACGACGCGATCGAGATCGACGTCGACGTCCTCTACGACGGCACCGAGATGTATCTCGGCGGCGTCATGGAGCACATCGAGGAGGCCGGCATCCACTCCGGCGACTCGGCCTGCGCGCTGCCGCCGGCGACGCTCGGCAACGCCGAGATCGAGCTCGTCCGCGAGTCGGCCCGCAAGCTCGCCGAGGGGATAGGCGTCGTCGGGCTCATGAACGTCCAGTTCGCGCTGGCCCAGGACATCCTTTATGTCCTCGAGGCCAACCCGCGCGCCTCGCGCACGGTGCCGTTCGTCGCCAAGGCGACCGGGGTGGCTCTGGCCAACGCGGCGAGCCGGGTCATGCTCGGCGCGACCATCGCCCAGCTCCGCGAGGAGGGCGTGCTGCCCCCGACCGGCGACGGTGGCACCCTCCCGCCGCACGCGCCGATCTCGGTCAAGGAGGCCGTGCTGCCGTTCCACCGCTTCCGCACCGCCGACGGCACGATGGTCGACTCGCTGCTCGGCCCGGAGATGCGCTCGACCGGTGAGGTCATGGGCATCGACTCGACGTTCGGGCGCGCGTTCGGCAAGAGCCAGCTCGCGGCATACGGGGGCCTGCCCAACGAGGGCACGGTCTTCGTCTCGGTCGCCAACCGCGACAAGCGCGCGATGCTCTTCCCGGTGAGCCGCCTCGTGGACCTCGGGTTCACCGTCGTCGCGACGTCGGGCACCGCGGACGTGCTGCGCCGCAACGGGATTCCCGCCGAGGTCATCCGCAAGATCACCGAGCGCGAGGGCGACTCGGCGGCCAGCGACGCGCGCAGCATCGGCGAGCTCATCCTCGACGGCGAGATCGCCATGGTCATCAACACGCCGACCGGCCAGAGTGCGCGGGCCGACGGCTACGCCATCCGCGCGGCCGCCAACACCGCGGACGTGCCGCTCATCACGACGGTGCAGGAGTTCGCGGCGGCCGTGCAGGCCATCGAGGCGCTGCGTCGCGGCGACCTCACGGTGACGTCGCTGCAGGAGCACGCCCGCTCGCTCGACCTGCTCCAGGTGGCCGGTCGATGAGCGCTGGACGTCCCGAGGCCGTTGCGCGTCCCGCTGCTGGAGCCGCGCGCCCGGGCAGCGGTGTCGTCCAGGTGCAGGGTGAGGTCATCGCGACCCGGCGCGTCGGCGCCTACCACCACCTGACGATCGTCGCGCCGGGCGTCGCCGAGCTCGCTCGCCCCGGCCAGTTCGCGGCGCTCGCGGTCGGCGGGCCCACGACCGGCAACCTGCTGCGGCGCTCGTTCTCGATCCACAAGGTGAGCCCGTCCGGCACCTATGGCGGCACGCTCGACCTCGTCATCGCGGCCAAGGGCCCGGGTACCGAGTGGCTCGCCGCCCTGCGCGCGCACGACGCGGTCGACGTCGTGGCGCCGCTGGGCCGCCCCTTCCCGCTGCCCACCGAGCCGGTGGCGACCGTCCTCGTCGGCGGTGGCTACGGCTCGGCGCCGCTCTTCTGGCTCGCCGACGTCCTGCGCGAGCGCGGGTGCACCGTCGAGATGGTGCTCGGCGCGGCGTCCGAGGACAGGCTCTTCGGCGTCGTCGAGGCCCGTCGCGCCGCCGACGGCGTCACCGTGACGACCGACGACGGCTCGGCCGGCCACAAGGGATGGGTGAGCGACGTGCTCCCCGAGGTCTTCGAGCGCACCGGAGCCGCCGTCGCCTACGCATGCGGCCCGATGGGGATGCTCCAGTCGGTGACCCGTGTCGCCGGGGAGCACGGTGCCGTCGCGCAGGTCGCCGTCGAGGAGGCCATGGCCTGCGGCGTCGGCGTCTGCATGACCTGTGTCATGCCGGTCCGTGACAAGGCGGGCGTGACCAAGATGGTGCGCTCCTGCGTGGAGGGACCGGTCTTCCGGGGCGACCGCATCCGGTGGGAGGCGTTCCACGACGGCGTGTGCGGCGTGCCCGCCGACGCGGTCGGCGCCCCGAGGGTGGGTGGCCACTGATGACCGTCGACCTGTCCGTGACCCTCTCGGGCCGCACCCTGCCCAACCCGGTGATGACCGCGTCGGGGTGTGCCGCCAACGGCCGTGAGCTGCACCGGTTCTTCGACGTGTCGCAGCTCGGGGCGTTCGTCACCAAGACGGTGATGATGGACCCGCGCTCGGGTCGCGGCACCCCGCGCATGGCGGAGACCGCGTCGGGGATGCTCAACTCGATCGGCCTCCAGGGCCCCGGCATCCACGCCTTCGTCGAGCAGGACCTCCCGTGGCTCAAGTCGGTCGGTGCGCGCGTGCTCGTCTCGATCGCGGGCAACACCGCCGGTGAGTTCGCCGACGTGGCGAAGGTCCTGGCCGACAGCGATGCCTTCGACTGCGTCGTCGGAGTCGAGGTCAACATCTCCTGTCCGAATGTCGCCAACCGCGGCCTCGTCTTCGCCTGCGACCCGCTCTCGTCGGCCAAGGTCATCGCCCTTGTCCGCGAGCAGCTGCCGCGCGACGTCCCGATGTTCGCCAAGCTCACCCCCGACGTCACCGACATCGTCACGATCGCCGACGCCGCGGTGAAGGCCGGAGCCACCGGTCTCACGATGATCAACACCCTGCTGGGCATGGTCATCGACACCGACCGGCTGCGCCCCCACCTCGGTGGCATCACCGGCGGGCTCTCCGGCCCGTCGATCCGGCCCGTGGCCGTCCGCGCGCTCTGGCAGGTGACAGCCGCGATGCGCGACGGGCGCTTCCAGACGGTGCCGCTCATCGGTGTCGGGGGAGTGCGCTCCGGCCGCGACGCCCTCGAGCTCATCGCCGCCGGAGCCTCCGCCGTCCAGGTGGGCACCGCGACCTTCAACGACCCGACCGCACCCCAGCGCGTGCTCACCGAGCTCGAGGCCCTCGCCGAGTCCCACGGCGTCGCCCGGCTCACCGAGCTCGTCGGGGTCGCGCACGAGAAGATGGTGATCCCGTGAGCACGACCCCCACGTTCGGGCAGCGGCTGCGCGAGGCGACCGGCCGCCTCGGCCCGCTCTGCGCGGGCATCGACCCGCATCGGGCGCTCGTCGAGTCGTGGGGCCTCGCCTACGACCTCGACGGCCTGAGAGCCTTCACCCGGGCGTGCGTCGAGGCCTTCGGTGGCCACGTCGCGGTCGTCAAGCCGCAGTCGGCGTTCTTCGAGGTCTTCGGCTCCGCGGGTGTCGCCGTCCTCGAGGAGGCGGTCCGCGACCTGCGCGCCGCCGGGACGCTCGTCCTCGTCGACGCCAAGCGCGGGGACATCGGCACGACGATGGACGCCTACGCCGAGGCCTTCCTTGGCAAGGACGCGGTCGACGCCCCGGACGCCGTGACCGTGAGCCCCTACCTCGGCTACGGCTCCCTCCGCCCCGCGATCGACCTCGCCGAGCAGACCGGGCGCGGCGTCTTCGTCCTCGCCCTCACCTCGAACCCCGAGGGACCCGAGGTCCAGCACGCGGTCCGCGACGGCCGCTCGGTGGCCGGCACGGTCGTCGCGGGTGCCACGGCCGACAACGCCACCGCGGCCGCGCGGGGCGAGCTCGGCCACGTCGGCCTCGTCGTCGGTGCGACCGTCGGCACGGCGGTTCAGGACCTCGGGCTCGACCTCGCTGCCGTGAACGGCGCGCTGCTGGCGCCGGGCGTCGGCGCGCAGGGTGGCACGGCCGAGGACCTCAAGCGGGTCTTCGGCGACGCGCTGTCCAACGTCCTGCCCGCGAGCAGTCGGGAGGTGCTCGGTGCCGGGCCCGACGTCGTCGCCCTGCGCGACCGGGCGGCCCGGACGAGCGAGGCCATGGCGGCGCTGCTCTCCTGACGACGACCCGTGTCCGGTGTGCCGGACCCCACGCTGACCTGTGCGATTACCGGTCCGATGCCGGTGGCGTGCTCATGGTTAAATCGCCGGGAAGGCGTTGAGAAGCAGCGTCGACACACCCCTTGGAGGATCCCCGCCATGGCACTCCCGCCGCTGACACCGGAGCAACGCTCTGCCGCGCTGGAGAAGGCCGCTCAGGCACGTCGTGAGCGGGCATCGGTCAAGAACCGGCTCAAGTACGCACAGGGTGACCTCGGTGAGGTCATCACCGAAGGGAAGACGAACGACGTGATCGGCAAGATGCGGGTCTCCGCGCTCCTGGAGTCGATGCCCGGCGTGGGCCGGGTCAAGGCCAAGGCGCTCATGGAGGAGATCGGCATCAGCGAGAGCCGCCGCGTCCGCGGTCTCGGCCAGAACCAGATCTCGGCGCTCCTGACGCACTTCGGCAAGGCGTGAGCCCGGCCTCACGCCTCACCGTGCTCGCCGGGCCGACGGCGGTCGGCAAGGGCACCGTCGCGGCCTGGGTCCGCGAGCACCACCCCGACGTCTGGCTGTCGGTGTCGGCGACGACCCGCAAGCCGCGCCCGACCGAGGTCGACGGCGTGCACTACCACTTCGTCACCAACGAGGAGTTCGGCCGCATGGTCGACCACGGCGAGCTCCTCGAGTTCGCCACGGTGCACGGCCGGGCCCAGTACGGCACGCCCCGCGGTCCGGTCGAGGCCGCACTCGCCGAGGGACGACCGGCGCTGCTCGAGATCGATCTGCAGGGCGCGCGCCAGGTCCGTGAGACCATGCCCGACGCGCTCTTCGTCTTCCTCGCCCCGCCGAGCTGGGACGAGCTCGTCCGCCGCCTCGTCGGCCGGGGCACCGAGAGCGCCGAGGAGCGCGAGGTCCGGCTCACCACCGCGAGGGCCGAGCTGGCGGCCGCCGAGGAGTTCGACGTCACCATCGTCAACGACGACGTTCAGCGCGCCGCCGACGAACTCGTATCATTGATGCGCACCCCCACCTGAAACGAAACGAGACTGATTCCGTGTCCGGCACCAAGGCCAACCCCATCGGCATCACCAACCCGCCGATCGACGAGCTCCTCCAGCACGCCGACTCCAAGTACTCCCTCGTCCTCTACTCGGCCAAGCGTGCGCGCCAGATCAACGCCTACTACGCGCAGCTCCAGGAGGGTCTCCTCGAGTACGTCGGCCCGCTCGTCGACTCCGAGGTCCACGAGAAGCCGCTGAGCATCGCCCTGCGCGAGATCAACGGCAACATGCTCACCTCAGAGAAGATCGAGGACTGAGCTCCCCGTGCGCGTCGTCCTCGGTGTGGCGGGCGGCATCGCGGCATACAAGGCCTGTTCGCTGCTGAGGCTGCTCACCGAGGCGGGGCACGACGTCACCGTCGTCCCGACCGTGGCGGCGCTGAGGTTCGTCGGCGCCCCGACGTGGGCCGCCCTGTCGGGCAAGCCCGTGAGCACCGACGTCTGGACCGACGTCCACGAGGTGCCGCACGTGCGCCTCGGCCAGGAGGCCGACCTCGTCGTCGTCGCCCCTGCGACCGCCGACCTGCTCGCGAAGGCCGCCACCGGCCAGGCCGACGACCTGCTCACCAACGTGCTCCTCACGGCGCGCTGCCCGGTCGTCCTCGCGCCCGCGATGCACACCGAGATGTGGGACCACCCGGCCACGCAGGCCAACGTCAGCACGCTCACCGAGCGCGGCGTCCACGTCGTCCCGCCCGCGAGCGGGCGCCTCACCGGCAAGGACACCGGTCCCGGACGGCTTCCAGAGCCCGAGGACCTGTATGCCGTGTGCGAGCGTGAGCTCGCCCGCTCCCGTCACGAGCCCTCCTCCGCGGAGGTGGCCGGGCTTCGCGGACCGTCGACCGACCCCACCGCCGGCGTCGCATCCACCGGTGAGGCGGGTGCGGCCCTCACTGCGTCTGCGGATCCGGTGGCTAGAGCGACCAGATCCGCAGACGCTGCCGTGCGTCGTGGGGACCTCGCCGGCCGACGGGTCGTCGTCACCTCCGGCGGCACCCGTGAGCCGCTCGACCCGGTGCGATTCCTCGGCAACCGCAGCTCGGGCAAGCAGGGCCGGGCGCTCGCCGCCGCGGCCGCTGCCCGGGGCGCGCAGGTCACCCTCGTCACGTCGGTGCCGACCGAGCTCGCGGGCGTCGACGTCGTCACCATCGAGACCGCGCTCCAGCTGCGCGACGCGGTCGTGGCCGCCACCGCCGACGCAGACGCGGTCGTCATGGCCGCGGCCGTCGCGGACTTCCGGCCCGCGGACTATGCGCCGACGAAGATCAAGAAGTCGCACGACACCGCCGACGACGGGTCCGCCGACGAGTCGGCGCCGACGATCACGCTCGTGCGCAACCCCGACATCCTCGCCGAGCTCGTCACGAGCCGGGGGAGTGCGACGAGCCCCGTCATCGTCGGCTTCGCGGCCGAGACCGGCGACGACACCGGCTCGGTGCTCGACCACGGCCGCGCCAAGCTCGAGCGCAAGGGGTGCGATGTCCTCGTCGTCAACGAGGTCGGTGTCGACAAGACGTTCGGCGCCGACGACAACACCGTGACGATCCTGCGCCGGGGGAGCGACGAGACCGTCGAGGTCGGACCCGCCAGCAAGGCCGCGGTCGCCGACGCCGTCTGGGACGCCGTCACCGACCTGCTCTGACCGCTCCCTCGCGACCACCGCCCGGGTGACCCGGCGCAGAGGTGGGCCGACCGCGTAGCCGGGCGCACGGCATACCCATCGCCCTGTGCAGAAACTCGCCAATTCCTCCCGTTCGGCACACGGTGTCGTGTACCGAACGGGAGGAATTGGCGAGTTGCGCACGTGAGTGCGAGAGAGAACAGAGCCCGGGCGGCGGGGACATCCACCGACGGCCGGGCTCGCGGCCGTGGGGCTACTTCTTCTTGCGGCCACCCTTGGCGTCCGAGGCTCCGGCCAGCTCGGCCTCGCGCTCGGTGCGGGCCGCGACGTCGTCCCCGGCCCTGCCGTCCCCAGCCTTGTCGTCGGCGGCGTCCGGCGACTCGTCGACGGCGGCGGACTCGTCGGTGCGGTCGGTCTCGGCAGGCACCTCGGGGGCCTCGGTCTCCGCGGCCGCCTCGGTCCGGGCCTCCTCCTTCGCCGCGGGCTCGTCGGTGGCATCGTCGCCGAAGCCGGCCTGGCCGAGCGCCGAGGCGCCACCAAGGGTCGCGAGCATGTTGCGGACGTTGCTCAGCTGCGCGGTGATGCTGTCACGGCGAGCAGTGGCCGCGGCGAGCTCGCGCTCGGAGTCACGCCTGATCCGGTCGGCCTGCTCCTTGGCCGTGGTCACCATGGCGGAGGCCTCGGCCTTGGCGTGGTCGAGGATCGACTGCGCCTCCGCGGTGCGGGCGGCACGCTGTTCCTCGGCCTCGCGGGCGAGGGTGTCGGCCTGCTCCTGGAGCTCCTGCAGGCGGAGCTCGTGGGTGCCCTCGGCGAGGGTGAACTCCTGCGTCGCGCGGTCGCGACGCTCTTGGAGGGTGCTCTCGAAGTCGGCCGCGGCTGCTGCGGCGCGGGCGCGCTGGCTCTCGAAGTAGGCCTCGGCCTCCTCGCGACGCGCCGACGCCTCGCGCCCGGCGTCGTCGAGGAGAGCGGTCGACTCCTGCTTCGCCCTGGCGACGATCTCGGACGCCTCGACATCGGCGCGCTGGCGGACCTCGTCGGCGTAGCGGTCGGCCTCGGCGCGTACCTGCGCGGCCGACTCCTCGACGAGCCGACGGTGCTCCTCGGCGTCCGCGGTGGCCGACGCCCGCAGCGAGGCCGCCTCCTCGTCGGCCAGCGTGAGCATCGAGCCGATGCGCTCGCCGAGGTGGGCGAAGGAGGGAGAGGAGGGCTGCGACTCGCGGGCCTCGAGCTCGGCGACGGCCGCCGTCTGCTTGGCGAGTCCCTTGGCGAGCTCGGCGTTCTCCTGGGTGAGCTTGGTGAGCTCCACGGTGACCCGGGCCACCTCCTGACGGGCCGACTCCACCGTCTGCTCGACGGAGGCGAGGTGGCGGTCGACCGCAGCCGGGTCGTAGCCGCGGAAGATCGTCGGGAAGGCGGGCGTGTTCATGACTGCTCCTGGTGCGGGGTGGGGGGCGGCTACGGGGTCGGTTCGCCGACGGCGAGCGCGTCGATGACGCCGCTGAGGTCGGCCAGCTGGGCGGTGATGGCGTCGCGCCGGGCGGCGAGGGCGGCGACCTCGTCGCGCACCCGCGCGGCGCTCGCCTCGGCCTCGGCACGGATGGCGTCCGAGCGGGCCTGCGCCTCGTTCGTGATCCGGAGGATCTCGGCGCGGGCCGCGCGATGCTGCTCGTGGGCCTCGCGCTGGAACCGCTCGACGTCGTCGGCGGCACCGCGGCGGACGAGCTGGGCACCGCGCTCGGCTTCGGCGAGCCGACGCTCGGCCCGGGCCTCGGCCTCCTCGACCCGCTCGGTCGCCGAGCGGGTGATGCGCTCGGCCTCGCGGCCCGCGTCCTCGAGGGTGCGCGCCGCGCTCGCCCGGGCCTCCTCGAGCACGATCGTCGCCTGGGCCCGCAGGTGGGTCGACTCGGCCTCGGCCTCCGAGGTGAGGTCGGCAGCTCGGGCGGCGGCGCTGGCGGCGAGCGCGGTGATCCGGTCGCGCTGTGCCCGGGCGCGCTCGGACAGCGACTGGTGGTGCTCGCGGCGCTGGGCCATCGTCTCGCGCTCGGCCGTGCCGACGATGTCGCGGACGGTGGCCTGCGCCCAGGCGAGATGGGCCTCGGCGGACCGGATGAGCTCGTCGGCCTCCGCGCGGGCACGGTCGAGGTGCTCGGTGGCCTGGGTGCGAGCCGTGGCGAGCAGGGAGTCGCGCTCCTGCTGCGCGACGGACAGGTGGTGCTGGGTCTCGGCGCGCGCGGTCTCGGCGGCGAGCTCGGCCTCGCGACGGTGGCGGACGGCATACGCGTCCGCCTCCGTGCGCATCCGAGCGGCGTCCTCCTCGGCACCAGAGCGCAGCCCTGCGATCTCGCTCTCGTGGGCGGCCCGCTCGGTCGACCACTGCTCGCGGGCGGTGGCGATCTCGCGGGAGGCGGACTCGAGCCGCTCACGGGCGGTCCGCTCGGCGTCGGCGACGAGCTCGGCGGCACGCTGCTCCGCCTGGGCGAGCCGCGCCTCGGCGTCCTCCTCGGCGATCGACAGCGCCTCGTCAGCGGCCTTGGACGAGCGCGTGCGCACGAGCGAGGCCTGGTCGGCGGCGTCCGCGAGCAGTGCTCCGGCCTCCTCGCGGGCGGCCTCGATGACGGCCTCTGCCTCCGCACGCGCACGGTCGAGCCTCGAGGTGACGCCTTCGAGCTCGCTCATGGCGTCGGCGGTGCGCGCGCGGACCTGAGCCGCGTCCCTTCGGGCCTCGGCGACCTCGCGCAAGGACTCGACGCGGACCTCCTCGGCAAGGCGCTGGGCCCGCGCCAGGAGGTCGAGAGGGTCGCTCACGCCGCACATCATGCCGCACGCCGAAGCTGCCCGTCAGGCCCGACGAGGTCCTCACGCCGGCCCCGCGAAGGACCACCTGACGGGAGCGGCCTTCGCGTGCGTCGCGCAGGGGTTAGATTTGGGCACCCCGCCGCCCTCGCGCGCGGACGAACCTGACCCCGCACGAAAGAGAGCCCCGGTGGCTGCACGCCTGTTCACGTCCGAGTCCGTCACCGAGGGTCACCCCGACAAGATCTGCGACCAGATCTCGGACGCGATCCTCGACGCGATGCTCGAGCAGGATCCCCGAGCCCGCGTCGCCGTCGAGACGATGGTGACGACGGGGCTGGTGCACGTCGCCGGAGAGGTGACCACCGAGGCCTACGTCGAGATCCCCAAGATCGTGCGCGACACCGTCCTCGGCATCGGCTACGACAGCTCCACCAAGGGCTTCGACGGCGCCTCCTGCGGTGTCGAGGTCTCCATCGGCCAGCAGAGCCCGGACATCGCGCAGGGCGTCGACACGGCCTACGAGAACCGCACCGGCGGCGTCGACCCGCTCGACAAGCAGGGCGCCGGCGACCAGGGCCTCATGTTCGGCTACGCGTGCGACGACACGCCCGAGCTCATGCCGCTGCCGATCTTCCTCGCGCACCGTCTCTCCGAGCGGCTGACGGCGGTCCGCAAGTCGGAGGAGCTGGCCTACCTGCGTCCCGACGGCAAGACCCAGGTGACGATCGGCTACGAGGGCGACAAGGCCGTCCGGCTCGACACCGTCGTCCTCTCGACCCAGCACGCCGAGGGCATCTCGCTCGACACCCTGCTCGGCCCCGACATCGAGAAGCACGTCATCGCCCCGGTCCTCGCGGAGCTCGCCGAGACCGGCACCGACCTCGACACGAGCGACTACCGGTCCCTCATCAACCCCACCGGCACGTTCGTCATCGGTGGCCCCATGGGTGACGCCGGGCTGACCGGCCGCAAGATCATCGTCGACACCTACGGCGGCATGGCCCGCCACGGTGGTGGCGCCTTCTCGGGCAAGGACCCGTCGAAGGTCGACCGCTCCGCCGCCTACGCCACCCGCTGGGTCGCCAAGAACGTCGTCGCCGCGGGCCTCGCCCGCCGCTGCGAGGTCCAGGTCGCCTACGCCATCGGCAAGGCCCAGCCCGTCGGCATCTATGTCGAGACGTTCGGCACCGAGACGGTCCCGGCCGACAGGATCCAGGACGCGATCCTCGCCGTCTTCGACCTGCGCCCGGCCGCCATCCTCGACGCGCTCGACCTGCTCCGCCCGATCTACAAGCCGACCGCCGCCTACGGCCACTTCGGTCGCACGACCGCCGACGGCGTCCACGCCCCCTTCACGTGGGAGCGGACCGACCGCGTGGAGGACCTCCAGCGCGCGGTCAAGGGCTGACCCTGACCACGCCGGCAACCGGGACCACGGGCCCGCTCCTCATCGCCCACGACGACGAGGGGAGCGGGCCCGCCGTCGTCCTGCTCCACGCCGGGGTCGCCGACCGCCGCATGTGGGCGCCCGTCGTGGCATCGCTCGCGACCGACCACCGCGTCGTCGCCCCCGACCTGCGTGGGTTCGGAGACACGCCGCTGCCCGGTGAGGCCTACGCCGACGCCGACGACGTCGTCCGCCTCCTCGACGTGCTCGGCATCGAGCGGGCCTCCGTCGTCGGTGCCTCGTTCGGCGGACGGGTGGCCCTCGAGCTCGCGACCCGCCACCCAGGCCGCGTGGTCTCGCTCGTCCTCCTCTGCGCGGCCCACCGCGGCCTCGAGGTCACCGACCCCGTCCTCCTCGCGTTCGGTGAGCGCGAGGACGCTCTGCTCGAGACCGGCGACGTCGAGGGCGCCACCACCCTCAACGTCGAGACGTGGGCGGGGCCGGACATGACCGCCGAGGTCCGCGACGACCTGGCCGCGATGCAGCGACGCGCCTTCGAGGTCCAGCTCGCCGCGGACGAGCTCGACCCGCCCCCGCAGCCCGAGCGGGTCGAGGTCGACCCGGCCGACGTCGCGGCACCGACCCTCGTGGTCTCGGGCGCCCACGACGTCCAGCACTTCCGCGACCTGGCGGTGCTCCTGGCCCGCGACATCCCCGGTGCCGTGCTCGTCGAGCTCGACTGGGCAGGCCACCTGCCCGCACTCGAGCGCCCGCACGACACGGTGGCGCTGCTCCGGACCCGGCTCGGCGGCTGACCTGTCCGGGCGGTCGTCTAGTTTCGGGGCATGACCGGGCCGGGTGAGGGGGAGCAGCTGGAGCTCATCCAACCGTCGGCCCGATCGCGCCCCAAGCCGGTCTCCGGAGGAGAGCCGATCGCGGACGGCGACCCCGTCGCCTCGGTCCTCGTCGACACCGGTCTCGCCCACCTCGACCGGCCCTTCGAGTACCTCGTCCCCGCGGCGATGGCCGACAGTGTGGCTCCCGGCGTGCGGGTCAAGGTGCGCTTCGCCGGGCAGGACCTCGACGGCTTCGTCGTCTCACGCGGGGCGGACGCCGAGCACGAGGGGCGGCTCGCGGTCATCCGGCGGCTCGTCTCGCCCGAACCCGTCCTCACGCCGCCGGTGCTCGAGGCGGCCCGCGCCGTCGCCCGGCGGCAGGGCGGTGTCGTCGGCGACGTCCTCCGGCTCGCCGTCCCGCCC
>NZ_AVPI01000019.1 GCF_000768675.1 Knoellia flava TL1 | reverse complement strand
GTCCGCCGCCAAGAAGGCCCCGGCCACCAAGGCCCCTGCGAAGAAGGCATCCGCCGTGACTGCACCCGCCAGGACTGCAAAGAAGACCGCGAAGAAGGCGCTCGTCGTCCGAGAGGACGAGTCGCCCTGGACCGCCAAGGAGCTGCGCGAGGTCCGGGCCGAGATCGAGGCCAACATCGCGCTCCTGCGCACCGAGCTCGCGCACGCCGAGTCCGAGCTGTCCGACCTGCTGCGCGACTCGGGTGACGGCGCCGGCGACGACCAGGCGGACGCGGGGGCCAAGACCTACGAGCGCGAGCAGGAGATCGCCCTCGCCGACAACGCCCGCGAGATGCTCCACCAGAACGAGCACGCGCTCGAGCGTCTCGATGACGGGACCTACGGCGTGTGCGAGTCCTGCGGCCAGCCGATCGGCAAACTTCGCCTCCAGGCCGCTCCTCGTGCGACCCTATGCATGCGATGCAAGACGAAACAGGAACGCCGCTGACCTCCAGCCTCCAGTCCACACCCGCACCGGCCCCGGAAGATCGCCAGGGCCGGTCGCGGCTGTTTGCGCTCCTCCTCGGGGTCGGCGTGCTCACGCTCGTCCTCGACCAGGGCTCGAAGATCTGGGCCCTGGACGCGCTCACTCCGGGGCAGCCCCGGGACCTCCTCGGGCCGGTCCTCCGGCTCAACCTGATCCGCAACCCGGGCGCGGCCTTCTCGCTCGGCGACAGCGTCACGTGGCTCCTCACGCTCGTGGCGCTCGGCATCGTCGTGTGGGTCGGGCGCGCGGCGACCCGGGTTGGCCACGGTGGGTGGGCGGTGACGCTGGGCATGCTGCTCGGCGGGGCCATCGGCAACCTCATCGACCGCATCCTGCGGGCGCCGGGGTTCGGGCGGGGGCACGTCGTCGACTTCATCGACTACTTCGGGCTCTTCATCGGCAACGTCGCGGACATCGCCATCGTCGTCGCGGCGGCGTTCGGCGCGGTCCTCGCGCTCCGCGGTATCCCGCTCGAGGGCGTGACCCACGGCCGGCACGAGGCCGGCGAGGCGCACCCCGAGCCCGAGGCCGGCGCCGGGGACCCGCATGTCTGACAGCCGCACGATGCTCGTCCCCGACGGGCTTCAGGGGGAGCGCGTCGACGCGGCCATCGCTCGCCTCTTCGGCCTCTCGCGCACGCGCGCCGCGGACCTCGCCTCGGACGGCGGCGTGGCCGTCAACGGCGCCAACGTCGGCAAGTCTCACCGCGTGCACGGCGGCGACATGCTCGAGGTGACGCTGCCGAGCGCCGACCCCAGCCCGACCCTCGAGGTCATCGCCGAGCCCGTGCCGGGGATGACGATCATCCACGACGACGACGACATCGTCGTCGTCGACAAGCCGGTCGGCGTCGCTGCCCACCCGAGCGTGGGCTGGACCGGTCCGACGGTGCTCGGCGGTCTCAAGGCGGCCGGCTACCGCATCTCGACGAGTGGCGCCAGCGAGCGCCAGGGCATCGTCTCGCGGCTCGACGTCGGCACGTCCGGGCTTATGGTGGTCTGCAAGAGCGAGCGCGGCTACTCCGTCCTCAAGCGGGCGTTCAAGCAGCGCTCGGTCGACAAGACCTACCACACGCTCGTCCAGGGTCTCCCGGACCCGCTCGTGGGCACGATCGACGCGCCCATCGGTCGTCACCCGGGCCACGACTACAGGTTCGCCGTCATGGAGTCGGGCAAGCACGCCGTCACCCACTACGAGCTGATCGAGGCCTTCCGCCACGCCAGCCTGCTGGAGATCCACCTCGAGACCGGCCGGACCCACCAGATCCGCGTCCACTTCTCGGCGCTGCGCCACCCCTGCGTCGGCGACCTCACCTATGGCGCCGACCCCGTGCTCGCCAAGCGGCTCGGCCTCGAACGTCAGTGGCTGCACGCCGTCGGGCTCGGCTTCGAGCACCCGGGTACGGGGGAGTGGGTCACCTTCGAGAGCCGATACCCGCAGGACCTCCAGGACGCCCTCGACCGTCTCTGACGCCGTCGCCGGAGTCGTCTGCGCCGCGCTCCAGCAGCCACTGCGGCAGTCCCAGCCGTCACATCCGCCACACCGTGGCGAGCCGTCCAGACCTGTCACCGGGGCGACCTAGGATGATCCACGATGTCGTCGCCCACCTCCTCCCCAGCCCCGGACAGCACGGACAGCTTCGTCCACCTGCACGTCCACACCGAGTACTCCATGCTGGACGGAGCGGCCCGGATCGGGGACCTGTTCACCCGCGCCTCGGAGCTCGGTATGCCGGCGCTCGCCATGACCGACCACGGTTACCTCTACGGGGCGCACGAGTTCTGGCGCAAGGCGCAGGGGACCGGCGTCAAGCCCATCATCGGGCTCGAGGCCTACGTCACGCCGGGCACCCACCGCACCGACAAGACCCGTGTCAAGTGGGGTGACGAGCGCACCCGTCCCGGGGACGACGTCTCCGGCTCGGGTGCCTACACGCACATGACGCTGCTGGCCAAGAACAACAACGGCCTGCGCAACCTCTTCCAGATGGACAGCCGGGCCTCGCTCGACCAGGTCTACGCCAAGTGGCCGCGCCTCGACCGCGAGCTCATCGACCAGCACGGCCAGGGACTCATCGCGACCACCGGCTGCCCCTCGAGCGAGATCCAGACCCGGCTGCGGCTCGGCCAGTACGACCTCGCGAAGCAGGCGGCGAGCGACTACCGCGACATCTTCGGCGCCGAGAACTACTTCTGCGAGGTCATGGACCACCAGAACGAGATCGAGCGCCGCACGATCAAGGACCTGCTGCGGCTGGCCAAGGAGCTCGACCTCCCGCTGCTCGCCACCAACGACAGCCACTACACCTACCCCGAGGACTCGCAGGCCCACGGCGCCCTGCTGTGCGTCCAGTCCGGCTCGACCCTCATGGACCCCAACCGGTTCAAGTTCGACGGTGACGGCTACTACCTCAAGACCGCGGCCGAGATGCGGCACACGTGGCGCGAGCTGCCCGAGGCGTGCGACAACACCCTCCTCGTCGCCGAGATGTGCGAGGTGTCCTTCACCGAGGGTGAGGGCCGCTACATGCCGAAGTTCCCCTGCCCGCCCGGGGAGAACGAGCAGTCGTGGTTCGTCAAGGAGGTCCAGAGAGGCCTGCACGCGAGGTTCCCGGACGGCATACCGGAGTATGCCCAGAAGCAGGCCGACTTCGAGATCGAGGTCATCGTCTCCAAGGGCTACCCCGGCTACTTCCTCGTCGTCGCCGACTTTATCAACTGGGCCAAGTCCAACGGCATCCGCGTCGGGCCGGGCCGTGGCTCGGGTGCCGGCTCGATGTGCGCCTACGCGATGCGCATCACCGACCTCGACCCGATCCCGCACGGCCTCATCTTCGAGCGGTTCCTCAACCCCGAGCGCGCGTCGATGCCCGACTTCGACATCGACTTCGACGAGCGCCGGCGCGGCGAGGTCATCCGCTACGTCACCGAGAAGTACGGCTCGGAGCGGGTCGCGCAGATCGTCACCTACGGCACCATCAAGGCCAAGCAGGCCGTCAAGGACTCGGCCCGCGTCATGGGCCACCCGTTCAACGTCGGCGAGCAGCTCACCAAGGCGATGCCGCCGGACGTCATGGGCAAGGGCGTGCCGCTGTCGGGGATCTACGACCCCGAGCACCCGCGCTACGGCGAGGGCAAGGAGTTCCGCGAGCTCGTCGAGACCGAGCCGCACTTCAAGGAGATCGTCGAGACCGCCAAGGGGCTCGAAGGGCTCAAGCGGCAGTGGGGCGTCCACGCCGCCGGCGTCATCATGTCGAGCGAGCCGCTCATCGACGTCATCCCGATCATGAAGCGGCTGCAGGACGGCCAGGTCCTCACGCAGTTCGACTACCCGACGTGCGAGACGCTCGGCCTGGTCAAGATGGACTTCCTCGGCCTGCGCAACCTCACGATCCTCGACGACGCCATCGAGAACGTGAAGACCAACCGGGGCGAGGACCTCGACCTCGACGCCCTGTCGAAGGACATGACCGACAAGGCGACCTACGACCTGCTCGCGCGGGGCGACACGCTCGGCGTCTTCCAGCTCGATGGTGGCGGCATGCGCACGCTGCTCAAGCTCATGCAGCCGGACAACTTCGAGGACATCTCCGCCGCCCTCGCGCTCTACCGCCCCGGCCCGATGGGCGTCAACGCGCACACGAACTTCGCGCTGCGCAAGAACGGCAAGCAGGAGCTCACGCCGCTCGACCCGCAGCTCAAGGGCAAGCTCCAGCAGGAGATGATCGACGCGCTCGGGCCGATCCTCGGCACGACCTACGGCCTGGTGATCTACCAGGAGCAGGTCATGGAGATCGCCCAGAAGCTCGCCGGCTACACGCTCGGCAACGCCGACCTCCTCCGTCGGGCCATGGGCAAGAAGAAGAAGGAGGTGCTCGACGCCGAGTACATCCCCTTCTCCACCGGCATGAAGGAGAAGGGCTTCAACGAGGCGTCGATCGCGGCGCTGTGGGGCGTCCTCGTCCCCTTCTCGGACTACGCGTTCAACAAGGCGCACACCGCGGCATACGGGCTGGTCTCCTACTGGACCGCATACCTCAAGGCCAATTACCCGGCCGAGTACATGGCCGGCCTGCTCACGAGCGTCGGCGACGACAAGGACAAGTCCGCGCTCTACCTCGGTGAGTGCCGGCGGATGGGCATCAAGGTCCTCCCGCCCGACGTCAACGACTCCGTCGCACGGTTCGCCGCCGTCGGCGCCGACATCCGCTTCGGCATGGCCGCGATCCGCAACGTCGGCCACAACGTCGTCGAGGCGATCATCGCCGCACGCGAGGAGAAGGGCGCGTTCACGTCGTTCCGCGACTTCCTCTCCAAGTGCCCCGCCGTCGTCTGCAACAAGCGCACCATCGAGTCCCTCATCAAGGGCGGCGCCTTCGACGGGCTGGGTGAGTCGCGCGCCGGGTTGCTGCGGGTCCACGAGGAGTACGTCGACGCGTTCGTCGCGATCAAGCGCCAGGAGGCCATCGGCCAGGACTCGCTCTTCGGTGCCTTCGGCGACGACGACGACTCCGGCGCAGGTGACGCGATGATGGGCCTGACGCCCGTGCCGACGGTCGAGTGGGACAAGTCCACCCTGCTCACCTTCGAGCGCGAGATGCTCGGCCTCTACGTCTCGGACCACCCGCTCTTCGGTGTCGAGCACGTCCTGCAGCAGCACGCCGACACGGCGATCGCGACGCTGAGCGCCGAGGACGGCAAGCCCGAGGGCTCGATGGTCACCGTGGCCGGGCTCATCACCGGCCTGCAGATCAAGCGCACCAAGAAGGGCGACCTCTGGGCCATCGCCACCGTCGAGGACCTCGAGGGCGCCATCGAGTGCCTCTTCTTCCCGAGCGCCTACCTCACGGTCTCGACGATGCTCTCGCAGGACGTCGTCGCCGTCGTCCGGGGCAAGGTCAACCGGCGTGACGACTCGGTGTCGATCTATGCCCAGGAGCTCACCCTGCCCGAGCTCACCGAGGGTCCGCGCGGACCCGTCGTCGTCACGCTCGACACGCTGCGTGCGACGACCGGCCGGATGGAGGAGCTCAAGGGCGTGCTCGCCAACCACCCCGGCACGACCGAGGTCCACCTCAAGCTCACCAAGCCGGGCCGCACGACGCTCATCCGGCTCGACGACGCGCTGCGCGTCAACGCCAGCGAGTCGCTCTACGGCGACCTCAAGGTCCTCCTCGGCCCGAGGTGCCTCACCGGTGGCTGAGCCGACATCCGAGCCGACGTCCACGGCCGACCCCGAGAACGGCACCGCGATGCCCTCGACGACCCTCCCGACGCCTCCCGTCGCCGCCACGCGTGCGCACGTCCGGGAGCACCACGGCGACCGGGTCGACGACGCCTACGAGTGGCTGCGCGACGGTGACGACCCGGAGGTCGTGGGCCTGCTCGAGGCCGAGAACGCCTATGCCGACGCGCGCACCGAGCACCTGAAGCCGTTGCGCGACAGCATCTTCGGAGAGATTCGGTCGCGCGTGCTCGAGACCGACCTCTCTGTCCCCGTGCGCTCGGGGCCCTGGTGGTACTACTCCCGCACCGTCGAGGGGCAGCAGTACCCCATCCAGGCGCGGGTGCCGGTCGCCGACGCGGCCGTCCGGCCGGTCGTCGTGCCCGACCGCGTCCCCGACGGTGAGCAGGTCCTCGTCGACGGCAACGTCGAGGCGGGCGACTCCGAGTTCTTCTCGATCGGGGCCCTCACGGTGAGCCCGGACCACACGCGGCTCGCACTGGCCACCGACGCGACGGGCGACGAGCGCTTCGACCTCGTCATCCGCGACCTCACGACGGGCGAGACCCTCGACGAGGGCATCACCGGCATCGGCTACGGCGTCGAGTTCTCCCTCGACGGTGGCACGGTCTTCTACACCCGGCTCGACGACGCCTGGCGCCCCCACCAGCTGTGGCGCCACCGCGTCGGGGGCGACCCCGCCGAGGACGTCCTCGTCCACGAGGAGACCGACGAGCGGTTCTGGATGGGCATCGGAACGAGCCGTGACGACCGGTGGATCATCTTCTCGCTCGGCTCCAAGACGACCTCCGAGGTGCGCCTCCTCGACGCCGCGACGCCCGAGGCCGACTTCCGCGTGGTGGCCGCCCGCCGCGACGGCGTCGAGTACGACGTCGAGCCCGCCGAGGACCGGCTCCTCATCGTGCACAACACCGACAACCCCGACTCGGACCTCGCGTGGGCCCCGCTCGACGCGACGAGCCACGACCAGTGGCAGCCGCTCCTGCGCGCGGGCACGGGCGAGCGGTTCCTCGGTGTCGACGCTTTCGACGACGTCGCCGTGCTGTCGCTGCGCCGCGACGGGCTCACCGCCCTGTCGCTGCTCGCGGTCGACCCGTCGGCCGAGTCCGGTTATGCCACACCGGTTCCCGTCGGCTTCGACGAGCCCATCTACTCGGTCGGGCTGGGTGACAACCGAGAGCGCGACCAGTCCGCGCTTCAGCTCGTCTTCGAGTCCTTCGTCACGCCGCGGACCGTCCTCGAGCTCGACCTCTCCTCGGGCGAGCGCACCGTCCTCAAGCAGCAGCCCGTCATCGGCGACGTCGACCTCTCCGACTACGTCCAGCGACGCGAGTGGGCCACCGCGGAGGACGGCACCCGGGTGCCGATCTCGGTCGTGCACCGGGCCGACCTCGCGCCCGACGGGACGCACCCCGGTCTGCTCACGGCATACGGGGCCTACGAGTACTCCAGCGACCCCTACTTCTCCGTCGCGCGGCTCTCGCTGCTCGACCGCGGAGTCGTCCACGCGACCGCCCACGTGCGGGGCGGCGGTGAGATGGGGCGGCACTGGTACGACGACGGCAAGCTCCTCGCCAAGCCGCACACGTTCTCCGACACCGTCGCCTGCGCGGACCGTCTCGTCGAGCTCGGCTGGGTGGCCGGCGACCGGCTCGGTCTCGAGGGCGGTTCTGCCGGAGGGCTGCTCGTCGGTGCGGTCCTCAACCTCGCGCCCGACAGGTTCCGCGTCGCGCACGCCGCGGTGCCCTTCGTCGACGCGCTCACGACGATCCTGCGGCCCGACCTGCCGCTCACCGTGGGGGAATGGGAGGAGTGGGGCAACCCGCTCGAGGACCCCGAGGTCTATGCCGTCATGAAGGCGTACACCCCCTACGAGAACGTCGCCCCGCGCGACTACCCCGCCATCCTCGCGACGACGAGCCTGCACGACACCCGCGTCTTCTTCACCGAGGCGGTCAAGTGGGTGTCACGGCTGCGTGCCACCGTCACCAACGACGAGGCGACCCGACCGATCCTGCTGCGGACCGAGATGGCCGCCGGGCACGGCGGACGCAGCGGGCGCTACGCCGCGTGGGAGCAGGTCGCCTGGGAGTGGGCCTTCGTCCTCGACCAGCTCGGCGCGACCTCACGGCTCCCGCGGGTGCACGAGGACGAGCGGGCAGGCGGTGCGGCCGAGGAGCCGGCTCGAGACCGACCCGAGGTGTAGCCCCGGGAAGCCCCCCGTGCCCCGCGCCCCCACGACGACGAGGTCGGCGGTGTCGGCGGCCTGGATGAGCGCGGCGACCGGAGAGCTGCGCACGACCTCGTGGTGGACCTTGACGGCCGGGTGCTGGATGCTGCTCGACGCGATCTCGCGACCCACGCGTTGCTCCAGCTCGCTCTCGTATGCCGGCCAGCTCGAGTCCGTGGACAACGTCGGGTCCTCGGGTCCCTTCGCCTCCCAGGCGTGGACGACGACGAGCTCGGCCTCCTGCGAGGCCGCGTAGTCGAAGGCGGCGTGGAGGGCGGCCGACGAGGCGCTCGACCCGTCGACCCCGACGACGACGCGGTGGTGCGGTGGCTCGCTGTGCCCCTCGTGGCCGACGATGACGACGGGGCAGGTGGCGTGCGCGGCGACCTGCTGCGCGACGGCACCGATGGTGGCGCGGCTGAGGAGGCCGTGGCCGACGGCGCCGAGGACGACCATCGCGGCGTCGTGCGAGGCCTTGACGAGGGCGGGGGAGGCGAACCCCGGGGGAAGCGAGGTGGTCACCGTCAGCGAGCTGTCGACCGCGTGGGCCCGGGCGCGTGCGGTCGCGAGCAGGCGCTCGCCCTCCTCCTTGAGCGAACTCTGGTCGGTGCTGCCGAACCCGAGCATCGGGATGTCCGGTGCGAAGGCATGGATGAGGTGCAGCGGGGACGACATCCGCGACGCCCGTTCGGCGGCCCACGCAAGGGCCGCCCAGCCGTGCGCCGAGCCGTCGATGCCGACGACGATGCGCGCGCTGGGGGTGGGGGAAGTGATGCCGCTCATGACGCCTCCACGAACTCGGTGGTCAGGCGGCGGGAACCCTCGGGCCCGGGGACCGTGGTCCCGTCGTCGCGGACCTCGTCGGTCCGTACCCCTCATTCTGGACCCACGGGACGAGGCCGCGCCGCCCGACGCGCGCATCGGCCCGGCCGGAGTTGAGGCGAGGGCTTCATTGACCGTGGATGAAGTACATATCTGCATTATGGTCGAATGAAGGTATGATCTGGATATGTCACGAGTTCAGCTCTCACCTGTCGTCCTCATCGGCGACATCGTCCGTTCCCGGTCGAGCGCCGACCGCCGCGGGCTGCACCGCGCCCTCGAGTCGGCGCTCGCGGACACCAACGCTCGGGTCGACCACGTCGAGCCCCTCGAGGTCACGGTGGGTGACGAGTTCCAGGGTGTCTACACGCACCTCGGTGCGGCGCTCGAGGCGGCGCTGCGCACGCGGGTCGCTCTCCGGGAGCGGGCCGAGACGCGCTATGGAATCGGCCGGGGCGCGACGACGACACTCGACGCGAAGCGGGGGATCAAGGACGGTCCCGCCTGGTGGGCCGCCCGCGAGGCCATCGTCGCGGTCGAGGAGGAGGCCCGGCGGGCGGCGCTGGGCCACGTGCACACGGCATACCGGTTGGCGGAGGGTGAGCCCGACGACCTCGGCACATCGGTGGCCGTCGACGCGGCGCTGCACTGTCAGGACCACATGGTTGGCTCGTTGTCGGAGAGGTCGGGACGGCTGTTGAGAGGACTGCTCGAGGGGATGACGCAGAAGGAGCTGGCCGCCGCGGAGGGGATCACCCCGTCCGCGGTGTCGCAGAGGGTGAGGACCGATGGTCTCGCCGTCATCCTGCGCTGCCACGAGCTGTTGAGGACGCTGCCGTGACGTGGCTCGCGGTGTGGCTGCTGGGGGTGGGTGTCACCGACCTGCTCCGGGCCGTCGACGCTCGGCCCGTCCGCCGCGTGGCCGTGCCCGTGGGCGCCGTGACGGTCGTCGGCGTCGGGCTCCTCGCGGACCTCACAGGGGTTGCCGACCTCGTCGCCCTTCTCGCGTCGGTGGCCCCTCTCGTCGGGTGGGTCGCGCTCTCGGAGCGGTCACTGCGCCGTGGGGGCGGGCACGCGCAGGCGCTGCTCGTCCTCGGTGGGACCGCAGCGGCGCTCGTGGCGACGTCGGGCTTCGCGTCTCCTGCCGACGGACCCCTGAGGGACTGGTTCGCGTGGGCAGACCTGCCGCTCGCCGCCGACGGCCCGCTCGACCATGTGCTGCTCGTCGCCGGGCTCTTCGTGGCCAACCTCGCCACCGGCAACGTCATCGTCCGGCTCGTGCTCGTGAGCGTCGGCGCGATGCGTCCGTCGTCCCGCGCTCCAGCCGAGCGTGAGGGCGAGCCGTCCGAGAGGCTCAAGGGTGGGCGGCTCCTCGGTCCGATGGAGCGCGCCTTCATCCTCGGGCTCGGGCTCGCCGGTCAGGTGACCGCGGCGAGCATCGTCATCGCTGCCAAGGGACTCATCCGCTTCCCCGAGCTCCAGTCCGCCAAGGACGACGGCACGGTCAAGGGCGACGGGATCGACCAGGTCACCGAGTACTTCCTCGTCGGCAGCTTCGTCAGCTGGCTCGTCGCACTGGGGTCGCTCGCGCTCACCCGATGACCGTGCCGCTGGGGCATGCTGGGAGCACGCCGCGTCATCGGACGCGACAGGACGGAGGACGGACCATGGGTTTCCTCGACAGGCTCCTCGGGCGTGAGCCGCGGATGCAGGACCAGCACGGAGCGCCTGGGTCCGGCGGCGGGTCATGGGGTGCGCAGGGCGGACCGTCCGCGGTTCCCGCCGGCCCCGGATCTGCCGGAGTCGGGCAACGGTTCCAGGGCTCGGGTGGGGAGCAGGGCGAGGACGCGCGGGCGATCGCGCGCTACCGCTACCTGCTCCGCACCGCGCCTCCCGAGACGCTCGAGCAGGTCCACGCCGAGGCCTTCGCCAAGCTCACCCCAGAGCAGCGGCAGCAGGTCCTCACCGGGCTCTCGCAGGACGCCCCGCAGGGTGAGGCGCCGCGCAGCGCCGAGCCGCAGGACCTCGCCCGGGCGGCGACCCGTGCGGAGATGCGTCAGCCCGGCACGCTCGAGCGCACCTTCGGCGGCCGCGGCGGCATGGGCATGGGCGGCACGCTCATGGGCTCGATGATGGGCACGATCGCCGGCGTGGTCGTCGGCAGCGCCATCGCAGACGCCCTCTTCGACGACTACGGCTCCTCGCCCGAGGCGGCCGAGGCCGGCGAGGCGACGGGTGACGCAGGGTCGGATGCCGGTGGTGATGGTGGTGGTGACGCCGAGAGCGAGGCCGGCGGCGCCGGGGACGAGGCCGCCGGAGGTGACGTCGGTGGAAGCGACTTCGGCGGCGGAGACTTCGCCGGCGGGGACTTCGGTGGCGGAGGCGACTTCGGTGGCGGAGGGGACTTCGGTGGCGGAGGGGACTTCGGCGGGTTCTGACGCCGCTTCGCCTCCGGGCGCCCGGCCCGGCGGCTCCCACCGAGGTGACGGGACGGCATACCGGCTCGTCGGGTGACGGGAGCGGGTGCGCTTCGGGGCCGCGTTCGGGATGCACTACATTCCGTCCGTGAGTGCTCAGGCCCCTTCTGCTGTCATCCTCGTCCGCGCCGAGAAGTTCCTGCCCAACCCCGCGACGGCCGCCGACAACGCGTTCCAGCGCGATGTCCCGTCCGGGCAGAGCGACGAGGCGGTGTCGGCGACGGCGCTGGCCGAGATGGATGCCCTCGCCGACGCCCTGAGGCAGGCCGGTGTCCGGGTGCACGTCTTCGCCGACGAGGACCACACCCGCCCCGACAGCGTCTTCCCCAACAACTGGCTCTCGACGCACGCCGGCGGCTACGTGGCGGTCTACCCGATGTATGCCTCGAACCGGCGGCACGAGCGGCGTGCCGACGTCCTCGAGATGCTCAAGTCGGACTACCGCGTCCAGGCGATCGTCGACTACTCCGGGCTCGAGCCCGACGGGATCTTCCTCGAGGGGACCGGCGCGATGGTCCTCGACCACGTGTCGCGCGTCGCCTACACGGCGCGCAGCCACCGGGCCGACATCGCCGTGCTCGAGCGGTTCTGCACGGACTTCGGCTACGAGCCGATGGCCTTCGACGCCGTCGACTCCGAGGGCGTGCCGGTCTACCACACCAACGTCATCGCCTGCATCGGCACCGACGTCGCGATGATCGCCCTCGAGATGATCCCCGACGCGGTGCGCCGCGAGCAGGTGCGCGAGCGGCTCTCGGTGACCGGCCGCACGATCGTCGAGCTCACCGAGGACCAGATCCGCGAGTTCGCGGGCAACGCCGTCGAGCTGTGCGGTCGGACCCCGGAGGGCAAGCGTCGCTACGTCATGGCGATGTCGGCGCGCGCCCGTCGGAGCCTGCGGCCCGAGCAGGTGGCCGCGATCGAGGAGTCGTGCGAGATCGTCGCGGTCGACATCCCGACGATCGAGCTCGCGGGCGGCTCGGTGCGCTGCATGATCGCCGGCGTCCACCTCGACCGCCGGCCGACGGCCGAGGCGGAGCCGACGGCGCTCGTCGAGGCGATCGACGAGACCGCCGAGACCATCGACGGCCAGGACCTCTTCGAGGACTGACCTCGACGCCGGCTTCCGGGTCAGCCGGAGCGCAGGGTTCGGTCAGCGGGAGCGCAGCGTGACGTCGTGCTCCCCGGTGGCTCCCTCGATGTCATCGGCGGCGGTGTCGAGCAGCCGGTCGGCGAGCCGGCGAAGCGCCCGCGCCACGGCGACCTCGTCACCGATCTCGGGCACGGGGTCGTCGTCGGTGCTTCGGTGGCTGTGTCCGTGCGCCGTGAGGTGGCGCGGTGAGTCGGCGATGAGGACGACCCGCGCCTCGGCGTCGTCGTCGTCACCGAGGATGCTGATGCGCACCGTCCAGTCGCGGGCGTGCAGGTGCACCCCCGACGGGTTGTGGCCGGGTGTCGGCTCCGCCGCCCTCGCGGCCGTGGTGGGGGCGGGGGCCTCGCCGTGGGCCGGGTCGATCCGCAGGACCGAACCCGGTCCGGGATAGAGCAGCCCCTCGTGGCCGTCGGTCCACCGCACGAGGTAGGGAGGCTGGCCGTCGGCGCCGCGGGTCTCGACCACCTCCCCCTCCCGCAGGGCTCCCTCGATGGTCGGGGTCGCAAGGATGATGTGGTCTCCGGGCAGCGCTCGCATGGCGTCCTCCTTCTCCGTCCGAGACCTTCAGCATCCTCCGTTGACGGGCGCCGCGGAGGGGTCGAAGGTCCCGCGCGAAGGGCGTCACTCGCGCGCGGCCCCGGGCGCTCATGGAGCATTGAGGTCGAACCGGATGCCGGCGACCCGGATGCCGAAGCACACGCCGGCGACGAGCTCGGCGACACCCACCTCGGAGGGCATGGACCTAGGTGCGCCTCGGCCGTGGACGGTGACCCGCATGCTGTCCGACGCCGAAAGCACCGGTCCGGTGCGCGTCACCACGGTTCACTCGACTCCCGGCAGGACATGTTGGGCCATCGCGACGTCGACCGCGCCCACGACCTCGTCGAGGCAGGTGACGTGGCGTCGTGCCCGCAGGCGCGCATGACCGGAACCCGGTCGGCACCCTCAGCGCCGCTCGAGGGCGCCGTCACCGTGCTGGCGCAGTCGAGCCCGGTGTCCCCGCACGCCAGCAGCGCGTCCATGTCGGTGCGCAGCAGCCGGACGGTCCGTGACCGTTGCGCAGGACGCCCACGACGCCGGTGCCGCCGACACCCTCGGAGACGTCGAACCCCTGCTCACGCAGACGACCGCCAACCGCCGCCGCCGTCTCGTGCTCCTGGTGAGGTCCCCAGGCCCTGGGCGGACGGCATACGGAGGAAAGACCGAGGGTCCGGAGGGAAATGTTCCCTCCGGACCCTCAACGTTCCCTCATGGGGAGCAAAAGCTCAGATGTCGAAGTACATCTCGAACTCGTGCGGGTGCGGGCGGAAGCGGATCGGGTCGACCTCGTTCTTGCGCTTCCACTCGATCCAGGTCTCGATGAGGTCCTTGGTGAAGACGTCACCCTCGAGGAGGAACTCGTGGTCGGCCTCGAGCGCGTCGAGGACGGCGGGCAGCGAGCCGGGGACCTGCTCGATGGCCTCGTGCTCCTCCGGCGGGAGCTCGTAGAGGTCCTTGTCCACCGGCTCCGGCGGCTCGATGCGGTTGCGGATGCCGTCGAGACCGGCCATGAGCTGCGCCGCGAACGCGAGGTACGGGTTGCACGAAGGGTCCGGGATGCGGAACTCGATGCGCTTGGCCTTGGGCGAGTCACCGGCGATCGGGATGCGGACGCAGGCGGAGCGGTTGCGCGCCGAGTAGACGAGGTTGACCGGCGCCTCGTAGCCCGGGACCAGGCGGTGGTAGGAGTTCACCGTCGGGTTCGTGAACGCGAGGACGGCGGGGGCATGCTTGAGCAGGCCACCGATGTACCAGCGCGCGATGTCGGACAGACCGCCGTAGCCGCGCTCGTCGTAGAAGAGCGGCTCGCCGTCCTTCCAGAGCGACTGGTGGGTGTGCATGCCCGAGCCGTTGTCACCGAAGATCGGCTTCGGCATGAAGGTCGCGGTCTTGCCCCCCTGCCACACCGAGTTCTTGACGACGTACTTGAACTTCATCATGTCGTCGCCGGAGGCGAGCAGCGTGTCGAAGCGGTAGTTGATCTCCTGCTGGCCCGCGGTGCCGACCTCGTGGTGGCTGCGCTCGACCTTGATGCCGACCTTGTCGAGGTTGAGGCAGATGTTGTCGCGGACGTCGGCGAAGTGGTCGACCGGCGGGACGGGGAAGTAGCCGCCCTTGTAACGGGTCTTGTAGCCCTTGTTGCCGCCCTCCTCCTCGCGACCGGTGTTCCACGCGGCCTCGACGGAGTCGATGAAGTAGTAGCCGGCGTTGGCCTTGGTCTCGAAGCGGACGTCGTCGAAGACGTAGAACTCGGCCTCGGCGCCGAAGTAGGCGGTGTCCGCGATGCCCGTCGAGACGAGGTAGGCCTCGGCCTTGGCGGCGATGTTGCGCGGGTCGCGGCTGTAGGGCTCGTCGGTGAACGGGTCGACGATCGAGAAGTTCATGATGAGCGTCTTGTGCTCACGGAACGGGTCGAGGTACGCCGAGGACGGGTCCGGGATGAGCTTCATGTCGGACTCGTGGATCGCCTGGAAGCCGCGGATCGACGAGCCGTCGAAGGCCTGGCCGTTGGTGAAGAAGTCCTCGTCGACGGTCTCGGCCGGCACGTTGAAGTGCTGCATGACACCGGGGAGGTCGCAGAAACGGATGTCGACGAACTTGACGTCCTCGTCCTTGATGAACGACAGGACCTCGTCAGCAGAGCTGAACAACGTGGGGCCTCCTAGGCAAAGGGAACGGCGGGCGGTGCCCGGACATGTCGAGAACCCTAGAGGCGTGCGGTTTCCCGTCCATGACCCGAATGTTTCACCGGTGTTACACCCTGCCAGACACCTCGACGACCCGTCCGAGGCGTCCAGAGTGGCGCCGCATACAGTCCTCGTGTGAGCACCGAACACGAGCCGTCGTATGCCGGCGAACAGCTCGGCCTCCCGGCCGGCGGACCCGGGTCGATGGCTCCGTTGTGGCGCCGGGCCCTGGGTCTGCTCGTCGACTGGGTGCTGGTCCAGGTCCTCGCCCGCTTCGCCTTCGGGGCCGACCTCGGCGCCGGGGGGGCGCAGGCGTTCGTGCCGCTCGGCCTGCTCGCCGTGCTCAACATCCTCACGGTCACGGCGTTCGCCGCGACTCCGGGCCACGCCCTCATGCGGCTGCAGGTGCTGCAGGTCAAGCCGGGCTCGTTCCCGCTTCAGGTCGTCGTCCGCACGCTGCTGCTCTGCCTCTTCGTCCCGGCCGTCCTCAGCGCGCGCGACGGCCGCGGCTTCCACGACGCCCTCGCCGGCACCGTCATCGTCCGCCGCTGAGCGAGCCGTGATCCGCCCCTGACCCACGGAACAGCGTCGAACGAGGGGCTGTTGGTGCAGGCATGGACATCGACGAGGCATTGGCCTTCGCCCGCAGCGGACGCGAGTCCGTGCTCACGACGATCCGCCGGGACGGGAGGCCGCAGCTGTCCAACGTGCTGCACCACGTCGGCGAGGACGGCACGATCGCGATCTCGACGACCGCCGGCCGCGCCAAGGTCAAGAACGTCGCGCGCGAGCCGTGGACCGCGCTCCACGTCAACGGCAGCTCCTTCTTCTCGTATGCCGTCCTCGAGGGGACGGCCTCCGTCACCGAACCCGCGTCGAGCCCCGACGACGAGGTGGCCGACGCGCTCGTCGACCTCTACCGCGCGCTCGCCGGTGAGCACGAGGACTGGGACGCCTACCGCCGCGCGATGGTCGAGGAGAGGCGCGTGGTCCTCACGATCACGCCGACGCAGGCCTACGGCATGGCCGACCTGCCGCGTGCCAGCGGCACCTGACGCCGAGCGGCGACCCCCGGACTCAGAGGGTGCGTGACCCCGTGGCGGCGGTGAAGCCGCCGAGCCCGATGTAGGTGAGGCCGATGGCGACCTTGCCCCTGGCCGACCTCCTGCCGCCGCGGCGTCGGGCCATCCGGGTCGAGATGGTTCCGGCGAGGGCGCCGTAGCTCGCGTCGAAGACCATGCCGATCGCGACGAAGACCGCACCGAGCACGATGATCTGGGAGGTCATCGAGCCGCGGGCAGGGTCGAGGAACTGCGGGAAGAAGGCGAGGAAGAACAGCGCCACCTTCGGGTTGGCGATGCCCACGAGGTAGCCCTGGCGCCAGCTCGTCCAGTCGCTCTGCCGCGCCGAGCGCCCCACCGTCGGTATCTCGACCGGAGCCGTCGCGCCGCGGCTGCGGAGCACCGAGATGCCGAGCCAGACGAGGTAGCCGGCACCGACGTAGCGGACGACCGACAGGGCCAGCGCCGACGTCGCGAGGACGGCGGTCAGCCCGAGGGCGGTGGCCACGACGAACGTCGCGTTCGCGGACTCGACGCCGACGGCCGACATGACACCGACGCGCCGCCCACCCGCGGCACCCCGGGCGACGAGGAAGAGCATGGCCGGGCCGGGGAAGAGGATGAGCAGGACCGACGCGCCGGCGAAGGCGGCGAGGGTGGGAGCGGATGGCATACGGACATGGTGGACCCGAGCGACCGCCCGAGGCGAGAGGATTCCGGCAGGCGAGCGGGGCGCAGCGACCCCGGCAGTGTCACTTGCCGCGCATGGCCTTGCGGTCGACACGGGCGCGGGTCGGGTCCATGCCGGCCGGGACGCCGGTGCGCAGGCCGCCGAGCGACTTGAGCCGCTTGTTGACGACCGACGCCTCGTCCTTGGTGAGCACCGGGCGCATCCGGGTGAGCTTCGAGCTGATCTTGCTCACCTTGACCTCGTCGTCGCCGTCGCCGACGACCCAGAGGTGCACGGGGACGCCGGGGGCGACGCGGTTGACCTTCTTCTCCTCGGCCTTGAGCAGCTTGAGGGCGCGCTGCTTCGGGCCCTCGCCGATGAGGACGACGCCGGGGCGACCGAGGGCCCGGAAGACCATGGCCGAGCCGGCGAGGTCGCTCGGCTTCGAGGCACGGTTGGCGTCGACGGCGACGGGCTCGGTCGACGCGTACCAGCCGCGGCGGCCCATGCTCTGGAGGGCGGCACCGGCGGCGCCGGCCTGGCCCTCGAGCATGCCGTACATGGCCTTGTTGCCACGACGGTTCATGACGAACGTGGCGGCGAGCAGGGCGGCCGGGATGGCGATGAGGATGAGGTAGAAGCGCCACAGCCCACCGAGGAGGAAGCCGATGCCGACGATGACGGCGAACGTCACCAGGGCGGCCGCCAGCATGGCCCACCCGATCTTCGGGTCGAGCTGCTTGACGGCGCGGTAGCCCTGGCGGATCTCGGCGAACCGTCCGGGCTTCTTCTCGGCGGTGGTCTCTTTGGCCTTGGCCACGGGGTGGGTGCTCCTGCGTCGGTGGGTGGTGCTGGGGTCGTGCTGGTCAGGCTCGGCGGGCGTCGGCGCGCCGGTGCCAGAGAATCAGGATACGGCTCACGCGGTGGCCGCGGCACGGGCGACGAGCGAGGCAGCCTCCTGCCGGGCGGGGTCGCCGGCGGCCCGGGCGAGGTGGGTGAGGTGCTCGGGGATGGGGCGGCCCCACTTCGTCATCGCGGTCGCCCAGAGGCGGCCGGCGCGGTAGGACGAGCGGACGAGCGGTCCGGCCATGACGCCCTTGAAGCCCATGTCCTCGGCCACGGTGCTCCAGTGGACGAACTCCTCGGGCTTGACCCACCGGTCGATCGGGTGGTGCAGCTTCGAGGGACGGAGGTACTGCGTGATCGTGAGGATGTCGCAGCCCGCGTCGTGGAGGTCGGCGATGGCCTGCTCGACCTCGTGGTCCTCCTCGCCCATGCCGAGGATGAGGTTGGACTTCGTGACGAGCTCGGCGTCGCGGGCCATCGAGAGGACCTTGAGCGACTTCTCGTAGGTGAACGCCGGACGGATCTGGCGAAAGATCCGCGGCACCGTCTCGAGGTTGTGCGCGAACACCTCGGGGCGCGCGCTGAAGACCTGGCCCACGAGCTCGGGCTTCGCGCCGAAGTCGGGCGGCAGGATCTCGACGCCGGTGTTGGGGTTGAGCGCGTGGATCTGCCGGATCGTCTCGGCGTAGAGCCCGGCAGCGCCGTCGGGCTGGTCGTCGCGGGCGACGCCGGTGACGGTGGAGTAGCGCAGACCCATCTGCTGGACCGACTCGGCGACGCGCCGCGGTTCGTCGAGGTCGAGCGCGGTGGGGCGTCCGGTGGCGATGTCGCAGAAGTCGCAGCGACGGGTGCAGACGTCACCGCCGATGAGGAAGGTGGCTTCCTTGTCCTCCCAGCATTCGAAGATGTTGGGACAGCTGGCTTCCTGGCAGACGGTGTGGAGCCCTTCGCGCTTCACCATGCCGTGGAGCTGGGTGTACTCCGGGCCCATCTTGGCGGTGGTGCGGATCCACTCGGGCTTGCGCTCGATCGGGGTCTCGGCGTTGCGCGCCTCGACGCGCAGGAGACGACGTCCTTCGGGTGCGACAGTCACGCGCTCCAGAGTACGCCCGCGATGAGACACCCCCCACATCCGGCCGACGTGAGGCGGCCCCGGAAGGAGGCGCGGGTCCCACGATCTGCGTGGGCCGGCATACGGGTCCGTCGTGACGCGGACTCAGCCGAGGACGTCGGTCAGGTGCTTCTCGGCGTAGGGGAGGAGGTCCTGGACGGTGACGGTCTGGCCGGCCTCGCGGCTGATCGACGAGACACCGGCGTCGGCGATGCCGCACGCGATGATGTTGTCGGCCCACGAGAGGTCGGCGTCGCAGTTGAGCGCGAAGCCGTGCATCGTCGTCCGCCTGCTCACCCGCACGCCGATCGCGCCCAGCTTGCGGTCCGGGCCCCGGTCGTCAGCGAGCACCCACACGCCGCTGCGTCCCTCGACGCGCACCGTCTCGACGCCGAACTCGCGCGTCATCCGCATCATCGCCTCCTCGAGCCGGCGCACGTGCGCGACGACGTCGACGGGCACCTCGGGCAGCCGCACGATGGGGTAGCCGACGAGCTGGCCGGGGCCGTGCCACGTGATGAGGCCGCCGCGGTCGACGTCGACGACGGGCGTGCCGTCGAAGGGACGCTGCTCGGGCTGCGTGCGTTTGCCCGCGGTGTAGACCGCCGCGTGCTCGAGCAGCAGCGTCGTGTCCGGCTCGCGCTCCTCGGCGACGGCGGCGTGGACCTCGCGCTGCTTCTCCCAGCCGTCGAGGTAGTCGACGAAGTCGGGGGCGAAGCCGAGGTGCACGAAACGCATGCCCCCACCGTATGACGTCCCACGCAGAGCGTGGGGCCCGGTCTCGTCGCCCGTCCCGCCTCCCCTCGCGGGAGCGGGCACCTACGCTGAGGTGCGTGACGCATCGCAGGGGAGCGCCGGAGTCCCGCCGGCCACGACGGGTCATCCTCGGGGCGCTCGTCGTCCTCGTCGCCTGGCTGGCGGTGGGAGCCGTCGGGGGCCCCGCGACCGGGCGGCTCTCGGAGGTGCAGAAGAACGACAACGCGTCCTTCCTGCCGACCGACGCCGAGTCGACCGCCGTCCTCGAGGCGGTGGGGCGCTTCAGCGACGACGAGGAGATCCCGCTCTTCCTCGTCGCCGAGGACCGGGACGGGGGCGAGCTCGACGAGCGTGACGCCTTCGCCCTGCTCCAGCTCGGCAAGGAGCTGCCGTCGATCCCGCTCCCGGGGCTCGACCGCACGCTGGGTGACTATCTCGTCGAGGGCGCGCAGATCGTGCCGGTGCCGAGCGAGGACCGCAAGGCCGCCCTCGTCGTCATCCCGCTCACCGAAGCGGCCGTCTCCGACGTCATCGAGGGCGAGGCACCGATCGTCGCCGCCGCCGAGGAGGTGCGGACCAAGGCCCGCGTCGCGCTCAGCGGGACCGGGATGACGACGAGTGTCGGTGGACCCGGCGGGCTCGTCGCCGACTTCTCCGCGGCCTTCGCGGGCATCGACGGCGTGCTGCTGCTCGTCGCGCTCGCGGTCGTGCTCGTCATCCTGCTCGTCGTCTACCGCAGCCCGATCCTGCCGATCGCGGTGCTGCTCAGCGCGGTCTTCGGACTCGCCTTGGCCGTGCTCGTCGTGAGGCCGCTCGCCGAGAACGGCGCCATCGAGCTCTCCGGCCAGTCGCAGGGGATCATGTTCATCCTCGTCGTCGGCGCCGCCACCGACTACGCCCTGCTGCTCGTGAGCCGGTTCCGCGAGGAGCTGCACGAGCACGACAACACGTGGACGGCCCTGCGCCGGGCGTGGCGCGGGTCGGTCGAGCCCATCGTCGCCTCGGCCGCGACCGTCATCCTCGGCCTGCTGTGCCTCATGCTCGCCTCGCTGCGCAACACCGCCGGGCTGGGACCCGTGGGTGCGTTCGGGGTCGCCGGCGCGCTGCTCGCGTCGCTGACGTTCCTGCCGGCCGTGCTGCTCCTCTTCGGGCGCAAGGCGTTCTGGCCGTTCGCTCCCCGCGTCGACCACCACCACGCCGAGGACGCCGTCGGCACCCGCTCGCTCTGGGGTCGCGTCTCCGGGCTAGTCGGCCGCCACCCCCGCCGGACCTGGGTCGTCACCCTCGCGGTGCTGCTCGCCGCCGCCGCGTTCGCGCCAACGTTCAGGGCGGAGGGGGTGACCATCAAGGACACCTTCCTCGTCGCCACCGACTCCGTCGACGCGCAGGAGGCGCTCGAGCGCCACTTCGCCGCCGGCGCCGGGAGCCCGGTCCAGGTCGTCGTGCCCGAGGACCGAGCCGAGGCGGTGCGGTCGGTGCTCGAGGACGACCCGGGCATCGAGTCCGCGTGGATCGGCGTCCAGCCGCCCGTCCCCGGCCAGCCGGCCCCCGAGGCCGCACCCGTCGACGGCCTCCAGCTCGTCCAGGGAACGGCGACCGGCGCGGCCGACAGCCCCGAGGCCGAGGAGACCGTGCGTCGGCTGCGGGTGGCCCTCGACGACGTGAGCCCGGACGCGCACGTGGGCGGGCAGGCGGCGATCAACCTCGACGTGCTCGAGGCCAGCGGGCGCGACCTGCGGGTCATCGTGCCCGCGATCCTCGTCGTCATCTTCCTCGTGCTCTGCGTCCTGCTGCGGTCCCTCGTCGCACCGCTGCTGCTCGTCGTCGCCAACGTCGTCTCGTTCGCCGCGACCATCGGCGTCTCGGCGCTCGTCTTCAACCACGTGCTCGGCTTCGGTGGCAGCGACCCGGCGATCCCGCTCTACGGGTTCGTCTTCCTCGTGGCTCTCGGCATCGACTACTCGATCTTCCTCATGACCCGCGTGCGCGAGGAGTCGGTCCGTCGGGGGACGAGGCCCGGGATCCTCGTCGGCCTCGCGGTCACTGGTGGCGTCATCACCAGCGCGGGTATCGTCCTCGCTGCGACCTTCTCGTCGCTCACCGTGCTGCCGCTCGTCTTCCTCGTCCAGGTGGCCTTCATCGTCGCGTTCGGCGTCATCCTCGACACCTTCGTCGTCCGCAGCCTGCTCGTCCCGGCGCTCGCCCACGACATCGGACCGAAGGTGTGGTGGCCGGCGAGGCTGCGAGGTGAGCGGGCGCCGAGCCGCGTGGCCGACCCCGCGGTCGAGGCGGGGGAGGCCGCTGACACCGTGGCCCACTAGGGTCCGGAGGATGGTGAGAGTCGGACTCGCAGGCTATGCATCCGCAGGACGGGGCATCCACGCCCCGCTGATCCGTGACGCCGGGCTCGAGCTCGCCGCCGTGGCCACGTCCAACCCCGAGCGTCGTGCCGAGGTGGCGCAGGACTTCCCCGACGCCCTCGTCGTCGACGACCTCGACGCGCTCCTGGCGGTCGAGGGCCTCGACGTCGTCGTCCTCGCGACGCCGAGCGGCAGCCACCTCGCGCACACCCGGACGGTGCTCGAGGCCGGCCTTCCGTGCGTCGTCGACAAGCCGCTCGCCGTCGACGCCGACGGCGCCCTCGAGCTCGTCGACGTCGCGCGCCACGAGGGGGTCGCGCTCACGGTCTTCCAGAACCGGCGCTACGACCCGCAGTTCACGACACTGGCCACCGTCGTCGCCGACCGGCTCGTCGGGGAGCCGTTCCGCTGCGAGCTGCGCTGGGAGCGGTGGCGCCCGGTCGCCAAGGACCGCTGGCGCGAGAATGCCCCACCGGCCGAGGGCGGCGGCATCCTGCTCGACCTCCACTCGCACCTCGTCGACATGGCGGTCCAGCTCTTCGGCCCGGTCGAGACGGTCTTCGCGACCGTCGAGTCCCACACGACCCCCGCCGAGGACGACGCCTTCCTCGTATGCCGTCACGCGTCCGGCGTGACGACGCACCTCGGTGCCACGTCCGTTGCCGGCGCCCCGGGTCCGCGGGTGCGCCTGCTCGGTCGCGACGCGGCATACGTCCAGAACGACTTCGAGAGCGACGTCAACGTCTTCCCCGACACCGCGGACGCCGACGACGAGCACTGCGGCTGGCTCTACCGCGCCGACGAGCGCGAGCCCGTGCCCACGACACCGTCGACCCAGGTGGACTTCTACCGCGCCGTGGGAGCCGCAGTCGGTGCCGAGGACGTGCAGGCGGCCATGCCCGTGGACCCGTCCGACGCCGTCCACGTCCTCGCCGTCATCGACGCTGCCCGCGTGAGCGCCCAGGACGGGCGGGTCGTCGAGGTCGTCACGCAGGGCACCCGGCCGCGCCCCGAGGAGGCATGACGATGTACGAGGACCCCAAGGCGGTCCTGGTGCGATACCTCGCGAGGGCACGCGAGGCCGTCCTCTGGAAGCTCGACGGGCTCTCCGAGCACGACGTGCGGCGTCCCCTGACGCCGACCGGCACCAACCTGCTCGGCGTCGTCAAGCACCTCGCCGCGATGGAGGCCGGCTACTTCGGGGACTGCCTCGGCCGGCCGCTCCCGGACCTGCCCGACTGGTATGCCGCCCTCATGGACGACACCCTCGAGGACAACGGTGACATGTGGGCGACCGCCGACGAGTCACGTGAGTCGATCCTGGGTCTCTATGGCAGGGCGTCCGCGCACGCCGACGAGGTGCTTGCCGACCTCGATCTCGACGCCACCGGCACCGTGTCGTGGTGGGGCGAGGGTGGCGAGACGGTGCCCGTGCACGTGCTCCTCGTGCACATGATCGCCGAGACCAACCGGCACGCGGGCCAGATGGACATCGTCCGCGAGCTCGTCGACGGGGCGACCGGGATGCGGGCCGAGGCGCCGAACCTGCCCCAGCAGGACGAGGAGTGGTGGGCGGCCCACCGGCAGCGCCTGCAGGAGACGGCCGACCGGTTCCGCTGAGCCACGGGCCCGGTCAGGGGTTGCGCAGGCGCCGCGGCTCGATGCGCTCCTCGACCGCGCGCCCGTCCTCGAGCCGCACGACATAGGCGCCCTTGCCGTCGCGCTCGGAGACGGCCTCGACGAGCTCGGTGCCGTCGTAGACAAGGCCCACGCCGTCGTCGGTGCAGTGCGTCTCTGGCAGGGTGCCGTCGGCCACCAGCCGGTGGACGAGCGGTCGACGGCGTTCCTCGCTGTCGTAGTGGACGCCGTTGCCCCAGGGCAGCAGGGCGAGGCCGTTGGTGACCGCCCGGAGCTCGGGACCGAAGGAGTCGGTCGTGCCACCGGCATACCAGCAGATCGACCCGGCCGAGACGCCCGAGAGGACGACGCCCGCCTCCCACGCGGCCCGCATGGCCGGGCCGAGGTCGTGGACCGCCCAGACGGCGAGGAGGTTGGCGACGGAGCCGCCGTTGACCCAGACGACGTCCTGCTCGAGCAGGTGCCCGGCGACGTCCTCGACGTTGGGCATGGGGAAGAGGTCGAGCGTCGAGATGTCGAAGCCGGCGACGCGACCGGCCTGATGGACGTGGTCGTTGAAGAACCTCTGGTCACCGCTCGCGGTCCCCATGAAGGTGACCTTCGGCCGGCCCTCGGCCCCCGAGAGCTCGACCGCATGGTGCACGAGGGCGTCGAACTCGAGGTAGGTGCGGGTCGCGGGGCGGTAGCCCCCGGACGTGGCGAGGATCGTTCGGCTCTGGGCTGGCATCCAGCGACCCTAGCGGCAGCTGTGGAAAAGCCTGCGGCGCGTTCCTGCATCTCCGCGACAGTGGCGGCATGGACACCGCGGAGCGCACGACCCCCTCGTATGCCGGCCGCCACCGTTCCGTGGACGCCTCGACCCCGAGCATCCCCGGCTACGCCGTGACCGGCCTGCTCGGCCGGGGCGGCTCCGGGTCCGTCTGGTCGGCGACGTCCGAGGCCGGCTGCGACGTCGCCGTCAAGGTGGTGCCCGTGGCGGATGCCGACGACGCGCTCGTGGAGCTCGCCGTGCTCGCCAGGATCAGGGACCCGCACCTCGTGCGGTTCCACGAGGCGCTGGCCCTGCCCTCGGGCGAGGTGGCGCTCGTCCTCGGCCTCCTGACCGGGGGCACGCTGGGCTCGCTCGTCCGCACCCGCGGACACCTGTCCCCGGGCGAGCTCGTCACCGTGCTCAGCCCGGTCGCCTCGACGCTTGGCCGGCTGCACGCCTCGGGTGTCGTGCACGGTGACCTCTCGCCCGACAACGTCCTGCTCGACCACGACGGACGCCCATTCGTCGCGGACCTCGGGGTTGCGGGACTCGTCGGCGGGCGGGCCGACGAGGTGTGGGGGACCGAGGGCTTCGTCGCGCCCGAGGTGCTCGCCGGCCAGTGGCCGAGTGCTGCCGCCGACGTCCACGCCCTGGGGGCGTTGGCGTGGTTCTGCCTCACGGGCAGTCCTCCCGGTCCCGCAGGGCTGCGCGGGCGGCTGGCCGACCACGCACCCGGTGTGCCGGACGCCGTCGTCGCCGCTGTCGAGGGTGCACTGCGCACGTCCAACGAGGACCGGCCCGACGCCGACGAGCTCGCCCTCGCCCTCTTCGAGAGCACGACGGCCCAGCCGCTCGAGCTCGCCGCACACCAGGGCGACGAGGAGCTCGCGCTGCTCACCCGCAGGATCCGTGCAGCGGCGAGGTCGACCTCCGACGAGGTGGCCGCGAGCCCTGTCTCGCGGCGCTGGCCCGAGTGGCGACGGCCGCAGAGGCGCAGGCTCGGGCTGCGGGGGATCGAGTGGCGACGGCTCGAGTGGCGTCGGGTGGGGCCGTGGGTCGCCGCGGTGCTCGTCACGACCCTCGCTGGGGGTCTCCTCGCGTGGCACGGCCTGCGGGACGAGGCGCGGGCGGCGACGCACCCGGCTCGGGTGTCGTCGACCGCCACCGGGGTGGCGTCCGAGGGGAAGCGAGGCGAGGAATCGTCCGTGGCGTGGGGGAGCCAGGGCGGGACGGACGCGCGCGTGCTCGGTGACGCGCCGCGACGTGACCCGAAGGCGCTCGCGCAGGCCCTCGCGGACGCGCGGGCGGAGGCGTGGTCGTCGGGCGTGGCCGCGCGGCTCGTCGAGGTCGACGCACCCCGGTCGCCGGCACACGCCCGCGACACCGAGGTCCTGAGCGAGGTTCAGCGCTCCGGCCGACGATACGTCGGCCTGTCGTTCGTCGTGCGCGACGCACGGCTCGAGTCCGCCTCCGAAGATCGGGCCACCCTGCTCGCCGCGATCGACACCTCGGCCCACGTCGTGCGCGGTCCGCTGGGCGACCTGCGCCGCCCTGCCGTCACCGGGGCACCGCTGCTCCTCGACCTCGTCCACACCGCCTCCGGATGGCGGGTCGCCGAGGTGAGGGCGGCCCAGTAGCCGTTGCGCCTAGGAGGGGTCGGAGACGAGCCAGCGCACCGCGTCGGGCAGGGTCGCGTGCTCGTGCTCGAAGCCGCTCTCGAGCAGCCGCTGGGGGAGCGCGCGCTGGCTCGCCAGGATGTCGCTCGACATCTCACCGAGGACGGCTCTCAGCGCAAAGGCCGGCGCCGGCAGCAGCGTCGGCCGGTGCAGCTGACGGCCCATCTCGGCGACGATCTCGCGCTGTGGCGCCGGGTCGGGTCCGGTGAGGTTGACCGGGCCCTCGAGTCGCTGGTCGAGGACGTGGAGGATGCCGCGCACCTCGTCGGGCAGCGTGATCCACGGCCAGTAGTGCCGCCCGTTGCCCAGGGGCCCGCCGAGACCGAGCCGGGTGAGCAGCAGGAGCGGCTTGAACGCGTCGCCCTTGGGTGCCATGACGATGCCCGTGCGCACGCAGGCGACGGGGGCGCCGGCCGCGCGGGCCGGCTCTGTCGCACCCTCCCAGGCACGCACGAGCTCGGCGAGGAACCCCGAGCCGCCCGGGCTCTCCTCGGTGAGGACCTCGTCTCCGCGGTCACCGTAGTAGCCGACGGCCGACCCGTTGACGAGGTGGACCTGCCGCCCCGTCGCTGCGATCGCCTCGGCGAGCGCGGTCGTGCCGTGGGTGCGTGACGAGATGAGGAGCGCCTTGAACTCCGGGGACCACCGCTTCTCACCGATCGAGGCGCCGGCGAGGTTGACGACCGCGTCGACCCCGTCGAGGACCGCCGGGTCGAGGTGGCGTGAGGCCGGGTCCCACTGCACCTCCTCGGCGTGCTCCGGCGGGCGCCGGACGAGCCGGACGACCTCGTCGCCCCGGGCGCGCAGGGAACGACACAGCGCACCCCCGATCAGGCCGGACGAGCCGGTGACGGCGATGCGCTGTGTCATGGAAGTCAGAGACCCAGGTCGGCCTCGAACGCGCCTTCCTCGAGCCGCTCCTTGACCGTCGTCAGGAACCGCGCGGCGTCCGCGCCGTCGACGATCCGGTGGTCGTAGGACAGCGCGAGGTAGACCATCGAGCGGATGGCGATGGTCTCGCCTCCGTCGCTGTCCTTGACGACGACGGGGCGCTTGACGACGGCGCCGGTGCCGAGGATGGCGACCTGCGGCTGGTTGATGATCGGCGTGTCGAAGAGCGCGCCACGCGACCCGGTGTTGGTGATCGTGAACGTCCCGCCGGCGAGGTCGTCGGGCATGATCTTGTTGGTCCGGGTGCGCTCCGCGAGGTCGGCGATGCTGCGCGAGAGACCGGCGATGTTGAGGTCGCCGGCGTTCTTCACGACGGGCACGATGAGACCCTTGTCGGTGTCGACGGCCATGCCGACGTTCTCGGTGCCGTGATAGGTGACGTTGTCGCCCTCGATGCTCGCGTTGACCGTCGGGTGCACCTTGAGCGCCTCGATGGCGGCGAGGGTGAAGAAGGGCAGGAAGCTGAGCTTGGTGCCCTCGCGACGCTGGAAGTCTCCCTTGGCACGGTCGCGCAGGCGGGCGATCTTCGTGACGTCGACCTCGACCACGGTGGTGAGCTGCGCCGAGGTCTGGAGCGACTCCACCATCCGCTTGGCGATCATCTTGCGCAGGCGCGTCATCGGCTGCGTCGTGCCGCGCAGGCTGGTGTCGGCCGAAGCCGCCCGGGAAGCCGCAGGCGCGGAGGTCGAGGCGGCAGGTGCCGACGCCGCCGGAGCCGCCGGTGCCTCGGCCACAGCCTTCGCTGCCTCGGCCGCGGCGAGGACGTCCTGCTTGCGGATGCGGCCACCGACGCCGGTGCCCTTGACGTCGGCGAGGTCGATGCCGTTCTCGGACGCGATCTTGCGGACGAGCGGCGTGACGTAGGCCGACGCGTCCTGGCTACCCTCGGAGTCCGACTGCTGCGGGGCGGACTGGGCAGGGGCGGGAGCCGCGGCCTGGGCGACCTCGCCCTGGGAGGCGCTGGGCTCGTCGGGCGCGGCCTGCTGCTCGCTGGAGCCGCCCTGGGGCTGCTCCTGCTGGGCCGGCTTCTCGGAGGGCGCCTCGGACTGGGCTGCCTCGGCGGCCTGGTCGGGCTTCTCCTGCTCGGCGGGCTTTGCCTGCTCCGCGGGCTTCTCGGTCTCGGCCGGCTTCTCCGCCGGGGCGGACTCCGCGGCGGGGGCCTGCTGCTCGCCACCGTCGCCGCCGCCGACGACGGCCAGGTCGGCACCCACCGGCACGGTCTCGTCCTCCTGGACGAGGATCTTGCTCAGGGTGCCGGCGACCGGCGAGGGGATCTCGGTGTCGACCTTGTCGGTCGAGACCTCGAGGAGCGGCTCGTCGACGGCGACCTCGTCACCCTCGGCCTTGAGCCAGCGCGTGATCGTGCCCTCGGTGACCGACTCGCCGAGTGCGGGCATCGTCACGGTCGTACCGCCACCGCCACCGCCACCACCGGAGGAGGAAGGGGCCGAGTCCGAGGACGCGTCAGCCTGTGGGGCGGCAGGCTCCTGCCCGCCCTCGTCGCCGGCCTGCGCCACCTCGTCCTGCTGCTGGGGGGAGTCGATCGCGTCGCCGTCGCCGGACTGGCCCGAGGCGTCGTCCGACGGTGCCTGGTCCGAGGCGTCCGAGGACTCCTGGGACGGCTGCTCGGTGGACTGCTCGGCGGGCGCGCCCGAGTCGCCGCCCGACGCGGCGCCGTCACCGATGACGGCGAGGTCGGCGCCGACGGCGACGGTCTCGTCCTCCTCGGCAAGGATCTCCTGGAGGGTTCCCGCGACGGGGGAGGGGATCTCGGTGTCGACCTTGTCGGTCGACACCTCGAGCAGGGGCTCGTCCACCTCGACCTGGTCGCCGACGTTCTTGAGCCACCGGGTGACGGTGCCCTCGGTCACGGACTCGCCGAGGGCGGGCATGGTCACACGTTCGGACATGGTGTCTGTTCTCCTATCGACGGCGGCGTGCGTCAACTCTAGTTGTGAGCGTGCAGAGGTTTGCCGGCGAGCGCCAGGTGGGCTTCACCGAGGGCTTCGTTCTGGGTGGGGTGTGCGTGGATGAGAGGTGCGACGTCCTCGGCGTGGGCCTCCCAGCCGACGATGAGCTGGGCCTCGCCGATCTGCTCGCCCATGCGCGCACCGACCATGTGGACACCGACGACGGGCCCGTCCTTGGTGCGGACGAGCTTGACGAAGCCCTGGGTCTGGAGGATCTGCGACTTGCCGTTGCCGCCGAGGTTGTACTCGTAGGTCTCGACCTCGCCGTGCGCCTCACGGGCCTGCGCCTCGGTGAGGCCGACCGACGCGATCTCTGGGTCGCAGTAGGTGACGCGCGGGATCGTGTTCTCGTCGATGACGGCCGGTGCGAGTCCGGCGATGTCCTCGGCGACGAAGATGCCCTGCTGGAACCCGCGGTGCGCGAGCTGGAGGCCGGGAACGATGTCGCCCACGGCATACACGCCCTCGGCGCTCGTGCGCAGGCGCTCGTCGGTCGTGACGAAGCCGCGGTCGAGGGTGACGCCGGCCTCCTCGTAGCCGAGCCCGTCGGTGACCGGGCCGCGGCCGACGGCGACGAGAAGGAGGTCGGCCTCGATGCTCGTGCCGTCCTCGAGCGAGACGGTGACGACGTCGCCGTCCTGCGTGGCGCCGGTGAACTTCACGCCTGTCTTCGCCGCGATCTTGCGCTTGCGGAAGGCGCGCTCGAGGACCTTGGAGACGGCCTCGTCCTCGGCGGCGACGAGCCGGGGGAGGGCCTCGACGACGGTGACCTCGGAGCCGAACGAGCGGAAGACCGACGCGAACTCGACACCGATGACGCCGCCACCGAGGACGACGACACGGTCGGGCACGTGGTCGAGCTGCAGCGCCTGCTCACTCGTCATGATCCGACCGCCGATCTCCAGGCCGGGCAGCGTCCGCGGGTAGGAGCCGGTCGCAAGGACGACGTGCTTGCCGGTGAGGCGGCGCCCGTCGACCTCGACGGTGGTGCGGTCGACGAGGCGACCGGCGCCCTCGACGAGCTCGACCTTGTGCGCCTTGGCCAGGCCGAGCAGGCCCTTGTGCAGCCGGGCGATGACGCCGTCCTTGTAGGCGTTGACGCCGGACATGTCGATCGACTCGAGGGTCGTGTTGACGCCGAACTGCGCACCCTCGCGGGCGGTGTCGGCGACCTCGGCCGCGTGCAGGAGCGCCTTGGTGGGGATGCAGCCGACGTGCAGGCAGGTGCCGCCCAGCTTGCCCTTCTCGACGAGGGCCACCGTGAGGCCGAGCTCGGCGGCGCGGAAGGCGCACGCGTAGCCGCCGCTGCCGCCTCCCAGGATGACGATGTCGTAGCTGTCCTCGGCGGTGGCCGGCATGAAGGCTGCTCCCTTGCGATGGGTCAGGGGGCGCGGGTCGATCGGGTCTCGTCGACCGCGCGCCGGTTCCGGCCCATCCTGTCACTGCGTCGTGGCGACCGTCACACGAGGTCGTCGCGACTCCACAGGCCTTCGTATGCCGGCCCACGCACGGCGTGGGACCTGCGCCCGTCCCCGCGCGTCACAGCCGACCCCCAGCCGCCGCCCAGCCCTCGCCCGTATCGTGTCGCCATGGCGTGGTGGAGGCGAGGGAAGCGGGCTGCTCCCGCACCGGGTGCGGCGGCGCCCTCCAAGGACGACCTGCGCCGGGCCCGGGCCCACTTCACCGACTTCGCGAAGAGCCGTCGGGGCGTCGAGGCCTACGTGGAGCCCGCGACCAACGTCACCGCGACGACGGTCATCCTCATCGCCCACGACGGTGAGTGGATGCGCCGGGCCGTGCCGACCCGTGAGGACGGGTTCCGCCTCGCCACGGAGCTGCAGCTGCCGACCTACGACGTCAACCAGACCGGCTACCCGCAGCGCATGCGCGACTGGAACTCGCGGCAGCGCCGCGGCAGGTAGGCGCCGGCAGCGCATCGGCCCGAGGCCGATGGGCAGGAGGAGGTGGGGCGGACTCGGCGAGTCGGATTCGACGGTCAGATGCCGCGGGCGCAGGACGTGTCCGCGAGCCGCGCCAGCCCGCGCCGGTCGCCGTCGCCGAGACCGACCTGACCCTCGTTGGACGGGTGCATGAGCTGGGCGGAGTCGTCGACGTGACCCAGGCCGACGAGGTGCACGAGCTCGTGGACGACGATGGCCACGGCAGCCTGCCGGCCCCCCGGCTCGCGCAGGATCTCGGTGAACGCCGGACCGTCGAGGTGGACGATCCCCGAGACGTTGCGCAGGTGCCCGGTCGCGTCCGCGACCGAGATCGGCCCGGCGATGCCGGCCGTGTCACCGTCGAGACGCGCGTCGCGCGACGGCGTCGTCCAGGCGACGAGGGCCGGAGACCACCGGTCGCCGTATCGGCTTCGGTCCATGGCGGGACGGCCCTCTCGCGCGCGCTCGTCCGTCGGCCCGTCGACGACGACGCGGAGCCCGGCCGCCGGCGCGACGATCCCGATCGCGTCACGCAGGATCGCGTCCGCCCCCTCGGGTGCGGCCTCACCGTTGACGACGAGGTGCAGCGGGCGGCACGGGTCGTGGGTCGCGGGGCCGAGCGCGTTCTCGGCCATGAACGTGAAGCCGCCGGAGCCTCCGGGCGAGATGGGCTGCGGCACGAGGCGTGAGGGTGCGGCGTCGACGGACGCGGGTGGCCGGGTGTCCGAGGCCGACAGCAGGGTGGCGACGTGGTCGACCTGCTCGGTCGCGGTGGTGCGCACCCACAGCAGACCGGCCGTCACGGCGATCGTGACGAGAAGGGGCAGAAGCGCGCCGCGACGGCGGCGCGGAGGCGCGGCGACGGCATACGGGAGGGGTTGTCGCCAGGCGGACGAGCCGAAGGGAGGGGAGGAGGCGTCGAGCCGGTCGAGCTCGGCGAGACGGCGCAGCATGTCGCGCCGGCGGCGTCGGGGCCCCAGCGTCACCCGGTCCCACCATGCTCCCGCCGACACCCGCACACGGTCTCATCCCGACCCTCGCCCCGTCCGGCGGTCGGCGAGGTCCGCGCCGGAAACGCCGTGGCAGCGCACGACGCTGCGTGCGAGAGTGAGGACGACCGCACCACCGACCCAGGAGGCACCGTGTCCGAGTCCAAGAGTCCACGTCCGACGCCGAGCGAGGACATGAAGAAGAAGTTCCGAGAGGCCCTGGACAAGAAGCACGCGCACGGTGGGGCCGACGTGTCCGACCACTCCGACCGGTCCAAGGTCGACCACCGACACGGTCCGGAGACGTCCGGGCGCGAGCAGATGTTCCGCCGCAAGTCCGGCTGAGAACCACGCACTGATTGCCCGCATGCGACGCCGAGCGCCGGCGAGGTGTCGCGTACGGGCAATCAGTGCGTCTGGGGTCAGGCGGTGTGCGACTCGACGAGCTTCACGAGGGTCGCGACGCCGTAGCCGGTGCCGCCCTTGGGGATCGCGCCGTCGGCGCCCTTCTCGTTGAACGAGGGGCCAGCGATGTCGACGTGCGCCCACGGGATGCCGTCGGCGACGAACTCCTGGAGGAAGAGACCGGCGGTGAGCATGCCGCCCCAGCGGTCGGCCTTGTGCGCGAGGTCGGCGACGGTCGAGTCGAGGCCGGCGCGCAGCTCGCGCGGCAGCGGCATCGCCCACGAGTCCTCGCCCGCCGCGGCACCCGCGTCGACGACCGCGGTGCGGAAGTCGTCGTCGTTGCCCATGACGCCGGCGACCCGGGCGCCGAGCGCGACCATCTGGGCGCCCGTGAGGGTGGCGATGTCGACGATGACGTCGGGCTTGCTCTCGCTGGCCAGGCAGATGCCGTCACCGAGGACCATGCGACCCTCGGCGTCGGTGTCGATGATCTCGACCGTGGTGCCGTTGCGCATCGTCACGACGTCGCCGGGGCGCTGGGCCGTGCCGCTCGGCATGTTCTCGGCGAGGCAGAGGTAGCCGGTGACGGCGACCGAGCCACCGAGCTCCGCGGCGGCGAGGACCGTGGCCGCCACCGCGGCGGCACCGGCCATGTCGGACTTCATCGTGAGCATGCCCGCTGCCGGCTTGATGCACAGGCCGCCCGAGTCGAAGGTGATGCCCTTGCCGACGAGGGCAACCGAGCCACCCTTGCCACGACCGCTGGGGGAGTAGGACATCGTGACGATGCGCGGCGGGTTGGCCGAGCCCTGGCCGACGCCGACGATGCCGCCGAAGCCGCCCTTGGCGAGGGCCTTCTCGTCGAGCACGGAGACGCTCACCTTGCCCGACGACGCCGAGACGGCCGCCTTGACGCGGTCGACGAAGGCCTGCGGCGTGAGGAGGTTCGGGGGGGTGTTGACGAGGTCGCGCGCGAGGTCACGGGCGGAGCCGATGACGGCGGCGCGCTCGACGGCGGCCTTGAGGTTCTTGCCCGAGCCCTGCGTCGACACGACGGAGATCTTGGGACCGTCGCCCTTCGCGGGGGCGGACGCCTTCTTCGAGCCGGTCGCGCGGGTGGTGGACGCGTCGAAGGTGTAGCAGCCGGCATACGCACCGTCGGCGACGGCGGCGAGCGCCGCCTCGTCCTCCGCCGGGAGGGCGACGGCGACGGTGGCCTTGGTCGCGACCGAGCGCAGCGCGGCGCCCGCGGCGGAGCGCAGGATGTCGGCGGTGACGTCGTCGGCGGAGCCGAGACCGGTGACGACGACGGCGGTCGCGGAGACGTCGGGGACGGCGACGACCCGCACGACCTCACCCGGCTTCGCCTTCGCCTCGAGGTCGGTGAGGACGGCGGCGAGGTGCTTCGCGGCGCCCTTGGGCAGGCCGTGGCCGGGGGCGAGCTCGGCGCCGCTGCCGGAGGAGACGGAGCCGACGACGAGGGCGTCGACCTTGAGGCTCGCGAGGTCACGGGTGGTGAGGTTGAGGCTGGGCACTGCGTCACTCCTGGCGTCGTTGCTGGCGGGCGAGGTCGTCACCCCTTCGCGTGGCACCCTAGCCGCGCCGGTCCTTCGGGCCGCGCGATACCGTGCCCACATGACCGAACTGCTGCACTCTCCCGTCCACGACCGGCACGTCGCCCTCGGCGCCAAGATGGCCGACTTCGGGGGCTGGGAGATGCCGATCGAGTACCCCGGCGGCGGCGTCGTCGCCGAGCACACCTCGGTGCGCGAGCGGGTCGGTCTCTTCGACGTCAGCCACCTCGGCAAGGCACGGGTGAGCGGTCGTGCCGGCGACGTCAGCGCGGTCGACTTCGTCAACAGCTGCCTCACCAACGACCTGCGCCGCATCGGCCCGGGCCAGGCCCAGTACACGATGTGCTGCCAGGACGACGGCGGCGTCGTCGACGACCTCATCGCCTACGTCCGCAGCGAGGACGACGTCTTCCTCATCCCCAACGCGGCGAACACCTCGGCGGTCGTCGAGATGCTCCGCGCCGCCGCCCCCGAGGGCATCGAGGTCGAGAACCTCCACGACGCGTATGCCGTCTTCGCCGTCCAGGGCCCGCTCAGCGACGAGGTGCTCACCTCCCTCGGCCTGCCCGTGGACCACGACTACATGTCCTTCGCCGAGGCCGAGTGGGATGGGCAGCCGGTCATCGTCTGCCGCACCGGCTACACCGGCGAGCGCGGCTACGAGCTCGTGCCGACCTGGTCCGCCGCCGGTCCGCTGTGGGACGCCCTCGCGTCGGCCGTCGCCGACCAGGGTGGGAAGCCGGCCGGTCTCGGTGCGCGCGACACACTCCGCACCGAGATGGGCTACCCGCTGCACGGCAACGACCTCAGCACCGAGATCACGCCGGTCATGGCCGGGGCGGCCTGGGCCGTGGGCTGGGACAAGGACGCGTTCTGGGGCAAGGAGGCGCTCACCGAGCAGCGCGCCGCCAAGACGTCGCGGCTCAACAGGGGCCTCGTCGTCACCGGCCGCGGCATCCCGCGCGCCCACTGCTCCGTGCGCAAGGACGGCGAGGTCGTCGGCGAGGTGACCTCGGGGACCTTCAGCCCGACCCGCAAGGAGGGCATCGCCCTCGCCCAGCTCGAGCGCTCGGTCTCGATCGGCGACGAGGTCGTCATCGACGTCCGCGGCCGCGAGGTCCCGGCGACGGTGACGAAGCCGCCCTTCGTCGAGGTCGGCGTCCGCGAGGCCTGAGGCCCCGGACCGACGCGACCATGGACCACACCTACCGCGCCACGCTGTCGTGGGACGGCTCGGCGGGGTCGACCGGTGGCGGCTACACGGCATACACGAGGAACCACGTCGGCAGCGTGCCGCCCGCCGAGGGCGCGTTCGCGCTGAGCGCCGACCCGCACTTCCGCGGTGACGCGAGCCGGGCCAACCCGGAGCAGCTTCTCGTCCTCGCCGCGAGCTCGTGCCAGATGCTCTCGTTCCTCCACGTGGCCGCCACCGCCGGGCTCGACGTCCTCGCCTACGACGACGACGCCGAGGGCCTCATGCCGGGGCGCGACCGGCCGATGCGGATCACCCGGATCACGTTGCGCCCCACCGTGACCGTGGCCGCCGGCAGCGACGTGAGCCGGTTCGACGAGCTCATGCACGAGGCCCACGAGGGCTGCTTCATCGCCAGCTCGCTCACCTCGGAGGTCGTGCTCGAGCCGACCGTCCGTGTGGCAGAGCACCGGACCGCAGCAGAGGAGAGGACGTCATGACCGAGGCCTGGACCTGGACCTACGAGGACGCCGACGGCGGCGCCGTCACGGGTGAGCCCACGTCGGAGACCGCGTTCCCGACGCAGTCCGACGCCGAGAACTGGTTCGGCGAGGTCTGGCGCGAGCTCGCCGACGCCGGCGTCGCGGCCGTGACCCTGCACCGTGACGGCGACAAGGTCTACGGGCCGATGCGGCTCGACCCCTCCGTCTGAGCAGCCGGCCCGGAGGTCAGCCGGGGTAGTCGCCCCGCGCGACGGTCGGGCGCGGCATGCGCGTGCGTCGCATCTGGAAGGCGCGCATCGCGGTGTAGAAGCCGTCGCCGCGCTGCACGGCGTCCTCGCCGAACTTCGCGGTGAGCTTCTTCCTCACCCGACGCCACATGAGGAACGTGTCGACGACCGCCGCGGCGATGAGGCCGTAGACGAGGATGAAGACGAGGAGCATCGCCCACGGCTGGCGGATGAACGAGAGCGCGAGGACGACGAGCATGACGGGCAGCATGAACTCGGCGATGCCCCAGCGGGCGTCGACGTAGTCGCGGATGAAGCGCTTCACCGGGCCCTTGTCGCGGGCCGGCAGGTGCGCCTCGTCGCCGGTGAGCATCGCCTGACGCTGCTTGGCCATCTGCTCGCGGCGCTTGGCGCGGTCCGCGTTGCGGGCGGCCTTGCGGTCGGTCTCGACGAGCGGCCGCCGGCGTGCGGCCTCCTGCTCCCGGCGCTTCGGGGTGGGGCGGTTCTTCGCGCCCTCGCGCACTGGCGAGGCGGCCTGCTCCGCGAGCTCTTCGTTGGTGGTCCTGCTGCGTCCGAACACGCGCGAAGTGTATGCCGTCCGGCTGGGTCCTCCTGCCCGCCCACCGCTGAGTAGGGTCGGGAGCGTGACCGATGCGAGCACCACCACCGACCTGCCCGAGCTGTCCTCCCTCCGCGACACCGTCCGTGGGCTCATGCCCGGGCTGCGCAGCGACCTCGAGGCCCTGACCCGCATCCCGAGCGTCTCGCTGCCGGCCTTCGACCAGACCCACGTGGACGCCTCGGCGCTGGCGACGGCCGAGCTGCTGCGCGCCGAGGGGCTCGAGGTCGAGATCGTCCGCGAGGGCGGTGCACCCGCGGTCATCGGGCACATCGACGGACCCGAGGGTGCGCCGACCGTCCTGCTCTACGCCCACCACGACGTGCAGCCCCCCGGTGACGACGCCGACTGGGACAGTGCGCCCTTCGAGCCGACCGAGCGCGCAGGGCGCCTCTACGGTCGCGGCGCGGCCGACGACAAGGCCGGGATCATGGCGCACATCGCCGCCCTGCGCGCCCACAAGGGAGCGCTGCCGGTCGGCGTCACCGTCTTCGTCGAGGGCGAGGAGGAGGTCGGCTCCGACTCGCTCATGACGATCCTCGAGCGCCACGGCGACAAGCTCGCCGCCGACGCCATCGTGCTCGCCGACTCGATGAACTGGGACATCGGCACGCCCGCGCTCACGACGACGCTGCGCGGCCTCATCCGTGTCGTCGTCACGGTGTCGACGCTCGACCACGGTGTCCACTCCGGGATGTTCGGCGGTGCCGTCCCCGACGCCATCTCCGCCCTCGTCCGGCTCATCTCGACCCTGCACGACGACGAGGGCAACGTCGCGGTCGCCGGTCTCAAGGCCGGTGAGGCCGCGGACCTCGACTTCTCGGAGGAGCGGCTGCGCGAGGAGTCCGGCCTGCTCGACGGTGTCTCGACGATCGGCTCGGGATCCCTGCTCTCGCGGATGTGGACCAAGCCCTCGCTCACGACGATCGGCATCAACGCGCCGTCGGTCGAGAAGTCGTCCAACACGCTCGTCCCCACGGCCTCCGCCAAGCTCTCGATGCGCATCGCCGCCGACGAGGCCCCGATGGACGCCTTCGCCGCCCTCGAGGAGCACCTGCGCGAGCACGCCCCGTGGGGGGCGAAGGTCGAGGTCACGCTCGACGACCAGGGCGCCGGGTTCGCCGCCGACGCGAGCGGTCCGGTCTACGACCAGGCGCGGGCCGCGTTCGCCGACGCGTGGGGCACCGAACCGGTCGACATCGGCGTCGGTGGCTCCATCCCGTTCGTCGCCGCCTTCGCGGAGCGCTTCCCCGACGCGGCCATCCTCGTGACCGGCGTCGAGGACCCCGACACCCGGGCGCACGGGGCCAACGAGTCGCTCCACCTCGGCGAGTTCGAGAAGGTCTGCGTCGCCGAGGCCGCGCTCTTCGCGCGGCTCGGCGCGATGGGAAGGAGCTGACGATGAGCGAGGACACGAGCGGATCCCGGCAGGGCACCTACGTCGAGGACGACTACAACCGCGACACGGCATACATCGAGGACCGGATCACGCGCGGAAGTGAGCAGTGGCCCGTCGAGGCGGGGCGCTACCGGCTCATCGTCGCGCGGGCCTGCCCGTGGGCCAACCGCGCGATCATCGTGCGTCGCCTGCTCGGGCTCGAGGACGCGATCTCCATGGGCATCTGCGGCCCGACGCACGACTCGGACTCGTGGACCTTCGACCTCGACGAGGGCGGGCTCGACCCGGTGCTGCGGATCCCGCGGATCAAGGACGCCTACCTCGCGCGGTTCCCCGACTACCCCAAGGGCATCACGGTGCCGGCCATCGTCGACGTGCCGAGCGGCAAGGTGGTCACCAACGACTTCCCGCAGATCACCCTCGACCTCTCGGGGGAGTGGACCGAGCACCACCGCAAGGGTGCGCCCGACCTCTACCCGGAGGCCCTGCGCGACGAGATCGACGAGGTCAACGAACGGGTCTACACCGAGGTCAACAACGGGGTCTACCGGTGCGGGTTCGCCGGGACGCAGAAGTCCTACGACGCGGCCTACGAGCGGCTGTTCACCGCGCTCGACTGGCTCGAGGAGCGGCTGTCGACCCGGCGCTACCTCGTCGGCGAGACGATCACCGAGGCCGACGTGCGTCTCTTCACGACGCTGGCTCGCTTCGACGCGGTCTACCACGGCCACTTCAAGTGCAACCGGAGCAAGCTCACCGAGATGCCGGTGCTGTGGGCCTACGCCCGCGACCTCTTCCAGACGCCGGGGTTCGGCGACACGACCGACTTCACCCACATCAAGAGCCACTACTACGAGGTCCACCAGGACATCAACCCGACCGGCGTCGTGCCGGCCGGGCCGGACCTCTCCGGCTGGGTCACGCCTCACGGGCGCGAGTCGCTGGGCGGGCGCCCCTTCGGCGACGGCACCCCGCCGGGCCCGCCGCCGGAGGGGGAACGGGTCCCGACGGCGCACAACCCGCACGTCGGCGCGAACGGCCTCGTCGAGGTCTGAGCCCCGGCGCGCGAACGACGCTGACGACGAGGCTCGCGAGCCCTGTTCCCACTCCCGAGCCTGGACAACGAGGCTTGCGAGCAGTAGTCAGGCTCGCGAGCCTCGTCGTCGTGAGGGATCAGTCCTTGGAGGTCTCTCCGGGGAGCGCGAGCATCTGGTCCAGCGCACGCCGCGCGTCGGCGGCGACCTGCTCGTCGACCCGGATCGGGTTGACGACGCGACCCTCGACGAGGGACTCGAGCGCCCACACGAGGTGAGGCAGGTCGATCCGGTTCATCGTCGAGCAGTAGCAGACGTTCTTCTCCAGGAAGGCGATCCGCTGCTCGGGGAACATCTGCGCGAGGCGCTGCACGAGGTTGAGCTCGGTGCCGACCGCCCACGCGGTGCCCGCCGGAGCCGCGGCGATCGTCTGGATGATCTTCTCGGTCGAGCCAACCTCGTCGGCCAGCTCGACGACCTCGTGCCGGCACTCGGGGTGGACGATGACCTTGACCCCGGGGATCTCGGCGCGGGCCGCGGCGACGGCCTCGGTGGTGAACCGTCCGTGCACCGAGCAGTGCCCGCGCCACAGGATCATCCGCGCGTCGCGCAGCTGCTCGACCGTGAGCCCGCCCATGGGGCGGTGCGGGTCCCACACGACGCAGTCGTCGAGCGAGCGGCCGAGGTCGCGGGCCCAGGTGTTGCGCCCGAGGTGCTGGTCGGGGAGGAAGAGCACCTTGCCCGTGCCGTCGACGCCGCCGGTCCGGTCGAGCGCCCAGGTGAGCGCGGTCCTGGCGTTCGACGAGGTGCAGATCGTGCCGCCGTACCGGCCGGTGAACGCCTTGATCGCAGCGGACGAGTTCATGTAGGTCACCGGCACGGTGTCGTCGGCGACCCCGGCCGCGACGAGCTCGTCCCAGCAGTCCTCGACCTGCGCGATCGCTGCCATGTCGGCCATCGAGCAGCCCGCGGCGAGGTCGGGGAGGATCACCGTCTGCTCGTCGCTCGTGAGGATGTCGGCCGACTCCGCCATGAAGTGGACCCCGCAGAAGACGATCCACGGCGCGTCCGGGCGGGCGGCCGCCTCCTTCGCGAGCTTGAAGGAGTCGCCGGTGACATCGGCGAGCTCGATGACCTCGTTGCGCTGGTAGTGGTGACCGAGCACGAAGACCTTGTCGCCGAGGGCCTCCTTGGCTGCGCGCGCCCGTGCGACGAGGTCGGGGTCGGACGGCGAGGGAAGGTCGCCGGGGCACTCGACGCCTCGCTCGGAGTGAAGGTCGCGGCCCTGGCCGAGCACGAGGAGCGGGAGCGGAGCGGCAGGCGTCATCGTCACGACACGATCGTATGCCGGTGCGCTGGGCACTCGACGCCGGTGCACCCTCCCGGTGCGGGGGTCGTGTGAGTCCCACAGTTCCCGATCTCGTGGGCTCCGGGGTCTGGCGCGCGGCGCCTCCCGCCCCTACGGTGACCCTTGGCCCACCCCTCGGGGTGGGTCATCGTGACCACCTGCAATGGGGCAGGTGGCCCTCCCTGAAAGGCACCACTCGTGATTCGACAGGACCTCACCCGTGCCCTGTGGCTCCGCATCGGAGCAGCGGCCGGCGGTACAGCCCTCGTCCTGGCGGCCTCGGCGCCGGCCGGCGCGGACCCCGCCAACAACACCTCCGCCAAGCTCCGCAAGGCCGTCACCTCGGCCGGCGTCATGGAGCACCTCCAGAACCTCCAGGGCATCGCGGACGCCAACGGTGGCACCCGCGCCTCCGGCACCCCGGGCTATGCGGCGTCGCGCGACTACGTCGTCGACCGCCTCGAGGCTGCGGGCTACTCGCCCACGGTCCAGGAGTTCGACTTCCCCTTCTACCGCGAGCTCGCTGCGGCCCAGATGGACCGCGTCGCCCCGACGCCCAAGCCCTACACGGTCGGCACGGACTTCGCGTCGATGACATACTCGGGCTCGGGTGAGGTCACCGCACCAGTGACGAACGTCAGCCTGTCCATCCCGCAGACCAACCCCGCGGGCACCACCGTCTCGGGCTGCGCGGACGCCGAGTTCGCCGGCTTCACGCCCGGCAACATCGCGCTCATCCAGCGCGGCACCTGCACGTTCGGCGAGAAGGCGCTCAACGCCCAGGAAGCCGGCGCGTCCGCGGTCGTCATCATGAACGAGGGACAGCCCGGTCGCACCGACGTCATCGCCGGCACCCTCGGCGCGCCGCTCGTCACCATCCCGGTCCTCGGCACGAGCTACGCCAACGGTGTCGAGCTCTCCCAGCCGGGCACCGTGCTCCACGTCAAGACGAGCACCGAGTCGGCCATCCGCCAGACCTGGAACGTCCTCGCCGAGACCGAGAAGGGCAACGCCGACAACATCGTCATGGCCGGCGCACACCTCGACAGCGTCGTCGCGGGCCCCGGCATCAACGACAACGGCAGCGGCAGCGGTGCGCTCCTCGAGGTCGCCGAGCAGTTCGCCAAGGTCGCGCCCAAGAACAAGGTCCGGTTCGGCTGGTGGGGTGCCGAGGAGCTGGGACTCCTCGGCTCCGAGCACTACGTCGCCGACCTCGTCGCCAACGACCCCGAGGGCCTGGCCGACATCGGCCTCTACCTGAACTTCGACATGGTGGGCTCGCCCAACTACGTCCGGTTCGTCTACGACGGCGACAACTCACGCTTCCCCGTCGGCCCCAGCGCCGCCGAGGGTCCCGAGGGCTCGGGCGCGATCGAGGACCTCTTCCACGACTACTTCGCCTCGCAGAACCTGCCCTCGGAGGAGACGCCGTTCTCGGGTCGCAGCGACTACGGGCCGTTCATCGCCGAGGGCATCCCCGCCGGTGGTCTCTTCACCGGCGCCGAAGGCGTCAAGACCGCTCAGCAGGCGGCGGTCTTCGGCGGCCAGGCCGGCGTGGCCTACGACGTCTGCTACCACCAGGCGTGCGACACGATCGCCAACGTCAACACCAAGGCCATCGACGAGAACTCCGACGCCATGGCCCACGCCGTCGTCACCTACGCGATGAGCACGGCGGCCGTCAACGGAGGCAAGGGCCGTCCGGCCTCGCCCCCCGGCCAGCACGTCGACGGCAAGCCCGTCGGTGCCGGCACGACCAGCGGTGGTGGCCTGCACGACGATCACGACCACGATGGCGGCGACCTCTCCTGAGCCCCGCCCGCACGTTCCGAGGGCCGGTCACCGCACGGTGGCCGGCCCTCGGCCCGTTCCGGGGGAGCGCGACGACCCGATACCGTGCGTGCCGTGCACGTCGTCATCGCCCCGGACTGCTTCACCGGAACCCTCACCGCGACCCAGGCGGCCGAGGCGATGGCCGCCGGCTGGCACGACACCGCCCCGCGCGACGCGCTGACGCTGCTGCCCCTGTCCGACGGTGGCCCGGGCTTCCTCGACGTGCTCGGCCGCGCCCTCGACGGCGACACGGTGGCCCTCACGGTGAGTGACCCGCTCGGGCGCGAGGTGCCGGGCGCGGTCCTCGTCGTCACACGCGACGGCGAGCGGACGGCATACGTCGAGTCGGCCCAGGCCGCGGGGTTGCACCTGCTCGCCGCCGACGAGCGTGACCCGGCCCTCACGAGCACGTGGGGAGTCGGCGAGCTCCTCCTCGCCGCCCTCGAGTCCGAGCCCGACCGCATCGTCGTGGGTCTCGGGGGCAGCGGCACCAACGACGCCGGCGCGGGAATGCTCTCGGCGCTCGGCGCCGGGCCGGCAGAGCAGCTGGCGCGCGGCGGCCGCGCCCTCGCCGCCGCACCCGACGACGTCCTGTCCGGGTTGCTCGCGGCCCGCGGCCCCTTCGACGGCGTCGACCTCGTCGTCGCGACCGACGTCGACAACCCGCTCCTCGGCTTCAAGGGGGCGAGCGCCGTCTTCGGCCCGCAGAAGGGTGCGACGCCGGAGGTCGCCCAGGAGCTCGAGGGCGCCCTCGGCCGCTTCACCGAGATCGTCGGCCGGACCCTCGACGCACCGCTCGACCTGCTCACCGGCGCACCGAGGCGGCTCGACCGCGAGCCGGGCGCGGGTGCGGCGGGCGGGCTCGGCTACGCCCTCTTCCTCCTCGGCGGGCGGCGGGTGAGCGGAGTCGACCTCGTCCTCGACGCCGTCGGCTTCCGCGACGTCGTGCGCGGCAGCGACCTCGTCGTCACGGGGGAGGGCACCTTCGACTGGCAGAGCCTGCACGGCAAGGTCGCCGCCGGCGTCGCCGCCGCGGCCCTCGAGGAGGGCCTGCCGAGCGTCGTCCTCGCCGGCCAGGTCCTCGTCGGCCGTCGCGAGACGATGGGGCTGGGGATCAGCGGCACGTATGCCGTCGCCGAGACCCCCGAGGAGGTCGACGCGGCCTTCCTCGACCCGGTGGGAACCCTGCGGGCGCGTGCGGCGCGTGTCGCCAGAACGTGGTCCGCTGGTCGGTGATCCGCCGAGGGCGACGTATCCTGAGGTCACGCCCGGGAACAGATCGAGGCCGCACACGGTTGCGACCTCCTGCAGGACCACAGACCACCCGAGCCCCGACGCATCACAGGAGTCACCCATGAGCGAGCTCGACACCAAGCCCGAGACCACGACCGAGACCGAGGCGACCCCGGCGCACGGCGTCCTCCTCACCGACCTCGCGGCCGGCAAGGTCAAGTCCCTCCTCGAGCAGGAGGGTCGCGACGACCTCCGCCTGCGCGTGGGCGTGCAGCCCGGTGGCTGCTCGGGCCTCATCTACCAGCTCTACTTCGACGAGCGCTCCCTCGACGGTGACCTCGTGCGCGACTTCGACGGTGTCGAGGTCGTCGTCGACCGGATGAGCAGCCCCTACCTCGAGGGCGCCACGATCGACTTCTCCGACACCATCGAGAAGCAGGGCTTCACCATCGACAACCCCAACGCGGGCAGCTCGTGCGCCTGCGGCGACTCCTTCAGCTGAGCCGCACCACGGCATACCGAAGGGCCCCTCACCACTCCCGGTGAGGGGCCCTTCGCCGTATGCCGTCCGCCCCCATTTCGTTGTGGGGCGCCGCGGCTCAGCGGTACTCGGGGTTGGGGTGGTCGAAGTTCGCGCCCTGGTCCCACTTGGTGCGCTCGTTGCCGCCGGCAGGGAAGCCGCCCTGCTCCTTGAGAAGCCAGGCGAGGTGCATGAGGTTCCACGTCATGAAGGTGGTGTTGCGCTGGGTGAACTCGTTCTCGGGCCCACCGCTGCCCTCGTCGAGGTAGGAGGGGCCGGGTCCGGCCTCGCCGATCCAGCCGGCGTCGGCGTTGGGCGGGACCGTGCAGCCGAGGTGCTGGAGGCTGTAGAGGATGTTGGAGGCGCAGTGCTTGATGCCGTCCTCGTTGCCGGTGATGATCGCGCCGCCGACCTTGCCGTAGTAGATGTACTGGCCCTTGTCGTTGTGCATCCCGCTCATGGCGTAGAGGCGCTCGATGACCTGCTTGGTCACGCTGGAGTTGTCACCGAGCCAGATGGGCCCGGCGATGACGATGATGTCGCTGGCCTCGACGCGCTTCCAGATCTCGGGCCACTCGTCGCTCTCCCAGCCGTGCTCCGTCATGTCCGGGTAGACGCCGGTCGCGATGTCGTGGTCGACGGCGCGCAGCACCTCGACCTCGACCCCGTGCTTCTCCATGATCGCGGTGCTCACGTCGATGAGGCCCTGGGTGTTGCTCGTCTCGGGCGAGCGCTTGAGGGTGCAGTTGAAGACGAAGGCCTTGAGCCCTGTGAAGTCGGCGTCCTGCCAGCGGGGAGTATCCATGCAGCGCACTCTGCTCGGTCGCACCGACATCGACAAGGGTCCGCGCGGGCCGACCCGGACCGGGGGAGTGCGTCAGGCGCGGTCGCTGGTCGCTGCGGGCGCGTGCCGCTCCCGACGGAGCAACCGCCACGGCTGCGCCACGAGGAGGAACGTCAGCAGGGGGAGCCCGAGGAAGTAGGCCCCGACGCCCCCGGCGCCGGCGGCGTAGCTGCGACCCGGTTCGACCTGGGCCGCGAAGTCCACGCCGAACCACGGGAAGACGAAGCCGTGGACCCTGCGTCCCTCGACTCCGCTCGCCTCCACGCCGGCGGTGAAGGCGATCGCGGTGAACATGCAGCCGAAGATCACGAGACCGAAGACGAGGGCCGCCCACAGCGCGCCCTGCGACCACCGCGGCCTGGACGGGTCGGTGTCGGTCGCGGCATACGCGAGCTGCTTGGGCGAGCCGATGCCGAAGAGGGCTCGAGTGGTCCCCACGTCGGTCGCCGCCTCGGCGAGGTTCGCCCGCAGCTCACGCCTCAGCTCCCGGCGTCGTGAGCCTCGGAGCCCTCGCATCTCGAGCCAGAAGTCGTAGCGGAGGATCGCGGACTCGATCCGGACGCGGTCGACGATGTTCATGCGGTCTCCCCTGTGATGAGCGCGGTGGCGGTGGCGGTGTGGACGGACTGGACGAGGTGCTCCCACGCGGTGCGCCGGGCTGCGAGCTCGGCGTGCCCAGCAGGCGTGAGGCGGTAGTACTTGCGGGCCGGGCCGGAGTCGCTGCGGACGAGGTGCGACTCGAGCAGGCCGGCGGACTCGAGGCGGGTGAGCCCGGGGTAGACGGTCCCCTCGGCGAGGTCGTCGAACCCGGCGGCGCGCAGCTGCGTAACGAGGCCGTAGCCGTAGTTGTCGCCGGTCGCCAGCATGCTCAGGAGGAGGAGCCCGAGGACTCCCTTGAGCATCTGCGGGTCGTGTGCGGGCATGGCTCAACGATGACGCCCAGTACTATGCGATGTCAAGTACCTTGCGATGTCGAAATTAGGCAGACGTGCGGCGAGGTGCCTGGGTCACCGGTGCGACGACCTGCGACCGCACGGGACGGGGTAGGTTGCCGGGGTGCGTATCGCAGTCACCGGGTCCATCGCGACCGACCACCTCATGACGTTCAGGGGCCGGTTCGCCGACTCCCTCGTCGTCGAGCAGCTCGACAAGATCTCGGTGTCGTTCCTCGCCGACTCGCTCGAGATCCGCCGTGGGGGAGTCGCCGGCAACATCTGCTTCGGCATGGCCGCCCTCGGTCAGCGCCCGATCCTCGTCGGCGCCGCGGGCGAGGACTTCGCCGACTACCGCAGCTGGCTGACCCGGCACGGTGTCGACTGCGACCACGTGCACATCTCGGACTCCAAGCACACCGCCCGCTTCGTGTGCACGACCGACGACGACATGGCGCAGATGGCGACCTTCTATGCCGGCGCCATGAGCGAGGCACGGCTCATCGAGCTCGGCCCGATCGCGGCCACGGGTCTCGACCTCGTCCTCATCGGGGCCAACGACCCCGAGGCGATGCTGCGGCACACCGACGAGTGCCGGACCCGCGGGCTCACCTTCGTCGCCGACCCGTCGCAGCAGCTCGCCTTCGCCGACGGCCCCTTCATCCGCACGCTCATCGAGGGCGCGGACTACCTCTTCACCAACGAGTACGAGGCCCACCTCACCGAGCAGAAGACCGGCTGGAGCGAGGCCGACATCGACGCCCAGGTGACGACCCGGGTCATCACCAAGGGCAAGGACGGGGCGGTCATCAAGACCCGCGGTGAGGAGCCGATCGAGGTGCCGATCGCCCTCGAGGCCCGCCGCGCCGACCCGACGGGTGTCGGCGACGCCTTCCGCGCCGGCTTCCTCACCGGGCTGTCCGCCGGCCTCGAGCACCGTCGCTGCGCCGAGATCGGCTCCCTCCTCGCCACCTACGTCCTCGAGACCGTCGGCACCCAGGAGTACGTCCTCGACAAGTCGGCGTTCCTCGACCGGCTCGCACAGGCCTACGGTGACGACTCGGCCGCCGACGTCGAGCCGCACATCACCTGCGCCCGGCCCTGATGCCGCGGTCGTGACCGTCCCCTTCCCGCCGGTCGAGCCGCCACCCGGTGAGTGGGCGATGGGCCGACTGCGTCCCACCGAGGACGAGGACCTCGTCGCCGCCGGGGCCGACCTCTCGCCCGGGACGCTGCTCGCTGCCTACCGCGTCGGCCTCTTCCCGATGGGCCTCGGCGACCACGGTGCGCGCCCCATCGGCTGGTGGTCGCCTGAGCCGCGCGGCGTCCTCGTGCCCGCGAACTTCCGCGAGAGCCGCTCGCTGCGCAAGGCCCGGTCGCGGTTCGAGGTCCGGGTCGACACGGCCTTTCCCGACGTCATGCGCCTGTGTGGCGACCCCGAGCGCGTGGGACGCTGGATCACCGACGAGATCGTCACGGCATACACCGAGATGCACCGCCTCGGCTGGGCGCACAGTGTCGAGACGTGGCTCGACGGCCGCCTCGTCGGCGGGCTCTACGGCATCGCGGTCGGCGGCCTCTTCGCGGGCGAGTCGATGTTCCACCTCGAGCGCGACGCGTCGAAGGTGGCCCTCGCCGCGCTCGTCGACCTGGTGCGTGCCGACGGCGACGAGCGCCGGATCATCGACGTCCAGTGGAGCACCGGCCACCTCGAGCGCCTCGGCGTCGTCGAGTGGCCGCGCCGGCGCTACCTCGAGGCGCTCGCCGTGGCCCTCGAGGCCCCGGACCTCCGCTTCTGCTGAGCGGAGCTCACCCCAGCACGACCGTGTATGCCGTGTGCCCACCCCTGCGCTCGAGCCTCACCTCGTGTCCGCGCATCCGCGCCCAGGCGGGGATGTCCGACTCGGCGGCCGGGTCGTCGGCGAGGACGAGCAGTGCGGAGCCCGGCGGCAGGTCGCGGGCGAGGCGGGCGAGCCGGATGACGGGCAGCGGGCACAGGAGGCCGCGCGCGTCGAGGTCAGGGCTCTCGTTCACAGGTCGTCGACCCCGAGGCGGGCCCGCAGCTCTGCGACCACCGTCGGGAGCTCGCGGCACAGAGCGTCGACGTCGTCGGCACGCTCGGACCGGACGGCGGCCAGCGGCAGGGTGACCCGGACGTTGCCGTGGGTGAGCGCGCCCATGGCGGCGAGGACGTGGCTGGGCTCGAGCCGGCTCGACGTGCAGGCCGATCCCGAGGCCACCTCGATCCCACGCCGGTCGAGCTCGCCGACGATGCTCTCGCCGTCGACGTAGAGCGCGCTGAAGGTGACGACGTGCGGGAGCCGGTCGGCGGGGTCGCCGGCCACCTCGACGTCGGGCACGGCCGCCGCGGCAGCGCGGATGCGGTCGGTGAGCGCCCTGGCGGCGGCTTCCTCCGCGGGCCGCTCGTGAACGGCGTGCTGCCAGGCCTCGGCGGCGGCGAGCACGAGCGGCACCCACGGGTCCTCCACCTCGCGGCCGTGCTCGGGCTCCCACCGCGGACCCGGCAGGTCGAAGCGGGTGCCGGTCCGCACGGCGAGGACGCCGACCGGGGGACCGGCGACGGTGGCCGCGTCGCCGGCGAGCGCGTCCCACGCCCCCGGGCTCTCCATCCGGCCCAGCGACGCGGTGCCGTCGACGAGCAGCGGGAGGTCGGCCGCACGGCATACGTCATGGAGGTCGGTCACGGGCTGGACGGTCCCGACCTCACCGTTGGCGTGCTGGACCGCGACGAGGGCCGCTGGGTGGGTCACAAGCGCCTCGCGGAGGGTCGCGGGGGAGAGCCGACCCAGACGGTCGACGGGCAGGGGCTCGGCGTCGGGGTCGGCCTCGTGGGCATCGAGGAGCAGGACGGCCCGGTCGACGGCCGACGTGAGCATGCGCGAGGCGGCCCTCCGCCGGGCGTGGCGGAGCCCGGCCACGCCCGTGCGCAGCGCGTGTGTGCCGCTCGGGTGAAAGGAGACCTCGTCGGGACGCGCGCCGAGGGAGGCGGCGATGCTCTCGCGGGCCCGGTCGAGCAGGAGGCGCGCCTGACGCCCCTCGCGGTGCAGGCGCCGGGGGTCGGCCCAGCCGGCGTCGAGGGCGGCGAGAAGGGTCTCCCGGGCAGCGGGGTGGAGAGGGCTCCGGGTGGCGTCCAGCACGCCTCGACCGTAACGCCCCCCGTCCCCGGCGAGTTCCGCAGCATGCACTACTGTTTGTCGTGTTCCAGCAGACGACGCAGGAGGGTGCCGCGGTGCCTCAGCACGACCAACTCAACCCCCGTTCCCGGGGTCGGCGACTGGCCCTCTGGTCCGTCCTGGCCGTGGGCGCGATGGTGGCGCTCAGCGGGTGTGAGCTGGGCAAGTTCGAGGACGGCTTCCTGCCCCGCGGCGTCACCGAGAACTCCGAGCGCGTGCGTGACCTGTGGATCGGCGCGTGGATCGCGTGCCTCGCCGTCGGCGTCCTCGTCTGGGGACTCACCGCGTGGTGCGTCGTGGCCTACCGCCGTCGCCGTGACGACAACGAGCTCCCGGTCCAGCTGCGCTACAACGTGCCGCTCGAGATCCTCTACACGATCGTCCCGATCTTCATGGTCGCGACCTTCTTCTTCTTCACCGCCAAGGACCAGACCGCCCTGCTCGACACGAGCGAGGACCCCGCCGTGACGGTCAACGTCGTCGGCAAGCAGTGGTCCTGGGACTTCAACTACGTCGAGGACGACGTCCACGAGGTCGGCACGCAGGCCATCATGACCGGCCAGCCGGGCGCCGAGGAGACGATCCCGACGCTCTACCTCCCCGTCGACGAGCGCGTCGAGTTCGTCCTCACGTCGCGCGACGTCATCCACTCCTTCTGGGTGCCGCAGTTCCTCCAGAAGCTCGACATGATCCCGGGCAAGGTCAACAAGTTCCAGGTCGTGCCGACCGAGGAGGGGACCTTCAAGGGCAAGTGCGCCGAGCTCTGCGGCGCCTACCACTCCCAGATGCTGTTCAACGTCAAGGTCGTCCCGCGCGCCGAGTACGACGCGCACATCGCCGACCTCAAGTCGCGGGGCCAGACCGGCATGCTCGGCACCGAACTGAACCGCGACGGCTCGGGCCTCGTGCCCGGCGAGGACGAGCTCCTGCCCGAGGAACTGAGGAACTGAACCCATGAGCGCCGCAACCGAATCCCGCACGATGCTCCGTGAGCGCGAGACCGTCCGTCACCCGCGGGTGGCCCCGGGTGCCACGGTCGTCAAGTGGATGACGACGACCGACCACAAGGTCATCGGCAACCTCTACTTCATCACCTCGTTCGCGTGGTTCCTGCTGGGCGGCCTCATGGCGCTCATCATCCGCGCCGAGCTCATGCAGCCGGGCATGCAGGTCGTCGACAACCCCGACCAGTTCAACCAGCTGTTCACCATGCACGGCACGATCATGCTGCTGCTCTTCGCGACGCCGCTCTTCGCCGCGTTCGCCAACGCGCTCATGCCGCTGCAGATCGGTGCGCCGGACGTGTCGTTCCCGCGCCTCAACATGTTCGCGTACTGGCTCTACCTCTTCGGCGGTCTCATCGCCGCCGGTGGCTTCCTCACCCCCGGTGGTGCCGCTGCGTTCGGCTGGTTCGCCTACACGCCGCTGTCCGACGCGTCCTACAGCCCCGGCCACGGTGGCGACCTCTGGGTCTTCGGCCTCGCCCTCGCCGGCTTCGGCACCATCCTCGGGTCGGTCAACTTCATCACGACGATCCTCACGATGCGCGCCCCCGGCATGACGATGTTCCGGATGCCGATCTTCGTGTGGACCGTGCTCATCACGTCGATCCTCGTCCTGCTCATCTTCCCGGCCCTGGCCGCCGCTCTCTTCGCACTCGGCGCCGACCGACGCTTCGGGGCGCACATCTTCGACCCCGACAGCGGGGGAGTGATGCTCTGGCAGCACATCTTCTGGTTCTTCGGCCACCCCGAGGTCTATGTCATCGCGCTGCCCTTCTTCGGGATCATCTCCGAGATCATCCCGGTGTTCTCGCGCAAGCCGGTCTTCGGCTACAAGACCCTCGTCTACGCGACGATCGCCATCGCGGCGCTGTCGGTCTCGGTCTGGGCGCACCACATGTACGGCACCGGACAGGTCCTCCTGCCCTTCTTCGCGATCATGACGATGCTCATCGCCGTGCCGACCGGCGTGAAGTTCTTCAACTGGATCGGCACGATGTGGGGCGGCAAGCTCAGCTTCGAGACGCCGATGCTCTGGGCGCTCGGCTTCCTCGTCACCTTCCTCTTCGGTGGCCTCACCGGCGTCATCCTCGCCAGCCCGGCGCTCGACTTCCACCTCACCGACAGCTACTTCGTCGTGGCGCACTTCCACTACGTCGTGTTCGGCACGGTCGTCTTCGCGATGTTCGGCGGGTTCTACTTCTGGTGGCCCAAGCTCACCGGCCGCATGCTTGACGAGAAGCTCGGCAAGGTCCACTTCTGGATGCTCTTCATCGGCTTCCACACGACCTTCCTCATCCAGCACCTCCTCGGCATCTGGGGCATGCCCCGCCGCTACGCCGACTACCTCCCCGAGGACGGCTTCACCTTCGCCAACCAGGTGTCGACCACCGGTGCCTTCCTCCTCGGCGCCTCGATGATCCCGTTCTTCTACAACGTGTGGAAGACGTGGCGCCACGCGCCGCTCGTCGAGACCGACGACCCGTGGGGCTACGGCGCCTCGCTGGAGTGGGCGACCTCGTGCCCGCCGCCGCGGCACAACTTCGACTCGATCCCGCGGATCCGCTCGGAGCGCCCCGCCTTCGACCTCAACCACCCGGAGGCGGCCCCGGCCGGCTACGAGCGCACGGGGCTCGTCAAGGCGCTCGGTCCTGCCGACCTCGGCGACGACGCGATGTCCAACACGAAGAAGCAGGAGCACTGACCCATGGTCGCGATGGAACGGATCGGCTACCTCTTCGGTGGCTTCGCGGCCCTCATGGCGGTCATCTACGGCCTGTGGAACGACTTCTCCGAGCCGGTCGGCGTCACGGGGCTCGTCCTCGGCGCCCTGCTCGGCTTCATGATCGCCGGCTACCTCAACATCACCCGTCGCAAGCTCGAGGGGGTCCCGCCGGAGGACGACCCGCTCGGCGAGATCAGCGACATCGCCGGTGACTACGGCTTCTTCAGCCCGCACAGCTGGCAGCCGCTCTTCCTCGCCGGCGCCTCGGCGCTGATCTTCCTCGGTCTCGCGATCGGCTGGTGGATCGTCGCCCTCGGCGCCGCCCTCGCCATCCCCGCCCTCATCGGCTGGGTCTTCGAGTACTGGCGCGGGCCGCACGCACTCTGACGCGGGTCCGCAGCATCGTCGGGAGCCGGTCACCTCATCCGAGGTGACCGGCTCCGTCGTCTGTCGCCCGGGCGCGGTCCGGGACGCTCACTCGGAGGCTCTCAGGCGCTCCGGCGACGGCGCCGGGCTGTCATGAGCCTACGGAGGTGCGGAAGGCCCAGCGGCCGCGCCAACCGCCTCAACGGGGCCGCGAGCGCTGCCCCGACGATGACTCCGAGGGCGATGGCGGCGACGACGACCACGACGTCGACGAGCGCGATCGCGGCCTCTCCGGGTCCGACCTCGAACTGCGCCATCGAGATGAGTCCCAACGAGCCAGGCACGAGCAGCCAGAAGCTCGGGAGGAAGGCCACCATCCGGGGCAGCTCGGGCCGCACGTACTCCAGCAGCGTCGAGAACAGGGCTGCCACGACGGCTCCGGCGAACGCTCCGGCCCACCTCGCCTCGACGACCGCCAGAGTGAGGGACTGGGCGCTGAAGGTGACGAGGATGCCCGTCGCCAGCCAGGGTGCCTGACGGATGGGGACCGACTCCAGGAGGGCGATCGCGACGGTGACGACGGCAAGACCGACGAGCGGGGCCCACCAGCCCAGGGCCCCCGGAGAGGCCGTGTCGAGGAGGTCGGCGCCCCCGTCCGTCACAGCCAGGGCGGCTCCGACGCCGAGGACGAAGAGCAACAGCTGCACGAGACCGAAGGCGAGACGTGAGCTGCCCGCCACCATCGCCCCGGCGGCCAGCTCAGTGAGGCCGGTGACGATGAGGGCCCCCGGAAGCAGCACGGCGATGGGTGCCACCAGCGTCCGCAGGGGCGCGTCCACCCAGCCAGCCTCGGCAGCGAAGAAGGCCAGCAGGGCCACGACGAAGCCCGCGAGGAAGGGCGTGAGGGTGCGAAGCGCGCGGTCGCGCGCCACGAGCAGCACGAAGAGCGGCGTCAACGGCGCCACGACGAGCGTGAAGAGGAGTGAGGCTGCTGACGGCGCGAGGACCAGCCCGATGCCGACGCCCGAGAGTATGGCGCCCACCACGAACCCGGCGGTGCGGTAGCGGTGCGGCTGTGCCCGCAGTCCCGCGAGCGTTGACAGGCACTCGTCCGGATCCAGGTGCCCGGCCCGCAGGGCGGCCTCGAGGGCGAGGACGTCCGCGAGCTGGTCGAGGCGCAGCCCACCGTCGACCTGCTCGAAGGTCGACGGCCCCCCGGACGTCAGCGAGACGAGCAGCCCGGTGGGTGAGCAGGCCACCTGTGCCCCTGGGTGGCCGAGGGATCGTGCCACGTCCCGGATGTCCTCCTCGACCTCGTGGACCGGCATGCCGCCGGCAAGGAGGCCGGCCCCGATCCACGAGAGCACGCGGCGGTCTCGGTCCTCATGCGTCGCGTGCGAATCGGGGGCGGCGGGGTGGCTCACCCGAGCACGGTAGCGGCAGGCGCCGCAGGGCTCAGCCCCAGCCGAGCTCGTGCAGGGTGGCGTCGTCGATGCCGAAGTGGTGGGCGATCTCGTGGACGACCGTCACCGCGATCTCCTCGCGCAGGTCGTCGAGGTCGTCGCACATTCGCGTGAGCGGGCCGCGGAAGAGCGTGATGCGGTCCGGGAGGTTGCCCAGACCCCAGCCGGAGTCGCGCTCGGTGAGCGGGATCCCGTCGTAGACGCCGAGGAGCTCGGGGTCGTCGGCGGGGGGCTCGTCCTCGACGAGGAAGACGACGTTGTCGAGCATGCCCATGAGCTCCTCGGGCACGTCGTCGAGGGCCTCCTCGACGATCGACTCGAACTCCTCCGGGGGGACGGGCTGCACGCGCCCAGCCTGTCATGCGCCGTGGGTGGGGGAGGACCGGGGTGCGACGTCCGGCCGTCACGGGTCTGTGCGCCACGGAGAACGGCTGCGGCCCCCGGACGAGGTCCGGGGGCCGCAGGCGAGAGGGTCAGCGAGCGTGGTGCCCGCGGGACGTCACTCCCGCAGACGGCTCGCGCTGCCGATGCCGCCACGACCCGCGTTGGTGTCGGCGCCCACGCCACCGTTGCCGGGGGTGTGGTCGGAGTCGCCCTCGATGCCCTCGTAGTCGAAGGGTGCCTCGATGGCCTCGGCCTGCTGGCCGTCGTGGTGGGCGGCGGCCAGCTCGGCCGGGGTGACCGGGTTGACGGCGTCCTTGAAGTAGAAGTGCGACAGCTTGGCGCGCAGGCGGTCCTTGCGGGCCGCCGGGCGTGCGACGCCGTTCTCGTCGTACTCCGGCTCGAGCTGGAGCGGGGCCACCGGCTCGTGCTGGACGAGGATCCACCGCTCGTAGTCGGTGAGGTCGTCGTGGCGCTCGTGGAAGGACCCGTCGGCGCCCCGGATGATGCGACCCGACTCGCGGGCGTGCAGGGCGAGGTCGCGGTCACGACGCTGGAGGCTGAGGCAGATCCGCTTCGTCACCCAGAAGGCGAGGGGGGGCAGGACGAACAGCCCGATGCGGAAGACCCACGTGATGTCGTTGATCGACATCCCGAGCTTGATCGCCATGATGTCGTTGCCCGCCGCGAACATGAACACCGAGTAGGCGACGATGCCGGCCATGCCGATGCCGGTGCGCGTCGGGTTGTTGCGCGGCCGGTCGAGCAGGTGGTGCTCGCGGTCGTCACCGGTGACCCACTTCTCCACGAACGGGTAGGAACCCAGGACGATGTAGACGAGGGGCAGCAGGACGAGCGCGCCGAGCGCGATGTTGAGCGACAGCGTGTTGCCGCCGATCTGGAACTCGAGCCAGCCGGGAAGGAGGCGGAGCGCACCGTCGTAGGCGCCCATGTACCAGTCCGGCTGCGAGCCGGCGGTGACGGGCGACGGGTCGTAGGGACCGTAGGCCCAGATCGGGTTGATGGTGAAGAGCGCCGAGATGAGCGTGATGACGCCGAACACGATGAAGAAGAAACCGCCGGCGGTCGCGGCGTAGACCGGCATGACGCGGTGGCCGACGACGTTGTCGTTGGTCCGGCCCGGGCCGGGGTACTGGGTGTGCTTGTGGACCGCGACGAGCACGATGTGCGCGATGAACAGGCCGACGAGGATCGCCGGGATGAGCAGCACGTGCGCGGCATACAGGCGGGGAATGATCGCCTCACCCGGGAAGGGTCCACCGAAGATCGCGTAGGCGAGGTAGGAGCCGATGACCGGGGCTGTCTGGACGAAGCCCTCCATGGCTCGGATGCCGGTGCCCGAGAGCAGGTCGTCCGGGAGGGAGTAGCCCGCGAAGCCCTCGATGGCCGCGAGCAGGGCCAGGACGGTGCCGATGACCCAGTTGAGCTCACGCGGCTTGCGGAAGGCGCCGGTGAAGAAGACGCGGAACATGTGCACCGTCAGGCCGACGAGGAACATGAGCGCGGCCCAGTGGTGGATCTGCCGGATGAGCAGGCCGCCCTTGACGTCGAACGAGATGTCGAGCGTCGAGGCATAGGCCTCGGACATCTGCGTGCCACGAAGCGGGACGTAGGAGCCGTCGTAGACGGTGTGCCCGGCGCTGGGGACGAACCAGATCGTCAGGAGCGCGCCGGAGAGCAGACAGATGATGAGCGAGTACATGGCGATCTCGCCGAGCATGAACGACCAGTGGTGCGGGAACACCTTGCGCAGGAGGTAGTTGATGCCCCTCGCGCCGTTGGTGCGGTCGTCGATCCACCCGGCGACGCCACCGACCTTGCGCGCGGCGGCGCTCGGGGCGTGGGTCACGGGGGTGTCACCGTCGCGCAGACGGTCCGCCGGGCGACCGGCGGGGATGCTCTCGGTGCTCATGCGGAACCACGCTCCCAGAAGCTCGGCCCGGTGGCTTCCCTGAACGGGCCCTTGGAGATGAGATAACCCTCATCATCGACGGTGATCGGAAGTTGCGGAAGGGGGCGCTTGGCCGGTCCGAAGATCACCTTGCAGTCCTGCGTCACGTCGAAGGTCGACTGGTGGCACGGGCAGAGCAGGTGGTGCGTCTGCTGCTCGTAGAGACCGACCGGGCATCCGACGTGGGTGCAGATCTTGGAGTACGCGACGATGCCCTGGTGGCCCCAGTCCTTCTCCTTCTGGGACTTGATGTCGTCGGGGTCGAGGCGCATGACGATGACCGCGGCCTTGGCCTTGGCCTCGAGGATGTGCTCCTCGAGGTCGAGGAGGCCCTCGGGCATGACGTGGAAGACGGAGCCGATCGTGACCTCGCTGGCCTTGATCGGCGTGTTCTGCGGGTCGCGCATGAGGCGGAGCGGCTCGTTGGGGTAGGAGCCGTCCTCCTCCTGCTCGCCGTTCCAGAAGCTCACCGACAGGTCGTCGCCCGGCAGCGGTCCGAGGCCGCCGATGAGGGGGAGGACGACGGGCACGGCGAAGAGGCCGAGCGCGCCACCGAGGGCGTACTTGATGAGCGGGCGGCGGGAGAGCTGCGACTCGCGGTCGCCGTCGGACATGATCTCGACGAACTTCGCCCGGTCGGCGTCGGCGGAGCGCTGCGGGTGGCGCTCCTCGACGGCCTCGTGGTCGTTCATGAGGGTCTTGGCCCACTGGACCGCGCCGAGGCCGATGCCGAGCAGCGAGAGCGCCATGCAGATGCCGAGGACGGCGTGGACGGCGTTGGTGCTACCGGTGCCGGGGATGAAGATCGTCGCCTCGGAGTCGATCGCGAAGTAGGCGACGATGAAGCCCAGGGTGCCGAGGATCGACATGACGAAGAGGCCACCGACGATGCGCTCGGCACGCTTGGCGGCGGCCTCGTCGAGGTCGGCGCCACGCACGGCGTGCGGGGGGAACCCGGGGTTCTGGAACCTCTCGGGGATCCCACCGTCACCGACGATGTGGCCCTGGTCGAGGCGAACGGCACCGGAGCCGAACTCACCCGTGCGGGTGACCTCGCCTCCGGTGGGCGTGCTGTCCTGCTCGTTCATCGGATGATCGATCCTGTCGACGGAGAGTGGGAAGCGGTGGCCGGCATGCTCAGGCGGACTTCTGCCCGAGCCAGACGGCGGCGGCGACGAGGATGCCCAGGCCGAAGAACCAGGCGAACCAGCCCTCCGTCACCGGTCCCAGCGAGCCGAGCGCGTGACCGCCCTGCTGGGGTGCGTCCTCGATGGTCTTGAGGAAGGCGATGATGTCGCGCTTGTCCTCGGGTGCGATGTTGCCGTCGTTGAAGACCGGCATCGACTGCGGGCCGGTCTCCATGGCCTCGTAGATGTGCTTGCCCGAGACGCCCTCGAGCGACGGGGCGTACTTGCCACGGGTGAGGGCGCCACCGGAGCCGGCGAAGTTGTGGCACATGGCGCAGTTGACGCGGAAGAGCTCGCCGCCCTTGGCGGGGTCACCCTTGGTGGGGTCGACGTCCTCCTCGGATGGGACTGCCGGACCGGGAGCGAGCGAGGCGATGTAGGCACCGACCTTGTCGATCTCCTCCTGCGTGAACTGCGTCTCCCCGCGCGGCGCCTGGACGGCCGGGGCGCGCATCGGCATGCGGCCGGTGCCCATCTGGAAGTCGACAGCGGCGGCACCCACGCCGGCGAGGGCGGGTCCGGCGATCTTGTCGCCGTTGCCGGTCGCGCGGCCCTCGGCGTTGACGCCGTGGCACGAGGCGCAGTTGGCCTGGAAGAGCTGCTTGCCGGCGGCGACGTCCTCGGCCGAGCTGGTCTCGGCCTTCGCGGGCTGCGGTGCGACCGCGGCATACGCGAAGCCGGTCACGAGGAGGCCGAGCATGAGCAGGATGGCGATCGCAGCCGGGTGGCGGCGGCGGGCGGCCAGTGCGTTCACGACGTGTGTCCTGTCGGGGTCTCGGGGATGTGTGGGGCGGGGGAGCTGGTCAGGCTAGTGGTCAGCGCGGCCACCTCACTTCAGCAGGTAGATCATCGCGAAGAGCGCGATCCACACGACGTCGACGAAGTGCCAGTAGTAGGAGGTCACGACCGCACCCGTCTCCTGGAGGTGGGTGTATCGGCGGGTCGTGAAGGTGCGCCCGATGATGAGCAGGAAGGCGATGAGGCCGCCGGTGACGTGCATGCCGTGGAAGCCGGTGGCGAGGTAGAAGATCGACGCGTAGGAGTCAGTGCTCAGGGAGATGCCCTCGTGGACGAGGTGGGCGTACTCGTAGACCTGGCCGGCGATGAAGATCGAGCCGAAGACGTACGTGAGGACGTACCACTCACGCATGCCCCACTCCTTGACGTTGGCCAGGGTGCCGGTGCGCGCGACCTGCCCGGCCTCGGCCTTCCAGACGCCCAGCTGGCACCACACCGAGGAGATGACGAGGACGACGGTGTTGGCGAACGCGAAGGGGACGTTGAGCTGCGCCGTGCGCTCGTCCCACAGCTCGGGCAGGTGGCCACGGAGCGAGAAGTAGAACGCGAAGAGCGCTGCGAAGAACATCAGCTCGCTCGCGAGCCAGACCATCGTGCCGACCGCGACCATGTTGGGGCGGGTCGCCGGACCGTAGTCCGGGATGCTGGGAACCGGACCGGACACTCGAGTCGTTGCTTCTGCTGTCGCCACGAGCGCCATTATGGCGTCATTCCCTGACATGCGCTGCACCGACCCCCGGGTTCGGTGGTGTCGGATCGCAGAATGCCCCGTGGCTAGGATGACGCCATGACCTCTGCGCACGCGGCCCCTCACGCGGACTCCGTCGAGAAGGCCGGCACGACCCCCTCCGGCGGTCCCGGTCTCCACCGGGTCTCGGTTCTGCTCTACAGCGACGACATCACGACGCGAGACGCGGTCCGCGCCGCTGCGGGCCGTCGCCCGGCCCGTGACGTCGAGGTCACCCGGTGGCTCGAGTGCGCGACCTCCTTCGCCGTCACCGAGGCCCTCGACGCCGGTGGCTGGGACGTCGTCGTCCTCGACGGCGAGGCGGCCAAGAACGGCGGTCTCGGCCTCTGCCGCGAGCTCAAGAACGAGATCTACGACTGCCCGCCCGTCCTCGTCCTCACCGGGCGCCCGCAGGACGGCTGGCTTGCCGCGTGGTCGCTCGCCGACGACGCCGTGCCGCACCCGCTCGACCCGATCAAGGTCGCCGAGGCGATCGCGGGTCTGGCGCGCCGGCGCGTCTCGGCGAGCTGACGTGTCGGCCACGGTCCCCGCGGGCCCGACGTGGCCCGACCTCCTGACCCGCCTCATGGCCCGCGAGGACCTCTCGCTCGCCGAGTCGCGGTGGGCGATGGACCAGATCATGAGCGGGGAGGCGAGCGTCGCCCAGGTGGCGGGCTTCCTCGTCGCGCTGCGCTCCAAGGTCGAGTCCGTCGCCGAGGTGCGCGGTCTCGCCGACGTCATGCTCGAGCACGCCCGGCGGATCGAGGTCCCCGGCGAGAGCATCGACATCGTCGGCACCGGCGGTGACCGCTTCGGCACCGTCAACATCTCGACGATGTCGTCGGTCGTCATCGCGTCGACGGGCCTGCAGGTCGTCAAGCACGGCAACCGCGCCGCGTCGTCGAAGTCGGGGTCGGCCGACGTCCTCGAGAGCCTCGGGGTCAACCTCACGTTGACCCCCGAACAGGTGAGGCGGGTCGCGCTCGACGCGGGCATCACCTTCTGCTTCGCGCAGACCTTCCACCCGTCGATGAGGTATGCCGGTCCCGCCCGTGCCGAGCTCGGCATCGCCACGGCGTTCAACCTCCTCGGCCCGCTCACCAACCCGGCCCAGCCGACGTATGCCGCGGTCGGCGTCGCGGACCCGCGCTTCCTCTCGGTCATCGCCGGTGTCTTCGCGGACCGCGGGACGACGGCTGCGGTCTTCCGTGGCGACGAGGGCCTGGACGAGATGTCGATCGCGGGCCCGACGACCCTGCTCTGGGTCCGCGACGGCGAGGTCTCCGAGGTGACCGTCCATCCTGACGACGTCGGGCTCCCGGTCTCGACCATCGACAGCATCAAGGGCGGGCTCGCCGACGAGAACGCCGAGGTGGCTCGCCGAGTGCTCGCGGGGAACCCCGGGCCGGCGCGCGACGCCGTCCTCCTCAACGCCGGCACGGCGCTGGCCGTCGCGGCGGGCGCCTCCGGCACGACGGCGGGCGACGTCCACGAGGCGATCCGGCTCGGGATCGACACGGCCCGGCGGGCCATCGACTCCGGCGATGCCGCCGCTCGGCTCGACCGCTGGGTCAGCGCGAGCCACGCGGCCGTCTCGGCCTGATCCCGATCGCCCCAGCTTTCCCGAGCCGGACGGCATACCGGCCCGTCTCAACTCTTGCTCCCCATGAGGGAACGTTGATGGTCCGGAGGGAAAAGATCCCTCCGGACCCTCAAGTTCCGCCCATGGGGAGCAAAAGGGGAGGCGGGGTGCGGGGTCGGGCTACTCGAGGCCGAGGCTGAAGGCGGCCTCGAGGTCGTGCTTGGAGTAGGTCTGGAAGGCGATGTGCGTCGCCGTGCCGGTGACGCCCTGGACCTTGTTGAGGCGGTCGGCGATGACGCTGGCCAGCTCGTCGTGCTGGCGCACCCGCACCATGGCGATGAGGTCGGCGTCGCCGGCGACCGAGTAGACCTCGCTCACGCCATCGAGCTCGGCGACCTCCTGGGCCACCTCGGGGATCCGGTCGACGTCGGCGGTGATGAGGACGATGGCAGTGATCACGACTCGCAGCGTAGTCGGCTCACTCCTCGACCCAGAAGTTGTCGTGCTCGGCCATGAACGCGTCGCGCTCGTCGTCCGACATCGCCGCGACGCCACCGGGACGGGCGAGCCCCTCGAAGTAGGGCTCGCGCGGGGCGCCGGGGGCGAAGTGCAGGAGCATCGTCGCCGGACCGTCCTCGTTGCGGAAGCCGTGCAGGCCGCCGGGTGGGACGTGGAGGAAGTCGCCCGACCGTGCCTTGACCCACGCGTCGCCGTCGTAGATCGTCACCGTGCCGTCGAGGACGTAGAACGACTCGGACATCGTCCGGTGGAAGTGAGCGCCCGGACCACTGGGCGGCCCGGCGAACTCCCAGCGGTAGAGCCCGAACAACCCGCCAGTCGACTCGCCGCGCGCCACGTAGTGCACGCGGTTGCCGTTGGGGTAGACGAGGTCGGGCTCGCGGTCGCCGGGAGTGACCCAGGCCGAGCGCTCACCTGTCGCTCCGGTGTAGAGACGCGGGGGATAGGACACCAGCACCACTCCTCTGGCTCGGGCTGCACGACGGGGCGCGACGTGAGCGACGCCGCGACCAGACCGACCCTAGGCCGAGCGGAAGCCCGGGGCGAGGCGTCGCGAGGTCTCGACGGGTTCGAGGACGTGGCGGACGCCGGTGGCGCCGCCGACCGGGCAGGTCCACTCGCCGTCGATGTCGACGATGCGCACGCCGGGGGCGTCGAGCCAGCGCAGGATGCGCTCGCTCTCCTCGGGGGTCGCCGCCGTCGAGGGAGGCAGCGGGGCGGGCACGACCTCGGCGCTGGCGCGCAGGGCGTCGACGTAGGGCATCGGGTCGGCGCCGCGGGGCGCGACGGTGCTGCCGGCGAGGCGACCGTGACGGATGCACATGACCTCCCACCCGCCGGTTTCGCTCCGACGGGCGGCGACGAGCTCGGCGGTGCGGGCGAGGGGGTCGAGACGCTGGGCCCGTGAGGCGCCGCGCACGAGGCTGATCATCCGGTCGCGGACGACGCCGGCGTCCTCGAACCGCTCCTGCTCGGCGAGCCGGTCCATCCGCTCGCGCCACGTCGTCACCGCCCGCGAGGCGTCGCCGGCGAGCAGCTCGACCGCCTCGGCGACGACGGCGGCGTAGTCCTCGACGCTCTGGGCGCCGGTGCAGGGCGCACCGCAGCGCCCCATGTCGGCGAGGGCGCACGCCGACCGGGGCTTCGTGGCCGAGAGCCGCTCGAGGCACTGGCGCAGCGGGACGAGCTCGTGGACACCGGCGACGGCGTCGTCGGCGGAGCCGCGCGAGGCGAACGGACCGATGTAGCGGGTGCCGTCGGCGGCGACGTCGCGCACGATCGACAGCCGCGGGAACGGCTCGACGGTGAGCTTGACCCACCAGCTGCGCTCCGGGTGGCGCGAGCGGCGGTTGTAGCGCGGCTTGTGCTCGGCGATGAGCCGGAGCTCGCGGACCTCGGCCTCGAGCGCCGTCGCGCAGACGATCGGTGTCACCGACTCGGCGATGCGGACCATCTCGGCCATCCGGCGACGCTGCTCCGAGGCGGTGAAGTAGCTGCGGACGCGGGTGCGGATCGAGACCGACGTGCCGACGTAGAGGACCTTGCCGAAGCCGTCCTTGAAGAGGTAGACGCCAGGTGCTTCGGGCAGGCCATCGGCGAGGTGGCGCTTGCGGCGGGTGGCCGCCGGGACCTTGGCGGAGTAGGCCTTGAGCTCCTCGAGCGAGTGCACGCCGAGCGAGCCGACCCGGGCGATGAGCCCGTGGAGGACGTCGACGGTGGCGCGGGCGTCGTGCAGCGCCCGGTGGTCCGGGGTGGTCGTCGCGCCGAAGAGCCGGGCGAGCGAGGCGAGGCGGTGGTTGGGCACCTCGTCACGCGTCACGAGCTGGCGGGCGAGGTGCACGGTGTCGACGACGGGGAAGCGCGGCCAGTCGCGCTCGGCCCTCGCGCACGCCGCCTTGAGGAAGGAGATGTCGAAGCCGGCGTTGTGGGCGACGAGGACGGAGCCGGCGGCGAACTCCAGGAAGGCGACGAGGGCCGGCTCGACGCGGGGGGCGTCGCGCACCATCGCGTCGGTGATGCCGGTGAGGACCGAGATGAACGCGGGGATCGGCTCGCCCGGGTTGACGAAGGTCTGGAACTCACCGAGCACCTCGCCGCCGCGCACCTTGACGGCGCCGATCTCGGTGATGCCGCACTCGCTCGGGCTGCCGCCCGTGGTCTCGAGGTCGACGACGACGAACGTCACGTCGGACAGGGGGGTGCCGAGGTCGTCGAGCGTGCCCTGGACCATCCGCATGCGAGGGAGGCTAGGCGCGGGGTCCGACAGCCGGGCGGAGGCAGCCCGGCGCGGCGCCCCGCGCGAAGGCTCCACGGAGAGGGCTGTCAGTGGGCCCCCCTAGCGTGGTCGTGACCCGAGAAAGAGGTGAGACATGACCCACGACCTGACCCACGACAGCCTGACCATCGTCTGCTCGCGATGCCCGGTGCGCGACCTCCACTGCGGTGACTGCATGGTCACCGCCCTGCTCGACCCCGACTCCCTGCACATGGGGGACGACCTGCCCCTCGACGCCGACGAGCGGGCCGCGGTGACGGCGTGCGTGCGCGCCGGCCTCATCACGGCCGAGTCCGCCGCGACCGTCCGGGCGCAGCGCGCCCCGCTGAGCATCGGGCGTGCCGTCGGCTGAGCCGCGCCTGACACGATGGGGCGCGTGCCCCCGACCTTCCCGACGACCGGTATGCCGTGCCGCGCCCCGCGCGTGCGACGCGCCGCCGTCGCCGTGGTCACCGCACTCACCCTGCCGCTCGTGGCCGCCTGCGACGGGACAGCCCCGCAGCCCTCGGCCGCGCCCACCACGGCAGGTCCGACCGGGCCCGAGACACCCACCGCGGCACCCAGCGGGCTGCCGACGCTCACCGCGTCGCCACCTGCCGGGAGTGAGCCGTCCACACCGCTGCCCGATGCCCGCACCGTCCGCGGCCGGGCCAGCACGGTCACCGGCACCGTCGACGAGGCGACGCTCACGGCATACGCGGCGATGGCGGACCGCGCGGTGGCGGAGGTCTCGACGCGCTGGACGCGCACGTGGCCGCGACGGGTCTCGGTCGTCGCGCCGAAGGACGCGACCCAGTTCCGCGAGCAGGTCGGTCGTGCGGACGACCTCAGCCAGGTCGCCGCCATCACCGACGGCCCCATCGGGCCCGACGGACGCGCCACCGCCGACCGCATCGTGGTCAACCCCGACGCCTTCGCTCGCCTGACCGCCGAGGGCCGACAGTTCGTCCTCACCCACGAGAGCACCCACGTCGCCGTCCGCTCGTCCCTCGCCGGGGTCGCGCCGTTGTGGCTCGTCGAGGGCTACGCCGATCACGTCGGCTACTCCGCGTCCGACCGGCGGGTCACCGAGCTGGCCGCCCCGCTCCTCGAGAAGGTCGCCGATGGTGGCGGGCCGAAGCGGCTCCCGACCCAGGGCGACCTCGACCCGGCCCGCGGCGAGATCGCGCCGGGCTACCTCGCCTCGTGGCTCGCCGTCGAGCTCATCGCCCGCCGGCACGGTGAGCCCGCGCTCCGCCGGTTCTACGAGGCGTCGACCGTCGACGGGTCACCGGCGCAGGCGGACACGGCCATGGACCGTGCGTTTCGCGACGTCCTCGGCACGAGCCGTGCCGACTTCACGAAGGCGTGGCTGAGCGACCTCAACCGGCTGGCCGCGCCGAAGTGACCCTCCCGGAGACGACCGGAGCCGCTGCCCGGGCGGGGACGGCGAGCGAGATCGCGACGAGGGCCGCGCTGAGCCAGAACTGGTTGTAGAACGCCTGCTTGTTGACGAGGTTTGCCACGAGCAGCACGAACGCGAACCACCGCAGCAGCTCGTCGACCTCCGGCCGACGGCGGGCGACCGCCCACGCGGCGAGGCCGAGCGCCCCGAGCACGACGAGCCCCGTCACCCAGAACGGCAGGGTCACGCCGTGCTCGTTGAGGAAGTAGAGGTACCACGTGTTCGCGAAGCGGATCGGGTGGAAGCCGACGAGCAGCGTGACGGTGTCGTGCACGAAGGCCGACGGCGAGGCGAGGAACCACGGCGAGATGAGGACGCCCGTGAGTGCACCCGTCGCCACCGCCCGCCGCGGCCCGAACGCCGGCCAGACGAGGAGCAGCGGCAGCAGCAGCGCGAGGTGCTGCTTGCTCGCGCACGCCAGCGCGAGCGGGACGACGGCCCACCACGCGTGGCCGCGCCGTACGAGCACCGCCCACCAGACCAGGCCCGCGGCGAGCAGCGGCTCGGTCCACGCCTGGTCGACCTGGGTGAGCGTCCCGGGAGCGACGACGAGGGCCGCCACCGGCACGGCCGCACGCAGCACCGTCGCCCGGGCGGTGCTCGGCGCGTCTCCGGCGAGCGGCCGAGCCAGCGCCCAGATCCCCGCGAAGAGGACGACCGACCAGAACGCCAGCGCCCAACGCACGTCGCCGCCGAGCCAGCGACCCGGGGCGAGGAGCACCGCCGTCCACGGGAGGTAGGTGAACGCGTCCTGCACGCCGGGGGAGTCGGTCCACGTCATGTCGTAGAAGTTCTCGCCGCGCGCGAGCGCGTCGCTCGCCTGCTGCAGCGTCACCCAGACGTCGATCCTCGGCCCCGGGTCGCCGACCGTCGTGATCGCGGCGGTCACGACGTGACCGAGGACCGCCAGCCCGTATGCCGTCCGCGCCCGGACCGCGCTCGGGCGCGCCAGGAGCGCGGCCGAGCCGATGCCGACGACGGAGAGGGTGGCGAGCGCCGCCGTCAGCCAGGCACCGCGCAGGTAGCTGAACAGCGGCACCGCCCACGTGATCGCCACCGAGGCGAGCAGCACGACAGGGGCGAGCCACGACGGCGCGCGGCGGACCTCGGTGCGCCGCCACAGCCAGACGCCGAGCCCGACCGCGCCCACCGTGAGGGTGAGGACGATGGGGAGCCGGAAGCGCACGACGCTCCACTGGAGCACACCGAGGCAGGCGAGCCACAGCACCGCGAGGGCGTGGCCGGCATACGCCGGGTTCTGACCCGTGGGGCGGGTCGTGGAAGGGGTGGGGTCAGCCGCCGTAGAGCGCATCGACCTCGTCCGCGAAGTCGCGCATGACGACGTTGCGCTTGAGCTTGAGCGACGGCGTCAGGTGGCCGGACTCCTCGGTGAAGTCGGCCTCGAGCACCGCGAACTTGCGGATCGACTCGGCCTTGGACACGGCGGTGTTGGCCTCGTCGACGGCCTTCTGGAGCTCGGCGAGGACGGTCTCGTCGGTGCGCGCCTTGGCCGCGGTGATGCCCTCGAGCCCGTGGTTCGCCGCCCACATCGGGAGCATCTCCTCGTCGAGCGTGAGCAGCGCGGCGATGAACGGCTTCTGGTCGCCGACGACGATGCACTGCGAGACGAGCGGGTGCGCGCGGAGGCGGTCCTCGAGGACGGCGGGGGCGACGTTCTTGCCACCGGCCGTCACGAGGATCTCCTTCTTGCGGCCGGTGATCCGCAGGTAGCCGTCCTCGTCGAGCTCACCGATGTCGCCGGTGTGGAACCAGCCGTCCCTGATCGCCTCCGCCGAGGCCTCGGGGTTGTTGCGGTAGGAGCCGAAGACGTTGACGCCCTTGACGAGGATCTCGCCGTCCTCGGCGATGCGGACGGTCGTACCGGGCAGCGGCGGGCCGACGGTACCGACCTTGAGTCGCTCGGGCAGGTTGACCGTGATCGGGGCGGTCGTCTCGGTGAGGCCGTAGCCCTCGAGGATCGTCACGCCGATGCCGCGGAAGAAGTGGCCGAGCCGTGTGCCGAGCGGCGCGCCGCCGGACACGGCGTACTGGACCTTGCCGCCCATGGCGTCGCGGAGCTTGCCGTAGACGAGCTTGTCGAAGACGGCGTGCTTGGCGCGCAGCCCGAAGCCGACCGAGCCGGCCTCCTGGGCCTCGGACCAGGCGATGGCGGTGTCGGCGGCCTTGGCGAAGATGTTGCCCTTGCCGCCGGCGACCGCCTTGGCCTCGGCCGAGTTGTAGACCTTCTCGAAGACGCGCGGCACCGCAAGGATGAACGTGGGCTGGTAGCTCGCGAAGTCGTCCAGCAGCGTCTTGATGTCCGCCGAGTGGGCGAGCTTGGCTCCGGAGGCGACGCAGAGGACCTCGATGAAGCGGGCGAAGACGTGTGCGAGCGGGAGGAAGAGCAGCGTCGCGGCGCCTTCGCTGCTCACGACATCCTTGAGCTTCTCGACGGTGTTCTCGGTGAGGTCGAGGAAGTTGCCGTGGGTGAGCTCGACGCCCTTGGGGCGGCCGGTCGTGCCCGAGGTGTAGATGATCGTCGCGGTCGAGCTGCGGTCGATGCCGTCACGAGCCGCGGCGAGCGTGGCGTCGTCGGTGGAGGCGCCCGACGCGGCGAGCGTGTCGAGGTCGCCGTTGTCGATGACCCAGCTGTGGGCCAGCGACGGCAGGTTGCCGGAGACGCCGACGAGCGCGCTCTTGTGCTTCTCGGACTCGAGGACGACGCCGACGGCGCCCGAGTCCTTGAGGATCCACTCGACCTGGTCGGGGGAGGAGGTCTCGTAGATCGGGACCGGGATGGCCCCGGCGGTCCAGAGGGCGAAGTCGGTGAGGGTCCACTCGTAGCGGGTGCGGCTCATGATGCCGACGGCGCTGCCCGGGGTGACCCCGGCGGCGAGGAAGCCCTTGGCGAGCGCCTCGACCTGGTCGGCGAAGTCCTTGGCCGACACGTCGGTCCAGCCCGACCCGGACCGCGTGGCGAACATCGCCTTGCCCGGAGTCAGTGCTCGGTTGCGCGCGGGAAGATCGGCGAGACTGCCCTCGGTGGTCGCCGGAGCGAGTGCGGGAGTGGACTTCTCGTGCAACGTGCTCTCCTTCGCCGGCCGTCGACGGCGTCGTCGGGCCTGGTCACCAGCGGGTCGTTCGGCGGACGCGAGGTTCCGCCGTGCACCGATCCTAGGGGTAGGCCCCGTTGGGTAGCCTGCGCCCATGACAGAAAGCACGTCGTCCTCGATCACCATCGCCGCCGAGCCGGGCGCCGTGCTCGACGTCATCGCCGACTTCGAGGCCTACCCCGACTGGGCCGAGCAGGTGAGGAGCGTGAGCATCCTCAGCGAGGACGGCGACGGCTGGGCCGACCAGGTCGAGTACTCCCTCGACGCGGGAGCGGTCAAGGACACCTACGTCCTCGAGTACGACTGGGACGGCATCGCCGAGGACGGCTCGGGCATCGTCACCTGGCACCTCGTCCGCGCGGGCGTCCTCAAGGCGCTCGACGGCTCCTACACCCTCACCCCTGTCGGCGACGGCACGCAGGTCGACTACTCCCTTGCCGTCGACGTCAAGATCCCGATGATCGGGATGCTCAAGCGCAAGGCCGAGAAGCTCATCATCGACACCGCGCTCAAGGAGCTCAAGAAGCGCGTCGAGTCACTCGCCTGAGCGTGGCGGACACCCCGCGCGTCGTCCTCGTCACCGGCAAGGGCGGCGTAGGAAAGACGACGACGGCCGCCGCGATGGCGGTCGAGTCGGCCCGGGCCGGCCGGCGGACCCTCGTCATGTCGACCGACGTCGCCCACAGCCTCGGTGACGCCCTCGACGTCGACCTGCGCACCTCCGCGAGCTGGGAGCAGACCCTGCCGGTCGAGGAGCTCCTCCACGCCCAGGCCGTCGGCGCCCGCACGAGCGTGGCGGCCGACTGGGCGACGCTGCGCGACTACCTCCTCACCGTCCTCGACTCGATCGGCGTGGACCCGGTCGTCGCCGAGGAGCTCACGGCGCTGCCGGGCGCCGACGAGATCAGCGCGCTGCTCACCCTCGGCCACCACGCGACGAGCGGGGACTGGGACGTCGTCGTCGTCGACTGCGCCCCGACGGCGGAGACGCTGCGGCTGCTCGCCCTGCCCGAGGTGCTCGGCTGGCACCTCGACCGGCTGCTTCCCGCCCAGCGCCGACTCCTCACGGCGATGCGCCCGGCCGCCGCCAGGGCCGCCGGCCTCCCGATGCCCGGCGGCGACGTGCTCGACGTCATCACGACCTGGCGTGAGCACATGGCCGACGTCCGCGCCCTGCTCACGTCAGAGCGCGCCAGCGTCCGCATCGTCCTCACCCCCGAGAACGTCGTCATCGCCGAGGCCCGTCGCATCCTCACCTCCCTGTCACTGCACGGGTATGCCGTCGACGCCGTCGTCGTCAACCGCGTCATCCCCGTCGACGACGACCCGTGGCGCGCGGCCTGGAACGCCGCACAGTCCGCCGGGATCGACACGATCACGACGTCGTTCCACGGCACGCCAGTCCTCGTCGCGCCCTACCTCGCGGGCGAGCCCACGGGGCCAGAGGCGCTCGCGGACCTCGCTGCCCGGACGTCGGCGATCGACGGCGAGCTCGCACCGCTCGACGCGCCCGTGCGCGTCGGCGGGCTCCGTGTGGAGGCCGACGGCGAGGAGTTCGTCCTCGTCCTGCCCCTCCCGCTCGCCCGCTCGGGTGACGTCGATCTCGCCCGGCGCGCGGACGACCTCGTCGTCGACGTGGGCGGTGTGCGCAGGGTCATCGCGTTGCCCTCGGTGCTGCGACGCTGCATCGTCAAGAATGCTGGGGTGCGCTCCGGAGAGCTCCGGGTGCGCTTCGTCCGTGATGAGGAGGTGTGGCCACGTGGACGCTGACGCGCGACTCGACGCCGCGGTCGGTTCGGTCGCCGAGGAGGCGGCCAGGCTGCTCGAGGCCCTCGGCCGCCAGACCCGGACGACCGACGCCGCCGATTCCGCCGCCGCTGGCGGCGCCGAGACGCGGGCGGCCAGCGCTGACGGCGACGCGGCCGGCCCGCAGGGCCACCAAAAGCACGTCCACGTCGCCATGGGTGACGCCGAGTCGTGCACGTGGTGCCCCGTATGCCGGTCGGTCACCGCGCTGCGCGCCGTGAGTCCCGAGACCCTCACCCGGCTCGCCGACCTGGCCACGACGGCGGCGACGCTGCTCGGAGAGCTGGCGACACGGCATACGGAAGGATCGGGCGCCGGGACGTCCCCTCGACCGGCACCGGCCGAGCGGACCCCGCGCACCGAACCCATCGCCGTCGTCGACGAGGAGGACACCCCGTGAGCCTGGCCATCGGGATCGACATCGGCGGGACCAAGGTCGCCGGGGGAGTCGTCGACGAGGACGGTCAGGTCCTCGTCCGCGCCCGCCGCGACACCCCGCACCGCAGCAAGCGACCGCGCGTCGTCGAGGACACGATCGTCGACGTCGTCGAGGAGCTGCGCGCCCAGCGTCCCGACGTCACCGCGGTCGGCATCGGTGCCGCGGGCTTCGTCGCCGCCGACCGGGCCACGGTCGTCTTCGCGCCGCACCTCTCGTGGCGCCACGAACCGCTGCGCGACGCGCTGAGCAAGCGGATCGACGCACCGATCCTCGTCGAGAACGACGCCAACGCGGCCTGCTGGGCCGAGTGGCGCTTCGGTGCGGCGCAGGGCGAGTCCGACGTCGTCATGGTCAACCTCGGCACCGGCATCGGGGGCGCGATCCTCATGCACGGGGAGCTCATCCGTGGCCGCTACGGCATCGCCGGAGAGTTCGGCCACATGCAGGTCGTGCCCGAGGGACAGCGCTGCGAGTGCGGCAACCGCGGCTGCTGGGAGCAGTACGCCTCGGGCAACGCCCTCGTGCGCGAGGCCCGGGCGATGATCCTGGCCAACTCGCCGGTGGCCACCGACCTCGCGGCACGGGTCGACGGCCGGGCCGACGAGCTCACCGGACCGATCGTCACGGAGGCAGCGCGAGAGGGGGACGCGACGGCCACCGAGCTGCTCGCCGAGATCGGTCACTGGCTCGGCATCGGGATCGCCAACCTCGCTGCGGCGTTCGACCCGGGCACCTTCGTCATCGGCGGTGGCGTCTCCGCCGCAGGCGAGCTGCTGCTCGGTCCCGCGCGCGAGAACTTCCGCCGGCGCCTCACCGGGCGCGGCTACCGTCCCGAGGCGCAGGTCGTCGCGGCCCGGCTCGGCAACGAGGCCGGGCTCATCGGCGCCGCCGACCTCGCCCGCAACGAGGCGTCGCCATGGCCGTGGCCGGGACGTGCGTGATGGCCGGGGCACCCGCCGCGTGACGACGATCCGGATCGCGAGCTACAACACCCGCGACTTCCTCGAGGACCCGTATGCCGCGGCGCGCGTCGTGCGGGCCATCGACCCGGACGTGCTCTGCCTGCAGGAGGTGCCGCGCCGGCTCTTCTCGACCCAGCGGGTCGCCAACTTCGCCCGCAACTGCGGGATGTACTGGTCCGGGCGGCATCGCGGCAGCGGCGGGACGACGATCTTCACCTCGCTGCGGGTCGACGTCGTCGAGTCTCGACACCAGCGGCTGCGGGTGGCCTTGCTCCAGCGGACCCGCGGCTTCGCGCTCGCGCGCGTGGCAGCGCCCGGTCGTGAGCCGATCGCGGTGGCGAGCGTCCACCTCAGCCTCGACGCGCGGGAGCGGGCGGCGCACGCACAGGTCATCCTCGAGGCGGTCAACGTCGGGGGAGAGGTCGTCCTCGCCGGCGACCTCAACGAGAACGAGACGGGCCGGGCGTGGCAGGCGTTCGCGGGAGTCATGCGACCGGTCTCGCCGATGACCCCGACCTTCCCGGCCACCCGGCCGCGCAGGGTCCTCGATGTCATCTTCGCCTCGCCGGGGCTGCAGGCCGAGCCGCACGTCCCGATCCCCATCCCCGAGGCCGACCTCGTCGCGGGCAGCGACCACCGGCCGACCTGGGTCGACATCCGGCTCGGGGAGCCGTCGGCGACGCAGGAGCGGGCCGAGGAGGCGTCAGCCCGGGCGAGCGAGACCGTCACCGAGGAGATGGTGCAGGAGGCGGAGGGTGCGGCGGCCGAGACGACCGCCGAGGACCCCGCCGCCGCTCAGCCGGAGGTCACGGACCCGGGTCCCCGCACCTGACGTCCCACACGGGCCACGGGACGACCTACGGCACGGGAAGTGCTGTGATCAGAGCACTTCCGGTGCGGTAGGTCGCGTCAGACGCGGGCGCCGTTGTCGTCGTCGAACGGGTCGCGGTCCTTGGGCTGGCGCATGACGAGCAGCCCGAACCCCCCGAAGAAGAGCAGGATCGCGCCGAGCGTCCACCAGCCTCCGTAGAACGGCTCGGACACGACGACCCAGAGCAGGAGCAGGGGCCCGCCGACGAGCCCGAGCAGGGCGCCCCAGTAGCCGATGTCCTCGCCCGGCGGGAGCTGCACCTCCGGCGGCTCGAAGTGGTCGTCCTCGTCGTCGATGCTCGGGCCCGCGCGCCACGCCTCGGGCTCCTCGCTCTCGCCCGACCCTGCCTCGCGGGACGTGACGTCGCCGGACCCGGCGTCGCCGGCGGCCGGGCCCTCGGACGCCCGGCCGGGCTCGCCCACGGGCGCAGG
>NZ_AVPI01000018.1 GCF_000768675.1 Knoellia flava TL1 | reverse complement strand
GGTCCGCCACCGCCGTCGACACCGCCCCCAGCTTCATGGTTCGACTGTACTCGAACAAGCGTTCGACAGCAACGGTTTGTCCACACCAATGGCACTGTGGGACAGCGACATTGCCGCTCATGAGTCCCAGGCGACGAGTGGCTGCAGCCACCGCCTCCACGTCGACCCTGGCGCACACTCATCGGTCGTGTCCGGCCGCCGTCCCGTGGCCCTACGATCGACGCCGTGGCGTGGGCGAGGTTCAGCTCCCTTGACGGGGGTGTCATCGAGGCGACCGGCGTCGAGGCCGTCACCTCGGACATCGACGACGTCACCTCGGGGTTCTGGGCCGTCGTCATCACCTTCGAGGGCCGGCTCACCGCGGTGCGCATGTCGTCGGTCGACCGCCACCCGTCGGCCACCACGGTCCCGACCTGGACGGGGGTGCAGGGCGAGTGGACCACGAGCCTCGACGACACGGCATACGTCGACGGGGTCGAGGAGATCCGCGAGCGGATCGCACGCGGCACGGTCTACCAGGTCAACCTCTGCCGTGTCCTCAGCGGCGACATCGGGGCGGAGTCGTCCATCCGTGCCCTCGGAGACGTTCTCGCACAGGGCAACCCGGCTCCCTACGCCGCGACGATCGACATCCCCGAGGCCGGTCTGGAGGTTGCGTGCGCCTCACCGGAGGCCTACCTCACGCGTCGCGGCGGGACCGTGACGTCGAGCCCGATCAAGGGCACCGCGCCGACGCCGGAGAGCATGCTGCCCAAGGACTACTCCGAGAACGTCATGATCGTCGACCTCGTCCGCAACGACCTCCAGCACGTATGCCGTCCCGGCACCGTCCGCGTCGACCACCTGTGCCGCCTCGAGGAGCACCCCGGACTCGTCCACCTCGTCTCCGACGTCTCGGGGGAGCTGCGCAAGCGCGCGACGTGGCGCGAGCTGCTCGACGCGTCGTTCCCGCCCGGCTCCGTGTCCGGCGCCCCGAAGCACACGGCGCTGCGGGCCATCGCGGACCTCGAGCCGGTCGCCCGCGGTCCCTACTGCGGCGCTGTGGGCTGGATCGACGCCGACCGGGACGAGGCGCTGCTCGCGGTCGGCATCAGGACCTTCTGGGTCGACGAGGAGGCCTCGGGCGAACGAGTGCTGAGGTTCGGGACGGGTGCGGGCATCACGTGGGGCTCGGACGCCTACGGGGAGGTGCGCGAGACCGAGCTCAAGGCGAGACGCCTCATGGCGCTGGCCCGCGGCGAGCTCGCGGGGCAAGGCGACTCTTGACGGTCGCGGACGTCCCGCCGCGGGATGTCACTCGTGGGTGCGTCCGGGCACATCTGCAATGCTCGACCCATGAGCGATATCCAGGTGTGGGTGAACGGCCGGATCGTGGGAGCGGACGAGCCGTCGGTGCGTGCGCTCGACCACGGGGTGACGGTGGGGGACGGTGCGTTCGAGACGTGCAAGATCGTCGACGGCGAGGCCTTCGCCATGACCCGGCACCTGCGTCGGCTGGGGCGCACGCTGTCGGGTCTGGGCCTGCCCCCGATCGACGACGCGCTCGTTCGCGAGGGGGTCAAGGAGGTGCTCGCCACCGGTGACCAGATCGCCTTCGGTCGTGTGCGCATCACCGTCACCGGGGGAGCGGGACCGCTGAGCTCGGACCGTCACGACTCGCCGCCGACCGTCATCATCGCGTCCACGCCGTCGAAGCCTCACGACCCGTCGGCAGCGGTCGTCACCGTGCCGTGGGTGCGCAACGAGCGCGCCGCGACCGCCGGCCTCAAGACCACCTCCTACGCCGAGAACGTCATCGCCATCACGCATGCGAACTCCCGTGGCGCGGCCGAGGCGCTGCTCGCCAACACGCGCGGCGAGCTCTGCGAGGGCACGGCGTCCAACGTCTTCGTCGTCACCGACGGTGTCCTGCGCACGCCTCCGCTCGAGAGTGGATGCCTCGCAGGCATCACCCGTGAGCTCGCCATCGAGTGGTGCCGCGACGCCGGAATCGAGGTCGTCGAGGAGACCATGCCGTTCGACGTGCTCGACACCGCCGACGAGGTCATCATCACCAACTCGTCCCGCGACGTGCAGGGCGTCCACCTCGTCGACGACCGCCGCCTCGATGCTCCCGGCCCGGTCACCCGTCGCGCCGTCGAGATCTGGCGGACCGCGGAAGCCGACCTCGGGATGGACCCGTGAGCCACGAGGACCACCACGTCCTCGTCGAGGACGACGAGGACGACTGGGCCTGGCGGCGACGGATCCGGGCCAACGCGAGGACCGCACGGATCTACCGGATCGGTGTCTTCGTCCTCGGGCTTGTCGTCGTGGTCGTCGGGCTGCTGCTCATCCCGTTCCCCGGGCCGGGCTGGCTCATCGTCATCGGCGGGCTCGCGATCTGGGCGACCGAGTTCGAGCGGGCCCAGCGCGTGCTGGAGTTCGTCAAGGAGAAGGTGCGGGCGTGGGAGCAGTGGGTCAAGCGCCAGAACCCCTTCGTCAAGCTGCTCGCCGGGCTGGCCGGGCTCGCGTTCGTCGCCGCGGTGCTGTGGGTGACCTTCCACTTCTCGGGCATCCCCGGCTTCTTCCCCGACGGGCTCGAGAACTGGATGCGCACGACCGCGCGGATCTGAGGTCGCTCCGGTGACGCGGATATCGCGTATCTGCCCGGCTGCAACCGGGCAGATCGCAGGTTTCCGCGGCGCCGGGCCGCTCGGGGACCGGAGGGCGGCCCCGATTTCGTCACCGGGAGAGCGGACGGGTATCCTCGTCCAGCCCGCTCCGCAGTGGGCGCCGGACGTGTAGCTCAGCTGGTTAGAGCGCTCGCTTCACACGCGAGAGGTCAGGGGTTCGAGTCCCTTCACGTCCACCCTCACAAGCTCGGGCGCCCGTGATGGGGCCCGCCTTCACGTCCACCCTCGCAGGCTCGGGTCAACGTGATGGGGCTCGCCTTCACGTCCACCCTCAAGCCCGGTATGACACGCGTCAACGCTCGCGACAAGTGACGAGACGGACGCACGCATCAGGCGTAACGTGCGACTCATGGAGCGCACTCTCCCCGACGCCGCTGCACGCACCACCGGGGAGCAGCGTCTGCTCGACACCTTCGCCTCCATCCCACCGGGCGAGCGGGTCCGTCTGGCCAAGCGCACCTCCAACCTCTTCCGCGAGCGGTCGAGCACCCGGACACCGGGTCTCGACACGACCGGCCTCACCGGTGTCCGCGTCGTCGACGTCGGCACGCGCACCGCCGAGGTCGACGGCATGTGCACCTACGAGGACCTCGTCGCGGCCACGCTTCCGCACGGCCTCATGCCACTCGTCGTGCCACAGCTGCGGACCATCACGCTCGGTGGAGCCGTCACCGGACTCGGGATCGAGTCGTCGTCGTTCCGCAACGGCCTGCCCCACGAGTCCGTCCTCGAGATGGACATCCTCACGGGGACCGGCGAGATCGTCACCGCAACACCGGACAACGAGCACGCGGACCTCTTCCACGGCTTCCCCAACTCCTACGGCTCGCTCGGCTACGCCACGAGGCTGCTCATCGAGCTCGAGCCGGTGACGGGTCACGTCGCCCTGCGCCACATCCGCTTCCACGACCTCGAGAGCCTCTGCACCGCGATCGGCGAGGTCGTCGCCTCGCGCGTGCACGACGGCGAGCCGGTCGACTTCGTCGACGGTGTCGTCTTCTCACGCGACGAGGCCTACCTCACCGTCGCGCGCCACACCGACGAGGCGGGCCGACCGAGTGACTACACCGGCCAGCAGGTGTTCTACCGCTCGCTCCAGCACGACGGTCCCGAGCCCCGTCGCGACCTGCTCACCACCCATGACTACCTCTGGCGCTGGGACACCGACTGGTTCTGGTGCTCGCGCGCGTTCGGGGCCCAGAACCCGCGGGTGCGCCGCCTCTGGCCGAGCCGCTGGCGTCGGTCGAGCGTCTACTGGAAGCTCGTGGCCCTCGACCAGCGCCTCCGCTTCTCCGACCGCATGGAGGCGCGCAAGGGCAACCCGCCGCGCGAGCGCGTCGTCCAGGACGTGGAGATCCCGCTCGCCCGCACCGCGGAGTTCCTCGACTGGTTCCTCGACACGGTCCCGATCGAACCGATCTGGCTGTGCCCGTTGCGTCTTCGCGGCGACCGCTCGTGGGACCTCTACCCGCTCGAGCCGGGGGAGACCTACGTCAACGTCGGCTTCTGGTCGAGCGTCCCGGGTGGCGAGCCCGGAGCCACCAACCGCGCCATCGAGCGCAGGGTCGGCGAGCTCGACGGCCACAAGTCCCTCTACTCCGAGTCCTTCTACACCCGCGAGGAGTTCGACGCCCTCTACGGCGGCGATGCGTATGCCGTCCTCAAGGCGAAGCACGACCCCTCCGGCCGGTTCCCTCACCTCTACGACAAGGCGGTGCGACACGCATGACCAGCACGACCCGTGAGACCAGGACGACCCGTGAGACCAGGACGATCGCCGACCTCGTGGACGAGGTCGTGGTGGGGCCGCTCCCGGTGCGGATCACGGCATACGACGGGTCCAAGACCGGACCGGACAGCGCCCAGCGCACCCTCCACATCGGGACGCCGCGCGCCGTCTCCTACCTCGCGACCGCGCCGGGCGACCTCGGTATGGCGCGCGCCTACACGACCGGCGACCTCGTCGTCGAGGGCGTGCACCCGGGCAACCCCTATGACGCCCTCGTCGACCTCGAGGAGCTGCACTTCCGGCGCCCCGACCCACGCCTCGTCGTCGACCTCGCGAAGGTGCTCGGACTGCGCGGGCTCACCCCGCCTCCACCCCCGCCCCAGGAGGCGCTGCCTCGCTGGCGGCGCGTCACCGAGGGCCTCCGGCACTCCTTCACCCGCGACCGGGAGGCGATCGCCCACCACTACGACGTCTCGAACCGCTTCTACGAGCACGTCCTCGGTCCGACGATGACCTACACCTGCGCGGTCTTCCCCGACCGCGACGCCGGCCTCGACGCCGCCCAGGAGAACAAGTACCGCCTCGTCTTCGACAAGCTGGCGCTCCGGCCCGGCGACCGTCTCCTCGACATCGGGTGCGGCTGGGGCGGCATGGTGCGCTACGCCGCCCGCCGTGGCGTGCACGCGCTCGGGGTCACCCTCTCCAAGGAGCAGGCGGCGTGGGCGCAGGCGGCCATCGAGCGTGAGGGCGTGGCGGACCTCGCCACGGTGCGGCACGAGGACTACCGCAACGTGCCCGAGACCGGCTTCGACGCCATCTCGTCGATCGGCATCACCGAGCACATCGGGGTGCGCAACTACCCGGCCTACTTCCGGTGGATGCTCGCCCACGTCAAGGAGGGCGGGCTCGTCCTCAACCACTGCATCACCCGGCCGGACAACCGGCCGAGGAGCACGGGCGCCTTCATCGACCGCTACATCTTCCCCGACGGCGAGCTCACCGGGTCCGGACGCATCATCACGACGATGCAGGACAACGGTTTCGAGGTGCTCCACGAGGAGAACCTGCGAGAGCACTACGCCCTCACCCTCGCCGGGTGGAGCGAGAACCTCGTCGAGAGCTGGAGCGCCTGCGTCGACGAGGTCGGCGAGGCCACGGCCAAGGTGTGGGGTCTCTACCTCGCCGGATGCCGCCGCGGCTTCGAGCGCAACGTCGTCCAGCTCCACCAGGTGCTCGCGGCGCGGCTCGACGACGCACGGTTGCCACGCGTGCCGCTGCGGCCCTGGTGGGCGTCATGAGCGTCGTCATCGTCGGTGCCGGCCTCGCGGGCGCCAAGGTGGCCGAGACCCTGCGCGAGCGGGGCTTCGACGGCAAGGTCGTCATCTACGGCGTCGAGGAGCACCTGCCCTACGAGCGGCCACCGCTGAGCAAGGCCGTCCTCCTCGGCGACAAGGAGGCCGACTCCGCCTACGTCCACGACGAGGCGTGGTGGCGCGAGCACGACGTCGACGTCCACACGGGCGTCGAGGTGCAGTCGATCGACCTCGCGGCTCGACGTGTCGTCACGAGCGCGGGTGAGCAGCCCTACGAATGGCTGGTGCTCGCGACCGGGTCCGAACCTCGACTCCTCCGGCTGGCCGACGATTCAGGCCGGCCGGTGCACTACCTCCGCACCGTCGAGGACTCGCTCGCACTCCGGGAGGCGCTCACCCGCGACGCCAGAGTGCACATCATCGGGGCCGGGTGGATCGGGCTCGAGGTGGCCTCGGCCGCCCGCGCCGCCGGGGCGGGAGTCACCGTCCACGAGAGCGCCGACCTCCCGCTGCTCGCGGTGCTGGGACCCGAGGTTGCCCAGCACTTCGCCGACCTCCACCGGTCGCACGGTGTCGAGCTGCGTCTCGGCACCTCGGTGACGGCCGAGGACCTCGCCGAGGCCGACCTCGTCGTCGTCGGCATCGGCGCTGCCCCGCGGACCGCGCTGGCCGAGGCCGCCGGGCTCGACGTCGACAACGGCGTGCTCGTCGACGAGCTGCTGCGGACCTCCGACGACCACGTCCTCGCCGTCGGCGACATCGCCAACGAGCAGCACCCCGTGCTGGGCCGCCGCGTGCGGGTCGAGCACTGGGACAACGCGATCGAGCAGGGCAAGGCCGCGGCGGCCACCATCCTCGGTGCGGCCGAGCCCTACGACCGCATGCCCTACTTCTTCACCGACCAGTACGACCTCGGGATGGAGTACTTCGGTCACACGGGCCCCGACGGCTACGACCGCGTCATCACACGTGGCGACTTCAGTGGACCGTTCCGGGCCTGGTGGGTCCGCAACGACGTGGTGGTCGCCGCGATGCAGGCCAACGACTGGGACGCCTCCGACGAGATGCGCGCCAGCGTCGGTCAGGCACCGCCCTCGAAGTCGACGTCGTGAGGTGACCCGGCGACGCTGAGCAGCCACACGGCATACTCCGCGTTCGCCGGGTGCAGCTCGTAGCTGCCGGCGAGGAGGTCGACACGCAGACCGCACGCCTCGACGTCGTCGCGGAACTCTCCGGGCGCGTAGGCCCGGCTTCCCGCCGGCCCGGCCGTGAGGTGGAAGCCGATGAGCATGCGTCCGCCGGGGGCGAGCAGGTCGCGCAGCGCCGAGAGCGCACGCCGCTCGGTCCCCTCGGCGAGGAGGATGAAGACGTTGCCCACGGCAACGACGAGCTCGTATGCCGTCGGGCGGCCGTGTGCCCTCAGCACGTCTGGGGTCGTCTCGAGGATGTCGAGGGGGAGCAGCCCGATGCCGGGGTAGGTCCGCTCGGCCTGCTCGACGAGGGCGGCGTCGGGTTCGATGCCGGTGACGTCGTGCCCGCGGGCGCGCAGGGCGTCGGTGACCCGGCCCATGCCGGCGCCCGCGTCGAGGATGCGGGCACCGCGTGGCACGAGGGCGTCCGCGAGACGCGCCTCGCCGTCGACGTCCTCTCCGCGGGCGACGAGGTCGGCGAACCGTGGCCCGTATCCATGGCTCTCGGATCCGGCGAGAGCCCACCGGGTCGGCGGGACCTCGCTCACGCGCTCGCCGCGGCGGCGGCCGGAGTGCCCGTGGGCAGCTCGGTCGGCAGGGGCTCGAGGAGCCCGGGCGCACCCAGCCAGGCATCGGGGATCGCGAAGGCGTCGACGAGGGTCCGCGCATGCGGTGCGAGGTCCTTGCAGAGCACGCCCACATCGTGGATGACGGCCTTCGAGTGCACCGGTGTGAGCCGCCCGTGCTCGAGGTACCACGCCCGATGCCGCTCGATCGTCGACAGCGCGAAGAGGTCGGTGACGTCGTCGAGCAGCTCCTTGACGGGCCCGTCCTTGCACTCCTCCACCGCGGCGCAGAGGGCTTCGAGGAGGACACGGTCGATGTGCGCATCGGCGGCGGTGAGCAGGTGGTCCTGGGCGTTGTTGTAGATCCGGAAGGCGTCGGCCGGCTCGGCCTTGGCCGCCTTCGACAGCCGCAGCGCGACGCCCTCGAGAAGGTGCTTCTCGCGGTCGACGAAGAGTGCGACCTGACGCCCGCGGTGGCGCTCGGCGCCGTCCTCGTCGCTGCTCGGCGCCCGCGACATGAGCTTGGAGATGAGGCCCGCGGCGGGCGTCTTCTCGAGGATCGACGAGGCCGTGAACCGCGAGGCGAAGGCGATCATCGCCAGCGGGGAGTTGTCCTCGAACGTCTCCTGGAACTCGGTGAGCAGCCCCTTGGCGACGAGCTGGAGCAGCACGGTGTTGTCGCCCTCGAAGGTCGTGAAGACGTCGGTGTCCGCCTTGAGCGTCGTGAGCCGGTTCTCGGCCATGTAGCCGGCTCCACCGCACGCCTCGCGGCACATCTGGATCGTGTCGGTGGCGTGGCGCGTCGCCGCGACCTTGATGCCGGCCGCCCGCGCCTCGAGCTCGCGCTGCCGCTCCTCGGGAGCCGCGCCGTCGTGGTCGGCGACCTCGTGCATCATCTCGACGAGCTCGTTCTGGGCGAGCATGAGCGCATAGCTCCGGGCGATCGCCGGCAGGAGCTTGCGCTGGTGCGCGCGATAGCTCATGAGCGTGAGCTCCTCGTCGGATCCCGGCGCGGCGAACTGCCGCCGGTGCAGCGCGTAGCGGGTGGCGAGGGTGAGGGCCGAGCGGGTCGCGGCGCCCGCTCCACCGGCGACCGAGACCCGGCCGCGGACGAGGGTGCCGAGCATCGTGAAGAAGCGCCGCGAGGCGTTGTCGATGGGCGACGTGTAGGTGCCGTCGGCGGCGATGTCGCCGTACCTGTTGAGCAGGTTCCATCGTGGAACCCGGACGTGGTCGAACGACAGCGTCCCGTTGTCGACCCCGGGGAGCCCGCCCTTGGCGCCGTCGTCGCCGATGGTGACGCCGGGCATCGGTCTGCCGCTCGTGTCGCGGATCGGCACGAGCACGCAGTGCACGCCGTGCGACTCGCCGTCACCGGTGACGAGCTGGGCGAAGACCGCGGCCATGCGCCCGTCGCGTGCGGCGTTGCCGATGTAGTTCTTCTCCGCGCCGGGTGTGGGGGAGTGGATGACGAGCTCGTCGGTCGTCGGGTCGTGCGTGGCCGTGGTCTCCAGGTGCTGGACGTTGGAGCCGTGACCGGTCTCCGTCATCGCGAAGCACCCCAGGAGCGTCCCGTCGAGCATTCCCGGCACGTATGCCGTGTGGTGCCGCTGGGTGCCCAGGTTGGCGAGCGCCCCACCGAAGAGGCCGAACTGCACCCCGGCCTTGACGAGGAGCGAGAGGTCGCCGTGGCCGAGCATCTCGAAGGCGGTGACCGAGGCCCCGAAGTCGCCGGTGCCGCCCATGCCCTTGGCCAACCCCGCCGAGGCGAAGTCCTCGCTGGTCAGGGCGAGCAGCTGCCGCGTGGTGTAGGAGCGGTACTCCTCCATCGACAGCGGTTCGGCCGGGGGAGCGAAGCGGGAGACGTCGTCGTGGGCACGCAGCCGTCGGCGCACGTCACCCCAGCGTCCGTCGAGGATGCGGGTCAGCTCGGGGGCCAGGTCGTCCACGGTCACTCCTTGTCGTCGGTCGCGGGCTCGGCCGGCCACGCCGACGAGAGCCCGCCCCAGATGAGCTCGGTGAGGTGTTCGTTGAGCGTCTCACGCGAGGTGCCTGATGCCGCCGCGCCGGAGCGCAGCCACTCGTCGCCCGCCGCCCGCACCATCCCGACCACGGCGTGCCCCCACGTCTCGGCGGGCTCGCTGCCGCGGCCGGCCGCGGCGAGGGCGGTCGCGATGAGCGAGCCGATCTGCACACCCATCGCGCGGCTCACGGTCGAGGCGAGGTCGATGGTCTCGGTGCGCTCGGACGGGGGCACGAGCGGCGCGGCGACGATGAACCGGTAGACCTCGGGGTCGGTCTCGACGAGCGAGAGGTAGGCGTCGACCGCCGCACCCAGGAGGGCGCGTGGCTCGGCCGACCGGCGGGACATCGCACCGACGGCACCGAGGTCGCCGACGGCCCGGGTGATGTCGCGCAGGATGATCCGGTTGACCCGCTCCGCCACGGCCGAGTAGAGCCCGGCCCGGTCGGTGAAGTGCCGGTAGAAGACGGTCTTCGACGTGCCCGCACTCGAGGCGATGTCGTCCATGCCGACCCCGGCACCGCGAGCCCGGATCGCGCGCAGCGTCGCCTCGACGAGCTCGGTGCGGCGGCGGGCGCGGTGGCTCTCCCACCTGCTGCTCCGCCCGTCGACGACCTCGTCGCGCTGCGGGTCCGTGGTGCTGGTCACAAGATCGGACCGTAGCAGGTCGAGAGAGGTACCTGCTACCGTCAGTACCGGATATGTGGCGCGTCCCACGCGGCCCACGACGTCCTTCCTCCGACAGATCCCAGGAGTCCCCGGTGTCACCTACGAGTCCCCGCCGCGCCGCCGTCCTCGGCGGCAACCGCATCCCCTTCGCGCGGCAGTTCGGCCCCTATGCCAACGCCTCGAACCAGGACATGTTCACGGCCGCCCTCGAGGGCCTCGTCGCCCGCTACGGCCTCGGTGGCGAGCGGCTCGGTGAGGTCGTCGGCGGCGCCGTCATCAAGCACAGCCGCGACTTCAACCTGACGCGCGAAGCGGTCCTGGGGTCGAGCCTCGCACCCGAGACGACGGCATACGACGTCCAGCAGGCGTGCGGCACCGGTCTCGAGAACGCCATCCTCGTGTCCAACAAGATCAAGCTCGGCCAGATCGAGTCCGGCATCGCCGGCGGCGTCGACACGGCCTCGGACGCGCCGATCATGGTGACCGAGAAGCTCCGCCGCAAGCTGCTGCGCGTCAACCGCGCGAAGTCGACCGCCGAGATGGCGAAGAAGCTGCTCGCGATCCGCCCGACCGATCTCGGCATCGAGACGCCCGCCAACACCGAGCCGCGCACCGGGCTCTCGATGGGCGAGCACATGGCGATCACCGCCAAGAAGTGGGGCATCACCCGCGAGGCGCAGGACGAGCTGGCCGCCGCGAGCCACCAGAACCTCGCCGCCGCCTACGACCGCGGATTCTTCGACGACCTCATGACGTCCTACCTCGGGCTCGCCAAGGACCAGAACCTGCGCCCCGACTCCAGCGTCGAGAAGCTCGCGAAGCTCAAGCCGGTCTTCGGCAAGGGCGAGGGCGCGACGATGACGGCGGGCAACTCGACGCCGCTCACCGACGGCGCCTCGGCCGTCCTCCTCGGCAGCGAGGAGTGGGCCGCCGAGCACAACCTCCCCGTCCAGGCGTGGTTCGTCGACGGCGAGGTCGCCGCGGTCGACTACGTCCACGGTGACGAGGGCCTCCTCATGGCTCCTGCGTATGCCGTGCCGCGCCTCCTCGCGCGCCAGGGCCTCTCGCTCCAGGACTTCGACTACTACGAGATCCACGAGGCCTTCGCGTCCACGGTGCTCTCGACGCTCAAGGCGTGGGAGGACGAGGACTTCTGCCGTGACCGGCTGGGTCTCGAGAAGCCGCTGGGGTCGATCGACCGCTCGAAGCTCAACGTCAACGGCAGCTCGCTCGCCGCCGGCCACCCGTTCGCGGCCACCGGTGGCCGCATCGTCGCCTCCCTCGCCAAGATGCTGCACGAGAAGGGCCCGGGCAGCCGCGGCCTCATCTCGATCTGCGCTGCCGGTGGTCAGGGCGTCGTCGCGATCCTCGAAGGAGCCTGACCCATGGCGTTCGACTACGGACAGTTCGTCAGCAGCGGCATCGGCAAGCAGCTGGCCACGACGCTCGGCCTTCCGCGCCCCTCCCGCCTGCGCCGCCACACGCTGGGAGGCTCTCTCGTCCCGGGCGAGGTCCTCGTCGCCGGCCACGGTGACGCACCCGTCGCCGAGCGGGTGCGACACCTCCTCGCCGACGCCGGCGTGACGGTGGCGTCCCAGCCCTCGACCTCGGTGGCGGGCGTCGTCCTCGACCTCACCGCCATCGAGACAGCGGCCGACCTCGAGACCCTGCGTGGTGTCGTCGGGCCGGCTCTCAAAGTGCTCGCCCCGACCGGCCGCGTCATCGTCATCGGTCGCCCGCCGCAGACTGCGACCTCGGTTGCCCAGGCGGCCGCCCGTCGCGCCGTCGAGGGCATCGTCCGCTCGGTCGGCAAGGAGATGCGCGGTGGCGGCACGGCCAACACCGTCCTCGTCGCCGAGGGCGCCGACACGGGGGTCGACGCGACGATCCGCTTCCTGCTCTCCGGGCGCTCGGCCTACGTGTCGGGTCAGGTCTTCTCGGTCTCCGCGCCGGTCGCCGACGTTGTCGCCCCGGCCGACTGGGACCAACCGCTGGCCGGCAAGGTCGCCGTCGTCACCGGCGCCGCCCGCGGCATCGGCGCCGCCATCGCCGACACCCTGGCGCGCGACGGCGCGACCGTCGTCGCGGTCGACGTCCCGGCCGCCGGCGGTCCGCTCGCCGAGGTCGCCAACCGCGTCGGCGGCACCGCGCTCCAGCTCGACGTCACAGCCCCGGACGCCGGGTCGCGCATCGTCGAGCACGCGCAGGCGCGGCACGGTGGCCTCGACATCGTCGTCCACAACGCCGGCATCACCCGTGACAAGCTCCTCGCCAACATGGATGCCGACCGCTGGGGCTCGGTCGTCGACGTCAACCTGATGTCGATCCTGCGGATGAACGAGGCACTGATCCCGGCCATGAACGACGGTGGCCACATCGTCAACGTCTCCTCGACCTCTGGCGTCGCGGGCAACCGCGGCCAGAGCAACTACGCCGCCTCCAAGGCGGGTGTCATCGGCATGACCGCCGCGCTCGCCGCCGACAAGCGCGTCCTCGACAAGGGGATCACCGTCAACGCCGTCGCCCCGGGCTTCATCGAGACCGAGATGACGGCCAAGGTCCCGCTCGCCACCCGCGAGGTCGGCCGGCTCATGAACTCACTGTCGCAGGGCGGCCAGCCGGTCGACGTCGCCGAGACGATCGGCTACTTCGCCTGGGACGCCAACCGCGCCGTCACCGGCAACACCGTGCGGGTCTGCGGCCAGATGCTCCTGGGGGCGTGATGGCACAGCAGGAGACCTTCGACTCCGCACCCACCCTCGCCAAGGTCTTCGTGCGCGCGGCGCTGGCCGGCAAGAAGTCCGGGTCGACGCTCCCCGCGAGCGAGCTCGTGCTCAAGGGGCACACCGTGGACCGCGAGCACCTGCTCGACTACCAGCGGCTGTGCGGCTTCGGCGTCGACGACGTCCTGCCGCACACCTACCCGCACATCCTCGGGTTCCCGCTGCAGGCCGAGCTCATGGCGCGCAAGGCCTTCCCGCTGCCGCTCGTCGGGCTCGTGCACGTCGAGAACGTCATCACCGTCCGGCGGACCCTCACCGCCGACGACGTGCTCGACGTGTCGGTGCACGCGGAGGACCTGCGCGACCACCCGAAGGGCCGGCAGGTCGACCTCGTCACCGAGGTGAGCGTCGACGGGGAGTCCGTCTGGAGCGGCCGGTCGACCTACCTCGCCCGCGGGCGCGGCAACCCGGACGCCGAGCGCGGCACCGAGGCGCCACCCATCCCGACAGGTGTCGCCGCCGCGCAGTGGCGCCTGCAGGGCGACCTCGGGCGCCGGTATGCGGCGGTCTCGGGTGACGTCAACCCGATCCACATGCACCCGCTCACCGCGAAGGCCATGGGGTTCCCGAAGGCGATCGCCCACGGCATGTGGACCTCGGCCCGGGTGCTCGCCGCCCTTGGCCGGTCGGTCAACGGACCGAGCACGTCGCACGTGTGGTTCCGCAAGCCGGTGCTCCTGCCGGGGTCGGTCGACCTCGTCGTCGACCGGGGCTCCCAGCCGGTCGTCGCGGGGCTCCGGTCCACCCGGAAGCCCGAGACCGAGCACCTCGTGCTCACCTTCGCCCGCCGCTGACGCCGAGGTCCCGGGGCCTCTACGCTCGGCGGATGAGGTCTGCGTCGGTCGTGGCCGCCGTCGCCGCCGGCGTGCTCTGCGCCGGAGGTGGCACGGTGGTCATGGCCCAGCGGCAGTCGTCGGTCGCGCCGGTCGCCACGTGGCAGCAGCCCGTGGTCACCATCGACGACCGACAGGCGGTGGCAGCGGCACAGCAGTGGAACGCACCGTTCCTCGTCCGCTACGGCACCATCGACCCCGACATCGACGTCGTGCGTGGCGTGACCACGAACGACTCGACCACGGGTGCAGACGTCGGGGGCAAGGCCTTCCCGCCGACCCTCGACGGCGACCGGATCACGGGGTGCGTCATCCTCGTCCACCACCGGCACGTCAGCGACGCCGTCCTCGCGCACGAGGTCGGCCACTGCTTCGGACTGCACCACAGTGCGGACCCCGCACGGCTCATGCACGAGGTCACCGGTGCTCCCGGGTCGGCGGTCGGCGTCACCGACGCCGACCGTGCAGCGTTGAAGAGCCTCTACGCAGGGGTGAAGCCGAAGACCCGTCCATAGAAGGCGAGCTCGCGACCCAGCGAGTCCTCGATCGCCGAGGCCGCACGGAAGCCGTGACCCTCGTCGGGATAGAGGACGAGGTCGACCTCCTGCCCGGCGGCCCGCATCGCGGCGGCCATCGTCTCGGCCTGCGCCGGCGGGACGACCTCGTCGATGCCGCCCTGGAGCAGCAGCACGGCGCCGTGCACCGAGTCGAGGTGGTGGATCGGCGACCGGTCGACGTAGGTCTCCTTCGCCTCCGGGTAGGGCCCGACCATCTGGTCGAGGTAGCGCGACTCGAACTTGTGCGTGTCGCTCGCGAGCGCCTCGAGGTCGGCCACGCCGAAGTAGCTCGTGCCGGCAGCGAAGGCGTCGCTCGTCGTGAGCGCCCGCAGGACGGCATACCCTCCGGCGCTCCCGCCGCGAATGGCGAGCCGCGCGCCGTCGACGAGTCCAGCCTCGGCGAGCGAGCGAGCGCCGGTGACGATGTCGTCGTTGTCGACGACCCCCCACTGGCCGCGGAGCCGGTTGCGGTAGTCGCGGCCGTAGCCGGTGCTGCCCGAGTAGTTGACGTCGAGCACGGCGAAGCCGCGAGTCGTCCAGAACGCGCGGCCCAGCTGGAGCCCGGCCTCGGTCCGCGCCGTCGGCCCGCCGTGGACGAGAACGAGCAACGGCGGGAGCTCGCCCTCGGGCCCGGTAGCGTCCGGCGACGTCGGCGGGAGGAAGACGCCATGCGCCTCGAGACCCTCGCTGTTGGTCCAGGTCCACGGCTGCGCCGTGCTCGCGTATGCCGGGTCGAGCCCCTCGTCGCGGCTGCGCCTCAGCGGCGTCCACGGTCCGTCGACCGGGCCGCGCACGATGACGGGCAGCTCCGAGAGGGTGCCCACCCGGAAAGCCACCTCGTCGCCCGTGGCCTGGAGGTGGTCGAACTGGACGCCGTCGACGTCGAGCTCGGTGATGCTGCCCGACCGGGGATCGAGGACGCCGAGGTGCCCCGCCTCGTCGGCCCACCAGTGGACGAGGCCTCGTCCGTCGTCGAGGGGCGCGTGGTCACTCATGCCGAGCACCCACTGCGGCGTCATGAGGTCGGCCTCGACGGAGTGGAGGGCCTGCGTCCCGGATCCGGTGTGCCGCTTGAGGTTCCACCACCCGGAGTCGTCGGACGCGAACCAGAGCGAGCCGTCCGGTGCGAACCTCGGCTGGCCGACCGAGACCTCGTCGTCCCCGGCCACGACCGACCAGTCGAGGGGGCCCGCGTCGGTGAGGGTGGCGCGGCGGAGGGTCGTGGTGTCCCACGGCAGGTTCGGGTGGTCCCACGTGACGACGGCGACCTCGGTCCCGTCCTCGGAGAGCGCCGCGCGCGAGACGAAGTCGGTGCCTTGCCAGATCACCCGCCCGCCGTCGTCGTTGCCGCCGTCGAGGGTGAGCTGCACGAGGGTGTTGACGGGCTCGCCGTCGGTGGAGTGGTCCTCGCGCACGGCGAGGACGAACCCGTCGCCGAGCACGAGGCCGCCGTAGCGGAACCCGCCCTCGGGGGTGATGGCGCGCAGCTCGCCGTCCTCGACGACGTGGACCCGCAGGTCCGGGATCGTGGCGACGACGACGACACCGGACCGGACGGCATACGCGCCTCCGCCGTACTCGTGCACCCGGGACCGCACGTTGACGCCCTCGCCGACGACGTCCTCGACCTCGCCGGTCGCACCGACGTGCCGGACGAGCGCGACGCGGCCCGCCTCCCAGGGTCGCGACTCGAGCCAGTAGGTGTCGGCACCGTCGACGCGCACCTCGTCGAGCATGCGCGTCGCCGCGGTGAGCGCGGCAGGGGAGAGGGGCGACGGCCAGGAGCCGAAGGGCAGATCGGGCATGGCCGCCAACCTAGAGCCTCAGATGCGGTGGTGCACCCACACACCCGGCTCCACGTAGACCGCGTGGTCGTGCTCGACGCTGACGTGCACCGGGTTGAGCGCGAACGGCACCTCGACGTCGCCGCTCCGCTCGAACGGCAGCCCGGTCCAGCGGCGCCACTCGGCGAGCGTCCCGGAGATCGTCATCGCGCGAGGGCACACCTTGACGACCTCGCCGCCGACGCGGACGTGCAGCCGCAGCCACGGGTCCTCCGGCAGCCCGTCCTCGCGCATGCGGGTGACGTAGTCGGTCATCGGCAGGTGGGGATGGAGGTGCTTGAGGCTCGGGCGCACCGGCGCGACGAGGTCGTGGAACCCGTGGCGAGCGGCGTTGCGGCGCTTGTGCTCGAGCATGACCGAGGCGAGCCCCGTGCCCTGGAGGTCCTGGCGGATGGCGACCTCGAGAGCGGACACGTGCGTCGGCTCGCGCCCGGCCACCTCGTCGTAGAACGCCCACGTGATGACGCCGTCCCACCCGTCGTCGGGCAGCTCGGAGCGCCCGAGGTCCTCACCCATCGCGAACGGGATCGAGTGCGACTTCGCCACGAGCCGCTCCGGGTCCGCTGCGTCCCACGCGACGAGGGTCCACGCGGCGAACGTCGTCGCGGCCCGCGAGTAGTACTGGTCGCTCACCGGGTCCCACTTCATGAACTCCGGCCACGGGTCGTCGAACTCGCGCAGCAGCGGAGCGAGGTCCGGGCGGTCCGCGAGGCTGGCGACGACGAGCTCCATGCCCGAACCGTAGAGCGGCACGGCTCCCTGCCGCATGCCTATTTCGGGTTCGGCTCAGGCGTCGTCGACGGCCATCTCGCCCAGCTCGGACCACTCGGTCCCCGGCACGGTGGCGTTGACGATGCGCGGCGTCGCGGCGAGGTGCGGCGGCAGGTGGCGCTGGGCCGCGCGGAAGTGGTCCGAGCCGACGTGCGCTGCCCCCGCCTCGTCGTCGCGGAACGCCTCGACGAGGACGTACTCGTTGGGGTCGTCGAGGCTGCGCGACCAGTCGAACCACAGGCACCCGGGCTCGGCGCGGGTCGCCTCGGTGAACTCGCGCGAGATCTCGGGCCAGTGGTCGGCGTGCTCGGGACGGACGAGGAAGCGGGCGGTGATGAAGATCAAGAGGGCTCCTTCGGGTGGCGTGTTGCGGTGTCGTCGGGGCGGGTTCGACCCTAGCCACAGCGTCGGAACTGCGTCGCACCCCTCCTACGGCGGCGGATAGCATCGGTATGCCGTGTCGGGACGTCCGCACACGGCATACGTTCCGCAGTTCCCACCCCAGGAGAAGCCTGTGTCATCCCAGATCAGCGTCCACGTCGCCGGAGACGAGCGATCGGTGGACCCGGGGACGACGGCGGGCGAGCTCTTCGAGGGACAGCGAGACGTCCTCGTCGCGCGGGTCGGTGGCGAGCTGCGCGACCTCGCGCACGTCCTCGCCGACGGCGACGTCGTCGAGCCGGTGACCGCGCAGGAGCAGGACGGGCTGGACGTGCTGCGTCACAGTGCCGCCCACGTCCTCGCGCAGGCCGTGCAGCAGGTCAACCCGGACGCCAAGCTCGGGATCGGGCCGCCCGTCCGCGACGGCTTCTACTACGACTTCGATGTCGCCGAGCCGTTCACCCCCGAGGACCTCAAGGCCCTCGAGAAGGTCATGCAGAAGATCGTCAACGAGGGCCAGACCTTCGTGCGGCGCGAGGTCAGCGACGACGACGCGCTCGTCGAGCTGAAGGACGAGCCCTACAAGTGCGAGCTCATCGGGCTCAAGGGTGGCGCGGCAGGGGACAAGGCCGAAGGCGCCGACGTCGAGGTCGGTGGCGCGCAGCTCACGATCTACGACAACGTCCGTCGTGACGGCACCCGCGCGTGGGGCGACCTCTGCCGCGGGCCCCACGTGCCCACCACCAAGGTGCTCGGCAACGCCTTCAAGGTCATGCGCAGCGCTGCGGCGTACTGGCGCGGGTCCGAGAAGAACCCTCAGCTCCAGCGCATCTACGGCACCGCGTGGCCGACCAAGGACGACCTCAAGGCCTACCTCGACCGCCTCGCCGAGGCCGAGAAGCGCGACCACCGCAAGCTCGGCGCCGAGCTCGACCTCTTCAGCTTCCCTGACGAGATCGGCTCCGGCATGGCCGTCTTCCACCCCAAGGGTGGCGTCATCAAGCGGGAGATGGAGGACTACGTCCGCCGCCGCCACATCGAGGAGGGCTTCGACTACGTCGGCACCCCGCACATCAGCAAGGACGGGCTCTTCCACACCTCGGGACACCTGCCCTACTACGCCGACACGATGTTCCCGCCGATGGAGCTCGAGCACGCGGAGTACCGCCTCAAGGCGATGAACTGCCCGATGCACAACCTCATCTTCCGGTCGCGCGGGCGCTCCTACCGCGAGCTGCCGCTGCGCTTTTTCGAGTTCGGGTCGGTCTACCGCTACGAGAAGTCCGGCGTCGTCCACGGCCTGACGCGCGTACGGGCGATGACCCAGGACGACTCGCACTCCTACGTCACCCCGGAGCAGGCGCCGGCCGAGGTCGAGCACCTCCTCGACTTCGTCACCGGGCTGCTCAAGGACTTCGGCCTCGACGACTACTACTTCGAGCTGTCCACCCGCGACGAGGACGGCGAGAAGGCGGACAAGTTCATCGGCTCGGCCGAGCAGTGGGAGACCGCCACCCGAGTCCTCGAGGAGACCGCCGGCAAGTACGGCGTCGACCTCGTGCCCGACCCCGGCGGCGCCGCGTTCTACGGCCCGAAGATCTCGGTGCAGGCGCGCGACGCCATCGGCCGCACCTGGCAGATGTCGACGATCCAGTACGACTTCAACCAGCCCGAGCGGTTCGGCCTCGAGTACCAGGCGTCCGACGGCTCGCGCCAGCAGCCGGTGATGATCCACTCGGCGAAGTTCGGGTCGATCGAGCGCTTCATCGGCGTCCTCGTCGAGCACTACGCCGGCGCGTTCCCGGTGTGGCTCAGCCCGGTCCAGGTGCTGGGCGTGCCCGTCGCGGACGAGTACAACGACTACCTCTGGGACGTCCTGTCGCAGATGAAGGCCAAGGGCATCCGCGTCGAGCTCGACGAGAGCGACGACCGCTTCCCCAAGAAGATCCGCAACGCGAGCAAGTCGAAGGTGCCGTTCATCCTCATCGCCGGTGAGGAGGACCGGGCGGCCGGCGCCGTCTCCTTCCGCTACCGCGACGGTTCGCAGAAGAACGGCGTTCCCGTCGCGGACGCCGTCGCCGAGGTGCTCGCGGCCGTCGAGTCGCGCGCCCAGGTCTGACCGGGAGCCGGCGAGGTGGGTCGAGTGCAGGACGCCGGGATCCGCCTCGCCGAGCCCCGTGACGCGTTCGCGGTCGCGGCCCTCACCCTCCAGGACGACCGCGAGTGCGGCGCCGTCGCCGAGCCGGGGTTCCTCGACCGGTACGCCGACGCGTGGCTCGCGGACCGGGCGAGGGTGACGTTCGTCGCCGAGGCCGCCGACGGCCGGCCGCTCGGGATGGTGACGGCTGCCGTGATGACAGCCCTGCCGAGCTCGCGGCGGCCGGCCTACCGGTGGCTGCACGTCTCGTTGCTCTTCGTCACCGCCGACGCCCGAGGGGTGGGCCTCGGCGGGCGGCTGCTCGGCACGCTTCAGCAGTGGTGCATGGACAACGGGGTGAACCGCGTGCAGCTCATCGCGGCGCCGGAGGCACGCACCCTCTACGAGCGCGCCGGGTTCCTCCCGCCGGCGGACGACCGCCTCGAGTGGCAGGTGCCCGAAGACCGCGACTGACGGCATACGCGTCATCGACCGGGCCGCGCCGCCTGCGCGACTGGCGAGAAGCCACAACGGAACCCCTCTCCCGTGGCAGATCCCCACGAACCGCGAACTCGGTGCACGTCGGACACAACCTCCGCGCCCCCGCGCACGTCTGAGGTGGTGGAGGGGGTTCGGCGTCCCGGTGCAGGGGTCGTGGCGCCGAGCTCCTCCACGACGGACCGGGCCGGTGGGGGCCGAGCAGCCCGTGTCTAGGATCGGTGCATGACGGACGAGCGGCCCGGCGACGACATCCCGACCGAGGCCGAGCACGAGCTGGTCGGCGTGCCCGACGGCTTCGACCGGCTCTGGACGCCTCACCGCATGGCCTACATCACGGGGGAGCGGCCCTCGAAGGAGGCCGGCGACGGCTGCCCCTTCTGCTCCGCCCCCGAGCGCGACGACGAGGACGGGCTCATCGTCCACCGCGGCGAGCACTGCTACGTCGTCATGAACCTCTTCCCCTACAACCCCGGTCACGTCCTCGTCTGCCCCTACCGCCACGTCTCCCTCTACGTCGACCTCACCGATGACGAGACGACCGAGTTCACCCGGCTCACCAAGTCGGCCGTGCGCGCGCTCGAGGCCTCGTCGGGTCCGCAGGGGTTCAACATCGGCATGAACCAGGGCGCGGTCGCGGGCGCCGGCGTCGCCGCGCACCTGCACCAGCACATCGTCCCGCGCTGGGGCGGCGACATGAACTTCCTGCCGGTCGTCGGGCAGACCAAGGCCCTGCCCGTCCTGCTCGAGGACGCGCGCTCCCGACTCGCGGCGGCCTGGCCGGGGGAGTGAGCGTCGCCCACTAGGCTGACGCCACCATGCTCAACAAGTACGCGCGCCCCTTCTTCACGAAGCTCTTCACGCCGCTCGCCTCGCTGCTCGTCCGCCTCGGGGTGAGCCCCGACGTCGTGACGATCGTGGGCACTCTCGGCGTGAGCCTGGGTGCGCTCGTGTTCTATCCGCGTGGCGAGTTCCTCGTCGGCACGCTCGTCATCACGGCCTTCGTCTTCTCCGACACCGTGGACGGGATCATGGCGCGCGGCTCCGGCCGCTCGAGCACGTGGGGCGCCTTCCTCGACTCGACGCTCGACCGGGTCGCCGACGCCTCGATCTTCGGGGGGCTTGTCCTCTTCTATGCCGGTGGCCAGCTGCTCCGGCCGGGCGGCGCCCTCGAGGTGCGCGCCGGCATCATGGCCGCCCTCGCCCTCACCTGCCTCATCCTCGGCATGGTCGTCTCCTACGCCAAGGCCCGCGCGGAGGGGCTCGGCATGACCGCCAACGTCGGCATCGCCGAGCGTGCCGAGCGGCTCGTCGCGGTCCTCGTGACGACCGGTCTCGTGGGCTGGTTCCTCCCCGAGGTCTTCCTCACCATCGTGCTGGCGCTGCTCGCCCTCGCGAGCTTCATCACGGTCGTGCAGCGGATGCTCGAGGTCCGCCGGCAGGCGCTCGACGTCGCGTGACCCCGCTCCCCGCAGCCCTGGTCTCCCGGGCCACCGACGCCGTGACCGTGGCCGGCTTCCGGGTCGGCTGGTCCCTCATCCGTCGTATGCCGGAGCGCGCGGCATACGCGCTCTTCGACCGGATCGCGGACCTCACCGTCGCCCGCGGAGGCGCGGCGCGCCTGCGCGAGAACTACGCGACGGTCCGGCCCGAGCTGGGTGACGAGGACCTCGACGCCCTCGTGCGCGAGGGGATGCGGGCCTACATGCGCTACTACTGCGAGGCCTTCCGGCTTCCCGTGCTCACGCCCGCCGAGCTCGCCACGCGGGTGCGCGTCGAGGGTGACGGGCCGGTGCGCGAGGTGCTCGGCGAGGGCGGGTCCGTCGTGTGCTTCCTCGGCCACCTCGGCAACTGGGACCTCGCCGGGGCCTGGGGAGCGGTGCACCTCGGACCGGTGACGACCGTGGCCGAGCGGCTCGAGCCCGAGGAGGTCTTCGAGGAGTTCCTCGCCTTCCGCACCGGGCTCGGGATGACCATCCACCCACTCACGGGTGGCCCGGCGCCCTTCCCGCTGCTGCGCGACGCGGCCCGCGCCCGCGGCCTCATCCCGCTCCTCGCCGACCGCGACCTGTCGCGCGACGGTGTCGAGGTCGACTTCTGCGGCGAGCCGGCCCGCATGGCAGCGGGCCCCGCAGCGCTGGCGCTGGCCGGGCGCCGCCCGCTGCACCCCGTGTCGATCCGGCACGAGCGGCGGGGGAGCGGCTGGGGGATCATCATCACCTTCCACGAGCCGGTCGCCGTCCCGGCCACGGGCACGACCCGCGAGAAGGTCGCCGCCATGACGCAGGAGTGCGCCGACGCACTCGGCGAGACCGTGCGCACGTCGACCGCCGACTGGCACATGCTCCAGGCCGTCTTCACCAAGGACCTCGACCCCGAGCGCCTCGCCCGGGCGGGTGCGTCATGAGGATCGGGATCGTCTGTCCCTATGCCTTCGACGTCCCGGGCGGCGTGCAGTTCCACGTGCGCGACCTCGCCGAGTTCTTCCTCGCCGAGGGCCACGAGGTGCGCGTCCTCGCACCGGTCGACGACCCGGATGCCGAGCTGCCGGCATACGTCACGTCCTGCGGTCGCGCGGTGCCGGTGCGCTACAACGGGTCCGTCGCGCGCCTCACGTTCGGGCCGGTCACGTCGTCGCGAGTGAGCCGCTGGCTCGAGGACGGCGACTTCGACGTCCTCCACCTGCACGAGCCGATCACGCCGAGCGCCTCGCTCATGGCGCTGTGGGCCTCGACCGAACCCGTGGTCGCGACCTTCCACACGTCGAACCTGCGCTCCCGCGCGATGCACGCGGCCAACCCGCTGCTGCGCCCCTCGACCGAGAAGATCCGGGCGCGCATCGCGGTGTCGGAGGAGGCCCGGCGCACGGTGCGGCGCCACCTGGGTGGCGACGCCTACATCATCCCCAACGGCGTCGACACGAGCCGCTTCCGCCCCGACGGGGCCACGACTCGGTGGTCGGGCACGCCCGCCCGACCGGTCCTCGCCTTCCTCGGCCGGATCGACGAGCCGCGCAAGGGCCTGGCGGTGATCCTCGCCGCGATGCCCGGCATCCTCGACGCGCTTCCGGGCGTGCGGCTCGTCGTGGCGGGTCCGGGCGACGTCGAGGAGATCTCGGCGGGTCTCGACCCTCGGGTGCGGGCGGCGACGGAGTTCCTCGGCGCCGTCTCCGAGGACGACAAGGTGGCGCTGCTGCGCTCCGCGGACCTCTACGTCGCCCCGCACACCGGCGGTGAGAGCTTCGGCATCGTGCTCGTCGAGGCGATGGCCGCGGGCGCACCCGTCCTCGCGAGCGACCTCGAGGCGTTCACGGCCGTCCTCGGCGACGGGCCGGCGGGGCGGACCTTCCCCAACGGCGACAGCGCGGCCCTCGGGGAGGCGGTCGTCGGGCTCGTCGGCGACCCCGAGGAGCGCGCTCGACTGCGCGAGCTCGGGCTCCGGCGGGCCCGGTCGTTCGACTGGAACGTCGTGGCCCAACGGGTCATGGCCGTCTACGAGACCGTCATCGAGGGCGCCGACCACTCCCCGGTGGAGTCCGCACTCCGGTCCGGGCTGCTGGGCCGCCTGCGCTGGCCGACGAGAGGTGAAGCCTGATGACCGACATCGACGTCCTCCAGGTCGCGACGATCGTCGCGCTCGTCCTCCTCGCGGTGGCGTGGTACCTGTCGTACTCGGCGTCGCGACTCGACCGGCTCCATGCCAAGGTCGAAGGGGCCGTCTCGGCGCTCGACGCCCAGCTCGTGCGCCGGGCGGAGGCCACCCTCGAGCTCGCGACGAGCGGCGCGGTCGACCCCGCCACCTCGCTGCTCCTCGCCGACGCGGCGAGCGAGGCCCTCGAACGGCACACGCACCACCCGCTGAGCCACGACCCGCTCGACGGCCAGACCTTCGCCGGCCGCGAAGGGACCGAGACCAACCTCACCGAGGCGCTGCGCGCGGTGCTCGCCGAGGACACCGTGCAGGACCTGCGCCGCGATCCCGACAGCCCCGGAGCACTTGCCCTGGCGCGGGTCGAGTCGACCGCCCTGCGGGTCCAGCTGGCCCGCCGGTTCCACAACGACGCCGTCCGCGAGGTGAGGCGCGTGCGGGCCAAGGCCGTGGTGCGGCTCTTCCGTCTCGCGGGGCACGCAGCCCTCCCGCAACCGGTCGACCTCGACGACGAGCTTCCCCCTTCGGTGCTCGACTGAGGCAGTCCTACACTTGCGCGCATGAGTGAGAACAGCGCCGTCGAGAAGAGCGCAGCCGCAGTGCCCACGACCACCTCCCACACCGGCACGACACGGGTCAAGCGCGGCATGGCCGAGATGCTCAAGGGCGGCGTCATCATGGACGTCGTCAACGCCGAGCAGGCCAAGATCGCCGAGGACGCCGGCGCCGTCGCCGTCATGGCCCTCGAGCGGGTCCCGGCCGACATCCGGGCGCAGGGTGGCGTGTCCCGCATGTCCGACCCGGACATGATCGACGGCATCATCGAGGCCGTCTCGATCCCCGTCATGGCCAAGGCCCGCATCGGCCACTTCGTCGAGGCCCAGGTGCTCCAGTCCCTCGGCGTCGACTACATCGACGAGTCCGAGGTCCTCACCCCGGCCGACTACGCCAACCACATCGACAAGTGGCAGTTCACCGTGCCCTTCGTCTGCGGCGCGACCAACTTGGGCGAGGCCCTGCGCCGCATCACCGAGGGTGCCGCGATGATCCGCTCCAAGGGCGAGGCCGGCACCGGCGACGTCTCCAACGCCACGACCCACATGCGCAAGATCCGCGCCGAGATCCTCCGTCTGCACGGCCTGCCCGAGGACGAGCTCTACGTCGCGGCCAAGGAGCTGCAGGCCCCGTTCGACCTCGTCAAGGAGGTCGCGCAGGCGGGCAAGCTCCCCGTCGTCCTCTTCACCGCCGGTGGCATCGCGACCCCGGCCGACGCGGCGATGATGATGCAGCTCGGCGCCGAGGGTGTCTTCGTGGGCTCCGGCATCTTCAAGTCCGGCAACCCGGCCCAGCGTGCCGAGGCGATCGTCAAGGCGACGACCTTCCACGACGACCCCGACGTCATCGCCAAGGTGTCTCGCGGGCTCGGCGAGGCGATGGTCGGCATCAACGTCGACGAGATCCCCGAGCCGCACCGGCTCGCCGAGCGCGGCTGGTGACGCCGCGGTCCGCCTCGGACCGCATCGCGACCTCGTCGACCTCTCCGACCGCCGTCGCTGTCCCGCCCCGGGACGCGGCGGCGGTCCGGCGTTCGCGGTCTCGTCCAAACGCCCCGGGACGGCGGCCCGCCGCCGCTAGCCTCTCGCCATGACGACGGTGGGCAGTGGCATCGACGGCTCGGTGCTGCCCGAGCCGGCCGAGTGGCTCTTCGGTGGGTTCGGCCTCTTCGGGACGCTGCTCCCCGTCATCGTCGGGCTCGTGCTCCTCGGCGTCTACGTCAGGTCACGGGTGCCGCGAGTCCCGTTGACGACGGCGCCCGCAGCGTGGGCTGCGGGCCGCGCGCCCTCGACGGTGGGCGCGCCCCCGATCGGCCAGTGGAACGCCCGGGTCACCCCGCGGGGCTACCGCGAGCAGGACGGCGAGAGCGGTGTCGTCCGCCTCGAGAACGGCTGGTTCGGCTTCCACGTCGCCGGGGTGGCGACCCCGACGTGGATCGTGCCGGTGACCCACCTGCGCGCCGGCCTGCACAGCGTCTTCTCGCAGGCCGAGGTGTGGATCGACTCCGAGCAGACCGGACGGCTCAACCTCACGGTGAGCCACGAGCCGATCATGGTCCCCATCGGCAACGACCTGCGCAACGCCGGGCAGCGCCGTCACGCAGACGAGCTGCTCTGGCTGCTCCACCAGGCCGGCGCGACCATCGACCCCGCCTGACGCACCCAACTCACCAATTCCCCTCGTTCGGTACGGGGACGCCGCGTGCGCAACGGGAGGAATTGGCGAGTTGTGCACGGATGACGTCGGTCACCCGGTGCTAATGGGCATCAGTGGGGGATGCGGTGCGAGTGCGTGTAGACGCTCATCCGCCGGTCGCGGGCGAAGGCAACGAGGGTGACCCCAAGCCGGTCCGCGGCCTCGATCGCCAGCGACGACGGAGCGGACACGCAGGCGAGGACCGCCACCCCGGACACGGCGGCCTTCTGCACGATCTCGAAGCTCGCCCGGCTCGACACGACGAGCAGCCCACCCTCGGTGGGCACTCCCGCCACGAGCGCCCCGCCGAGCACCTTGTCGACGGCGTTGTGCCGCCCGACGTCCTCGCGGACGAGAGCCAACGGCTGACCGCCGGAGACCACGGCCAGACCGGCGCCGTGCGCCCCACCCGTCTTCGCGAACAGGGACTGCCGTGCCTGGAGCTCGTCGAGCGCGGCGGCCACTGTCGCCGCCTCCCACACGACCTCCGGCGGGCGGACCGTCACGACGGCGTCCACCGCGTCGACCGCGGTGGTTCCGCACAGCCCGCACCCGCCGAGCGAGGCGAGGTTGCGCGTCGACGTCGCGGCGAGTGCGTCACCGCGGTCGGGTACCTCGAGGTTGACGACGTTGAGCGTGTCGAGGTCGGAGCAGAACCGCGCCGAGACGACGTCCTCGCGCCGGGTGACGACGCCCTCCGCGCGGAGCAGCCCATGGGCGAGGTCGACATCGTGCCCGGGGGTGCGCATCGTCACGGTGAACGTCTCGCCGTTGACCCGCACCTCGAGCGGCTCCTCGCCGGCCACGGTGTCGATGGAGCGGGTGACCTCGCCGTCGAGGTCGATCCGCACGACCTTGTGCCGTGACGTGACGCGGCCCATCAGCGCGGCTCCAGACGGACGACGACCGACTTCGAGGTGGGCGTGTTGCTGCCCTTCGCGGTCGAGTCGAGGGGGACGAGCACGTTGGTCTCGGGGAAGTAGGCGGCGGCGCATCCCCTGGCCGTGGCGTAGGAGACGACCCGGAACTCCTCGGCCCGACGCTCGGTGAGCTCGTCGGCGCCGTCGACGCCCCGCCACTCGGACACGATGTCGACCACCTGGCCGTCGGCGAGCCCGAGCTCGGTGAGGTCGTCGGCGTTGACGAGGACGACGCGGCGCCCGCCCTTGACCCCGCGGTAGTGGTCGTCGAGGCCGTAGACCGTGGTGTTGTACTGGTCGTGGCTGCGGATCGTCTGGAGCAGCAGCCGCCCAGGCGGGCACGCCGGGAACTCGAGCGCGTTGACGGTGAACCGCGCTCGGCCACCCTCCACCTGGAACTCCCGCTCGCGGGGCGGCAGCGGCAGCCGGAACCCGCCCGGCTCGGCGATCCGCTCCTCGAACCGGTCGAAGCCCGGGACGACCCGAGAGATGTGCGTGCGGATCCGCCGGTAGTCACCCCGCAGCCCGGCCCAGTCCACTTGCGACGCAGGCAACGTGCGGCGGGCGAGCTCGCAGACGATGGCGACCTCGCTGAGCAGGGTGTCGCTCGCGGGGGCGAGCCGCCCGCGCGACGCGTGCACCATCGCCATCGAGTCCTCGACGGTGACGACCTGCTCGCCGGTGAGCTGGTCGTCGCGCTCGGTGCGCCCGAGCGTCGGGAGGATGAGCGCCTCGCGCCCGGTCACGGTGTGCGAGCGGTTGAGCTTGGTCGAGACGTGGCAGGTGAGCTCGGCCGCTTCGAGCGCCGACTCCGTGACCTCGGAGTCCGACATCGCCCGGACGAAGTTGCCGCCCATGGCGAAGAAGACCTTGGCCCGCCGGTCGCGCAGGGCCCGGACCGCCTCGACCGAGTCCACGCCGTGCTCGCGCGGCGAGGTGATGCCGAACTCGGCGTCGAGGGCGTCGAGGAACCCGTCGGCCGGGCGCTCGAAGATGCCCATGGTGCGGTCGCCCTGCACGTTGGAGTGGCCGCGCACGGGGCAGACGCCGGCACCCTCTCGACCGATGTGCCCGCCGAGGAGCAGCACGTTGAGCATCTCCTGGATGGTCGCGACCGCGTGCCGGTGCTGCGTGATGCCCATCGCCCAGCAGACGACGACCCGGTCGGCCGCCTCGAGCTCGGAGGCGAAGGCGCGGATCTCGTCCTCGGTCAGGCCGGTGGCGAGCAGGGTGGTGGGCCAGTCGATCTCGGCCCGTGCCGCGGCATACGCCTCGAACCCACTCGTGTGCGCGTCGACGAAGTCGCGGTCGACGGCCCCGCGCTCGACGAGCAGGTGGCCGACGGCCTGGAAGAGCGCCTGGTCACCGCCGAGGCGGATCGCGAGGTGCCGGTCGGCCAGCGGCGTCCCGCTGCCCACGACACCGCGCACCGTCTGCGGGTTGCGGAAGGTCTGGAGCCCGGCCTCGGGCAGCGGGTTGACCGAGACGACGCGGGCCCCGCGCTCCTTGGCGGCCTCGAGCGTCGACAGCATGCGCGGGTGGTTCGTCCCCGGGTTCTGCCCAGCGACGACGATGAGGTCGGCGGCGACGAGGTCGTCGAGCGACACCGTGCCCTTGCCGATGCCGATCGTCTCGAGCAGCGCCGTGCCGCTCGACTCATGGCACATGTTGGAGCAGTCGGGCAGGTTGTTGGTGCCGAGCTCGCGCACGAAGAGCTGGTAGACGAACGCGGCCTCGTTGCTCGTGCGGCCGGAGGTGTAGAAGATCGCCTCGTCGGGGCTGTCGAGCTCGCGCAGGTGCCGGGCGACGATCTCGAGCGCCCGCTCCCACGTCACCGGCTCGTAGTGCACGGCCCCCACCGGCTTGTGCATCGGCGTCGTGAGCCGGCCCTGCTGCCCGAGCCAGTGGTCGGACCGCTCCCGGAGCGAGTCGATCGAGTGCTCGGCGAAGAAGTCGGGACCGACCCGGCGGAGCGTCGCCTCCTCGGCCACGGCCTTGGCGCCGTTCTCGCAGAACTCGGCGACGTGCCGCTCACCGGGAGCGGGGTCGGGCCAGGCGCAGCCCGGGCAGTCGAAACCCTTGTCCTGGTTGAGCCTCAGCAGGGTGCGCGCCGACCGCACCGTCCCCATCTGCTCGACCGACATCTGCAGGGCACGCGCCACGGCCGGCACGCCGGCGGCGGTGGTCCGTCGTTCCTCGACCTCGAGGTCGGCGTCGCCGACGTCCTCCACGGGTGCTCTGCGTGCCATGCCCCCATCCTCTCCCGCTCAGGTGACCGCTGCGCGCGTTGCGAACTCGGCCCGCTCGAACTCGCGCCCGTCGAGGACGTCGCGCAGGAGGACCGCTGCCGCGAGCACGTCCTCGTGCGAGAGGTAGAGCGGGGCGAACCCGAGCCGCACGATGTCGGGCTCACGGAAGTCCCCGATGACTCCGCGCGCGATGAGCGCCTGCACCACGGCATACGCGTCGGGGTGCCGCAGGCTGACCTGCGAGCCGCGCCGCGCGTCGTCGGCCGGCGTGACGACCGGCAGGTCGACCCCGAGGCCGCCGAGGCACTCCACGAAGAACGCGGTGAGCGAGAGCGAACGTCGCCTCACGTCCCCGACGTCCAACCCGTCGTATGCCGTGAGCGCACCTTCCAGCGCGGCGATCCCGAGCACCGGGGGAGTCCCGACGCGGGCCCGGGTGATGCCGTCGGCGGCGACGTGGTCCGGCGACATCGCGAACGGCGTCGCGTGGCCGTTCCACCCGAGGATCGGGTTGGTGAAGTCGGCGAGGTGCTCGGGTGCGACGAAGACGAAGGCCGGAGCGCCGGGGCCACCGCTGAGGTACTTGTAGCCGCAGCCGACGGCGAAGTCCGCACCACCCGCCGTGAGCCCGACCTCGACGACGCCCGCGGAGTGGCAGAGGTCCCAGCACGAGAGGGCGCCCGCGTCGTGCGCGGCGGCCGTGATCGTCGCGAGGTCCCACAGCTCGCCGGTGCGGTAGTCGACCTGCGAGTAGGACGCGAGGGCGACGTCGTCGGAGCCCTCGAGCCGGGCCACGGCGTCGCCGGGGGAGACGAGCTCGAGGGTGAGGCCGAGCTGCTCGCACACGCCACGGGTCACGTGGACGTCGGTGGGGAAGGAGTCGGGGTCGGTGAGGACGACCCGGCGCTCCGGGCGCATCCGGGCTGCGGCGTGCACCGCCTTGTAGAGGCTCACGGTCGTCGAGTCGCCGACGACGACGGTGCCTGCGGGGGCGCCGACGAGCTCGGCGATGCGGTTCCCGACCCGTTCGGGGGCGGTCCACCATTCGGAGTCGTTCCAGGCCCGGATGAGCTGCTCGCCCCACTGGCGCTCGACGGCGTCGCGTGTCGCCTCGCGGGCGGCGACGGAGAGGGCTCCGAGCGAGTTGCCGTCGAGGTAGACGACCCCGTCGGGAAGGACGAAGGCGTTGCGGCGGTCGGTCGACACGTGCTCGGCGTCGAGCTCTCGGGCCCGCGTTGCGAGGCGCGCGGTGGAGTCGTCGGTCATGACCCGACCCTCTCATCCTCCAGCAGCATGAACGCCAGGTCCGGTCGGTGGTCGGGCAGCCAGGGAGGGCGGGCCGTGCCGACGGTGCGCCACCCCCGGCGCCGGTAGAACTCGCCGGCGCTCGTGTCCTCGCCGACGACGTCGAGCATCGGGGAGAGGCCACGACGCCGGATCTCGGCGAGCGCGGTGTCGAGCAGGAGGCCGCCGATGCCCGAGCCGTGGCGGTCGAGCGCGACGAAGAGGACCGACACCTCGGCCAGCCCCTCGGCCGGCAGCCCGGTCGCGGCGACCCACTCCTCGCCCATGCGGCCGACGGACAGGTCGGTCACCGACACGTGGCCGACGACCTCCTCACCCTCGACCGCGACCCACGAGGCGAGCTCGCCGGGGCGCACGACGAACTCCTCCGGCGGGAAGGGGAGCGGCCAGCGCTGCGGATAGGAGGTCGCGGCCTGCTGCGCGCCGAGCAACGCGACCAGGGACGGCAGGTCGTCGGGACGGCGGGCACGGATCGTCACGGGCACGGAGGTCACGCTAGGCGGCGTCCGGCCCATGCGTCGCGCCGCCGTACGATTCCGGCGTGACCGCGCACCCCACCATCGGAGTCCTCGCCGTCCAGGGCGACGTGCGTGAGCACGTCCGCGCCCTCGAGTCGGCGGGCGCGACGGCGATCCCCGTCCGGCGCCCGAGCGAGGTCGCGGCGATCGACGGGCTCGTCATCCCCGGCGGCGAGTCGACGACGATGGACAAGCTCTGCCGGATCTTCGAGCTGCGCGACCCCCTCGTGGAGCGGCTCCACGCGGGCCTGCCCGCCTACGGGTCGTGCGCCGGCATGATCATGCTCGCCGAGCGCATCCTCGACGGCCACCGCGACCAGCAGACCCTCGGCGGCCTCGACATCACGGTGCGCCGCAATGCGTTCGGCCGCCAGGTCGACTCCTTCGAGGAGGACCTGCGCATTCGCGAGCTCGGACCCGAGCCGGTGAGGGCAGTCTTCATCCGGGCCCCGTGGGTCGAGGAGGTGGGGGAGGGCGTGCAGGTCCTCGCGAGCGTCCACGTCGGGGGAGCGGACCACCCGGTCGCGGTCCGGCAGGGCAACCTCGTCGCCACGAGCTTCCATCCCGAGGTCACGGGCGACCACCGCTTCCACCAGCTCTTCGTCGACATCGTCCGCCACGCCTGAGGTCCCCCTCACCTCAGCCGTGCGTCCGGCAATGTGGTGGGTATGCCGTCACCGTGCCGGACGTTGCAGCTCACCTCACGCTTGTGTCCGGCAACGTGGTGGGTATGCCGTCAGCTTGCCGGACACAAGGGGGCGCGGCACGACGCGGACGGGAGCGGACGGCATACGACATAGGATCGACGCCGGACCTGCACGTTGACAGCACGAGGAGACACCTTGTCCGGCCACTCCAAATGGGCGACCACGAAGCACAAGAAGGCCGCCATCGACGCCAAGCGCGGCAAGCTCTTCGCGAAGCTCATCAAGAACATCGAGGTCGCGGCCCGCACGGGCGGCGGTGACCCGACCGGCAACCCGACGCTCTACGACGCCATCCAGAAGGCGAAGAAGAGCTCGGTGCCCAACAACAACATCGACAACGCGGTCAAGCGCGGCTCCGGTGCCACGGCAGGCGGCGCCGACTGGGAGACGATCACCTACGAGGGCTACGCGCCCGGCGGTGTCGCCATCCTCATCGAGTGCCTCACCGACAACCGCAACCGCGCCGCCGCCGAGGTCCGCACCGCGCTCACCCGCAACGGCGGCCAGCTCGGTGACCCGGGCTCGGTGGCCTACGTCTTCGACCGCAAGGGCGTCGTCGTCGTGCCCAAGGGCGACAAGACCGAGGACGACATCCTCGAGGTCGTCCTCGAGGCCGGCGCCGACGAGGTCAACGACCTCGGCGAGTCCTTCGAGATCATCTCCGAGGCGACCGACTTCGTCGCGGTGCGCAAGGCGGTCCAGGACGCCGGCATCGACTACGACTCGGCCGAGGCCTCGTGGGTGCCCAACCTCCAGGTGCCGCTCGACCTCGAGGGTGCGAAGAAGATGATCCGCGTCATCGAGGCGCTCGAGGACTCCGACGACGTCCAGGACGTCTTCGCCAACGGCGACATCCCCGACGAGGTCCTCGCTCAGCTCGAGGCCGAGGACTGAGCGACCGCGTGTTGCTGCGCGCCGCCTTCCCACACGCTGTGTAGCGTGGCACCGAACACCTGTTCGGTTCTCTCGGAAGGCGGCGCGCGTGCGCGTTCTCGGCATGGATCCCGGCCTCACCCGGTGCGGTCTCGGGGTCGTCGACGGCCGCGCCGGGCGGGCGTCCATGGTCGCCGTCGGCGTGGTCCGCACCCCTTCCGGCGCCGAGCCGTCGCAGCGCCTCATGTTCCTCGAGCGTGAGCTCGAGGGCTGGCTCGACCGCTTCGAGCCCGACGTGCTCGCGGTCGAGCGGGTCTTCGCCGACACCAACGTCACCCAGGTCATGAACACCGCCCACGCCACCGCCATCGCCCTGCTCACCGCAGGCAAGCGCGACATCCCCGTCGTCTTCCACACCCCGACCGAGGTCAAGGCCTCGGTCACCGGCTCCGGCCGCGCCGACAAGGCGCAGGTGACGACGATGGTGACCCGGATCCTCAAGCTCGCCGCGCCCCCGCGCCCGGCCGATGCCGCCGACGCGCTGGCCCTCGCGATCTGCCACCTGTGGCGTGGCGCCGCGACCGCGCGCCTCGACGCCCTCGCCAAGGCGGGCGCCCGATGATCTCGTCGCTCTCCGGTCGCGTGGCCCACGTCGGCCTCGACCGCCTCGTCGTCGAGGTCGGGGGAGTGGGCATGCTGGTCCACACCACCCCACGCACGGCCGCCGACCTCCGCACCGGCTCCGAGGTCACCGTCTCGACGACGCTCGTGGTCCGCGAGGACTCGCTCACCCTCTTCGGCTTCGGGTCGGCGGGGGAGCGCGACATGTTCGAGACCGTCCAGACCGTCTCCGGCGTCGGCCCGCGGCTCGCCCTCGCGATGCTCTCGGTCCTCACACCCGACGAGGTCCGCGCGGCCCTGACGACCGGTGACGTCGCGACCCTGACCAAGATCCCCGGCGTCGGCAAGAAGAGCGCCGAGCGCCTCGTCCTCGAGCTCAAGGACAAGGTCGGTATGCCGTCCGCCACCGCGGGCGGTGACGTCACCGCCGCGGCCGCGCCCTCCGGCGACGCCCGCCGCGACCAGGTCGCAGAGGCCCTCGTCGGTCTCGGCTGGTCCTCGAAGCAGGCTGCCGACGCCGTGTCGACGGTCTCGTCCTCGGCGGACCCGGATGCCTCCGTGGCCGCGCTGCTGCGCATGGCGCTGCGGGAGCTCGGGCGATGAGCGGGCCGGTGATACGACGCACCGCGACGAGCGAGGACGACCTGGGCGGCTCGACGCGTGGCTTCCGCTCCGACATCGTCGAGTCCGACGGCAGCGACGACGGCGCATGGCGCGCCGACGACGGGTCGCTCGACGCGACCGCCCGGATCGTCGACGCCGGAGCCGACTCCGACGACGAGCGCGTCGTCGAGGCGGCCCTGCGACCCAAGCGGCTGGCCGAGTTCCCGGGGCAGACGCGGGTGCGGGACCAGCTCTCGCTCGTCCTCGAGGCGGCCCGGCGCCGGGGGAGCGTGCCCGACCACATCCTCCTGTCCGGTCCTCCCGGCCTCGGCAAGACGACGCTCGCGCTCATCGTCGCGGCCGAGCTCGAGCGCCCGATCCGGATCACGTCCGGGCCGGCGATCCAGCACGCCGGTGACCTCGCCGCCGTCCTGTCCTCGCTCGACGAGGGGGAGGTGCTCTTCCTCGACGAGATCCACCGCATGTCGCGCTCGGCCGAGGAGATGCTCTACCTCGCGATGGAGGACTTCCGCGTCGACGTCATCGTCGGCAAGGGCCCGGGAGCGACGGCGATCCCGCTCGAGCTGCCGCCGTTCACCGTCGTTGGGGCGACGACGCGGTCGGGGCTGCTGCCCGCGCCGCTGCGCGACCGGTTCGGCTTCACCGGGCACCTCGACTACTACGACGCCGCCGACCTCACGACGATCCTGCGCCGATCCGCCGGGCTGCTCGACGTCGACGCCGACGAGTCCGGCATCTCCGAGATCGCCGGCCGGTCCCGTGGCACACCACGCATCGCCAACCGGCTCCTGCGCCGCGTGCGCGACTGGGCCCAGGTCCACGGGTCCGGACACGTCGACCTCGAGGCGGCCCACGAGGCGCTCAGCCTCTTCGACGTCGACGACGCGGGCCTCGACCGCCTCGACCGCGCCGTGCTCGACGCGCTGTGCCGCCGTTTCGGTGGCGGTCCTGTTGGGCTGTCCACCCTCGCCATCGCCGTGGGCGAGGAGTCCGACACCGTCGAGACCGTCGCCGAACCCTACCTCGTGCGCGAGGGCTTCATGGTGCGCACGCCGCGCGGCCGCGCGGCCTCACCGAAGGCGTGGTCGCACCTCGGGCTCACCCCACCACGCGACGTCGCGACCCAGGACGTCCTGCCGCTGACCGACGGCCCGGGCCGCCTCGGCGGCTGAGCGCAGGCCTCTCACCTGCGCGGGGCGGCGAGGCGCGCCGTGATCGGCAGGTGCGCGGACGGCATACGAGGTTGCGGTTCGGACACGACCTCGGGAGGGCACTCGACCGGGGAGTGGCGCGTTGGCGAGAGTGACCACGTCACCTATGCTGACCCGGTTGCCCGGCGTCGACCGGGCCGCTGACGCGCCCGGCAGCATGCGGTGCGCACACCCCACTCGAAGGACTTCTCATGAACTCCGGTGCCGGCCTCGGCAACCTGCTCGTGCTCGCCCTGCCCCTGTTGCTGCTGGCGTTCCTCATGTTCACCCAGCGCAAGCGGGGTCGTGAGGTCCAGGCATTCCAGTCGGGTCTCGGCGTCGGCGACGCGGTCGTCCTGACCTCTGGCCTCTATGGCACGGTCGTCGCTCTCGACGACACGGTCGCGACCCTCGAGATCGCCCCGGGCGTGCAGGTGCGCGTCGACCGCCGCGCGGTCGGCATGAAGCAGCCGGGTGCCGAGCGTCCCGCTGGGACCGACGAGGGCCCGCGCCCCGACGCGACCCCCGAGGTGGGCTGACATGGCACAGATGAGCCACGCGACCTTCGCCCGCCGTGCCCTCGCCGGCATGGCGGTCCTCACGATCGCCCTCATGGGCCTGCTCTTCGGTGCGAACCAGTTCAGCAACGGGTCCTATGCCCCCAAGCTCGGCCTCGACCTCGAGGGCGGGACGCAGATCATCCTCCAGCCGCGCCTCACCGGTGACAAGACGGTGTCGCCCGAGCAGATCAGCCAGGCGCGCGACATCATCGTCCAGCGCGTCGACGCCGGCGGTGTGGCCGGCGCCGAGGTGACGACCCAGGGTGGTCGCAACATCGTCGTGTCGATGCCCGGCACCCCCGACAAGAGCACCGAGGACGCGATCCAGCGCTCCAGCCAGCTCCAGTTCCGCCCGGTCCTCGCGATCGCCGCCGGCTCGCCCCAGCCGGAGCCGTCGGCCTCGCCGAGCAGCTCGGCCAGCCCGAGCCCGAGCGGCTCCGCGGTCCCGGCGCCCAGTGCCTCGCCCTCAGCCAGCGCGCCCGTCGCCAGCCCGGCGCCGTCTTCGTCGACCAACAACTCCGCCGTGCCCGGTGCCTTCGCCGCCGAGCCGAGCCCCTCGGCCTCGCCCTCCGCCCCCGCCAGCCCGGCGGCGAGCCCCAGCGCCTCGCCGAGCCCCAGCGCGTCCGGTGGCGCCACGGGCGCAAAGGACCCGCTGAGCCTCGACCAGATCACCCCCGAGCTCACCGCAGCCTTCACCGCGCTCGACTGCTCGAAGGAGGGTGCGCTCGAGGACCTCGTCGACGACGACACCAAGCCCCTCGTCACGTGTGACGCCGACGGCGCGGCCAAGTACATCCTCGGCCCGGTCGTCGTCTCCGGCGACAAGATCAGCGACGCCAGCGCGGGCTACCAGGTCGGCCAGAACGGTCAGCAGACCAGCACCGTCGAGATCCAGCTCAACCTCAACGGCGAGGGCGCCAAGCAGTACGCCGACATCTCGCGCAAGATGGTGCCGCTGCAGCAGCCGCAGAACCAGCTCGCGGCCACCCTCGACTCGCGCGTCATCGTCGCGCCGACCTTCAACGAGGCGATCCCCAACGGCAAGGCGAGCATCACCGGCGGCTTCGGCATCGAGGAGGCCCGCGACCTCGCCCAGCAGCTGAAGTTCGGCGCCCTGCCGATCTCGTTCGACCTGCAGACGCGCGACCAGATCAGCCCCACGCTCGGCAGCGAGCAGCTCCGCTACGGCCTCTGGGCCGGCCTCGTCGGCCTGCTCCTCGTGACGATCTACTCGCTGCTCCAGTACCGTGTGCTCGGGTTCGTCACCATCGCCTCGATCCTCGCGGCTGGTGTCCTCACCTACCTCGCGATCACGATCCTCGGCTGGTCGCACAACTACCGGCTCGACATGGCCGGCGTCACCGGCCTCATCGTCGCCATCGGCTTCACCGCGGACTCGTTCATCGTCTACTTCGAACGCATCCGTGACGAGCTGCGCGAGGGCCGTTCGCTCGAGAGCGCCGTCGCCACCGGTTGGGACCGCGCCAAGCGCACGATCCTCATCGCCGACGGTGTGAACTTCCTCGCGGCGATCGTCCTCTACGTCCTCGCGAGCTCGAGCGTGCGCGGCTTCGCGTTCACGCTCGGCCTCACGACCCTGCTCGACATCCTCATCGTCTTCCTCTTCACGCACCCGCTCGTCACGCTGCTCGCCCGCCGGAAGTTCTTCCGCGGGGGGCACCCGATGTCGGGTCTCGACCCCGACAAGCTCGGTGCCGTCAAGAAGACCTCGTATGCCGGCCGCGGCCGGTTCACGACGAACCCGCCCCGCGTCGCGGGCGGCGAAGGGAGTGCGTCGTGAAGTTCTCGGACCTCGGCAACGACCTCTACACCGGCAAGCGCTCGATCCCGGTCGTCCCCAAGCGGCGGACGTTCTACATCGTCTCGCTCGTCCTCATGGCGATCGCGGTCGCCGGCTTGGGCATCAACAAGCTCAACCTCGGCCTCGAGTTCAGCGGTGGCTCCGAGTTCCGCGTGACGGGCACGTCGGTCCCGGCCGACTACGAGTCGATGGCCCGGGAGGCGCTCGGCGCGGCCGACGACTCCCAAGGCGTGCGCGTGTCCAAGCTCGGGACCGGCACGGTCCGCGTGCAGACCGAGCGCCTCGACGCAGCCGAGAGCGCCGAGGTGCAGGGCCAGCTCGCCGAGACGTTCTCCGTGCCCGTCGGCCAGGTGAGCGCGACCTTCATCGGCCCATCGTGGGGTGACTCGGTCACGAGGCAGGCCCTGCGTGCCCTCGTCATCTTCCTCTTACTCGTCGCAGCCGTCCTGGCGATCTACTTCCGCAACTGGAAGATGGCGGCGGCCGCGCTCATCGCGCTGGCCCACGACCTCGTCATCACCGTCGGCATCTACTCGTTCAGCAATTTCGAGGTCTCGCCGGCGACGATGATCGGCTTCCTTACCGTCCTTGGCTACTCCATCTACGACACCGTCGTCGTCTTCGACAAGGTGCGCGAGAACACCAACGAGGCCTTCGCCAACGGTCGGATGAGTTTCGCCAAGGCGGCCAACCTCGCCGTCAACCAGACGCTCGTCCGCTCGATCAACACGACCGCCATCGGCATCCTGCCCATCCTCGCGGTCCTCGTCGTCGGCGCGCTCTTCCTCGGCCCGGGCACGCTGCTCGACCTCGCGCTCGTCCTCTTCATCGGCATCCTCGTCGGCGCCTACTCGTCGATCTTCCTCGCGACCCCGCTCCTCGTGAGCCTGCGTCGCAAGGACGCCGCCGTCGTCGAGCTCGACAAGCGCGCAGCCCGCTCGGAGGCCAAGCGCGCCAAGGAGCGCGCCGCTGCGCCGGTCGGCGTCGGCGCCACGCAGGGCGGCGGAGTCGCCCTGGCCGAGGCCGACGGCCACGCTGCCAACGAGTCCGTCGACTCGGTCCCGAGGGCCACCGACGAGGAGTCGGCGACGATCACCGGTCGCCAGGTGCACAAGTACGCGCAGTCGGGCCCGCGCAACCAACCCAAGCGCGCACCCAAGTCGCGTCGCAAGTGACCCGATGACCGACCCGGGCGCGATCAGCGACCTCGTCGAGAGCCGGCTCCGGGACGTCGCCGACTTCCCGAAGCCGGGGGTCGTCTTCAAGGACATCACCCCGCTCCTCGGCGACCCCGCGGCGTTCGGCGAGGTGGTCCGCGCGCTGGCGGCACGGCATACGGAATCGGGTTCCCGTCTCGACTCGGTGGCCGGCGTCGAGGCGCGCGGCTTCATCATCGGAGCGGCGCTGGCCCACGAGCTCGGGGTCGGCTTCGTCCCGGTCCGCAAGGCGGGGAAGCTGCCGGGCGAGACGGTGCAGCGCACCTACGACCTCGAGTACGGCTCGGCGACGATCGAGGTGCACGCCGATGCCGTCGAACCGGGGGAGCGGGTGCTGCTCGTCGACGACGTCCTCGCCACCGGCGGCACCGCGATCGCCGCGTGGGACCTGCTCGACGACTGCGGTGCGGAGGTCGTCGAGTTCGCGACCGTCGTCGAGCTCGCCTTCCTCGGAGGGCGTGAGGCGATGGGTGCGCGCCCGGTGCACTCCCTGCATGTCGTGGGCGGCCCGGGGGACGCCTAGACTCCGTCCATGGCAGAGGAGACCACGCCGATCCCGGTGCGCAGTGGGGCAGCAGGCTCCAACCGCGCCCGCGCGCGTGCCCGCCTCGCCCGCTTCGGGTCGTCGCGTCCGTCCGCCCACCCCGTCCTCGAGCCGCTGCTCACGACCGTTCGGGTGACCCACCCCAAGGCGGACGTCTCGGTCATCGAGCGCGCCTACGAGGTCGCCGAGCGCGCCCACGAGGGCCAGATGCGCAAGAGCGGCGACGCCTACATCACGCATCCGCTCGCCGTGACGACGATCCTCGCCGAGCTCGGCATGACGCCGCCCACGCTGGCTGCAGCCCTGCTGCACGACACCGTCGAGGACACCGACTACGGCCTCGACCAGCTCGAGAAGGACTTCGGCGCCGAGATCGCCATGCTCGTCGACGGCGTGACCAAGCTCGACAAGGTCACCTACGGGCAGGCCGCGCAGTCCGAGACCGTGCGCAAGATGGTCGTCGCGATGGCCCGCGACATCCGCGTCCTCGTCATCAAGCTCGCCGACCGCCTCCACAACGCCCGCACGTGGCGCTACGTGTCGAAGGAGTCGGCGCAGCGCAAGGCCCGCGAGACGCTCGAGATCTACGCCCCGCTGGCGCACCGCCTCGGCATGAACACGATCAAGTGGGAGCTCGAGGACCTCTCGTTCCAGACCCTCTACCCGAAGGTCTACGACGAGATCGTGCGGCTCGTCGCCGAGCGCGCACCAGCGCGTGAGGAGTACCTCGCGACCGTGCGCGAGAGCGTCGAGTCCGACCTGCGTGCTGCGCGACTCAAGGCCACCGTCACCGGCCGGCCCAAGCACTACTACTCCGTCTACCAGAAGATGATCGTCGGCGGCCGCGACTTCGAGCAGATCTACGACCTCGTCGCCGTCCGCGTCCTCGTCGACACCGTGCGCGACTGCTACGCCGCCCTGGGCGCGATGCACGCACGGTGGACGCCGGTGCCCGGCCGGTTCAAGGACTACATCGCGACGCCGAAGTTCAACATGTACCAGTCGCTGCACACGACGGTCATCGGTCCCGAGGGCAAGCCGGTCGAGATCCAGATCCGCACCCACACGATGCACCGCCGTGCCGAGTACGGCGTCGCGGCCCACTGGAAGTACAAGGAGAAGGGCCCGGCGGGAGCGGACCAACCGTCGACGAGCCACACCGGCGCCAACGACATGGCGTGGCTGCGCCAGCTCCTCGACTGGCAGAAGGAGACCGCCGACCCGGGGGAGTTCCTCGAGTCGCTGCGCTTCGAGATCAACGCCAGCGAGGTCTACGTCTTCACCCCCAAGGGACAGCTCGTCGGCCTCCCCGCGGGCTCGACGCCCGTCGACTTCGCGTATGCCGTGCACACCGAGGTCGGCCACCACACCATCGGAGCCAAGGTCAACGGCCGCCTCGTGCCGCTCGAGTCCCGTCTCGACAACGGCGACACCGTCGACATCCTCACCTCGAAGGCCGACAGCGCCGGCCCGTCGCGCGACTGGCTCACCTTCGTCAAGTCGGCCCGCGCCCGCAACAAGATCCGGCACTGGTTCACCCGCGAGCGACGCGAGGAGATGATCGACCAGGGCAAGGACGCGCTCGTCAAGGCGATGCGCAAGCGCAGCCTGCCGCTCGCCCGCCTGTCGTCGGTCGAGTCCCTCACCGGCGTCGCCGAGGAGCTGCGGCTCAGCGGCATCGATGGCCTCTATGCCGCGATCGGCGAGGGCCACGTGAGCGCCCAGCACGTCGTCGCCCGACTCGTCGCCGCCCAGGGCGGCGAGGAGGCCAGCGACGACCTCGCCGAGATGACGATGCCCCGGCCGGTCCTGAACCGCCGCCGTCGCGCCGGCGACCCCGGCGTCGTCGTCAAGGGCATGTCCGACGTCTGGGTCAAGCTCGCCCGCTGCTGCACCCCGGTCCCGGGCGACGAGATCCTCGGGTTCGTCACCCGCGGCATGGGTGTCTCGGTCCACCGCCGCGACTGCACCAACGCCGCCTCGCTGCTCAGCCAGCAGGACAAGATCATCGACGTCGAGTGGGCGCCGACCGCCAACAGCGTCTTCCTCGTGCAGCTCCAGGTCGAGGCGCTCGACCGGTCCGCCCTGCTCTCGGACGTCACGCGCGTGCTCTCCGAGAGCGGGGTCAACATTCTCAGCGCCTCGGTGCAGACCTCGCGCGACCGCGTCGCAGGCCTCAAGTTCACGTTCGAGATGGGCGACCCGAGCCACCTCGACCACGTCATCAAGGCCGTGCGCAACGTCGGCGGCGTCTTCGACGCCTACCGCATCACCCAGACGTAGTTTCTCCGCAGCCGATCCAGCCCCTGACCCGAGGGGCGGTGCTCAGGTCACGTCGCGCGTTCCGTGGGATCGCGCGGGTCACGTGACGTCGCGCGCGGGTCCGTGGGCGACGAGATCCATCCGCCGCTCGCGCGCTGCGCGCACTCCCAGCGCCCACGCAGAGCGTGGGACCCGCCGCCAGACCCACCATCGCCGCCCACGGACCCGCGCGCTCCTGAAGAGTCGCCTGAGTGCCCCTCAGGTACGTCATGCCAGGCGCCCAGAGTCAGAGCTGGCCCCCATGGGTGCGGAAGCCGCGCGTCCCTCAAGGAGCGATGAGGGTCTTCGGTCGGCGCTGGCTGGGCCTGGCGGAAGACCGGAGCGCGCTCAGCGCGCGCAGGTCGGATGGACTGCGTCGACCGAAGACCCTCAGCGCGACGTGCACGACGTACGCAAGGGGCGAACTGAGCCGGGCTAGGAGCCGAACTCGGAGTTGGCGGCTTCGGCCTGGGCGAGCCAGGCCTGCTGCGACTCCAGCTTGGCGGTGAGGTCCTTGACCTTACGGTCGTTGCCGGAGGCGGTGGCCTTGGCGAGGTCGGCCTCGAGCGACTCGATCGAGCTGCGCAGCTGGGTGACGAGCGAGTTGGCGCGGGCCGCGACCTCGGGGTTGGAGGACTTCCACTTCTGGTCCTCCTGCTCCCGCACGGCCGTCTCGATCCGGCGGATGGCCTTCTCGGTCCGGTCGATGTCGGCGCGCGGCACCTTGCCGGCGGCGTCCCACTTGTCCTGGATGACGCGCAGCTGTGCCTTGGCCTGGTCGAGGTCGGTCACGGGCAGGATCTGCTCGGCCTCCTTGAGCAGCTCCTCCTTGACGGCGAGGTTCGCACGGAACTCCTCGTCCTCGGCGGCGGCCACCTCGTCCTTGGCGTTGAAGAAGGCGTCCTGCGCGGTCTTGAAGCGCTCCCACAGGGCGTCGTCCTCGGCGCGCGAGGCACGGCCGGCCTGGCGCCACTGGTCCATGAGGTTCTTGAAGGCACGGGCGGTCGGGCCCCAGTCCTTGCTCGTGGCGAGGACCTCGGCCTCCTTGACGAGGGCTTCCTTGGTGCCGCGGGCCTCGGCACGCGAGGAGTCGAGCTGCGCGAAGTAGCTGCGGCGGCCCTTGTCGAAGTGGTTGCGGGCGTGGCTGAAGCGCTGCCAGAGGGCGTTCTCGGTCGGCTTGTCGAGCTTGGCCCCGCTGCGCTGGTGCTGCTTCCACTGCTCGAGCAGCGCACGCATCCGCTCACCGCTCTGCTTCCACTGCGTCTGCTCCGGGTCCTGGCCCGAGATGGCCTCGGCCTCGGAGACGATCGCCTCGCGCTCGGCGGCGGCCGCGGCACGGGCCTCGGCGCGGGCAGCCTGCTCGGTCTCGCGCTTGGTGACCAGGCCGGTCTCGATCGCGGCGACGCGAGCGTCGAGCGCGGCCAGGTCGCCGACGACGTGGGCTTCGGCGAGGTGCTCCTTGAGCGTGCTGAGGCCCTCACCGACCTCCTTCGAGGAGACGTCCGGGTTCGCGAGCCGCTGCTCCAGCAGCTCGGCGGAGGCGGCGATCTCGTCGTACTTGCGGGCGAAGTACTGCAGTGCCTCGTCGGGCGTCGCCCCGGGGTAGGAGCCGACCTCGCGCTCCTCCTCACCGACGGTGACGAAGACGTGGCCCTCGTCGTCGACGCGGCCGAAGCGCGCGGAGTCCGAGTGCTCGTGGACGACCGGGGTCACCGGCGGGGTGGGACGGGCGGCCATCCGCGACGCGAGCGCAGCGGGGGAGGGCACGGCCGGCTTCGGCGCCGCAGGTGCAGGAGCCGCCGGTGCAGGGGCAGGCGTCGCCGGCGTCGGCATCGAGGTGGCGGGCTCGGGGTCGACCGCGGCCGGCTCGGCTGTGGACGGCTCCTGGGCGGCCGGAGTCTCCTCGACAGCGGCGGGCGTGCCGGTGACGTCGGGCTCCGTGGTGGCGGGGGTCGCGGGAGTCGGCACGGAGGTGGCGGGCTCGGGCTCCACCGCGCGGGGCCCAGCCGCCGCAGCGGTCTCCTCGGCCGGAGCCGTCTCCTCGGCCGGAGCCGTCTCCTCGGCGGCAGCCGTCTCCTCGGTCGGAGCGGGTGACTCGACAGCCTCGGCCTCCGCTCCAGAGGCGGCCTGCTCGGTCTGCGGGGTCGTCACCTCCGCCGTGGCGTCGGGCGTGGCCTCAGGGGCCTGCTCCTCCACGGGGCCGTCCGCGGGGGTGGTGCTCGTCGTCTCGTCGCTCACGGCTATGCCTTCTTCTCAGTCACCGCAACCCGAAGGATGCTGATGGGTGCGTTGGGGGCACCGATGGTCTCCGACTCGCCGCCGGGCTGGACACCCGCTGCGGCGACCTTGTCGACGATATCCAAACCCTTGGTGATCGTGCCGAAGATCGTGTATCCGTTCGGGTCCGGCAGGGTCGTCTCGCCGTTGACGAGGAAGAACTGGCCGCCGTTGCCCTTGACCGGGTCCTGCGTCCGCGCCATCGCGACGGTGCCGCGCGGGTACGTCCCGTCCTTCGGCGCGTTCTCGACCCCGAAGCCGTAGCCGGGGTTGCCCGAGCCGGTGCCGGTCGGGTCGCCGCACTGGAGCAGCTTGAAGCCCTCGCCGACGCCGAGTCGCTGGCAGGGGGAGTTGAGCCAGTAGTCGGCCTTCGCGAGCTGGATGAAGGACGCGACGGCCTGGGGCGCCTTCGCGCCGTCGAGGTCGAGGACGATGTCACCGCAGTTCGTCGTGAGCGTCGCCGTCCACGTCGTCGCCTTGGCGGTTGCCTTGTCGGGCAGCTCGAGCTTGGCCGCGGTGCCGAGCGGGGCGGGCGGCTGCTCACAGCCGGCCACCGTCGTCGACGGGGCGGCCTCCTCCTTCTCCTCCGGCTTGAGCGCGACGGCGAGACCGCCGACGAGCGCGGCCACGACGGCGACCGTCGCGACGATCGCCGCGACCCGCTTGGTGCGGTCGCGCCGCTCGGCCCTCGCCGCCAGCGTCGCCTGCTGCTTCTGCCACCTGCGCCGGGCCCGGTCGCGCTCCTGCTTCTTCGTCACCCGGCGCAGTCTAGGGAGCCGGTATGCCGTGTGCTCACCCGACTAGGGTTCTCCGGTGTGTTGACCATCGCCTTCCCCGCCGCGGCCTTCGGCACCAACTGCTACGTCCTCGCTCCCGGGGAGGGGGAGGAATGCGTCGTCGTCGACCCGGGCATCGGGATCGAGGAGACCCTGCGCGAGGTCCTCACCCAGCACCGGCTCAAGCCGACCGCGGTCCTGCTCACCCACGGCCACATCGACCACGTCTACTCGGTGACGCCGGTCTGCGGAGGCGACACCGCGGCATACATCCACTCGGACGACCGCTACCGGCTCGTCGACCCGCTCGGGTCGGCGAGCCCGGGCATCGTCGGGATGCTCGAGCAGCAGTTCGGCTCCCGGGCGACGTGGAGTGAGCCGAGCACCGTCGTCGAGGTCACCGACCGGCAGGCGCTCACGCTCGCCGGACTCGACCTCGAGGTGCTCCACGCGCCGGGGCACACGGAGGGCTCGGTGATGTTCGGGTTCGAGCGGCTGCCGGAGGGCGTCCGTGCCCCGGAGGAGCTCGACCGCACGATGATCAGCGGCGACGTGCTCTTTGCCGGCTCCATCGGCCGCACCGACCTGCCGGGTGGCGACGGGGCGGCCATGCAGCGCTCCCTGCGCGACGTCGTCCTGCCCCTGCCCGACTCCACGCTCGTCCTGCCCGGGCACGGACCGGCGACGACGATGCGCCGGGAGCGGGGCACCAACCCGTACCTGCAAGGATTGACCGCGTGAAGGTCACCAAGCTGAGCGGTTTCCCCGAGTACCTCCCCGCCGAGCGGATCGTCGAGCAGCACTTCCTCGACGTCATCCGCGAGACGTTCGAGCTGCACGGGTTCACCTCGCTCGAGACGCGCGCGGTGGAGCCGGTCGACCGGCTGCTCGGCAAGGGCGGTGACGCCGACAAGGAGATCTACGGAGTTACCCGGCTCGCCGACGCCCCGGGGGAGCGCTCCTCCCGAGAGCCCGAGCTCGGCCTGCACTTCGACCTCACCGTGCCCTTCGCCCGGTTCGTCCTCGAGAACGCGGGCAGGCTCGCCTTCCCCTACCGCCGCTACCAGATCCAGAAGGTGTGGCGTGGCGAGCGCCCCCAGGAGGGGCGCTACCGCGAGTTCACGCAGGCCGACATCGACGTCGTCGACGTCGGCGAGCTCGCGCCGCACTTCGAGGCGGAGATGCCGCTCGTCGTCGCCGAGGTGTTCCGCCGGCTGCCGATCGGCCGGATGACGATCCAGGTCAACAACCGCAAGATCCCCGAGGGCTTCTACCGGGGCATCGGCATCGAGGACGTCGCGGGCACGCTCCGCATCGTCGACAAGCTCGACAAGATCGGGCCCGAGAAGGTCAAGGCCCTGCTCGTCGAGGCGGGCCGCACCGAGGAGCAGGCCGACCAGTGCCTCGCGCTCGCCGGGATCCGCACCGAGGACCTCTCCTTCGTCGACCGCGTGCGCGCGCTCGGCGTCGAGCACCCGGTGCTCGACGAAGGGCTCGACGCCCTCGCCGCCGTCATCCGCGCCGGTCTCGACACCGCACCCGGGGCGCTCGTCGCCGACCTCAGGATCGCCCGCGGGCTCGACTACTACACCGGCACGGTCTACGAGACCCAGCTCGAGGGGCACGAGTCGTGGGGCTCGTTCTGCTCGGGCGGACGCTACGACGCCCTCGCGAGCGACGGGAAGACCACCTATCCCGGTGTCGGCATCTCCATCGGCGTCTCCCGCCTGCTGGGCCTGCTCCTGTCCAAGGGGCTCGTCACGGCGTCGCGCTCGACGCCCGCGGCCGTGCTCGTCGCCGTCGTCGAGGAGGAGAGCCGGGGCGAGTCCGCGGCCGTCGCCGCCGCGCTGAGGGCCCGCGGCATCCCGTGCGAGGTCGCCCCGAGCGCGGCGAAGTTCGGCAAGCAGATCCGCTACGCCGACCGACGCGGGATCCCGTTCGTCTGGTTCCCCGGGTCCGGCGATGTCGAGCACCAGGTCAAGGACATCCGCTCGGGCGAGCAGGTCGACGCCGACCCCGCCGCCTGGACTCCGAAGACCGAGGACCTCACGCCACTCGTGGCGGCCGCAGCCCCGAGTCCCTGAGTTCGAGCAGCGCCAGCGCCCGGATCGTCTCGCGGTCGCCGCGCCGCCACGCCCCGCTGGGGTCGTCCGACACCCTCGCGAGCACCGCCATCGGCTGGTTGGCCATGGCGCGCAACGCGAAGAGGTCGAGGTCGTCGTCGGCGTCGACGAACCGCTGCGCCGACGAGGCCCGTCGGACGAATCGCGCTCGGGCGACGGCCCACCACAGACCGACGACGAGGATCGGCACGAGCGCCGTCGTCCACCCGATGAGCAGGGCGAGGCGCTCCACCGCGTTGACCAGGTCACTGCCCGCCCGCTCGATGTCGGTGCCGGCTCCGGCGGCGGAGCGGAACGGTCCGGCGATGCGGTCCTCGAGCAGTGGGAGGTCGTCCACCCCGTCGCCGGCCGCGGTGAGCCTCTCGCGGAACCCGGCACCCGCCCCCTGCAGCCGCCGTCCCGGCTCGGCGAGCCCCATCGTCACGTCGTGGACGCGCCGCCCGACCTCCGCCCAGAGCACCACCCAGACGAGCAGTCCGACGTCAACGAGGATCTGGAGCAGGCGTCGCCCGGGCAGGTCTGCATAGAGCTTCACGGGTCCTACACTCGCACTGCGGCACATCCACCGCGACCACGACGAAGGAGTCATCGGTGCGCATCGGCATCCCCAGCGAAGTCAAGAACAACGAGTTCCGGGTCGGCATCACGCCGGTCGGTGTGCACGAGCTCGTCGGGCACGGGCACGAGGTGCTCATCCAGAAGGGCGCCGGGCTGGGGTCGTCCATCACCGACGAGGAGTTCGTCTCGCAGGGAGCTCGGATCCTCGACGACGCCGACGACGTCTGGGGCGAGGCCGAGATGGTGATGAAGGTCAAGGAGCCGATCGCCGAGGAGTACCACCGTCTCCGTGAGGACCTCACGCTCTTCACCTACCTCCACCTCGCCGCGGATGAGCCGCTGACCAAGGAGCTCGTCGCCAGGCGCACGACGTCGATCGCCTACGAGACCGTCCAGCTGCCCTCCGGCGCGCTGCCGCTGCTCTACCCGATGTCCGAGGTCGCGGGCTGCCTGGCGCCCCAGGTCGGCGCCTACTCGCTCACCAAGCCGCAGGGCGGACGCGGGGTCCTCATGGGCGGTGTGGGCGGTGTGGCCAACGCCAAGGTCGTCATCATCGGCGCCGGTGTCTCGGGCCAGAACGCCGCGAACATCGCACTCGGCATGGGCGCCGACGTCACCCTGCTGGACACCGACCTCGACAAGCTCCGCATGAGCTTCTGGCGCTACAACAACCGCGTCCACGGCCTCGCGTCCTCGACCCTGGCGATCCGCCAGCAGGTCATGGAGGCCGACATGGTCATCGGCGCCGTCCTCGTCCCCGGCGCCAAGGCCCCCACGCTCGTCTCGAACGAGCTCGTCTCGCAGATGAAGCCCGGCTCGGTCCTCGTCGACATCGCCGTCGACCAGGGCGGCTGCTTCGAGGACACCCGGGCCACGACCCACGCGGACCCGACCTACGAGGTCCACAACTCGGTCTTCTACTGCGTCGCAAACATGCCGGGTGCCGTGCCCAACACCTCGACGTGGGCGCTCACCAACGCCACCCTCCCGTATGCCGTCCGCCTCGCGAACGGCGGCTGGCTCGAGGCCTCGCGCAAGGACCCGGGTCTCGGGCTGGGCATCAACACGCACGCCGGCGACGTCGTCTGCGGACCCGTGGCGGAGGCCCACGGCATGGAGCACCGTGACCTCGCCGAGGTCCTGGCCTGAGCCCGGCCCCTCCTGACGTCCGCAGAGATGACGACATGACCCCCAGACTTGCGGACGCAAGGGTGGGCTCTGTCGTTGCGTCCGGCAGTGTGGCGGGATGACCCCCAGACTTGCGGACGCACGGGTCGCGAACGGGGTCGAGCGAGCCGTCCGCTCCTGGCTGACGCACCTCGACGTGGAGCGCGGTGTGTCGGCCAACACGCTCAAGGCCTACCGGCGCGACCTGCGGAGGTGGACGGCATACCTCGTCTCGATCGGTGTCGACGACCCGGCGTCGGTGAGCGAGCGGCACGTCAGCGAGTTCCTCGCGCGGCTGCGGGAGGGCGACGACGCACACCCGCCGCTCGCCGCGACATCCGCGGCGCGCACCCTCGTCGCGGTCCGGGGGCTGCACCGTTTCCTCGCCGTCGAGGGGGAGGTCGACGCGGACCCGACTGCTGCCGTGAGCCCTCCGCCGGCGCCGTCGCGGCTCCCCAAGGCGATCAGCCTCGACGAGGTGGAGCGCCTGCTCGAGGCCGCGTCGGTCGGAGACACGCCTGCCTCGCTCCGTGACCGGGCCCTCCTCGAGGTCCTCTACGGCACCGGCGCCCGCATCTCCGAGGCCGTCGGGCTCGACGTCGACGACGTCGACGTGGAGGCGGGCGTCGTCCGGCTCGAGGGGAAGGGCGGCAAGCAGCGGCTCGTGCCGCTGGGGTCGTACGCGAGGGAGGCGCTCACGGCATACCTCGTCCGGGGGAGAAGCACGTTCTCGGCGAAGGGCAGGGGCACCCCGGCGATCTTCCTCAACCAGCGGGGGGCGCGACTCTCGCGCCAGAGCGCGTGGGCGGTCCTGCGGGCAGCGGCCGAGCGGGCCCAGCTGCCGGGTCACCTGTCGCCGCACACCCTGAGGCACTCGTTCGCGACCCACCTCCTCGAGGGTGGTGCGGACGTGCGTGTCGTGCAGGAGCTCCTCGGCCACGCGTCGGTGACGACGACGCAGGTCTACACGCTCGTCACCGTGCAGCAGCTGCGCGAGGTCTATGCACAGAGCCACCCGCGTGCGCGCTGATAGTGTCGTGGCGATCAGCGGGATGCTGACCGCGTGCACGCCAGTTCCGGGAGAGAGATGGATTCGTCAGACATCGACGCCGTGGTGACCTCAATGCAGACGTCCGACGGCCTCGGGACCTCGGCCAACGGCGCCAGCGGTCACCTTCCCGGGACCGAGCCGCCCGCGGGGCAGCCGGGTCCGACCGGTCGTCCACTGCCGACCTTCCCCGAGCCGCCGCCACTGGCGAGCCACGGCCCGGCACGCGTCATCGCGATGTGCAACCAGAAGGGCGGCGTCGGCAAGACGACGACGACCATCAACCTCGGAGCCGCACTCGCCGAGTACGGCCGCCGGGTCCTCCTCGTCGACTTCGACCCGCAGGGCGCGCTGTCGGTGGGTCTCGGCATCCCGGCGCACCAGCTCGACGTCACCGTCTACAACCTGCTCACCGAGCGCGGCCACGACATCCGTGACGTCATCCAGCGCACCAAGGTCGAGGGTCTCGACGTCATCCCTGCCAACATCGACCTCTCGGCCGCCGAGGTCCAGCTCGTCGGTGAGGTCGCCCGCGAGCAGATCCTCGCGCGCGTGCTGCGCCCGGTCCTCGACGACTACGACGTCGTGCTCATCGACTGCCAGCCCTCGCTCGGCCTGCTCACCGTCAACGCGCTCACGGCAGCCCACGGCGTGCTCATCCCGCTCGAGTGCGAGTTCTTCGCCATGCGCGGTGTCGCCCTGCTCGTCGAGACGATCGAGAAGATCACCGACCGGCTCAACCCGCGCCTCCAGGTCGACGGCATCCTCGCGACGATGTACGACGGGCGCACCCTCCACTCCAAGGAGGTCGTCGCGAGCGTCGTCGAGCACTTCGGCGAGCGGGTCTTCCACACGGTCATCAGCCGGACGGTGAAGTTCCCCGACGCGACCCTGGCGGCCGAGCCGATCACGACCTACGACTCCACCCACAAGGGCGCTGGCGCCTACCGCCAGCTCGCGAGAGAGCTCATCGCCCGTGGCGGAGCAGCCTGACACTCTGGCCGAGGCACCCGGCGGCGTCCTGACGCGACGGGCGGCGACGACGGCCTTCGAGGTCCATCTCGACGTCTTCTCGGGGCCGTTCGACCTCCTCCTCGGCCTCATCTCGAAGCACAAGCTCGACATCACCGAGATCGCCCTCGCGCGCGTGACCGACGAGTTCATCGCGCACATCAAGGCCGAGCAGGCCAAGGGCGGCGACTCCTGGGACCTCTCGCAGGCCTCGGAGTTCCTCCTCGTCGCGGCCACCCTGCTCGACATCAAGGCCGCCCGTCTGCTGCCGCAGGTCGGGCCGGAGGACGAGGACGACCTCGCCCTCATCGAGGCGCGCGACCTGCTCTTCGCACGCCTGCTCCAGTACCGCGCCTTCAAGGACATCGCGCGCACCTTCGACGAGCGGATGGCGACGGCCGCGCGGATGACCCCGCGGCAGGCGGGCATCGAGCCGCAGTTCGCCAAGCTCCTGCCCGAGCTCGTCATGACGGTCACGCCCGAGCAGCTCGCGATGATCGCCGCCGGCGCGCTCACGCCGAAGCCGGTCGACACGGTCGGCCTCGGCCACCTGCACGCACCGGCGGTCAGCGTCCGCGAGCAGGCGACCATCATCGGCAAGAGGCTTCGTCGCGACGGCGTGTCGTCCTTCCGGACACTCGTGCGCGACGCCGACAGCACCCTCGTCATCGTCGCCCGCTTCCTCGCCCTGCTCGAGCTCTTCCGGGAGTCGGCCATCACCTTCGAGCAGGCCGAGGCCCTCGGTGAGCTCACCGTGCGCTGGACCGGGTCCATGGAGGGCGACATCGACGTCGACGACGAGTTCGACGACGACGCGCCTGCAGCGGACGCCGCCACCGCGGACGCCGCTTCGTCGGACGCCGCGTCAGCGGACGCCGCAGGGCGCAGCGCCGACGACACCGACTCCGGTCCTGCCCCCGGGGCGACCGACACCGATCAGCGAGAGGCTGACCATGAGTGACATCGACCTGACCGACACGACGCCGGACGACGTCCGCGAGGAGGGCGTCGTCGACGAGGTGCCGCCGGACCAGCTCGCCTTCGACGTGGGCGACTTCCCGGGCGGCCTGCGCGGCGCTGTCGAGGCGGTCCTCATGGTCGTCGACGAGCCGGTCACCGAGCTCGCCCTCGCCTCTGCCCTCGAGGTCCCCGTGCCCGACGTCGAGACCGCCCTCGCCGAGCTCGAGGAGGGGTATGCCGCGCAGCAGCGAGGCTTCTGCCTCCGCAACGTCGGTGGCGGGTGGCGCGTCTACAGCCGTCCCGAGTACGCCCCGGTCGTGAGCAAGTTCCTCCTCGACGGCCAGCAGGCCCGGCTCACCCAGGCCTCGCTCGAGACGCTCGCCGTCATCGCCTACCGCCAGCCTGTCTCTCGCTCTCGCGTCGCGGCCGTCCGCGGCGTCAACGTCGACGGCGTCATCCGCACCCTGCTCACGCGCGGTCTCATCGAGGAGGTGGGCACCGACGAGGAGTCGACCGCCAACCTCTACGGCACGACCGCCACCTTCCTCGAGCGGCTCGGCCTGCAGTCGCTCGACGACCTGCCAGCCCTTGCTCCCTACCTCCCGGAGGTCGACGTGCTCGACGAGATCGCAGAGAGCGGCCGGTCATGACCCCGCCGCAGAACCGACGCGGCGGACCCGCGAAGAAGCCGTCCGGTGGCCGTGGCCGCGGTGCCGGGCAGGGTGGTGCCCGCGGCGCGTCCGGCAGTCCGCGGGGAGCCGGTGCCGGTCCGGGTGCGGGCGCCGGTGGCGGTCGCCCCCGCGGCGTCGGCACGACGAAGAAGAGCCAGCCGACCTCGATGCCCGACCGGCCTCGGTCGAAGCCGGTTGACGTCCACGACCCCGACGGCATACGGCTCCAGAAGCTCCTCGCCTCGGCGGGCGTGGGGTCGCGCAGGGTGTGCGAGCAGCTCATCACCGACGGCCGCGTCGAGGTCGACGGCCAAGTGGTCACCGAGCTCGGTGTGCGCATCAACGCTGACCAGGTCGTCCACGTCGACGGCGTGCGGGTCACGCTCGACGAGTCGCGGGTCTACCTCGCGTTCAACAAGCCGCTCAACGTCGTGACGTCGATGAACGACGAGCTCGGGCGGATCGACATCGGCGACTACTTCGGAGACCGCAAGGAGCGGCTCTTCCACGTCGGCCGCCTCGACGCCGACACCGAGGGCCTGCTGCTCCTCACCAACGACGGCGACCTCGCACACCGGCTCCAGCACCCGAAGTACGGCGTGCTCAAGACCTATCTCGCCCAGATCCGCGGGCCGGTCCCACGCGACCTCGGCAAGCGCTTGCGCGAGGGCATCGAGCTCGAGGACGGGCCGGTGCAGGTCGACTCGTTCCGCGTCGTCGACAGCCAACCGGGCAAGGCGATCGTCGAGGTCATCCTCCACGAGGGCCGCAAGCACATCGTCCGCCGGATGCTCGCCGAGGCGGGCCACCCCGTGCTGTCGCTCGTGCGCACCCAGGTCGGACCGATCCGTCTCGGCGACACCAAGCCCGGCAAGTTCCGCCGTCTCACCAAGGGCGAGGTCGGCGAGCTCTACTCGGCGGCGGGGATGTGAGCGAGGCGCCCGTCCCGCCGCGCGTCCACGTCGTCGGCACCGGTCTCATCGGCACGAGCCTCGGCCTCGCGCTGACGCGCGCCGGCGGGTCCGTGACCCTCGAGGACATCTCCACCACGAACGCCGCCCTCGCCCGCGACCTCGGTGCGGGGGAGACGACGTCTCCCCTGGGGGGCACACAAGCCGCCGAGCAGCCCGAGCTCGTCGTCGTCGCGACCCCACCGGACTCCACGGCGGCGTGCGTCGCGTCCGCCCTCGAGCGCTTCCCGGACGCGGTCGTCACCGACGTGGCCTCGGTCAAGGTCGCGGTCATCGACGTGCTGCGCGAGCGCGGCGCCGACCTCACCCGGTTCTGCGGTTCTCACCCGATGGCCGGTCGCGAGCGCAGCGGTGCGGTGGCCGGGCGGCACGACCTCTTCCACGGGCGCGCGTGGGTCCTCACCCCGACCTCCGAGACGAGCCCGGCCGCTGTCGAGCTCGTTCGCACGGTCGCCACGAGTGCCGGCGCCGCCATCGTCACCCTCGACCCCGCCGACCACGACGCCGCCGTCGCGTCGGTCTCGCACGTCCCGCAGCTCGTCGCCAGCCTCGTCGCCGCGCGGCTCGAGCACCTCGCCGACTCGTCGGTGGCGCTGGCCGGACAGGGCCTGCGCGACGTCACGCGGATCGCGGCGAGCGACCCGCACCTGTGGACCCAGATCCTCTCGGGCAACGCACACGCCGTGCGCGACGTCCTCGCCTCGCTCGCCTCCGACCTCGACGGCGTCATCCGTGCCCTCGACGCCCTCGGCAGCGACGCCGACGCACCGGGCGCCCGGGGCACCCTCGCCCGGGCCATCGCCGCGGGCAACGCCGGCCACGCGCGGATCCCCGGCAAGCACGGAGCCGCGCCGACGGCATACACCACCGTCCGCGTCCTCATCCCGGACGAGCCGGGACAGCTCGGCAGGCTCTTCGCCGACGTCGGTGAGATCGGGACCAACATCGAGGAGTTCCACCTCGACCACGGTCTCGGGCAGGCGTTCGGGCTCGCGGAGGTCGACGTCGTTCCGGGAGCGGCGGCGTCGCTGTCGGAGGGGCTGGAGCAGCGTGGGTGGCGCCTGCACGGCTGAGCGTCGACGGGTGCGGCAGCACGACCGCGACCGCCTAGGCTGACCGCCATGACGAGCGACTCCGCCCCGCTGACCATCGCCATCGACGGACCGTCCGGATCCGGCAAGTCGAGCGTCTCCAAGGCCGTCGCCGCCCGCCTCGGCATCGGCTACCTCGACACCGGTGCGATGTACCGCGCGCTCACGTGGTGGTGCCTCGACCAGGGCGTCGACCTCGCCGACGAGGCCGCCGTCGTCGTCGCCGCCGAGGCACTGCCCCTCGAGCTGTCGACCGACCCCGAGGACCAGCGGGTCGTCGTGGGGGGCACGGACGTCACCGCCGACATCCGCTCGACCGCCATCAGCTCCGAGGTCTCCAAGGTCGCCACGAACACGGGCGTCCGACCGATCCTCCAGCAGGCGCAGCGTGACCGCATGGCCGCCATCGCCGAGGAGACCGGCGGGGTCGTCGCCGAGGGGCGGGACATCACGACCGTCGTCGCCCCCGACGCCCTCGTACGGCTCCTCCTCACCGCGAGCGAGGAGGCCCGGCTGCGTCGGCGCTCCGCGGAGGTCCACGGCGCCGTCGACGAGGAGGCCATCGCCGCCACGCGCGACCAGGTCCTGCGCCGTGACCGCGACGACTCCGCCGTCTCGCAGTTCACCGTGGCGGCCGACGGGGTCGTCACCGTCGACACCTCCGACCTCGACTTCGACGAGAGCGTCGAGGCCGTGCTCGCCGTCGTCGCATCGCTCGCCGCGCACGCCCGCGGCTGAGCACGGCGGGCCTCGCGCCACGACCCGAGGGCTGCCCCTGCTTGTTCGCAGCCGTGTGCCACCGGCGGTGGACTATCGTTCCGGCCCGTGACGCACGAAAGCCTCGGTCCCGCGCCGTGGCGGGCGACCGTCGGCCGGCGCGTCGGCAGGGTTCTCGTCAAGAGCCTGTATGCCGCGCGGGCGGCCGCTGCCCACAACGTTCCCGCGGCCGGTCCGGTCATCCTCGCCGCGAACCACACGGGCTACCTCGACGGCGCCGTCGTCCTCGGGCTGGCGCCTCGACCGGCGCACTTCCTCGTCCTCGCCTCGACGTTCGAGCTCGGTGTGGGACCGCTGCTCCACTTCACGGGGCAGATCCCACTCGAGCAGGGACGCGGCGACCGCGTGGCCCTGACGTCGGCGCTCGGGGTCCTCGAGCGCGGCGGAGTGGTGGGCATCTTCCCCGAGGGCGGGCGTGGTCGGGGCGACCTCGCGAGGGCGGAGAAGGGTGTCGCCTGGCTCGCCCTCCAGGGGCACGCGACGGTCGTCCCCGTGGCGTGTCTCGGAACCCGGGCCACCGGTGACCTCGCGTCGTCGTGGCCACGGCTGCGCAGCCGCCTCGTCGTCGACTTCGGCGAGCCGGTCGCGCTCACGAGGGCAGCCGGCATACCGGGTCGGGAGCGGCTCGAGCGGGCGGCGGAGGAGATCCGGGTCTCGCTCGCCGGGCACGTGCGCGAGGCGAGCGAGCGGCACGGCATCGCGCTGCCGACCGACGTGGCGCCCGACGTCTGGGACTGAGCGGACGGAGCACGGCGCGGCCTCTGGGAGAATGGTGCGCATGAACACCCCCGAGACCGACGAGACCGTGACCGCAGACGGGTCACTGGACGAGTCCGTCACGCATGCCCTGCGTGCTGGCCTGGACGACTTCGAGCTGAGTGACGAGGACCTCGCGCTCGTCGACCGGGACGACGACGAGGCCGGCGAGGACGCGGAGGAGGTCGCGGTCCCGGTGGTCGCCGTCGTGGGCCGCCCCAACGTCGGCAAGTCGACGCTCGTCAACCGCATCATCGGCCGGCGCGAGGCCGTCGTCGAGGACGTGCCGGGTGTGACCCGTGACCGCGTCGCCTACGACGCCGAGTGGTCCGGCCGGCGGTTCACCCTCGTCGACACCGGCGGCTGGGCCATCGACGCCAAGGGCATCCACCTCCGTGTCGCCGAGCAGGCCGAGATCGCCGTCGAGCTCGCCGACGCCGTGCTCTTCGTCGTCGACGCCGTCGTCGGCGCGACCGACGACGACGAGGCGGTGGTCAAGCTGCTTCGCCGGGCCGGCAAGCCCGTCGTCCTCGTCGCCAACAAGGTCGACGACCAGCGCACCGAGGCCGACGCCGCCGCGCTGTGGAACATCGGCCTCGGCCAGCCGTGGCCGGTGTCCGCACTGCACGGCCGGGGGAGCGGTGACGTCCTCGACGCGATCCTCGACGTGCTGCCGGAGAAGTCGGCGGTCGCCGCCTACCAGCGCGGCGGGCCACGCCGGGTGGCTCTTCTCGGCCGCCCCAACGTGGGCAAGTCCTCCATGCTCAACAAGCTCGCCGGGTCCGACCGCGTCGTCGTCGACGACGTCGCGGGCACGACCCGCGACCCCGTCGACGAGCTCATCGAGCTCGGCGGCACGACGTGGCGCTTCGTCGACACGGCCGGCATCCGTCGCCGCGTCCACCAGACGCGTGGCGCCGACTTCTACGCGTCCCTGCGCACCCAGACGGCCCTGGAGAAGGCGGAGGTCGCCGTCGTGCTCATCGACGCGTCGGTCCCGATCACCGAGCAGGACATCCGCGTCGTCCAGCAGGTCGTCGACTCGGGCCGTGCCCTCGTCATCGCCTACAACAAGTGGGACCTCACCGACGAGGAGCGTCGTCACTTCCTCGAGCGCGAGATCGAGCGCGAGCTCGTCCAGATCCCGTGGGCGCCGCGGGTCAACGTCTCGGCCTCGACGGGTCGTCACATGGACCGCCTCGTGCCGGCCCTCGACACCGCACTGGACTCGTGGGACACGCGCATCCCGACAGGCCGGCTCAACGCCTTCCTCGGCGAGGTCGTCGCGGGGCACCCGCACCCGGTCCGTGGTGGCAAGCAGCCGCGCATCCTCTTCGCGACGCAGGCGTCGACCCGCCCGCCGCGGTTCGTCCTCTTCGCGTCGGGCTTCATCGAGGCGGGCTACCGCCGTTTCGTCGAGCGCCGGCTGCGCGAGGAGTTCGGCTTCGAGGGGACGCCGATCGAGGTGTCGGTGAGGGTGCGCGAGAAGCGCTCTCGCCGCTGACCCCTCCCCTCCACACCCTTTCGTCCGCGGCACCGCGACGTCCGGACGGGCTGTCGCCGACGATGCGGCGGGCCGGTCCGAACGGGCCATCGCACTTGGGCCTGTTGAGGCGCACGGACTAGTCCGGGACTATAGACTGGTGGCCCGACGAGAGGGGTTCGCGTGTCACCGACAGCGGTGCAAGTGGTCGTCGCCGACGACGATGACGACATCCGTGACCTGGTGGAGCTCAAGCTCACCCAGTCCGGCTACGAGGTCCGTGCCACGACCAACGGCGTCGAGGCGCTCGAGGACATCCGGCGCGACCCTCCCCAGCTCGCGGTCCTCGACGTCATGATGCCGGGCCTCTCCGGCATCGACGTGCTGCGTGAGATCCGCTCCGACGAGTCGCTCAAGAACGTGCGCGTCGTCCTGCTCACGGCGAGGTCGCGCGACACGGACGTCGACATGGGCTTCTCGACGGGGGCGGACGACTACCTCATCAAGCCGTTCAGCCCGCGCGAGCTCGTCCACCGGGTCGCCGCACTCCTCGCCCGCTCTCAGTGAGGGACGAGCAGCCGATCGGGCAGGGCTTCCTCGACGAGGTGCTCGTCGCGGTCATCGTGATCTGCGTCGTCCTGGCCGGCGTGGTGGTCATCAGCCGGGTGGGTATCGCCCGCCGGGCCGAGCGGAGCAGACAGCGGCTGGCCCCACTGCGGGCGGACCTGCTCGCCGTCGGTGCGGGGGAGGACGAGTCCGGGGACGCGCGCCGTCGCCTCGTGCGGGACCGCACCGCCGGTCACGACCTCGACCGAGCCGTGGTCAACCTGCTCACCAAGGTCCGAGGGAGACCGGCGGAGGACCTCGTCGAGGTGCTGCGCGAACGCCACGGAGTCGCGAGCGCCCTCAACGCCCTGGGTGCCGCGTCGAGCGTCCGCCGGGCCCGGGCCACCCGGATCCTCGGCTTGCTCCGCGACGCCTCCCACACCAACGACCTGCTGCGCATGCTCGACGACCGGTCCGGAGAGGTCCGCATCGTCGCCGCCCGCGCCATCGGCGCCCTCGGCCCGGCTGCGGGACCGTCGGCGGCAGGGGCCGTGCTCCGAGCGGTCCGCAGCCGGCGCTCGGCTCCGGGTGTGCCGGCGACGGTCGCCCTGAGCACCCTGACCCAGCTCGGCGTCGAGGCCGAGGCGGCTGTGGTCTCGGGACTCGAGGACGACGATCCCGGCGTCCGCAACGTCGCAGCCGGGGTCGCGGGACACAACCTCTTCCTCGCCACGGGACCGCGCCTGGCCCAGATGGCCGCCAGCGACCCCGACCACACGGTGAGGGTCAGCGCGACCGAGGCGTTCGGAGCGGTCGGCCGCCCCTCCGACGTGCACGTCATCGTGGGGCTGCTCGCGCCGTCCGAGCCCGCCGTCGTGCGTCGGGCCGCGGCGCGGGCCCTCGGCGAGCTCGGTGGGGAGGTGGCCGTCGCCGGGCTCGTCTCGGTGCTCGGCGACGACGACCGCTTCCTCGCCACCAGTGCGGCCACCGCACTGGCCGAGACCGAGGCCGGACGGCGCGCCCTGCGCGACCTGGCCGCCGACGAGGCCGTCGCGCCCGAGGCGCGCTCCGCGGTGACCGGCATGCTGCAGATGCTCGACCTGCGCGCGAGCGACAGGGGAGTCGTATGAGCGTCGACGGCATCATCCCGGGTCTGCGCGAGGTCGTCATCGAGCTGCTCGCCGCCGCGCAGTGGCCGGTGCTCGTCTACTTCGTCCTCATCAACACCTCGTACATCGTCTTCATCGCCCTCGCAGCCTGGGACTTCGTCCACCACCTCCGCAGGGTCGAGCAGACCGGGCGCCAAGAGCGCGTCGCGAGCGAGTTCGTGCCTCCGGTGACGCTCGTGGTGCCGATGTACAACGAGGCGGCCGGCATCGTCCAGTCGATCCAGTCACTGCTCTCTCTCCGCTACCCGCAGCACGAGGTCGTGGGAGTCGACGACGGCAGCACCGACGAAACCTTCGAGCGGCTCAGGGAGGCCTTCGACCTCGTCGAGGTCGACCGCGAGATCCCGCGAGAGCTTCCGGTCAAGGCCGAGATCCTCTCGATCCACGTGCCCCGCAACGGCCGCACCCCGCTGACGATCATCCGCAAGACGAACTCGGGACGCTCCGACGCCGTCAACGTCGGCATCAACGCGGCCTCGGGCGAGCTCTGCGTCTTCGTCGACGCCGACTCCATCCTCGACCCCGACGCGCTCATCACGGTGACCGTCCCCTTCGCCGACGACCCCACCCGGATGGTCGCGACCGGCGGTGTCATCCGCGCGGCCAACGGCAGCCGCGTCGTCGCCGGGCGCCTCGTCGAGCCCCGGATGCCTCGCCAGCTGCTGCCCCGCATCCAGGTCGTCGAGTACCTCCGGGCCTTCCTCATCGGTCGCGCCGGATGGTCCCGTCTCGGCGCCCTCGTCCTCATCTCCGGCGCGTTCGGCGTCTTCCGCCGCGACATCCTCGTGGAGGTCGGCGGGCTCGACACCGAGAGCATCGGCGAGGACTTCGAGGTCCTCATGCGAGTGCACCAGCACCTGCAGCGCGAGGGTCGCGACTACCGCGTGAAGTTCGTCGGGGAGCCGGTCTGCTGGACCGAGGTGCCGTCGACCGCCAAGGTGCTCCAGAAGCAGCGTGCCCGCTGGCACCGAGGCCTCTGGGAGACGCTGTGGAAGTACAAGCACATGATGCTCAACCCTCGCTACGGCAAGGTCGGCATGCTGGCCATCCCGTACTACTGGCTCTTCGAGCTCATCGCGCCGTTGCTCGAGTTCGCGGGGCTGCTCCTGGTCATCCTCGGCCTCGCCCTCGACGTCATCAACGTGCCGTTCGCGCTCCTCTTCATGCTCATCGCCTACGGCTACGCGATCCTCGTGACCCTGGCAGCGATGACGCTCGAGGAGATGACCTTCCGCAAGTACGCCCGCTGGCGTGACCTCGGGACGATGCTCATGGCCGCCATCGCCGAGAACATCGGCTACCGGCAGCTCACGGCCTGGTGGCGCCTGCAGGGGTGGTGGGCAAGCCTGCGTGGCCGCAAGCAGGTGTGGGGCACGATGACCCGCGTCGGTCTCGGTGAGGAGTCGAAGCCGTGAGCTTCCTCAACGACGTCACCGTCACCCGCCGTCTGCGCCGGCTCGTCTTCCTCCTCGTCGGACTCATGCTCGCGGCGATGGTGACGGGAACCGTGGCGGTGCTCGGCGCCTACCGTCAGGTCGAGCGTCTCGCGACGGTCCTCGGACCCGCCGCCGACGCCAACACCACACTCCTCCAGACGCTCACCGACGCCGAGACCGGTCTGCGGGCCTACGACGCCTCGAACGACATCGGCCTCCTGCAGCCCTATGTCGGGGGTCATCTTCGGTCGAACGCCTACCAGACGCAGCTGCGCAGGGCACTCGGCCCCGAGAGTGCCCGCTGGTCATCCTCCCTCGACGAGCAGGCGAAGTGGATCGAGGAGTGGTGGCGCTACGCCGAGGCCAGCCGGACCCGGCTCGAGGCCGGTGGCAACCTCGACCTGCGGACCGGCAAGCAGCTCTTCGACCGGGTCCGCGCGGCCAACGGCTCGCTCGGCCGGGAGCTGCGCAGGGAGCGGGTCGAGACCCGGGCGGCCTCGACGAGCCAGCTCAAGGACGCCCTCATCCTCCTCGTCGGTGGTGGGATCGTCGCGTCGGCGCTCGCCCTGTATGCCGGGTGGCGCATCGCGAGGTCCCTCACCGGATCGATCGACTCCCTCCGTCACGTCGTCCACCTCCAGCGGCTCGGCGACCGCGGCGCTCGCGCGGACGAGGCCGACGGCCCTCTCGACGTGCGCGGCCTGGCGGCCGACTTCAACCACCTCACCGAGACGACCCGTCGCCTCGAGGAGGACCAGGGCGAGGCCATCAGGCTGCGTGAGGCAACCCTCGAGCTCGCGACCGCGCTCCGGGGGCGGGTCTCGGCGGAGGAGGCCCTGGCGCTCACCGTACGCAGTCTCAGCGAGGCCACCGGGACCACGGCCGCGATCTTCACGACGGACTCGATGACCAAGGGAGACGCCGGGACGTGGCGGCTCGCCGCGTGCTGGCCCGAAAGCGCCATCGTCGAGGCAGGCGTCGTCCTCGAGCTTCCGGTGACGCGCGAGAGCGTCGCCCAGGGCCTCTGGCTCTCCGGGCGGCTGCTCGAGTCCTCGGACTTCGTCAACGACGACCTCCGGCAGTGGCCCTTCTTCCGCAGCATCGCCGAGCAGGTGCCCATGGGTGCGCTGCTCGGAACCCCGCTGGGGGTCGGGGACGGTGTCATCGGGGCGATGCTGCTCGTCGCGCCCGAGCCGAGGGAGTGGACCGCCCACGAGCGCACCGCGCTCCAGCAGGCGACGGCATACGCGGCTCGAGCGTTCCTGGCGGAGGAGCGGCAGCGGCAGCAGGCCGAGCACGTGGCCCGACTCGAGTCCCTCGACCGGCAGAAGGACGAGTTCGTCGGCACCGTGAGCCATGAGCTGCGCACGCCGCTCACCTCGATCGCCGGCTACCTCGAGATGCTCGCTGACGGGGACCTCGGCGAGGTGGCCCCCGCGCAGCAGAAGGCCCTCGCCGTCATCGACCGCAACACGGTGCGCCTGCGCGGACTCATCGAGGACGTCCTCGTGCTCAACCGGATCGAGACACGTGGGCTCGACCCGAGCTTCCTCCCCGTCGACCTCTGCACCCTCGTGCGCGACGTCGCCCAGGACCTCCAGCCGCAGGCGTCGGGCAACGACGTCCGCATCGACGTCCTCGACATGCCCGAGCCGTGCGTGGTGTCCGGCGACTCGCTCCAGCTCGGACGGGCCCTCACCAACGTCATCGGCAACGCCGTGAAGTTCTCGCGCACCGGTGGGGTCGTCACCGTGTCGGCCGTCCTCGAGGCGACGCGGGTGCGCATCCAGTGCCGGGACGAGGGCATCGGCATCCCCGAGGCGGACATGGAGCGGATGTTCTCCCGGTTCTACCGCGCGAGCAACGCCACCCAGCAGGCGATCCCGGGCACCGGTCTCGGGCTGGCGATCGTCAAGGCGATCGTCGAGGCCCACCACGGCGAGCTCGAGCTGCACTCCGTCGAGGGGGAGGGGACGAGCGTCGTCCTCGTTCTGCCCCTCATCGAGGTCGATCCACCTGCGGCAGACACGCGCCCCGAGGCAGGCAAGGAGATCGGACCCGAGGTCGTCGTCGACGCCTGAGCCTCGCGCGCGCGACAGCGCAGCGGCCACGGCACGCTCGGGCTCGGCCCGGACACGACGAAGGGCCCCTGCCGGATGGTCCGGCAGGGGCCCTTCGTGTCCGTGGTCTCCCAGGGGAGCTGGTCGGGCTGACAGGATTTGAACCTGCGACCCCTTGACCCCCAGTCAAGTGCGCTACCAAGCTGCGCCACAGCCCGTGGCTCGCTCCCGCGTTGCCGCGCGAGCGAACGAAACCATATCCCATGCCTCTCGTCGTCACCGAATCGGTTCCGCGAAGCGCGGCGACGGTCAGTAGTCGTGCCTGCGACGGAGCTCGAACGGGCGCCCGTCGGGGTCGCCGAGGAGCCGTTGCGGCACCTCGAGCACCCGGCGGGGCCACCGGCCGATGTCCGGTTCCCTGACGGGTCGGAGCCGGCCGGACGGTCTCGTCCCGAGCATCCCGCCCTCGTGCCACGCCCGAAGCCGCTCACCCGCCTCCGCATAGGCCGCGAACATCCCGGCCGCCGGCACGCAGTCGGCCATGGCGGCGTCGTGCTCGGGGCCGGTCAACGGGCGGTCGAGGTGCTCGGCGGCGAGCCGCAGCCGCAGGGAACGGGCGAACGGCGAGTGGTCGGTGCCCGCGTCGTCGACGACGAGCGCAGCGAGCTCGGAGTCGTGGCTCCACGACCTGCGGTTGACGTTGTCCGAGCCGATCGTCGCGTACCAGTCGTCGATGACGACGACCTTGGCGTGGACGTAGACGGGCCAGCCCGCATGGTTCTCGATTCCGTATGCCGCGAAGCGGTCCGGTGCCGCCTCGGTGAGCTGCTTGATCGCCTCGAACCGCCCCTCGAGCTGGAGCAGCTCGGCCATGCCGCTGAGGTCCGGGCGGTGGGGGAGCACGGTGATGAGGTGCAGCTCGGGGTTGGCCGAGAGCGCCTCGGCGAGGGCCAGGCTCACCGTGGAGGACCAGAGGTACTGCTCCTCGAGGTAGATGAGGTGGCGCGCCTGCTCGATCGCCTTGAGGTGGGCCCGGGCGATCGACCGCTCGCCCCTGGGCGCGAACGGGTAGGCCCGGCGCAGGTGGCGGTGGGGATAGGTGCGCAGCACCTGGACGACGTGGGTGCCGCCCTCGACCGGGGGTGGCGCCGGCAGGCGCTCGGGCAGCGGGGTGGGCTCGTGCTGGACCTTGCTCAGCCGGTCTCGCAGCCGCGAGTGCCACGCCGGGGTCAGCGGGGAGGGATCGTCCCACCGCTCGCGGAAGACCGTCTCGACGTCGGCGACCGCCGGCCCGGTGATGGCGCACTGGACGTCGTGCCAGCCGGGGCTCGGGCCGTACTCGTCGGCGAGCGCCTGCTGCTGCGGGTCGCCCCGGTGCCCTGAGTCGTCGCGCCGCGAGTGCGCGACGTCGATCCCGCCGACGAACGCGACGTCGCGGGAGGGGTCGTCGCCGTGGCGCACCACGACGAACTTCTGGTGGTGCGAGCCGCCACGACGCACCCTCATGTCGAGCAGCACCTCGGCGTGCTCGTCGTCCTCGTCGGCCAGCTCCTCGGCGACCTCGCGGTTGTCCTCGGCCGAGAAGTCGATCTGCTCGGTGTGCGAGCGCCAGATGAGCCCACGCACCTGGACGCCCCGGTCCTCGGCCCGGTCCAGCACCTCGAGCAGGGTGCTCGACGGGTCGTCGGTGAGCTGCTGGTCCCCGTCGACGCGCCAGCCGGCGAAGAGGACGAGGTCACCCGGGCGGGTCGCCTCGATGGTGTCGAACAGCTCGGCGAAGTAGCTCGCGCCGTCCACGAGCGGACGCACCGAGTTGCCGGTCGACCACGCCTGCTCACCCGGGTGCGGCTCGTCGATCGTCGTGTGCGGGTTGCCGCGCTCGCTCGCGGTGAGGAGCCAGCGCGTGACCTCGGGGCCGGGTGCGTCGGTCACGCCAGTGCCCCGACCACGCGGTCGACGGCCTCGGTGAGGATCGCGGGGGAGGTGGCGAGGTTGACCCGCACGAACCCGCGGCCGCTGGCGCCGAAGGACGGACCCGACGAGAACGCCACCTGCCCACGCTCCCGGAACACCGCGGCCGGGTCGTCCCCGAGCCCCAGCTCCCGGCAGTCGAGCCACGCCAGGTAGGTCGCGGCGGGGACGGCATACCGGATCTGCGGGAGCCGCTCGGCGAGGAGGCGCGCGAGCAGCGTGCGGTTCGCGTCGATCTCCGCGGTGACGGTCGCGAGCCACTCGCGGCCCTGCGTCCACGCGGCGATGCCGGCGATCTGCCCGATGTGGCTGGCGCCGTGCGAGTGCACCTCGTGCAGCGTCGCGGCCGGCGGCGCCTCGTCACCGGTGACGACGACGGCGGCCTTGAGCCCAGCGAGGTTCCACGCCTTCGACGTCGAGACCAGGCTCACCCCGCGCTCCCCGCCGTCGACGGTGAGGTAGGGCGTGAACGCGCCGTCGTGGACGATCGGCGCGTGGATCTCGTCGGCGACGACGGTGACGTCGTGGCGAGACGCGATCGCCGCGAGCGTCTCGAGCTCCTCGCGGGTGTGAAGCGTGCCGGTGGGGTTCTGGGGGTTGCAAAGCACGTATGCCGTGCGCTCGCCCCCCGCCCGCGCCTCGCCGAACGCGCGGTCGAGCGCCTCGGGGTCGAGCCGCCCGGCCGTCGTCAGGGGAGCGTCGACGATGCGGCGGCCGGTCATCTCGACGAAGTCGAAGAAGGCGTTGTAGACCGGCGACGACACGACGACCGGACCGCCGGGGTCGGTGACGCCGCGCAGGAGCTCGGCGACGCCGATCATGACGTCGGCCACCGGCGAGGCGCGGCGGGTGTCGACCGACCACGACCACGTGTCCGAGGCGTAGGCCGCCGCAGCCTCGACGAACTCGTCGCCGAGCGGGTAGCCCGTGTCGCCACGACGCATCGCGGCGTCGACCGCCTCGACGACGGGCGCGCACGGCTCGGCATCCATCTCGGCGACCCAGAGGGGGAGCACGTCGTCGGCGTACACACCCCACTTGACACCGGTGCGCCGCGGTCGCCAGGTCGTCGCGTCGCCCGTCAGGAGAGTGGAACTCATGACCTGACTGTAGACACGACGACATAGGGTGAGCCCATGACTGCCGGCGAGAGCGTGCGGGGGACCGACAGCGCCCCTGTCGACCGCGTCCTCACCGTCCCCAACGCGCTCTCGGCACTGCGGCTGCTCGGCGTGCCGGCGTTCATCTGGGCGATCGCCACGGAGCACGACGCCATCGCGCTCGTCATCCTCATGGCGTCCGGGATCACCGACTACCTCGACGGCAAGATCGCCCGCCGCTACGGCCTCGTGTCGCGTGTCGGGCAGCTCCTCGACCCGATCGCGGACCGCCTCTACATCGTGACGACGCTCCTCGGGCTCGCGTGGCGCGACATCATCCCGTGGTGGCTCGTGGCCGTCCTCTTCGCGCGCGAGGCCTTCATGGCCGTCGTCGTCCTCATCGCCAAGCGCTACGGCTGGACCGGGCTGCCCGTCCACTTCATCGGCAAGGCCGCGACGTTCAACCTCCTCTACGCCTTCCCCGCGCTGCTCATGGCGGACGGTGACGGCTGGCTCGCGACCTTCATGCGTCCCGTTGGATGGGGATTCGCGTGGTGGGGCACCGTCCTCTACTGGGTCGCCGGAATCCTGTATGCCGTCCAGCTGGGCCGGCTCGTCGCGCAGCGGAGGGCGTCGTGAGCCACGCGTCGATCCCGCCGGCGGAGCGCCGCTCGCGCCGCCCCGACGCGTCGATGACGCTCATCACCTCGATGCTCGAGCGGCCCCTCGACCCCGGCTACGCCGCGGCTGCCGAGCGTCGCGAGAAGGCCGGGCTCTCCCGGTCGACGAGCCTGCGCTCGCCGAGGCTCGTCGTCTTCCTCGTCGTCATCGGCGCGCTCGTCGGCATCGCCGCGATGCAGCTGCGGGGGAGCGAGACGACCAAGCAGCGCACGAAGTCCAGCCTCATCGAGCGGATCGAGCGCCAGCAGACGGCCGTCGACGCGCAGGCCGCGCAGGCCGGGGCACTGCGGTCCGAGATCGCAGCCCTCGACGCCGAGACCCTGCGCAACGTCAGCGAGGAGCTGGCCCTGGAGGTGCAGCGGCTCTCGCTCGTCGCCGGTGCGGTGCCCGTGCGTGGCCCCGGCTTCGTCGTCACGGTCGACGACGCGCCGAGCAGCGCGGACGAGGGGGCGAACTCCGACCCCCGGGGCGACAGCGGGTCCAGCGACGGCAAGGTCATCGCCCGCGACCTCCAGCTCATCACCAACAGCCTGTGGGAGGCCGGGGCCGAGGCGGTCGCGGTCAACGGGCAGCGGCTCACGACGACGGCGGCGATCCGCTTCGCAGGAGAGGCGATCCTCGTCGACTACCGCCCACTCAAGCGCCCCTACGTCATCACCGCCATCGGCGACCCGGGTTCGCTGCCCGCGACCTTCGCCGACGGCAGCGGCGGCACCTACCTCTCGACGCTCAAGAACTCGTTCGGCGTCCGGGTGAGCACCGTCGTGCGCAGGGAGGTCACGATTCCGGCATCGGCGACACTCGGGACCAGGTCCGCGACCCCCGCGGATAGGCTCGGCGGCGCAGCTCAGCCCTCGCCCGAAGGAGAACCCTCGTGATTCCCGCCCTGGGTCTCGTCGTCGGCATCGTCGTCGGCGTGCTGCTGCAGCCCGAAGTGCCGCTGTGGCTGCAGCCGTACCTCCCCATCGCGGTCATCGCCGCCCTCGACGCGGTCTTCGGTGCCGTGCGTGCGGTGCTCGACGGCATCTTCGACGACAAGGTCTTCGTCGTCTCGTTCCTGTCCAACGTCGTCGTCGCGGCCTTCATCGTCTTCCTCGGCGACCAGCTCGGCGTCGGCAGCCAGCTCTCGACCGGCGTCGTCGTCGTCCTCGGGGTGCGGATCTTCTCCAACGTCGCCTCGATCCGTCGCCACCTCTTCAACGCGTGAGCCGACGGTCATGAGTCCCAAGAAGAAGAGGAACCGCAGCAAGCCGCGCCCGGGTGGTCCGCCGCGGCAGGCGCCGGTCGTCGGCACGCCGGTGCCCGAGGGCGACGGGGGAGCGCCCGGCGAGGTCGTCGACGCAGCTCCGGGCGAGATCGTCGACGCAGCTCCGGGCGAGGTCGTCGAGCCGGACGGCGAGCCCACCGTCTCGGACCCACCGGGCGACGGCGGTGCGCCCCTCGAGCGCGAGCCCACGCCCGAGCCGGTGCCTGCCACGGAACCCGTGCCTGCCGCGGAACCCGTGTCCGCCGTGGAACCCGTGCCAGTGTCGGACGCCCTGGCTGACGAGCCGGAGCCTCGTGAGCCCGCAGGGACGGTCGAGGTCGAAACAGAGCCGGTCGAGGTCGCAGCAGAGCCGGTCGAGGACGTGGCCCCGCCGGCGAGCGCAGACGCAGCGGTCGAGGTCGAGCCCGAACCGGTCGAGGACACGGTCGCGCCCGGGGCTGCCCAGGAGCCTGCTGACCCCACGGTGGAGCCGGAGCCTGCGGTCCCGTCGCCGGCAGAGCGAGAGCCGGTCGACGACGCCCAGCCCTACCCCGGCACCGCCGGCCCCGTGGACAGCTCCGAGCGGGCCTGGCGCCGACTCGGTCTCGCGGCCCGGCCGCGGCCGACGAAGGCGAACGTCCTCGCGACCCTGCTGGCCATCGGCCTCGGCTTCGCCATCGCGGCGCAGGTCCGGCAGACCTCGATCGAGGGCCTCGAGGACCTGCGCGAGGACGAGCTCATCCGCATCCTCGACACCGTCGACCAGGACGGCGCCCGCCTGGCCGAGGAGATCCAGACGCTGCGCTTCTCGCGCGACCGGCTGCAGAGCGACACGACGAGCCTCACCGAGTCGCGCCGCGCGGCCCAGCAGCGACTCGACTCGCTCGCCATCCTCACCGGCACCGCACCGGCGAAGGGTCCCGGCATCGTCCTCACGATCCGTGACCCCGAGTTCGGCGTCACCGCACCGATGCTCCTCGACACCCTTCAGGAGCTGCGCGACGCCGGCGCCGAGGCCGTCGAGATCAACGACGTGCGCATCGTCGCCAACACCTACTTCACCGACGGCGAGGGCGGCATCGCCATCTCCGGCAAGGACGTGTCGGCTCCCTACGTCATCACCGCGATCGGTGACGGCTCGACTCTGGCGTCGGCGATGGAGATCCCGGGAGGGGTCACCAACACCGTCCGGAGCGTGGGCGGCGAGGCGAGCATCGAGACCAAGGACGAGGTCACGGTGTCCGCGTTGCAGAGCGTTTCCGAGCCTCAGTACGCTCGACCCATCCCCAGCCCCACGAAGTCCTGAACGGACCAGAAGGAGTTCACCGATGAGCGACCTCGAGTACCCCAGCGACCTGCGCTACACCGCCGAGCACGAGTGGGTCCGCGCTGCTGAGGGTGACACCGTCCGCATCGGCATCACGTCGTTCGCGCAGGACGCTCTCGGGGACGTCGTCTACGTCAGCCTGCCGGGCGTCGGGGACACCGTGGCCGTGGGCGACGCGTGCGGGGAGGTCGAGTCGACGAAGTCGGTGAGCGACCTCTACGCCCCGCTTGCCGGTGAGGTCACCGCCGTCAACGAGGCGCTCGACGCCTCGCCGGAGCTCGTCAACTCCGACCCCTACGGTGAGGGCTGGATGTACGAGATGCGCCCGAGCGACGCCAGCGCGGTCGACGGCCTCCTCGACGTCGAGGCCTACCAGCAACAGCTCAGCTGATTCCCAGCCCGCCCGGGGCCGTTTGCCTAGTCATCCCTCGAGTGGTCATCTAGGGTGAAACCTCCAGAGACCCGAGACGAGGAGCCGCACCGATGAGTGACCAGAGTCGCGACACCCCTGCGCGCGAGCCGGAGTCGTCGACGACGATGCAGTTCCAGGCGGTGCCGGGTCTCGAGCAGTCCGACATCGTCCACGAGAGCGAGCACGTCCTCACCCGCGCCGACCAGGCGACCGTCGAGGCGCTCCGGTCGGGGACTGCCCTGCTCGTCGTGCTGCGCGGACCCAACACGGGCGCCCGGTTCCTCCTCGACGACGACGTCGTCACCTCGGGCCGCCACCCGGAGAGCGACATCTTCCTCGACGACGTCACGGTCTCGCGCCAGCACGCGACGTTCGAACGGACCGACGGCCACTTCGTCGTCAAGGACGCGGGCTCGCTCAACGGCACCTACGTCAACCGCGAGCGGATCGACGAGTCGACCCTCCAGACGGGCGACGAGGTGCAGATCGGCAAGTACCGGCTCGTCTTCTATGCCGCCAAGCAGGGCTGAGCGGCCGCTGACGATCGGGAAGGTCCTCGACGCGCTGCGCGAGGAGTTCCCGCAGATCAGCATCTCAAAGATCCGCTTCCTCGAGTCCGAGGGTCTCGTCGAGCCCGCCCGGACTCCGGCCGGCTACCGCACGTATGCCGTGTCGGACGTCGAGCGCCTGCGCTACGTCCTGCGCGCGCAACGCGACCGCTTCTGGCCGCTCAAGGTCATCCGCGAGTCCCTCGACGCGATCGACCGCGGACTCGAGCCCGCTCCCGAGGCCGACGCCCGGCCGCGGCCGCCCGAGCCCACGTCGGACCCGGACGTGCCGGACGTCGGCGAGCTGCGCCGCACGCAGGAGGTCCGGCTCACCCGTGACGAGCTCGCGAAGGCGACCGGCCTCGACACCGAGGTCGTCACCTCGCTCGAGGGGTTCGGGATCCTGCGCCCCGACGCCGACGGCCACTACTCGGCCACCGACCTCCAGGCGACGCACGCGGCAGCGGGGCTCGCGGCATACGGGATCGAGGCCCGGCACCTGCGTCCGTTCCGCACCGCCGCGGACCGCGAGGTGGGCCTCGTCGAGCAGGCGATGAGCACGCGGCGCGCCGACGGGAGGGCCGCCGACGAGGCCCAGGTCGCCCGGCTGTGCCTCCAGCTCCACGCCGCGCTGGTCAAGGGTGGTCTGGCCCGTCCCTGACGACGTACGGTGGAGCAGTGAAGCCACTGGACGTTCTCGGGGTCCGTGTCGAGATGCCGACGAACCAGCCCATCGTCCTCCTGCGTGAGCGCGACGGAAGCCGCTACCTGCCCATCTGGGTCGGCGCGGCCGAGGCCGCGGCCATCGCCTACGCCCAGCAGGGCGTGGTCCCGCCGCGCCCTCTCACGCACGACCTGCTCAAGAACGTGCTCACCGACCTGGGTCACTCGATCGACCGCGTGCGAATCACCTCGCTCGAGGAGGGCGTCTTCCACGCCGTGCTCGAGATCGACGGCGGCCAGGCCGGCGGCGGCGCGAGCATCGACTCGCGCTCTTCCGACGCGATCGCCCTCGCCCTCCGGGCCGGCGTCGAGATCGTCACCTCCGAGGAGCTGCTCGACGAGGCGGGCGTCGCGATGGCGGGGGAGCAGGAGGACGACGAGGTCGAGAAGTTCAAGGAGTTCCTCGACCACGTCTCCGCCGACGACTTCGACACAGGAGACCAACCGTCGAGTTGAGGGTGAGTGTTACTGAAGTGACACACGACACGCATGGTGTCAGGGTCGAGTGGTAGTTGACCCGGGGTTCCGCGAGCCCTAGCGTCGCCCTCAGAGAACGACGACCATGTAGTTACAGCGCATTTCGTGGACAGCAGGAGGACGGCGTGAACGCCATCGAAGAGAACCCCAAGGGGCATGTGCCGGTTGCGGCGCAGGGCCTGCTGTTCACCGATGACCTGCCCGAGCTCGACGAGGAGATGGGCTACCGCGGCCCGACCGCGTGCAAGGCGGCCGGCATCACCTACCGCCAGCTCGACTACTGGGCCCGCACCTCGCTCGTCGAGCCGTCGGTGCGCGGCGCTGCCGGGTCCGGGTCGCAGCGCCTCTACGGCTTCCGCGACATCCTCGCGCTCAAGATCGTCAAGCGCCTCCTCGACACCGGGGTCTCGCTCCAGCAGATCCGCGGCGCCGTCCAGGTGCTGCGCGACCGCGGCGTCGACGACCTCGCGCAGATCACCCTCATGAGCGACGGCGCCTCGGTCTACGAGTGCACGTCCAACGAGGAGGTCATCGACCTGCTCCAGGGCGGTCAGGGCGTCTTCGGCATCGCCGTCGGCAAGGTGTGGCGCGAGGTCGAGGGCGACCTCTCGCACCTGCCCAGCGAGCGTCTCAGCGACGAGGCCCCCGCCGCCCACCCGGGCGACGAGCTCAGCGCACGCCGCGCCGCGCGTCTCGCCTGAGCGCAGCCTCCACCCGCACACCGGTGCGTGCCCTCCGGGGCACGCACCGTTTTGTTACCCTGAGCGAGCCGCACACACCGAGCGGGAGAGTCCTCGGCCCGAGAGGGACCGGGGCGCCGAAGGGGCAAACTCCCCGGAACCTCTCAGGCGCAAAGGACCGCTCGGATCAGGCACCTCTGGAGCGGCACCCCCGTGACAGATGGGGAGGCCCGTGCCCGTCCCGTGCGCCAGGAGCCTCACCTCATGACCGACACCACGCTGAGCCCGACCGACCTGCCCGCCTTCGCCGGACGCCACATCGGTCCCGACGACGAGGCCGTGACGGAGATGCTCGCGGCCATCGGCCGCTCGAGCCTCGACGACCTCACCGCGACCGCCGTGCCCGACGCCATCCGCGCGACCGGGGGCATGGACATCACCCCCGCCGAGTCCGAGGCAGCCGTCGTCAAGGAGCTGCGGGGCCTCGCGGTACGCAACTCGGTGCTCACCTCGATGATCGGGCTCGGCTACTACGGCACCGTCGTGCCCCCGGTCATCCAGCGCAACGTCCTCGAGAACCCGGCCTGGTACACGGCATACACGCCCTACCAGCCCGAGATCTCGCAGGGCCGCCTCGAGGCACTCCTCAACTTCCAGACCGTCGTCAGCGACCTCACCGGCCTGACGACCGCCGGCGCGTCGCTGCTCGACGAGGCCACCGCGGCAGCCGAGGCGATGACGCTCATGCGCCGCTCGAGCAAGGCCGCGTCCGACGCCGTGCTGCTCGTCGACGAGGCGGTCTTCCCGCAGACGCTCGCCGTCATGCGGACCCGCGCAACGCCGCTCGGCATCGAGCTCGTCGTCGCCGACCTGTCCGGGGTCTCCACGGCAGAAGCCCTCACCGAGGCGGCCGGCGGTCGCGCGGTCTTCGGCGTCCTCGTCCAGTACCCCGACCTGCACGGACGGCTGCTCGACCACCGCGACCTCGCCTTGGCCGCGCACGAGGCGGGCGCCCTCGTCACCGCCGCCGCCGACCTCATGGCGCTGACCCTCGCCGTCGCGCCGGGGGAGTGGGGCGCCGACATCGCCGTCGGGACGACGCAGCGGTTCGGCGTGCCGATGGCCTTCGGTGGCCCCCACGCCGGCTACATGTCGGTGCGGGCCGGCCTCGAGCGGACCCTTCCCGGCCGCCTCGTCGGTGTCTCGGTCGACGCCACCGGCGCCCCGGCATACCGTCTCGCCCTCCAGACCCGCGAGCAGCACATCCGTCGCGAGAAGGCGACCTCCAACATCTGCACGGCGCAGGTCCTCCTCGCCGTCATGGCGAGCATGTATGCCGTCTACCACGGCCCGCGTGGCCTGCGCGCGATCGCGCTGCGCATCCACGCCCACGCCGAGGCCCTCGCGGCCGCGCTGTCCGAGGGCGGGGTCGACGTGGCCGAGGGTGCTCGCTTCGACACGCTCTCGGTCACCGTGCCCGGGCGCGCCGACGAGGTCGTCGCGGCCGCGCTGGCCCAGGGGACGAACCTCTGGCGCCACGACGCCGACACCGTCATCGTGTCGGTCGACGAGACGACCGACCTCGGTGACATCGCCGGCGTGGCCCGGGCCTTCGGCGTCGACGAGCCGACGCGAGTCGACATCGCCGAGCCCGGCTGGGGCGAGGCGCTGGACCGCACCTCGGACTACCTCACCCACCCGGTGTTCTCGAGCCACCACAGCGAGACCTCGATGCTGCGCTACCTGCGCCGGCTCTCCGACCGCGACTTCGCGCTCGACCGCGGCATGATCCCGCTCGGCTCGTGCACGATGAAGCTCAACGCGACGACCGAGATGCTCGCCATCACCTGGCCCGAGTTCGCCAACCTCCACCCGTTCGCACCGCTCGACCAGACCGAGGGGATCCGTGCCCTTGTCGACCAGCTCGAGCAGTGGCTCTGCGAGATCACCGGCTACGACGCCGTCTCGCTGCAGCCGAACGCCGGGTCGCAGGGCGAGTTCGCCGGCCTCCTCGCCATCGCGGCCTACCACCGCTCGCGCGGTGACTCCGAGCGCAACATCTGCCTCATCCCGGCGAGCGCGCACGGCACCAACGCCGCCAGCGCCGTCATGGCCGGCATGAAGGTCGTCGTCGTCAAGACCGACACGATCACCGGCAACGTCGACATGGACGACCTCAAGGCCAAGGTCGAGGAGCACCGGGACGACCTCGCCGCGATCATGGTGACCTACCCGTCGACGCACGGCGTCTTCGAGGACACCATCAAGGACCTCTGCGCGATGGTCCACGACGCCGGCGGCCAGGTCTACGTCGACGGCGCCAACCTGAACGCGCTCGTCGGCCTCGCCCAGCCCGGTCGCTTCGGCGCCGACGTGTCGCACCTCAACCTGCACAAGACCTTCTGCATCCCGCACGGGGGTGGCGGCCCGGGCGTCGGCCCGGTGGCGCTGCGCGAGCACCTCGCGCCGTTCCTGCCCAACCACCCGCTCGACCCTGAGGCCGGTCCCGAGACCGGAGTCGGCCCGGTGTCGGCGGCCCCCTACGGGTCGGCCGGGATCCTGCCGATCTCGTGGGCCTACGTGCGCCTCATGGGGGCGGCCGGTCTCCAGCGGGCCACCGAGGTCGCCGTCCTCAACGCGAACTACGTCGCAGCGCGCCTGCGCGACTCCTACCCGGTGCTCTACTCAGGCGAGGACGGCCTCGTCGCGCACGAGTGCATCCTCGACGTCCGCCCCCTCACCAAGGCGACGGGTGTCACGGTGGACGACATCGCCAAGCGCCTCATCGACTACGGCTTCCACGCGCCGACCATGTCGTTCCCCGTCGCGGGCACGCTCATGGTCGAGCCGACCGAGAGCGAGGACAAGACCGAGCTCGACCGCTTCTGCGACGCGATGGTCGCGATCCGCACGGAGATCGACGCGGCGGGGTCGGCCGGCAACGCCGACGCGAGCGTCCTTCGGGGGGCGCCGCACACGGCGCTGTCGCTCGCGGGGGAGTGGGACGTCGACTACTCGCGGGAGGAGGCGGCCTTCCCCAAGGGCGTCGACCCGCTCGCGAAGTACTGGCCTCCGGTGCGCCGAATCGACGGTGCCTACGGCGACCGCCACCTCGTCTGCTCGTGCCCGCCGCCCGAGGCGTTCGAGGACTGAGTCGTCCCCGTATGCCGTGCCGCCGCGCCGCGTTGCCCCTCGGGGTCGCGCGGTGCGGCTCAGGCCGACGCCACGGCCCAGACGTGTCCGTCGAGGTCAGCGAAGGTGCCCTGGTGACCCCACGGGAAGCGTGAGGGTTCGGCGACGACCTCGGCTCCGGCCGCCCGGGCCCGCTCGAGCACGGCATCGACCTCGGCGGCCGTGCTGACGGGGAGCGTGAGGATGCACTCGGTGACGCCGGGTTCGGCGACCGGGCGTGCTCCGATGACGTAGCCGAACCCGCCGGGCGGGATGAGCATGACGTGGACAGCATCGTTGACGGCCAGGACGAGCGGCTCCGGGACACCGTCGTCGGCCGGTTCGCCGACGGGTTCGAGGTCGAGAACCTCCTGGAAGAACCGGAAGGACCGCACCCGGTCCTGGATCGTCAGCGCCACGATGACCGGCCCGGTGGAGTGCCGTCCCGGAGTGGGTGGTGTCTCCATGAAGGTCCCTTCGGGTGCCGGGGTCAGGCGGCGCTCTCGGCGCCAGGGGTCGAGACGGCGACGGTGCTGCCGCTGGCCGTCTTGCGGACGACGAGCTGGCTCGTGATGCGGCTGCGGAGCTCGCCGACGTGCGAGACGACACCGACGGCCCGTCCGCCTTCACGGAGCGAGTCGAGGACGGTGATGACCTGCTCGAGGCTCTCGTCGTCGAGGGTCCCGAACCCCTCGTCGACGAACAGGGTGCCGAGGTCGAACCCGCCGGACTCCTCGCGCACCGCGTCGGCGAGGCCGAGCGCCAGGGCGAGCGAGGCCATGAACGCCTCCCCGCCGGAGAGTGTCGACGTCTCACGGGTGACGCCGGTCCACTGGTCGAGGACCCGCAGGCCGAGCCCGCTGCGGGCGCCGCGAGCGGCGAGCCGGTCGGAGTGCTCGAGCCGGTAGCGGCCGTCGCCCATGACCCTCAGCCGCTCGTTGGCGAGCTGGGCGACCTTCTCGAGCCGCGCGGCCAGGACGTAGGAGGTGAGGCGCATCCTCAGGGTGTTGTTGATCCCGCCGCCGGCGAAGGTGTCGGCGAGGTCCTTGACCCGGTGGTGGCGTTCGAGCATCGGCCCGGCGACGTCGAGGCCGGCGGTGAGACTCGCCCGAACCGCCGCGAAGGACTTCGCGGCGGAGGCCGCCCTCGTCTGGAGCGACTGCGCCTCGAGCAGCGCGGTTCGGGCCTGCTGTGCGGCCGCGACGACGAGGTCGAGGTTGGGCTCTGGGGCAGCCTCGGCAGCCTGCACCTCCGGGTCGTCGAGGACCGCCCGCGCCGTCGACCGGGCACGGTCGTGGTCGCGAACCCGGTCACCCAGGCGTTCGAGCGTGGCCGGCGCGACGAGGGCGTGAGCGGCCTGCTCGACGGACTCGAAGCCGGCCTCGACGGCAGCCGCGGTTGCGGCGACCACGGCCTCCTCGTGACGCGCGACGGCCGTGCTGTGGCCTTCGACGGCCTCGGCCCAACCCGTGGCCTCATCGACCAGTCGGCGGTGGCGCTGCGCGACCACCTCCGCGGGTTGCGCTCGACCCGCGACGTCCGTCTCCAATGCCTCCGTGTCCGGGCCACCTGAGCACGGGCACGCGGCGTGCGACTCCGTGAGCTGCGACATGGCGGCGTCGTCGGCTGTCTGTGCCTCGGTCGCCTGCTCGACGAGGGTCGTGGCCTTGGCGAGGGCGCGGCCCGCTGCCGCCACGGCCTCGTCGACGCGCGCCACCTCGGCCCGGGCGGCGGCGAGCGTTCGCTCGAGCGCTGCTCGTGCGCCGGCCGAATGCCGCAGCTCGTCGCGCCGCTGCTCGGCCGATGCGACCAGCGCGGCCTCTGCCTCGAGGTCGAGCTCGCGTGGGGCCTGGACGCCCAGCGTGTCGAGTGCGTCGGCGAGCAGGGCTCGGGCGCTGGCGGCCGTGGACTCGGCGCGCTGGTGCTCGGCGACGAGGGTCGAGTGACGCAGTCGAGCGGCGTCGAGCTCCTCCGCGGTGACGCGGGCGGTGGCGGTCGCCGGGGCCGGGTGGTCGTGCGCGCCGCAGACGGGACACGAGTCCCCGTCGACGAGCCCTTCCGCGAGCTCGGCGGCCATCTGCTCGAGGCGCCGGGCGACGAGGTCCTGCTCGGCGTCACGGGCGTCCTGGGCTGCCGTGCGTGCGTCAGCGGCAGCCGCGACGAGCCGGGCGACGGTCGCCTCGTCGGCGACGACCCGCTCCGCCAGGCGCAGCCGT
>NZ_AVPI01000017.1 GCF_000768675.1 Knoellia flava TL1 | reverse complement strand
CCCGCGGCAGCGCCGGCCGCAGCGCCACCGGCACCCGAAGCGGCGGGTGGGCGGCCGGCATACGGGCTGTCCTCACGGGAACGCGGGACGGCCCGGTGCTGGCCCGTCATGCCGGTCGCGCGCGGGCGCTTCGCGGTGCTGGGGCGGACGCGGAAGACGCCGGTCTCGAGGTCGGCGTCCTCGTCGAAGTGGATGTCGATCGGGCCGCCGGGCTGGTAGTGCTGGCTGTCGGCGTGCTCCTCGGCGGCGGCGACGAGCTCGTTCTCGAGCTCGACCCCGTGGTCGGTGAGGCGCTCGTAGTCGGTCTCGCTCAGCTCGATCGTGAAGACGTTGGGGACGAGGCTGCGACCGGAGCCTGCGGTCGCGGCGCGGTCGTCCATGGCCCGGCGGATCGCGCTCGCGATCTCGACGGGCTGCACCTCGGAGCGGAAGGCCTTGGCGAAGACGCCGTTGACGGCACGCTCGAGCCTGCCCTCCATGCGGTCGAACAGTCCCATGGGCGCACCTCCTGGCGTGGCGTCGACGGTCTGGTTGCCGTAGCGATGCTACTTGCCGGGTCTGTGGTGACTCGTGAGGCGTGCGTGAGGGATGTCTCGAGATGCGCATGGGCGGCCCGGGCACGGAAAGACCGCCGCACCGGAGGGGATGCGGCGGCCGGTCCGGGTCGTCAGCGGAGGAAGCTGTCCTCGCCGACGATCCTGCTCCACCAGCGGCCGAGTCCGAGCTTGTCGCCGCTGAAGGTGTAGGCGAGGACGATGAGGGCCAGCGCCTCGATCCAGTGGCTGTCGAAGATCGGGTTGGTGAAGCCTTCGCCGTCGCGCCCGATGGGGAACTCGGCGAGGTACATGAGGGCCATGAGGAGGGTGCCCGACCAGGCGGCGATCTTCATGCCGGCCCCGAGGAGGACGGCGACGCCGATGCCGAGGAGACCGCCCATGAACAGGTAGTCCCAGAATCCGCCGGCGAAGTTGGCGAAGAAGTCACCGAACGGGCCCTCGACGACTGCGGGGTTCTTGGTGAGGAACCCGGTGGTCGGCGAGCCGCCGTCGATCCAGGCGTTCTCGGCCGGCGTGCCGTAGCCGAGGCCGAAGAGCTTGTCGAGGAACGGCCACAGGAAGGTGAAGCCGAGGACGAACCGCAGGACCACGAGCGCCCAGCGGGCGACGGGGTTGCGGACGACGTCCTCCATGTGGGCGCCCTCGCGGACGTCGAGGTCATGGGTGCGGGTCGTGGTGTTGGCCCGGACCGCCTCGTGGTGCTTGGTGGTGGCCATGGTGTCTACCTCCAGTTGGTAGGTGGTCCGGTGGGACTCTCCCTCCGGTACCACCGACGCTAGAAGCAGCCGGTCTCGGGCAGATGGGCCTTAGGTCCTGACTTCTAGTCGTTGTCGCCGCCGGTGAGCTGGGTCGCGTTCGGGCCGCCCTGCGCGGTGCCCGTCTCGCCGACGTCGGCCCACACCCAGTCGCGCACCTCGGGCAGGTCCTCGCCGTGGGTCGTCGCGTGCGCCCGCGCCTCGAACCGCTTGTCCTGCATCCGCTGTCGCAGCCCGGCGGCGCGTGGCCCGAGCCCGGGCACGCGGTCGATGACGTCGATGACGAGGTGGAAGCGGTCGAGGTCGTTGAGCATGACCATGTCGAACGGCGTCGTCGTCGTGCCCTCCTCCTTGTAGCCGCGCACGTGGAGGTTGTCGTGGCCGGTGCGGCGGTAGGTGAGGCGGTGGATGAGCCACGGGTAGCCGTGGTAGGCGAAGATCACCGGCTTGTCGGGCGTGAAGATCGTGTCGAAGTCGCGGTTGCTCAGGCCGTGCGGGTGCTCGGTCTCGTCCTGGAGCCGCATGAGGTCGACGACGTTGACGACGCGCACCTTGAGCTCGGGCAGGTGCTCCCGGAGCAGCTGCGCCGCGGCCATGACCTCGACGGTCGGCACGTCGCCCGCGCACGCGAGGACGACGTCGCACTCACCGCCAGGCCCCTCCGACCCCGCCCAGTCCCAGACGCCGAGGCCGCGGGTGCAGTGGTGGATCGCCTCCTGCATCGTCAGCCACGTCGGCCCGGGCTGCTTGCCGGCGACGACGACGTTGACGCACTGGTCGGTGCGCAGCAGGTGGTCCCACGTCGAGAGCAGCGTGTTGGCGTCCGGCGGCAGGTAGACCCGGATGATGTCGGCCTTCTTGTTGACGACGTGGTCGATGAAGCCGGGGTCCTGGTGGCTGAAGCCGTTGTGGTCCTGGCGCCACACGTGCGAGCTGAGCAGGTAGTTGAGCGAGGCGATCGGCCGCCGCCACTCGATGTGGTTGGTGACCTTGAGCCACTTGGCGTGCTGGTTGAACATCGAGTCGACGATGTGGATGAAGGCCTCGTAGCTGCTCATCATCCCGTGGCGCCCGGTGAGCAGGTAGCCCTCGAGCCAGCCCTGGCACTGGTGCTCGCTGAGCATCTCGAGGACCTTGCCCACCTTGCGCATAGGGTCGGCCTCGTCGAACGGCTCGTATGCCGCGTTCCACTGCTTCGCGGTGACGTCGAAGACCCCGCCCAGCCGGTTCGAGGCGGTCTCGTCCGGGCCGAAGATCCGGAAGTTCTCGGGGTTGGCCTCCATGACGGACGCGAACCACGTGCCGAGGACTCGGGTGGCCTCGGCCATCGCGGCGCCGCGGGCCTCGGAGTCGACCTCGACGGCGAAGTCACGGAAGTCGGGCAGCCGGAGCGGCACCTTGAGGAGGCCGCCGTTGGCATGGGGGTTGGCACCCATGCGCAGCTGTCCCTCGGGGGCGAGCCGGGCGATGTCGTCGTGGAGGCGGCCGGCCTCGTCGAAGAGCTCGTCCGCGGCATACGACTGGAGCCAGTCCTCGAGGTCCTTCAGGTGCTCGTCGGTGTCGCGAGCGCTCGCGAGCGGCACCTGGTGGCTGCGCCAGTGGCCCTCGGTCGGCTTGCCGTCGATCTGCTTGGGTCCGGTCCAGCCCTTGGGGTGCTCGAAGACGATCATCGGCCAGCGGGGCCGCTCGACCTCGTCGGCGCCCGCCCTCGCGGCGGCGGCCTTGATCGCGGCGATCTCGTCGAGGACCTCGTCGAGCAGCTCGGCGAAGCGCCGGTGGTAGCTCTCGGGTGCCTCGTCGTCGAACCCGGCCTTGAAGAAGTACGGCTTGTGGCCGTAGCCGACCATGAGCGACTCGAGCTCGTCGTGCCCGATCCGGGCGAGGACGGTCGGGTTGGCGATCTTGTAGCCGTTGAGGTGCAGGACCGGCAGGACGACGCCGTCGGTCGCCGGGTTGGCGAACTTGTTGGCGTGCCAGCTCGTCGCGAGCGGACCGGTCTCGGCCTCGCCGTCGCCGACGACCGCGAGGACGAGGAGGTCCGGGTTGTCGAGCGCGGCGCCGTAGGCGTGCGAGAGGGCGTAGCCGAGCTCACCTCCCTCGTGGATCGAGCCGGGCGTCTCGGGGGCGACGTGCGAGGGGATGCCGCCCGGGAAGCTGAACTGCTTGAAGAGCCGCTGCAGGCCCGGCTCGTCCTCGGTGATGTCGTGGTAGGTCTCGGAGTAGGTGCCCTCGAGGTAGGTGTTGGCGACGAGGCCGGGACCACCGTGCCCGGGACCGGTGATGTAGATCGTCGACTGCTTGCGCTCGTCGATCGCGCGGTTGAGGTGCGCATAGAGGAAGTTGAGGCCCGGAGTCGTGCCCCAGTGGCCGAGCAGCCGTGGCTTGACGTGGTCCTTGTGCAGCGGCTGGCGCAGCAGGGGGTTGTCGAGCAGGTAGATCTGCCCGACCGAGAGGTAGTTGGCCGCACGCCACCACCGGTGGATGCGGTCGAGGGTGGCGTCGTCGAGCGACTCGGCACCGGCGTCCGCTCGTGTCTGCCAGGGGGTGCCGAGGGCAGGGGTCGTCATCGCATGGGTCCTCTCGGAGGGCGGGTCTCGACTGCCCTCCTCACCCTAGTGAGAACGGTGCGCGCTCGCCGAGGGTTCAGCCGTCGGCGACGGTGCCGCCGACGACGCGGCGGCCGAGCCGCTCCCTCGCCGTCCGCCCTCGACGGGTCACGGGGACCGTCCCGGTGATCGCGCCCAGGCCCACGGTCGCCCCGTTGCCGTAGATGGTCTCGACGGAACCGGCGGGGACGGCATACGTCTCGTGCCAGATGCCGACCGCGCCGGGTGAGCGACGGGCAGCGGTGTTGAAGGCGCGCCAGGCCGGGAGGTGCGCTCGGTCGGCCATCCGCGCGTAGGCGTAGAGCTGCTCGGTGCTGCGCCACCACTGCACGACCCACGGGCCGCGACCGCCGATCAGCGTGCGCGCGCCGAGGAACCCGAGGTCCTCCTCCTCGCCGCGCGCAGCCGCTGCCCTGTTGCGCTCGAGCTCGGCGAGCATCTTCGGCATCGCGGCGAGGACCGGCAACCACAGGTCGAGGCGGTGTGGCTTGCGGATCGTCATCCCGATGTGGAAGACGACGACGTCGCCCTCCCAGGCGTGGGTCGTGTGCGCGACGCGTGCGTCGGTGGCCGCGTCGGTCGGGTGCTGCTCGCTCATCGGGGGGTCCTCCGGTCGTGGCCGTGACTCTTGGATAGTGACGCTATCCCGTGTCTCGACCAGTTTGGAGAGGTCTACTATCCAAAGTCAAGACCCTTTCCGTACGAGGAGGTGTGCCGTGCGGCTCGCGGAGCTGTCCACCGAGACCGGCGTCTCGGTCGCCACGCTGAAGTACTACCTGCGCGAGGGCCTGCTGCACGCCGGCCGGGCGATGTCGCGCACGCAGGCGGAGTACGACGAGACGCACGTCGACCGGGTGCGGCTCGTCCGGGCGCTGAGCGAGGTCGGAGGGCTCTCGCTGGCGACGATCGAGCAGGTGCTCGAGGTCATCACCGAGCCGGGCACCGACCGGCTGCACGTGCTCGAGGTGGCGCAACGGACGCTGGCGCGGGCGTCGCGGACCGTGGGCAGCGACGAGGGTGCCTCGGTCCGGCGCGTGCGCGCGTGGATCGAGCAGCACGGCTGGGAGATCGACCCTCAGGACCCCTTCATCGACGACCTCGCGCGCGCCTGGGAGGCCTGCGACCACGCGGCGCTCGGTCTCGACGAGGAGCGGATGGACCGCTACGCCGACCACGTCGAGGGCATCGCCGAGGTCGACGTCTCGACCGTGCCCGCCGACCCCGAGGCGGCCGTGCGTCACGTCGTCCTCGGAACGCTGCTCGTCGACCCGGTCCTCGTCGCGCTGCGGCGTCTGGCCCAGCAGCACGTGTCGCGCGGGCTCCAGGGTGCGGCCGCGCGTGGGACGGGGACCGCCACCGACGATGCGGATGGGATGGTGTCGTCATGAGCTCCTGGTGCGCGGTCTATGTCGACGTCGGCTACCTCCTCGCGTCCGCCGCGACGCGCGTCACCGGGTCGTCGCTGCGCAGCGGCATCGAGGTCGACTACCCCGGTCTCGTGAGCCGGCTCGTCGAGCAGGTCGAGGCGGACTCGGGGCTCCCGGTCCTGCGCGTCAACTGGTACGACTCCGGCTCCCGCCCCGGCGGCCAGCCCGACCACCACCAGGACCAGATCGGCCTCCTGCCCAAGGTCAAGCTCCGCCTCGGGCGCCTCTCCTACGCCGGAGAGCAGAAGGGCGTCGACGTCCGGCTCGGGCTCGACCTCGCCCTCCACGGCCGCGCCCGTGTCGCCGACGTCGTCTACCTCGTCTCCGGCGACGACGACCTCACCGAGGCGGTCGAGGAGGCCCAGGGCGCCGGTGTGCAGGTGCGCCTGCTCTCCGTGCCGGGGGTCAACGGCACCTCGCACGCCGTCTCGAAGCACCTGCGCCGGGCCGTCGACGACGAGCTCCTCATCGACCTCGAGACCGTCGACACGTGCGTGCGCTCGCGGGCGCTCGCACCCGGTCTCGTGGCGAGCCTGGGCGAGGAGGACGCCGCGGTCGACGAGATCGGTGCTCCCTCGGACGACGCCACGGACGAGACGGTGCCCGGCGCCACGCCTTCCGCGCCCGAACCCGACACCGCGGACGTCGGTGACGCCACGTCTGCCAGCGGTGAGGCCGACGCGAGCGAGCCTGTGCCGCAGGCAGAACCGGCCGGCATACCTGTGCCGTCGCCCGCCGTGCTGGGACGCAAGCGGGCGAGCGAGGTGGTCCTGCCGGAGCCGCTCACCGCGACGACCGGGCCGGGGACGGAGTCGGGTCCCGGTCTCTGGGACGCCGTCGCGTATGCCGTCGTGTCGTCGTGGTGCCGCACCGCCACGCCCGCGTCGCTCGCCGAGCTCCGGGCCGCGCAGCCGACCGTGCCCGGCGAGCTCGACCGCGCGCTGCTGCTCGACCTGTCGAGCCGGTCGGGGGCCTACGACATCGACGACGCGGCGAGACACGGTGTGCGAGAGCGGTTCTGGCACCACGTCGGTCGGATCCGCCTCACGTGAGGGTCAACATCCTCGCGGCCGGGTCGCGAGGGGACGTGCAGCCGATGGTCGCCCTCGGCGTCGGCCTGCAGCGCGCCGGGCACGAGGTGACGGTCTGCGCCGGCGACGACTTCGAGCCGCTGGTGACCTCGCACGGTGTCGGCTTCGCACCCGCGGGCGTCCGGATCGAGGAGCTCATCGCCTCGCCGCTCGGCGTCGCCTGGCTCGGGGAGTCGAGCCGCAGCCCGTGGCACGAGCTCGCGGCGCTGCGCCGCTTCGTGCGCTCGACCGTCGAGGAGTATGCCGGCGCCTGGCTCCCGCTCGTCGGCTCGGCGGACCTGTGGGTGAGCGGGATGCTCACCGTCCACGCCGCGGATGCCTTGGCGTCCGCCGGAGGTGGGCGCCACGTGAGCACCGAGTTCGCTCCGGTGCGGCCCACGCGAGAGGGGACGGCGGGGCTCCAGCCGGTGCTGCCGCGGAGGTCCTCGGTGCTCAACGTCCTTGCGGCGCAGGTGCTCCAGGCCACGGTGGCGTCGGTCTTCGCCCCGCCCGGCGACCAGGTCCGTCGCGAGCTCGGGCTCCCGGCCACCGGGACGCGCGGCATGCTCGACGCGATGCGCCGCACCCCCGCGTTGCTCGCCGCGTCGCCGCTCGTCGTGCCTCCGGCTCCGGACTGGCACGGCGACCCGGAGGTGACGGGCTACTGGTTCCTCGACGACGACCCCGGGTTCGTGCCGGACGACGCGCTGGCGACATGGGTCGGCGAGGGTCGGCGCACGGCATACGTCGGATTCGGGTCGATGTCGACGAGCGAGGCGCGGCACCTGGGCGAGCTCGTCGCGGTCGCGGCGCGGGCCGCACGGGTGCGGGTCGTGCTGCACTCCGGGTCTGCGGGGCTGGCCTCGCACGACGACACGTGGGTCCACTCCGTCGGCAGCGTGCCGCACGGGTGGCTCCTCCCCCGGACGGCCGGAGTCGTGCACCACGGAGGTGCGGGGACGACGGCGGCGGCGCTGCGGGCGGGCGTGCCGCAGGCGGTCGTGGCACACATCGGGGACCAGCCCTACTGGGGCCGGCGTGTGTGGGAGCTCGGCGTCGGGGCCCGGCCCGTGCGCCGGCACGAGCTGTCGGTCGAGTGGCTCACGGAGGTGCTCCGAGGGTTCGCCCGAGGGGTGTCGGCCGAGCGAGCAGCGGTGGTGGGAGCGGCGATCCGAGCCGAGGACGGTGTCGGTCGTGCGGTCGAGGCGCTCACCCGGCCCTGACACGGCGATGGCGCGCGGCTGACCGGCTGACTCGCGACCTACCGCTTGGTGAGCGTCGCGATCGCAGCACCTTCTGCGCGGTAGGTCCCGCCGTGGTGGCTGCTGTGAGGCAGTGGCCGTGGCGGAGGTTCGTGACCGCGGTCAGAGGTTCCAGCGAAGCCGGACCTCCTGGCCGGGCTGGAGCTGGGCTGCTCGGTCGACGGAGGCGGAGCGCAGCACGCCGATGACGGGGTAGCCGCCGGTGACCGGATGGTCGTTGAGGAAGACGACGGGCTGTCCGTTCGGTGGCACCTGGATCGCGCCCCGGACCATGCCCTCGCTCGGGAGCTCGGCGTCGCGCAGCTCGGCGTGGCGCTCGAGCGGTTCACCCTCGAGGCGGATGCCCTTGCGGTCGCTGCGGGACGAGACCGACCACGGCGTCTGTGCCAGACGCTCCGGGTCCGCGAACCAGTCGAGGCGCGGGCCGGGCAGGACGTCGAGGGTGACGGTGCCCGTCGACGGCTCGGCGACGCCGGCGACGTCGACGACGGGGAAGCCTTCGGTGCGGTCGCCGACGGGGAGCACCTGACCGGCACGCACGGGTTCGGGCCCGAGCCCGGACATCGTGTCCGACGAGACCGAGCCGAGCACCTCCGGCACGGAGAAGCCGCCGCGGACCGCGACGTAGGTGCGCAGCCCGGCGACCGGCATACCGAGGGAGAGCTCCTGGCCGTGGCGGACCTCGACGAGGGCCGCGCGCGGCACGGGGCGGCCGTCGACGCTCGCAGGTGCGGCGGCGCCTGTGAGGCAGACGAGCAGGTCGCCCGAGGCACGCAGGCGCAGGTTGCCCATCGTGACCTCGAGGGCAGCGGCTCCGCTGGCGTTGCCGAGCAACCGGTTGCCGAGCAGGTAGGAGCCGGCGTCGGCCGCGCCGGCCCGGCCGACGCCGACGGCGAGGTGACCGAAGCGGCCCAGGTCCTGGAGCAGGGTCATCGGACCGGGGGCCAGCACCTCGACGGCGCGGTTCATGACGCCGCTCACGACGTGACCTCGGTGAAGCGCACCGTGGTGCCGGGCACGAGCAGGGCGGGCGGCTCGCGGTCGACGTCCCAGAGCACGGCGTCGGTCGTGCCGAGGAGCTGCCACCCGCCCGGGGACTCGCGGGGGTAGATGCCGCTGAACTCGCCCGCGAGCGCGACGGCACCGACCGGCACGCGGGTGCGGGGCTCGGTGCGGCGGGGCACCACGAGGCGCGGGTCCCCGCCGACGAGGTAGGCGAATCCCGGGGCGAACCCGCCGAAGCCCACTCGCCACGGCGTGCCGGTGTGGGCGGCGACGACCTCGGCGCGGGTGAGGCCCGTGTGGGCCGCGACGTCGTCGAGGTCGGGCCCGTCGTAGTGGACGGGGATCTCCGTCACCGTCGTGGTGCCGCTCGGGGCGCCGCGGGTCGCGCGACCGGCGGCGGCTCGGATCCCGTTCGCGAGGTCGGCGAGGTTCGTCGTCCTGCGGGCCACGACGAGCAGTGTGCGGGCGGCCGGGACGAGGTCGTCGACGTCGGCCCAGACACCCTCCCCCGACCGGAGCAGCGGTGCGAGAGCCGCCTCGAGGGCGAGCACCGACTCGATGTCGTCGGTCTCGACCAGCCACGCGGCCTCGCCCATGGGGAGGAAGCGCACCGATACGGAGCCGGTGGCTGCCGCGTCGGCCGCGTCGACCGCGTCGGGTACGTCGACCGCGTCGACGGCATCGACAGAGTCGGGTGCCGGGGTCACGGCGACGAGCCGGTGAAGGCGGCGATCGTCACGCCTGCGTCGGTGAGGGCGCGGCGGACCGCCCGGGCCATCTCGACGGCACCGGGCGAGTCGCCGTGGGTGCAGATCGAGTCGGCCCGCACGGTGACCTCGGTCCCGTCGACCGCGGTGACACGGCCCTCCGTGACGAGTCGGACCATGCGCTCGGCCACCTCGGCCGGGTCGTGGAGGACGGCCCCGGGGTCGCGGCGGGAGACGAGGGCTCCCTCCGGCGTGTAGGCGCGGTCGGCGAAGGCCTCGGCGATGGTGCGCAGCCCGGCGGCCTCGGCGAGACGCAGGAAGGCCGAGCCGGGCAGGCCCATGACCGGCAGGTCGGGGTCGACGGCGACGACGGCCTGCACGACGGCCGCGGCCTGGTCCTCGTGGTGGACGATCGCGTTGTAGAGGGCGCCGTGCGGCTTGACGTAGGCGACCCTCCCGCCCGACACGCGCGCGACCATCTCGAGGGCGCCGACCTGATAGATGACGTCCGCGGTGAGCTCGGCCGGCTCCATGTCGATGAACCGGCGGCCGAAGCCGACGAGGTCGCGGTAGCCGACCTGGGCCCCGATGACGACGCCTCGCTCGACCGCCTGCTCACAGGTCTGCTGGAGGGTGAGGCTGTCGCCCGCGTGGAAGCCGCAGGCGACGTTGGCACTCGTGACGATGTCGAGCATGGCGGCGTCGTCACCGAGCTGCCACGTGCCGAGGGACTCCCCGAGGTCGGAGTTGAGGTCGATGCGGGCGGTCATTGCGGTGTCCTCAGGACCAGAGGGCCTGGAGCCCGGTGATGGACTGCCAGCCGAGCCAGAGGGTGAGCAGCCACGCGAGGACGCCGACGGCGAGGAGCCACTTCGGGTAGGCGTAGTCGCGCAGCAGGTCGCGTCGCCGCCACGCCACCCAGAGGATGACGGTGAAGCCGATCGGGAGGATGAGGCCGTTGAAGCCACCGGCGAAGACGAGCAGCTTGACCGGCGCCTTGCCGAGGACGAGGAAGAGCACCGTGCAGACCGCGATGAAGGCGACCGTGGCGAGGTTGCGGTTGCGGGCGGAGGTGCTCTGGGTCGTGAGGAACGAGACGGTCGTGTAGCTCGCGCCGATGACCGAGGTGATCGCCGCCGCCCAGAAGATCACGCCGAAGGCGCGCAGCCCGAACTCGCCGGCCGCCTGCTGGAAGGCACTGGCGGCGGGGTTGTCCTCGGCGAGCTTGGCACCGCCGTGGACGACGCCGAGGACGGCGAGGAAGAGGACCGAGCGCATGATGCCGGTGACGACGATCCCGTAGACCGAGCCCTTGGCGATCTCGCTCGCGTGCTCGGGTCCGGTGCGCCCCGACTCGATGAGCCGGTGGGCGCCCGCGTAGGTGATGTAGCCACCGACCGTGCCGCCGATGAGCGTGGTGATGGCGAGGACGTCGACCTGCTCCGGGAGCACGCTGTTCTTGAGCGCGAGACCGACGGGCGGCCCGCTCGTGAGCGCGATCCAGGCGGTGAGGCCGATCATCACGAGGCCGAGGACGACGACGATCTTGTCGAGGGCGGCGCCGGCGCGCTTGACGAGGAAGATGCCCACGGCGAGCGCCGCGGAGAGGACGGCGCCGAGCTTGGGGTCGAGACCCATCATCGCGTCGGTGCCGAGGCCTGTGCCGGCGATGTTGCCGATGTTGAAGACCAGCCCGCCGAGCAGGATGAGCAGGGCGAGGGCCCAGCCGAGACCGGGGGCGACGCGGTTCGCTAGCTCGTTGGCGCGCAGGCCCGAGACGCCGATGACGCGCCACACGTTCATCTGCACCGCGATGTCGACGAGGATCGACACGACGATCGCGAAGGCGAACGCGACGCCGAGCTGGACGGTGAAGTTCGTGGTCTGGGTGATGAAGCCGGGGCCGATGGCCGACGTGGCCATGAGGAACATCGCGCCGAGAAGGGCGCTGCGGCCGCTGCGGCTCGGCGTGGTCGCGTGCTCGTGCTCGGCCTGACGGGATCCGGCGTCGAGCGGGGTCCTGGGGTCCATGGGGCTCCGACCTCTGCGGCGCCAGTGCCCTGGCGCGTGGGCAACCACGGCGTTGTGGTTGTCGATGACCGTAACGGATTGTTCAACAATCCGGCAATAGTTCGATGGGGCGATCTGCGGGACGGGACGGACCTACAGTGAGGTCGTGACCAACAGCGTCCTCGCCGAGGCCCTCCACCGCATCCCGGCGGACCGCACCGTCGTGCCCTCCGCGGCCGAGAGGGTCGGCAACGTCCTGCGCGAGCAGATCGTCGACGGTGCGCTGCGCTCCGGGACGCGGCTGACCGAGGACACCATCAGCACGGCGCTCGGCTTCTCGCGCAACACGATCCGCGAGGCCTTCGCCCTGCTCGCCGCGGAGCGCCTCGTCGTGCGCGAGCCCAACCGGGGCGTCTTCGTCGCGACCCCGACCGAGGGCGACATCCACGACCTGTATGCCGCCCGCCTCGCGATCGAGCCCGGCGCCCTCGAGCACGGGCCGGGGTTCCTGGACGACACCCCCGCCCGCCTCTCGGAGGTCGTCGAGACGGCCCGCGTGGCTCGGTACGCAGGTGACGTCGCGGCGGTCGCCCAGGCCAACCAGGAGTTCCACCGCGCGATCGTGCGGCTGGCCGCCAGTCGCCGCATCGACCAGCTCATGGAGGGGGCGCTCGCCGAGATGCGCCTCGTCTTCCACCTCATGAAGAACGACCCCGGGTTCCACGAGCCCTACCTCGACCGCAACGCCGAGATCGTCCGGCTGCTCGTCGACGAGGGACGACCCGCCGCCGCGGAGGCGTTGCGCGCCTACCTCGCCGACGCCCGCGACCAGCTGGTCGCCGCCATCGGATCCTGACGACCGAGCCCGGCGCCCGGACCGTGGTCCGGTCCCGCCCGGAGCGGGCCGCGAGACCGACGGGAACCGGGGCGCACGGCATACCCGATCCGGTTTGGAGGACGCGGGGTGCGTGCGGCACACTGGGACGGCTCACGCGCAAGTGGCGGAACGGCAGACGCGCTGTCTTCAGGTGGCAGTGTCCTTATGGGCGTGGGGGTTCAAATCCCCCCTTGCGCACCACCCGACGAAGCCCCGGACCTCAGGTCCGGGGCTTCGTCGGGTCAGCGGCTCACCCGTCGAGACCGTCCCGGTGTGACGTCCCCCGGCCCGGCAGCAGGACCAGTGCGGCCGTGCCGAACTGGAGCAGCGCCCCGACCGAGTTCGCGATCCGCCCGGGGGTGCCGATACCCGGCTCGAAGAGGATGCCGAGGCTGGCCACGCCGACGAGAACGAGAGCGACGGCACCGATCCGGCGGGGAGCTCCCGCGCGGGTGAACCAGGACGCCAGCAGCGCGACCGCACCGATGGCACCGAAGACGACGAAGGCGACCCAGATGTTGCCGGCGTAGCCGTCGCCCTCGCGAGCCCCGGGCGTGAGGCCGATGAGGACGTTGCCGGCGCAGAGCAACAGCCCGAGGGCGTGGCCGACGTGGTTCGCGAGGGAGAACCTCTGGGTGGACGGGGACGCTGTGGTGACGGCCATGACCTCTCTCCTTCTCCGCGGTGGTGGGCTGGATGACTCCAGCGTCGCGATGCGGAGGGTCCCCGGACAAGGGAGATCCTTCCCCTCCCACGGGCTCCGTTCCCCCTGTGCACGGGAATCCGGCGGGAGGAACATGGACGGCATGGCCATCCGTGTCCTCGTCGTCGACGACCATGCTGTCGTGCGGGAAGGCGTGGCCCTCGTCCTCAGCCAGCTCGATGGCTTCGAGGTCGTCGGTGAGGTCGGCACCGGAGACGACGCGGTGCGTGAGGCGGTCACCCTGCGCCCGGACGTCGTGCTCATGGATGTGCGGATGCCGGGTCTCGACGGCGTCGAGGCCACCCGACGAATCGCCCAGCTCGTGCCCCGCACCGCCGTCCTCATCCTGTCGATGTATGGCGACGAGGACACCGCCGTCGCGGCAGTCCGTGCCGGCGCCCGTGGATACGTCCTCAAGGGCGCGAGTCATGACGAGGTGGCGGACGCGCTGCGGGCCGTCGTGTCGGGACAGGCCGTCTTCGGCCGGGGGGTGGCCGACGGCGTGCTGGGTCGGGTCGGCGGCGCAGCCCCGGTGACCGGCCACCCGTTCCCCGGCCTGACCGAGCGGGAGCGCGAGGTGCTCGACCTGCTCGTCCGTGGCCACTGGACCGCGGACATTGCCGCACGGCTCTTCCTCTCCCCGAAGACGGTGAGCAACCAGCTCACGTCGATCTATGCGAAGCTCGGGGTCGCGGACCGCACGGGGGCCGTCCTGCTCGCGCGGGAGCAGGGGCTCCGGTCGCGATGACCGGCGGTGCCGGGGATCTCGGCTGGTCCGTCGCCGGAGTCCTGCTCGTCGTGCCGGGGCTGGGGCTCTGCGTCCGCGCCCGCGCGCCCGTGGCGGGCGTGCTCTTCTGCCTCACCGGCATCCTGGTCGTCACCTCGGCGACTGCGGGGGACGAGAACCTCGCCGCGCTCGCCGTGGTCGTGCTGTCCCTGGCCGTGCTGACCTACCCCCGACCCGCGCGTGACCTCGCGCAAGGCCTCGCGCTGGGTGGTGTGGTCGTCGTGGTGCCGGCACTCGCCGTGCGGCTGGCCGAGGGGAACGCGCTGGACGGCGCCGATCTTGTCTGGATCACGTTCGCCGCGTCGGCGGTGGCGCTGAGCCACCTCTGGTGGCGTCTCGAGACGCTCGACCCCGCCGGCCGTGGACCGCTGCTCTGGGTGGTGTCGACGAGCGTCGTAGTGCTCTTCCTTGTCGGCGTCGTCACGCTGGCCGGGTCCCCGCGCGGTCTCGCCGAGGTTGTCCAGGCCATGGTCGGACTGGTGGGTGTCTCTGCCTGGGTCGGCCTCGCACGGGGTCGCCACCTCGACGGCCGTCGGATGGCGTCGCGGGCTGCCGCCTGGTCGTTCACCGTTGCCTGCCTCTTCGCGGCCGCGACCCTCACCTACTCCCTCGTCGAGTGGGCCGGCGGCAGGGCCCCGGGAGTCCTGGCGCTGGCACTGGTGACGATCGGGTGCGGTGCCGCCTGGCACCCCCTGCTCCGGAGGGTGGCCAGGCTCACGGACCGGGCCTTGTTCGGTTTCCGCCCGGACCCGCTGGCAGCCGCCGAGAGGCTGGCCGGCGGCATCGGCGACGACCCGGCAGCAGCGGTCGGTGCGATCAGAGAGGGTCTCCTCGTGCCGTATGCCGCACTCGTCCTCGCTGGGGAACCGGTGGTCGCGGTCGGCTCACGTCCCGAGTCGGTGCGCACCCTGCCCCTGGTGCACGGCGACGAACGCCTGGGAACCCGGTCGTGGGCGTCCGGCCGGGGGATCTCGCCCTGTCGGACGACGATGAACGGGTCCTCGCGCTGGCCGTCCCGCTCCTCGTCCAGGTCGTGCGGGCGAGGGCCAGGGCCGCCGACCTGCAACGGGCGCGAGTGGCGGCCACCTCGGTGCGGGAGGAGGAGCGGCGACGGCTGCGCCGTGACCTCCACGACGGACTGGGTCCGCGGCTCACCGGGATCGCCTTCACCGCGGACGCCGCCCGGCTGGCGTCCTCCGACGAGACGCGCCTGCCGATGCTCGACCGGCTCCGCGACGAGGCCGCGACCGCGATCCAAGAGATCCGTGATCTCGTCGACGGCCTGCGTCCGCCTGCGCTCGACGAGCTCGGGCTGCTCGGCGCACTCTCGCTCCGCGCCGAGTCGTTCCCCAACGTGGATGTCGTCATCACCGCCGACGCACTGCCGGTCCTGCCTGCGGCCGTCGAGGTGGCGGCCTACCGGATCGTCGCCGAGGCGCTCACCAATGTCGCTCGCCACAGCGGCGCCGGCCGGGCCGACGTCGTCCTGGGGCCGTGCGACACCCACCTTCCCATTGAGGTGCGCGACGACGGCCGGTCCGATGCCGCCTGGGTCGTTGGGGTGGGGCTGTCCTCGATGCGCGAGCGTGCGAGCGAGCTGGGCGGCACGGTGTCGGTCGACCGCAGCCCTACCGGCACGGTGGTCGCAGCGCGCCTCCCGCTCGGCCCTCCGGCCCGAGGGCCCGCGGGTCAGTCCAGCTGGCGGGCCGCGTCGTCGTAGAAGGCGAAGAGCTCGGCGACCGGGACCCGCCGCCGGGACACCGCGGCGCGGTCCGCTCCCTCCTGCGAGAACGGCGGCGGCCAGAGCGAGAACCCTTCGTGTGGACCGAGATCGGCGCAGTCGTCCTCCCATCCGGGCCGAGGTCTCCCGGGTCGGAGGAGAGTGGTGAGTCAGCGGGAGGGGGAAGCTGCTGCGGCCGAGGTGTCACACGAGCGCGGGGATGCTGCTCGCCGCCGTGTAGCCGGCGACGGCCAGGACGAGCACTGCGAAGGTGCGCGACAGAACCTTCGGCGGGATGCGTGAGGCCAGTCGGCCGCCGACGAGGCTGCCGACGACCGCTGCCGCGGTGAACCCGGCGATGAGCGGCCAGTCGAGGTCGGTGCCGATCGTCGACACGCGGGACAGCAGCGCGGTGGCGCTGTTGACGGCGATGACGAGCAGCGAGGTGCCGACGGCGACGGGCATGGGGAAGGAGAGCGCGAGCACGAGGGCCGGCACGAGGAGGAACCCACCGCCGACGCCGAATAACCCGGTGAGCAGCCCGACGGACGTGGCGGCGACGAGCAGCTTCACGAGCCTCGGACAGGCGCACGTCACCGGTCGCAGTGTGACGATCGGCTCCCGCGACAGGTCGGCCGCCTCGCCCGGCCCCGACCCGCGGATCGACTTCACGAGCATCACGGTCGCGACGACGAGCATAAGCCCCGCGAACGCGGTGAGCAGCACGGCAGGGGCGACGTGGGAGGACAGGAGCGAGCCGGCATACGACCCGGCCGTCCCGAGCGCGCCGAACATCAGGCCCTGCGTGACGCGGACGCGACCGGCACGCAGGTGCGGAGCGAGGCCCAGGAGCGAGGTCGTGCCGACGATGAGCAGCGAGCTCGTGGTCGCGATGCCCGGCTGCTGACCGAGGACGTAGACGAGGGCGGGGATCGTGAGCATCGAGCCGCCACCGCCCAGCGCTCCGAGCGCCAGGCCGATGACGAGCCCGACGGGGACGAGCAGCGGTGACACCTCTCAGCCGCGGCCGAAGAAGCGGCCGAACCGCGATCCGCTCGAGGCGGCGGCCTTCTCGGCGTCGGTGTGGCCGGTGCAGCGCTCGCCGCGTGGGACGGCGGCCATGACCTGGTCGACGTGCTGGCCGCAGCCGGCCCAGGTGGTCTTGCCGCAGACGTTGCAGGTGGCGGGACGACACATGGGAGTTCTCCTTGGGATCAGGGGGTTCGGGGGTTCGGGTGGTTCAGGGATTCGGGTGAATCAGGGGTCGTGCCGGAGAGGTGAGGGCGGGTGAGGCCGGGTGCTCAGGCCGCGGCGTCGATCGGCAGTCCAGCCGGCTTGGCGCCCTCGTCGAAGCTGTCGTCGACGGCCACGACGTGCACACCACGGGCGGAGAGGACCGAGGCCGCGATCGAGGCACGGTAGCCGCCGGCACAGTGGACCCAGACCTCGCCGGACGGCACCTCGTCGAGGCGGTCGAGCAGCTCGTGCAGCGGCACGTTGACGGCCCCGTCGATGTGGGCCTCGGCGAACTCCGAGGCGCGGCGGACGTCGAGGACCGCGACCCGACGGTGGTGGCGCACCTGCGCGAGGTCGGCGAAGACCGCGCGCTCGAAGGAGCCGAGCGGGGCGTCGGTCCAGTCCTCTGGCGAGCCGGTCGCGGCGCCCTCGAGGTGGTCGATGCCGATGCGGACGAGCTCGCGCTGGGCCTCGGCGACCTGCTCCGGGCGGTCGCCGAGGAGGGTGAGAGGGGTGCCCCACGGGATGAGCCAGCCGAGGTAGGTCGCGAACTGGCCGTCGACCCCGAAGTTGAGCGTTCCGGTGACGTGGCCGGCGGCGAAGGCAGTGCGGGTGCGCAGGTCGACGACCCACTCCCCGGCGGCGATCCGCGTCGCGAGCGTCTCCTTGTCGGCGCTCTCGGGCGTCGAGAGGTCGGGCGCGGATGGACCGGCGCTGTTGCCGGGCGCCATGTGCGCGTAGTAGGCGGGGTAGGCGTCGAGCCCGGCGAGCGTGTCGGCGACCCACTGCTCCTCGTCCTGGGTGAGCGCGGGGTTCTGCCGCTTCTCCGCGCCGATCGTCGAGGCCGTCGTGTCACCGGTCGAGCCGGCGGAGCAGAAGGAGCCGAAGCCGTGGGTCGGCAGGACGTGGGCGTGATCGGGCAGCTCGTCGGCGAGGCGGTGCGCGGACGAGAACTGGTGGTGCACGAGGTCATGGGTGTGCTCGTGGCCGAGGAGGTCGGGGCGGCCGGTCGCGCCGAAGAGGAGCGAGCCGCCGGTGAAGACGCCCACGGCCTCGGTGCCCTCGTCGGACAGCGACTCAAGCGCGTAGGAGAGGTGGGTGAAGGTGTGACCGGGCGTCGCGATGGCGCGCACACGCAGGTTTGGCGACACCTCGACGACGTCGCCGTCGCTGATGGGGGCGCGCGCGTAGGAGACCTCGTCGGCGGCGTTGACGTGGTAGGCCGCACCGGTCGCCTCGGCGAGGGCGAGCCCGCCGGTGAGGTAGTCGTTGTGGATGTGCGTCTCGAAGACGTGCGTGATGCGCACGCCGGCCTCGTCGGCGAGGGTGAGGACGCGGTCGATGTCGCGCTGGGGGTCGACGACGAGCGCGACCGAGCCGTCGTGGGCGAGGTAGGAGCGGTCGCCGAGGGTGGGCGTGTCGATGGGGACGATGACGGGGGTGGTGCTCACGTCTGAGGAGTCCTTCCGTGGGACGGGGTTCGGGAGGTTCTGGCGGGAGGTCAGGAAGCGACCGCTGTCGGTCGGACGCCGGTGACGAGCGGACGCCCGGACGCGGCCCAGGCGGTGACGCCGCCGGCGACGGAGAGCGCCTCGAACCCGACGTCGGTGAGGAAGTCGGCCATCGCGCCGGAGCGGTTGCCGCTCGCGCAGACGACGTAGAGCGGTCGGGAGCGGTCGAGCTCACCGAGGCGCGACGACAGCTCGGTCATCGGCACGAGGAGCGAGCCGGGCACGTGACCCGTGACGTACTCCTGCGGCTGCCGGACGTCGATGACGGTGGCGACGCCGGGCGGGGTGTCGGCGAACTGCGCGAGCGAGATCTCGGACATCGGGTGTTCTCTCCATGCTGGGTGGATACCGGGAGGGGTATGCCGGACGGTTGCCACCGTAGTACCCCCGGGGGTATATTTGTCAAATACCCCACGGGGTACCTGCAACGGAGTCCCGTACGTCCACCCGTCACGCATCAGCAGAGGAGCAGCTCATGTCCACCCGCACCCTCACCGCAGGGAACTTCGAGTCCACCGTCATCGGTGGCGACATCGTCCTCGTCGACTTCTGGGCGTCCTGGTGCGGCCCGTGCCGCCAATTCGCGCCCGTCTTCGAGGCCGCCTCCGAGCAGCACCCCGACGTCGTCTTCGGCAAGGTCGACACCGAGGCCGAGCAGGCCCTCGCCGCTGCCGCAGGCATCACCTCCATCCCGACCCTCATGGCCTTCCGTGATGGGATCCTCGTGTTCAGCCAGCCGGGCGCCCTGCCCGCGAGCGCGCTCGACGAAGTCATCGCCGGCGTCCGGGCCCTCGACATGGACGAGGTCCGAGCCTCGGTCACCGCAGCCCCGAAGTCCGCCTGACCTTCCGTCCCACCGCAACCAAGGAGCTCGCCGTGACCCACGCCATCGGCACCACCGTCGACCGCCCGTTCCCCGAGGTGCTCGAGTCCACCCGGTCGGCGCTCGCCGACCAGGGGTTCGGCATCCTCACCGAGATCGACCTCGCGGCGACCCTCAAGGCGAAGCTCGACGCCGACCTCCCTCCGCAGGTGATCCTCGGCGCCTGCCGCCCGCCCCTGGCCCTCGCCGCACTCGGCGCCGAGCCCTCGATCGGGGTCCTCCTGCCGTGCAACGTCGTCGTCCGCTCGGTCGACGACGCGACGACCGTCGTCGAGGCGATGGACCCCGACGCCATGGTCTCCGTGACCGGCAACGAGGCCCTCGCCGAGGTCGCCGCCGACGCCCGCACCCGACTTACCTCCGCCCTCGCCGCCGTCGCGCACTGAGACCCAACTTCCGACCACCCCAGAACCACCGCAAGGAGACCGACATGGTCACGCTCAACCAGGACGACATGGCGCCCGTCCTCAACCGCCTGCGCCGCGCCCAGGGCCAGCTCGGCGGCGTCATCCGCCTCATCGAGGAAGGCCGCGACTGCAAGGACGTCGTCACCCAGCTCGCCGCCGTCAACAAGGCCCTCGACCGGGCCGGCTTCGCGATCGTCTCGTCGGGCCTGCGCGAGTGCCTCACCTCGCCGGACGGCGTCAACGAGGAGGACCACGCAGCCATGGAGAAGCTCTTCCTCAGCCTCGCCTGACGCTTTCGTCCGCACCTGTGGGGGTCAGGTCGTCATCGTGCCGGACGTTGCGGGTATGCCGTCCGCTCCCGACTGCTTGCGTCCGCGGACGTCTTCTGGCAGTAAACGCGAAGTTCGGCTTCGCGCCGGCGCTCGCCGTCGCCGAGGGAGGGTACCCCGCTCACGCTGCCCTGACCGGTCCACCGTGCTGGCCGATTTCCGCCAGTGCGCACGGCGGTCGAGCCGCAGAGTGGCGGGGTGCTGAACCTCCTCGAGACCCATCGGTCGGTGCGCGTCATGCCCTCGGGCGCGCGCCGTGTCCTCGCCGCAGCAGGCATCAACCAGCTGGGCTCGGTCATGCAGGGCTTCCTCGTCGTCTTCCTCGTGCAGGCCGGCTTCGCGCCCCGAGAGGCCGCCGTGGCGGCAGGCGCCTTCGCGGTGGGCACGCTCGTCGGTGCACCCGTCGGCGCCGACCTCACGACGCGCTGGGGTCCGCGGACGGCCATGACCGCCGCCCTCACCGCGACCGGTGCTTTCGTTGCGCTGACTCCGTGGGCGGCGGAGACCGCGAGCCCGGTGGCCATGACGGCGCTGGCGCTGCTCACCGGCGTGACGACCCAGGCGTTCCGGCCCCCGTCCTCGGAGGCGCTGAGCCGCTCGGTGCCGGCCGCCGACGCCGTCGTCGCCTTCTCCGCCTTCCGGGTGTCGATGAACGCCGGCGCGCTCCTCGCTCCGGTCATCGCGGCAGCCGCCATTGCCCGCGGGTGGTGGACCGCGCTCTTCGTCCTCGACGCGCTCAGCTGCCTGGTCGCGGCCGCGCTCGTCGCCGGCGCGCGGCTGCCGACGGTCGATGTCGGCGCGACCGCCTCGCCGTCATTCTCGGACAACAACCTCGCGCGACAGGGCCCGCGAGCGCTCTTCACCCCGACGCTCTCCCTCTACCTCGTCGCCATGCTCACCAGCGGGATCGTCTACTGCCAGACCTACTCGGTCCTGCCCCTCCAGCTCGCCGACGCGGGGCAGCCCACCTCCTTGTATGCCGCGGTGCTGAGCATCGGTGCCATCACCCTCGTCGTGCTCGAGCTGCCCGTCACCTCGGCCACCCGGCACTGGCCGGTGCCGACCGCGGTCTTCGTGGGCACGTTCCTCTTCGGGCTCTCCTACGCCGCGTATGCCGCGGCGGGCGTCGGTGCCGTCGTCGTCGCCGGGGCCGTGCTCTGCGTCGCTGGGACGACGATCAGCGCTCCCCGGCTGTGGTCCCACCCGAGCGCGGCCCACCCGACCCTCCGGCCGGCGCTGTTCGCCGCCTCGCAGGCCGCCTTCGGCCTGGGCATGGCGATCGGCCCGGTCCTGGGTGTCGCCGTCTGGCAGGAGGTGGGACGCTCGTGGTGGGCTGTCATCGCCGTGGTCGGAGTCATCTCGGCGGTTACCGGCGGCTTCGGGACCCGGACGATGCGAGGAGCGACGTGACGACACAGACCGCGAACGCCCTCGACGACCCGCAGCTCGGCTCGTCGACCTCGCCGGGTTCCACGCAGGTCAGGGGCGCCGGGCTGGGGTTCGACGCGATGTATGCCGCCATCACCGGGCGTGACCGCCGCTTCGACGGCACCTTCTACACCGCCGTCCACACGACCGGCATCTACTGCCGTCCCTCGTGCCCGGCCCGCAAGCCGCACGCCCGCAACGTCACCTTCTATCCCTCCGCGGCGGCCGCACAGTCGTCGGGCTACCGGGCGTGCCGCCGCTGCGTCCCCGAGGCGCTGCCGGGCAGCCCTTGGTGGAACATCCCCGGCAGTGTCGCGGCCCGTGCCCTGCAGCTCATCGAGCAGGGCGTCGTCGACGAGGAGGGCGTGAATGGGCTCGCCCGCCGCCTCGGCTGGTCCACCCGAAGCGTGAGCCGGCTCCTCGTCGAACACACCGGCGCGAGCCCCATCGCCCACGCTCGGGCGCGGCGGGCGCGCGTCGCACACGCCCTCATCACCGGCACCGACCAGCCCTTCTCGGCGATCGCGTTCGCGGCGGGTTTCTCGAGCCTGCGGCAGTTCAACGACACGGTGCTCACGATCTATGGCACCAGCCCGAGTCGTCTGCGTGGATCGAGCGCGTCGACCGCGGCGGCGGGCGCTGCGTCGACCGCTCAGCGCGGCGCCTCGACCGCTCCGGACGGCAGCGGAGCAGCCCTGGCCGCGGGAACGCTGCGTGCCACGCTCGCCTACCGGCCACCCCTCGATTGGACGGGACTGTTGAGGTGGTTCGAGGTCCGCGCACTGGCGGGCACGGACAGGGTGACGAGGAGCGCGAACGACGCGGGCAGCTATGTCCTTGCGCTCGCCCTCCCCCACGGCGCCGGAGTCGCGACCCTCGCCGACGACCCCGACCGCTCACGGGTCCGGGCCGACCTCGACCTCGAGGACCTGCGCGACTACGGTCCGGCGTGCGCCGTGCTCCGGCGCCTGCTCGACCTTGACGCCGACCCCGCCGCTGTCGATGGGCACCTGGGCGGGCTGCCGGCCCTCCACCCACTCGTCGCCGCCACGCCGGGCATCCGTCTGCCGGGCGCGGCCACCCCCCTCGAGGCGCTGCTGCGCGCACTCACCGGGCAGCAGGTGAGCGTCGCGGCCGGTCGCGCGCAGCTCGAGCGCCTCGTGCTCGGCAGCGGCGATGACGACGGCGCCACCCTGCGTCCCTTCCCCACCGCGGCGGCCCTGCTCGCGAGCGGGCTGGAGGGCTTCCGTGGTCCGGCCGCCCGGCGCGCGACGCTCGGTGATGCGCTGCGCCTCGCCGACGATGGCGCCCTCGACCCGGCGCGCGACCCGAGCGACGTCGCCGACGACCTCCGCCGCGTCAAGGGAGTCGGCGGCTGGACCATCGCCTACACCCTGCTGCGCGGCTACGGCCATCCGGATGTCGACCTCTCCACCGACCGCGCCGTCGTCGACGCGGCGACCGCCTTGGGCGCCGGCACTCCGGGGACCGTGCTCGCGGACGCGACCCCGTGGCGCAGCTATGCCGCCCTCCACCTCTGGCGGCTGGTGGCCTGAACCTCCATCGTCGACCTGCGCACCCCCCGAGGATGTCCGCCTGCCCTGCTTGCGTCCGCAACTGTGGTGCCCAAGTCGTCACCGTGCCGGACGTTGTGGGTATGCCGGCGGGCGGGCTCAGGCGTGGTCTCGCCTGACGATGACCGACCGCAGCGGCGACACCGTCGTGTTGAGCGAGAGGATCGCGGCCTCGGGGGCGTTGTGCTCGCGCAGGGCGTTGCCGAGCGTCGCGGCCATCCGGTTCCACACGGCCTCGTTCACCGGCTGGCCGCCGGACTGGACGTGGCGCAGGTGGGCATCGGCGAGGCGCCGGACCGCCCCGACGGTCACGCCCTCGCCGGTGAGCATCATGACCGTCGACATGACGTGGCGCTGGAGCGTCGTGCGGTCCATGCCGCCGAAGTAGGGCTGGAGAATCGGGTCGCCGGTGACCCGGTCCGAGATGCTCTGGACGACACCGGACCAGGCGTTGCCCTCGGCGTAGTAGCGCAGCCAGTCCTGGAGCGGGACGTCCTGGGAGCGGACCCGGACCGTCGGTGCCGTGGTGAGGCGGTGGCCCACGGGCAGGTCGGCGAAGAGCGGCGGTGGCCCGGTGACGATCGGCTGGCCCGCGGCGCGGGCGGCCTTGACCTCGCGGCGGGTCGTGACGGTCGCGGTGTGCGCCGCACGGGCGAACGCGGGCACGGGCGCGGCGGGTGCTGGGCGCGCCGGTGCTGCCGGCGCTTCCGGGGTCGGTGCGGGGAGGGCGGCGGGCGTCGAGAGGGAGGGCCCGGGTGCGGCGGGGACGGCCACGACCGGCGTCGACTCGATGGCTGTGGGTGTGGGTGCGGGTGCCTCGGGCGTGGGCGCCTCGAGCGCGGGTGGCTCGGGCGTGATCTCGTCAGGCGTCGCCGGGTCCGGCACGGTGACGGGCGCGATCCGGTCCGCCTCCAGCTGGGCGCGGTAGTCCCGCATCATCCGGTGCCGGGCGAGGAGTGCTCCGATGATGAGCAGCGTGCCGGCAAGGATCATGAGCCAGGGCCACATGACTGGCTCCTCCCCAGAGTCTCGGTGGTGGCGTGCCGACAAACTCTGTCAGGCCGAGCCGCGAATGGCGACAGTGCGCGCCCTCGTGTCGCGCCCGATCCGGCCCGAACTGCTGGTCCGTGACCCGACGCCGACCCATACTTCTGGAGTGAGGTGGTCCGGCCACGACCGTGGGACCGTGCTGGCCGTCGCGGGTGTGGCGGCCGCCTCGGGTCGTGCCGTGCTGGCGCTGCGCGTCGCAGGGCCTCCTGACGGCTCCGTCGCCGGCACGTCGCCCGTCACCTGGGGCTGTGCTGTCGTCACGTCGGTCCTGCTGCTGCGGACCACGCGCCTCCTGCAACCGGGATGGGTTCGCTGGCGCCAGGGGCTGATCCTCCTCGCGATCCTCGGGCTGGCCCATCCGTTGGTCTGGAGCGCGGCGGTGGCCGCCTCGTGGTGGATGCCCGGTGACCGGGCGACCTGGGCCGTCGCCGTCCTCGCCGGGACGGCCCACCTGCCGATGCTCACCGCCTTCTCGGTGCTGCCGCTCATGGCGGTGAGAAGCCTCGGCAAGGGGGCGTCGCGAGCCGGGGTCGCGACCGTCGTCGGCCTCGCGGTCTCGGCTGCCGTGGCCTTTGCGCTCTTCTTCGACGACTTCGCTCCGTTGGCCGCCGCGGCCCTCGTGCCCTGGCCCACGGGCGAGATCATCGGTGCCGCGGTGATGAGTGCCTTCCTCGCCACGGTGCTGCTCGGACCGGTCGTGGCCCTCCGAGCGGCGTGGCGCGACGGCGACGACGCAGGCCGCCGGCTCGCCCTCGTGGCGGTCTCGGCGTTGTCCGGTGCCGCCCTCGTCATGCTCTGCGGCGCCCTGGGTTCGATGGCTCCACGAGAGACAGCCGGCGTGCTCGTCCTCGTCGGGATGTATGCCGGCGTCGTGACGGTCGCCCTCGGCTGCAGCCGGGCGCTGGTCGTCGAGCTTCAGGCTGACGACTCCCCCGAGGTCCAGGTCCAGGGGCTCACCGCACGAGAGGTCGAGGTGCTCGGGCTGCTGGCCCAAGGGCTGTCGAACGCCGGGATCGCGGACCGGCTCGTGGTCTCGGACCGCACCGTGGACGCCCACCTCCGTTCGGTCTTCACCAAGCTCGACCTGCCAGGTGGCCCGCACGAGAACCGGCGGGTCCACGCCGTCAACGCTTGGCGGAGGTCCCGGGAGTTAGGCGAAAGGGCCGATGCGTCCTGACCTGCGGTTTTCCTAGCGTCGGTGGTCCCGGCGCGTCGTGGCGACTGCCACGTCGGCCGGCCCTCGACACAAGGAGTGCACCACCATGAAGCGACCGCTCGTCCTGCTGGCCCTCGTCTGGGTCCCGTTCCTCCTCATCTTCGGGTTCGCCGCGCCCGCCCTCGTCGACGCGGTCGGTGACAGCCATCCGCACATCGCCTTCCACCTCCTCGCCGGGTCGGCGCTCGCGACGGCCTTCGTCGTGGTCGGCCGCCTGCTCCGCGAGACCGCATCCGGCGTGCAGCGCGTCCTCCTGCGCATCCTCCTCGCGGCGTTGCCGCTTGCCGTCCTCGGCAACGTCCTCGAGCTCGTCGCCGCCGTGCGGCGGCTTGCTGAGGACGGCTGGGTGAGCCGGCGCACTGAGGACCTCTTCGGCTCCGAGGGTGGCCTGCACGCCCTCGCGGCCAACCTCACCATCCCCGCACACATGGCCGCCATGGTCCTCACGTTCGCGGTCGTCGTCGTGCACGCCGTGCAGCGTCGACGCCGGCTCGAGCCGGTGCAGCCCGGCTGACCACGGTTCCCGGCGAAACCCGGGAGCGGGGCGGCCCAACGGGCGCGGTCCCCGCTCGGTGAGCGGCCGGCATACGGGCTCGTTCGTCAGAGCGGTCCGGACTCGAGGGCGTGCCGGTGCGCCTCGATGTCGGGGTCCTCGTCGCTGAGGAGGCGGAAGAGGGAGGCGCGCAGCATGGCCTGGCGGTCGGCGCCGGTCGCGTGGGCGCGCATCGCGGACGGGTCGGCGCCGTGCTCGACGACGGCGTCGAGGACGCAGACCGCGTCGGCCCACCGGAGCGGCCGCCAGTAGGGCGCGACGTCGATGACGAGCGGCACGCCGTCCGCGTCGAGGAGGACGTTCGCGGCGACGTCGCCGTGGACGAGCTGCTCGGGTCCGAGGGGGGTCGCGTCGAGCTCGGCGAGGATGCGGGCGACGAGCGGCGCCACGGCGTTGGGGATGTTGCCGGGCTGGCTCTCGCCGAACGCGATGCGTTCCGCTCTGGCCCAGCGGTCGTCGCGATCCCGTATGCCGTCCGGTCGCGTCGTGATGCGCGCCGCGAGTCGCGCGTGGAGGAGGTGGGCCGTGGCGCGGAGGACGTGGAGGTCGCGGCAGTGCGTCGTGTCCGGTTCGTAGCGGCTGGCAGCCCAGCCGTCGACGACCCAGCGGCCGTCACGGGTCGGGATCGGCATGGCGAGGCGCAGGGTGCGGGGGCGTTCGTTGTCGAGCTCGGCGGCGAGCCGGGCGAGGACGGGGTTGAGCCAGGTGGCCGTCCGCGGGTCGCGCCCCGGGGAGAGGACGAGATCGCCGGCGAGGACGCTGTGACCCTGTCCGCCGTCGAGGCGCACGGCGTCGGGCGGCACGGCGAAGAGGTCGAAGACGTCGGCGCTGGGCTTCACGCATCGAACGTAGCCCGGTGCGACGGACCTGTGAAACGGGGTCCGTCGCCAGCCGTGCAGGAGCAGACTGATGGCGTGGCTCTCGGCTCAGTCCTCGGCGCGCGGACCGGCGCGGCCCTCGCGGGTGTGGTGCTCGCGCTCGGTGCGGCCACGGTGGTCGCGCACTCGGCCACGCGCCCGGCCGACGTGCCGGCGTCGAGCGTGCCCTCGGACCGTGGCGTCGGCCCGGACGCGACCGGTCCGGCGGCGTTCGGGCTGTGCCGGGCGTGGGCCAACCACGAGAAGCACAACGACGGCGCGGACCGGGCTCGGGGCTCGGTCGCGATGCGCAACCTCGCCGAGGCCGCCGGGGGCGAGGACCGCGTCGCGGGCTACTGCGCGACGGTGCGCCGCCCGAGCGCCGGAGCGAAACGGGGTGGCGGCTCGGGCGACTCGGGTACCCAGGCGGTTCCGAAGGACAAAGTCGCGAAGCAGCTCGGCAAGGCGGGCCGGTCCGGCAAGGACCACCCCGGCAAGGACCACCCGGGCAGGAGCGCCCTCGGCAAGGGGTCGAAGCGGTCGGGTTCACCCTCTCCGTCCACATCGCCCAGCGCGTCGCCCAGCCCGAGCAGCTCCTGAGGTGCGTCAGGTGCGCCGAGCGAGCTGCCGTCGGACGACCCGGCGGCGCAGGGTGGGTGTGGCCACGACCTCGTAGCCGGCCTCGACGAAGACCTGCACGAGCCCGACCGACGCCTCGTCCCAGATCACCGTCTTGCCGGGCGCCGGCTCGATCGGGTAGCCCTCGAGGACGGCGGCGCCGACCCGCTCGCCGTACTCCACGGTGGCGTGGGCGAGCTCGTAGGTCAGCCCGGTCCGGCGGTGGCCCTTGCCGACGACGAAGCATGTGACCGACCAGACCCCCGGGAGCTCGGGGTCCATCCGCATCCACGGCTGCTTGCGGGCCCACAGCCTCGGGTAGTTCTCCCTCGGCTCGACGGCGACCCAGCCCGCGGGCTCGCCGTCGACGTAGCCGATGAGGCCGGACGTCGGCCCGTCGGTGCCGCAGGCGGTCTGCTCGACCAGCGCGGCGTCACGCTCGGCCTGGGTGGTGTCGCGCCAGATCCAGCCGGGCACCTTGAGTCCTTGACAGCGACACTTCGCCGCCCCGCCCGCGCCGAGGACGGCCTCGACGTCCGCGGTCGTGGCCTCGTTGGCGGGCAGCCAGGTGAAGTCGGGCACGCGTCGACGCTAGCGCCTGCACGGCAGCGGCGCTGGGCTCAGCCGGGCTGGACGGTCCACTCCGGCGGCTCGTCCCCGCCGGACTCCTCGTCGCGCTCGGCGTCCTCGGCCGTCTCGTGCACCTTGCCCTGCGCGTGGTGCGACGGTGCGTAGACGGCATACAGCTGGAGGGGCTCGTCACCGGTGTTGACGACGTCGTGCCAGTGGCCGGCGGGGACCTGGATCGACCAGCCGTCGCCGACGTCGGTGTCGGTGAGGTCGTCCTCGCTCGGGCCGACGCGGAAGGTGCCCTGCCCGGCGTCGATGCGCAGGAACTGGTCGGTCTCGGGGTGGACCTCGAGGCCGATCGACGAGCCGACGGGGATCGACATGAGGGTGACCTGGAGGTAGCGGCCGGTCCACGCGACCGTGCGGTAGGTCGTGTTCGCCTTCGTCGCGGCCTCGATGTCGAAGGCGTTGGGCTCGGGTCCGTTGTCGCGGATGCTCATCGCTCGTGCAGTCCTCTCGCTCGACGTCCTCCGAGGCTAGCCGGGCTGGCCCGGCCGGTCCGGGCCGGGTCGTAGGTCCCTGTCGCCGCGTCGCCGTCAGGTCTTGACTGAATGGAGCAGCCCACCACCGAAGGAGCACAGCATGAACAGGCTCGACGGCCGCGTCGCCCTCGTCACCGGCGCCGCGAGCGGCATCGGCAAGGCCACCGCCCGGCGTCTCGCCGAGGAGGGCGCCGCCGTCCTCGTCACCGACATCCAGGTCGGGCCGGGTGAGGCCACGGTCCGCGAGCTCGTCGAGTCCGGACACCACGCGGCCTTCCTGCGGCACGACGTCACGAGCGAGTCGGAGTGGGAAGCCGCCTGCGCCAAGGCCGTCGACGACTTCGGCGGCCTCGACATCCTCGTCAACAACGCGGGCATGGGTGACATCAAGCCGATCGAGGACACGACCCTCGAGGAGTGGGACCGGACGGTCTCGATCGACCAGACCGGCGTCTTCCTCGGCATGAAGGTCGCCGCGCCGCACCTCAAGGCGTCCGAGCACGCGTCGGTCGCCAACATCAGCTCGATCTTCGGCGCGAGCGGCGGCTTCGGGACGTCGCCGGCCTACCACGCGGCCAAGGCTGCGGTCCGCACGCTCACGAAAAACATCGCGCTCCACTGGGCGACCGAGGGCATCCGGGTCAACTCGATCCACCCGGGCTTCATCGCGACCCCGATCCTCGAGCAGGCGCGCGGCACGGACATCTGGGACGGCATGACCGCGCTCACGCCGATGGGCCACCTCGGCCGGCCCGAGGACATCGCCGCCGGTGTCGCCTACCTCGCCAGCGACGACGCCGCGTTCGTCACCGGGCTCGAGCTCTACATCGACGGCGGCTACATGGCCCGCTGAGGTCGTCCCCCTCCCGCAAGGCGCGCGTATGCCGTGAAGCCGGCTCCACGGCATACGCGCGTCTGTGGGGTCGGTCGGGTCTGGTTGGCTCCGGTCGGGTGACGGTGGTCGTGCGTAGCCTGCGGGAGTGAGGTTCTCGTTCACCGCGCCGCTCTGGGAGTGGAGCGCGCAGGGCGGCTGGTTCTTCGTCACGCTGCCCACCGACGCGGCCGACGACATCGCCGAGCTCGACCGTCCGGATCGCGGGTTCGGCTCGGTGCGGGTGCGGGTGACCGTCGGCGCGACGACCTGGTCGACGTCGGTCTTCCCCGACACCAAGCTCGGGAGCTACGTCCTGCCGGTCAAGAAGGCCGTGCGCAAGGCCGAGGGCATCGAGGACGGCGACGACGTGGACGTCACGATCGAGGTCCTCGACGCCTGACGGTTCTGCCGGCTCGGGAGGCGTCAGTCGAAGGCGGGCAGGCTGTGTCGCCGTCCGAAGAGGAAGTAGGCGCACGGGCCCAGCGTGTTGACGAAGGTCGCAGCGGCCCAGGCCCACCGCGGGCCCTTGACCTCGTCGGCCCTGCGTCGGCGCAGGTCGCGCAGTGCCGCACCCTGCAGGGTGAGCTGAAGTGCGCCGCCGAGCACGACGAGCCGCTTCTGGGTGGGGGTGAGCTGGGACCAGGACTTCCTGGACTGCTTGGGCATCGCGGGTCGCTCCTGTCGGTCGGGTTCGTCCACGGCCAGCCCATCTCACGCTCGAGCGGTGCGGCAGGGCCGGAGGTCCCGCTTGAGGGCCCGCCGGTCGTCCGGCCCGCCACCGGTTCGCTACCGGCTCGCTACCGGCTCGGCGATGAACGCGGGCCGCGACCAAGGCGCGACCAGGACGCGACCGTGCACGGGCACGGTGATGACCCCGGATCAGGAAAGGGGTCGTCACCATGTCGATCTTCACGAGTCCGCGCGTGAGCGGACGTCCCACCTCGGCACGCCGGCTGCTCACCGTCGTAGGAATGCTCGCGCTCATCAGCGCGGCCCTGGCCGGATGCGCTGCAGATGGGGCCGAAGGTGCCACAGAGGCCGCGCCGTCCGCCACCGCGAGTCCCACGACCTCTCCGACGGCCTCGGCGTCGGTGGCGGTCACCGCTGGGGCGGGTGTCGTGGTCGACGGGTTTGTCGGCTTCGACGACTTCCCGATGCGTTTCGAGGCGCCGGCCGGCTTCTCCGAGGCCAGTGAGGGAGTCGGAACGCGCCTCGTCTCGAAGGACGGCGTCGGCGCAGGAGCGGTGCTCGTCGGATCGGTGAACTCGACGGCCGCGGGCGACCTGCCGGCTGACCTGGCCGACTTCATCCGGACGGGGCGACCCAATGTGCGAGTGGGTGAGGTGCGCACGGCCACCGTCGGAGGTGTGCCGGCACAGTCGTTCACGCTCACCCAAGCACCCGGGACCAACCCGAGCGACCTGTGGTGTGCGCGGGACGGATACTGCTTCAAGCTGATCGGCAACAAGCCGATGGACATGACGGCCGTCCGAACGTCCGAGGGGCTCGTACTCTTCTTTGTCGAGTACTCCGCCGAGGAGCGCGACACCGCACGCGAGGCGATGAAGCACGTGCTCGCGACGGTCATCTGGAAGTGACCGGCGGATCCGGTCGGTCTCGGGCCTACGCTTCCACCGCCAGAGACCATGCGAAACCTGGAGTCCACCATGTCGTCCGTCGCGAAGGGCCTGCCCCTCTACCGCCGCCCCGAGGAGCTCGCCCGCCGCGTCCTCGGCGCGGTCGTCGCCTTCCTGCTCAAGGCCTACGGAGCGGCGGCGGCCCTCAGCGTGGCGCTGAGCAGCTCGGAGACGCTGGGCGGCAAGGCCTACGACGCGGTCCACGCCGTGCCCAACCTCAGCGAGCGGCTGGGCCAGGCGAAGTACCTCGTCGATCACCGAGAGCAGATCCAGGCCACCCTCGACTACGCGCGTGACAACGCACCCGACCCCGAGCAGCTCGACGCCGCGGTCCAGCGGAGCTCGGAAACTGTTCGGCAGATCAGCACGACCTACGACGAGGTCACCGCGGCCAAGGACGCACTCCTCGGCATCCGACCCACGAACGTCTTCGAGTCCGTCCCGCAGGTGAAGCAGCACGTCCAGGCGGCGTGGGCGGGCAGGCCCTCGCTGCAGTCCATCGAGGACCTCGAGACCCGGGCGCAGGACGCGGAGGCCTTCATCTCGCAGCTCAACCTCCAGGACCCCGTCGTGCGCAGGATCTACGCCGACCTGCGCAGCGTCCTCGACAACTTCGGCAGCGACGAGATCGCCGCCACCCTCGGCGTCATGGGCCTCGCGCTGGCAGTCGCGTGGGTCCTGAGCCTCGCGGTCGGCTTCTGGGCCCGCCGGGGCAGGCCGGGCCTTCTCGCGTGGGCCATCCAGAGCCTGGGTGCGCGGCACTTCAAGCCTTGGTACGCCCGCAACCTCGAGTACGCGATGGGCGGACCGATGTATGCCGTGGCGCGCGAACGCATCCAACGCGACATCGTGGCCGACCCCGAGCAGGCGCTCGACCCCGAGGCCCTGGCCGAGCTCGAGCGCTGGTTCGAGCGCCGACGCGCCGTCAGCGCTGCCCCGCACCCGACCGACTGATCCTGGTTCCGCTGAATGGTCAGGGAGCGGCCATCACACTGGCCGCTCCCTGACCTTGCGGACGAGTTCGCCTGGCAAGACAGGAGGAACGGCGCCTCCTGTTGCCTGACGTCAGGGTCAGGACGTGAAGTAGGCGTCCTTGCAGCCCCGGTGCGTCCGCATCTGCTGTGCGGCCGACCAGACCCAGTCGCAGACGGTCATTCGCACGTTCACGTTGTCGGCGACCCCACCCTGCGCCTCGCAGCCGTTGTAGACGATGTGCCCGCCCCAGGCCCACCCGCCTCCCTGGATCGAGGCGTTCGCGGCATCCCCGTCCCCGCTGACCATGTCGCAGATGACGATGCGATTGTTCGGGTCGTCGTACCAGCCATAGGACTTGCCGCTCGCCGAGAACAAGGTGTGGCTTGCCGCGTGGGCGGGCGCTGCCATGGTCACCACTGCCACTGATGCGGTGGCCGCGACCACGGCTGCAGAGACAAACTTCGACGCCAACTTCATGTTCTTCTCCCCTAGTTGGATCCGCGGGCGCGCGGGCGCGGCTCGCGGCCGATATGGACGAGGGCGCCATACGACGATGCCCCCCGGGCGCGGAGCCTAGCGGACTGACGGACGGGTCACGCGTCCCCGTGCCAGGCCCTCACGCTCGTCTCGTCCGCAGCCGCATGAACCTCCGCGCAGCGAGAACTCCCACGACGGCGAGCATCGTGACGAGAACCGCTTGGTATGCCGTGTGCGCACCTGTCCGTGCCGGGTCCGAGTAGCCGCCGTCGAAGAAGCCCGAGACGATGCACACGGGTGCGACGAGCGCCAGGAGTGCGCTCGCGACGAGGGCCGGTCGGCGTCGTCGACCGGAGGCGAACCACGCCGCGACGAGCTGCCCGAGCATCATCGGCACCGGGATCGACAGGCGGCCGGTCGGACCCATCGCGTCCCAGAGGCTGTCGGCGAGGCCACCCGCGACCGAGACGAGCGCGCCGCCGACCGAGACCGCGGCGAGCGCGACGACGGCGTGGAGGACGCTCCGGTCGAGCGCGGCCGAAGGACGGGCGCGGGTCGCACGCTCGGCGTGGGCCGGCATACGAGCAGGGTTCGGGGAGCGGTCGAGGAGGCGGGGGCCGAGAGATCTGGTCATGTCACCACGGTCGCGGCCGCGGCTTGGGTCCGGCTTGAGTGTCGCTGGCTGCGCCGAACCGCCTCCGGCAGCGCACGCGCGTCAGTAGCGTGACCGGGGTGTCGGTGCAGGTGAGCGTCCTCGGGGCGACGGCGCTCCACGGGTCCGACGGGCCCGTCGAGATCGCGGCGCGCAAGCGTCGCGCGCTGCTCGCCGCCCTCGCGCTCGACCTCGGACCGGTCGTGTCGGCTGACCGGCTCGTCGCGCTCATGTGGGGTGACGAGGCACCGCCCGGTGCCTACGGGACGCTGCACTCCTATGTCTCGGGGCTGCGGCGGCTGCTCGAACCGGGCCTGCAGCCGCGGGCGAAGCCGACGGTGCTGGTCACCTCGGACGAGGGCTACCGGCTGGTGCTCCCGCGTCACGCGGTCGACGCGACCGCGTTCGCCGACGAGGTCCGGGCTCGCCACCGGGTGCTCGGCCGGCTCGGCTCGCAGCTGACGACCGGGCCGAACGAGACGTGGCCCAGTCGGGGCGAGGTCGAGGAGCACGTCGAGGGCCTCGAGCAGGCGCTGCGCGGGTGGCGCGGCACGCCGTACGCCGACCTCACCGACCACCCCGACGTCCTCGCCGAGCGCACCGGCCTCGAGGGGCTGCGCACGACCGCGAGCGACGACCTCGCGCTCGGGCTCCTCGCGCTTGGGGAGCACGCGACGGTGCTGCCCCTGACCGAGCAGGCCACGACGCGTGACCCCCTGCGCGAGCGGGGCTGGGCGCTGCACGCGCTGGCCCTGGCCCGTGCCGGACGCCAGGCCGAGGCGCTCGACGCGATCCGTCGATTGCGGCGGGTGCTCGACGACGAGCTCGGCCTCGACCCGGGACAGGAGGTGCGCGACCTCGAGACCGCTCTCCTGCAGCAGGATCCGGCAGTCTTGCGCGGCTGGCTCGCGAACGGTTCGGTCTCGCCGAGTCGGGAGGCCCGAGTGGAGGATCGCAGGGGCCCCGGTCCCGGTGATCCTCCACTCGCGCCGCCGAGTCGAGGCACCCGCGGGTCTGTGCCTCTCGGTTGGGACGAGCGCCCGATCGTGGGCCGGACTCGCGAGCGCGAGGTCCTCCGGCAGCTGCTCGACGACGCTGTCGCCGGTCGGCCGGCCGCGGTCCGCCTCGTCGGTGAGGCCGGTGCAGGCAAGTCGCGCCTCATCGAGTGGGCAGTGGCCGAGGCGACGGCGCGCGGCATGGCCGCAGCCGTCGGCACGTGCTCGGCGGACGAGGGCGCCCCACCGCTCTGGCCGTGGCGCCAGCTCCTCGCCCGGCTCGACCTGCCGGCGCCACCCGAGCCCGCTCACGATTCCCGCAGTGGGGCGCGCGGCGACACGAGCGGCGACACGAGCGACGGCACGAGCGACGGCACGACAGCGGAGCGGTCCTTCGCCGCGCACGACGCCATCGCCCGCACCCTGCGCGAGGCGGCCCAGGACACCGGCTTGCTCCTCGTCCTTGACGACCTTCACTGGGCCGACACGCCGACGATGCGCTGCCTAGCCCAGGTCGTCGCGAGTCTCGGTCCCGGTGACCGGGTGGCTGTCGTCGCGAGCCGCCGAGCCACCAGCGACGCCGCGGGTGCGGAGCTCGACGCCGCCCTGGCCCGGCACGGCGCCACCACCCTCGAGCTCGGCGGTCTCGCCGACGACGAGGCGCGCGACCTCGTCGGCTCGATCCTCGGCGCCGACGCCCAGCCCGACGTGGTCGCTGCGTGGCGGGCACGGACCGACGGCAACCCCTTCTTCCTCGTCGAGCTGGCCCGCCTCGCCGAGCAGTCCGGGCGGGTCGACGACGAGGTGCCCGAAAGCGTCCAGTCGGTCGTCCGCCACCGGGTCGCCGACCTGCCCGAGCCGGTCCGCGACCTCCTGCTGCTGGCTGCAGCGCTGGGACGCCAGCACCCGCCACTCCTGCTCGCCCGGGTCGCCGAGCTCGACCCCGACGAGCTCCTCGACCGGCTGGAGCCGGCGCAGGAGGCCGGCATCCTCCACAGCACGCAGGGCCTGCTCTCCTTCGACCATGCCCTCACGCGGGACGCGATCCTCGCCATGACGACGCCGAGTCGGGTGGCCCGCACCCACGCCCGCATCGCCCGCGCCCTCGAGTCCGCACCCTCGTCCGCGATCAACGCCGCGGAGCGCGCCTTCGACCTCGCCCATCACTGGCTCGCTGCCGGACCCCTGTATGCCGGGAGCGCCTGGCCCGCTGCCGCCGCGGCCGGCGCTCTGGCCGCCGACGACTTCGCCAACGTCGAGGCTGCGAACCTCTTCCACGCCGCGCTCGGTGCGCAGGCAGCGGATCCGCAGGGGACGGCATACGAGCGCTTCGACCTGTTGCTGCGTTTCAACGAGAGCGCGGCCCGCGCGGGCATGTGGCAGGAGGGTGTGGCGGCAGTCGTCGACGCGGTCGCGGTCGCCCGCGCGCTCGACGACCCGGCGCGGGTGGCGGAGGCGGTGGCCGCGCTGACGCGCTACTCGGTGTGGACGCCGATGGACTACGGCGTGGTCGAGCACGAGCTCGTCGACGACCTGCGTGCCACGCTCGTCAGGCTCGAGCCCGGCGGCTCGCAGGAGCGGTGCACGCTCATGCTCGCGCTCGCGGCCCAGCTCTACTACCTGCCGGGGTCGGACGCGGAGGCCGGGGCGCTCGTCGACGAGGGGATGGCGCTGGCGCGGCGGTTCGAGGACCCGGCGCTGCTAGCCTGGGCGGCGCGGACGGCGCACCTCGCCTCGTGGCGGTGCCGCTCGCTGGGGGTCCGGCGGGCGTTGTCGGAGGAGGAGGTCGCGGCGGCCCGGGCCTCGGGTGACGTGGCGGCCGAGGCGGTCGCGCTCGCGGGGATGGCGAGCGTGGCGGTCGAGGCCGGCGACCGGGCGACGTGGGAGAGCGCGAGCGGGGCGGCCCTGGCGATCGCGCGGCGGCGACGGCTCGCCTATGTCGAGTTCGCGCTGCGCTTCGTCGAGCTCAACCTCCTCATCCTGCGCAGTCGTGAGGACCCGTCCGCGGCGGCCGACTCGCTGCGCGGACTCACCGGGGTGACGATGTCGATCCCGGCGAGCGACTACATCGAGTTCGGCATCGCCTACGTGCTCGCGGCGTGGAACCCGCCGGCAGCCGCGATCCTTGCCGAGCAGATGGCGGCGGCCGACCCGAACGGCACCGACGACATCACCCTCACGCCGTTGCTGCACCTCTCTGCGGTGACCGGCGACAGGGAGCGGGTCGAGCATCTGCTGTCCCGGACGAGCCTGCCGACCGAGGACTGGAGCGAGTCTATGGACCTTGCCTTGTTGGCGATCGCAGCGACGGCGGTCGGCGACGTGGAGCTGGCGCGGCAGGTCGCGTCGCGGCTGGCTCCGCTCAGCGGGCGCATGGCGGTGGCCGGCACCGCGAGCCTGCAAGGGCCGGTTGACTGCTTCCTCGCGATGGCGCTCGCGACGGCGGGAGATGTCGAGACGGCGCGCTCCGCGGCCGACCGGGGAGAGGCGCTGGCCCGCGAGTGGGGCATGGCCGTCCTCCTCGACCGGTTCGCGGAGCAGCGCCGCTCGCTCGGCATCTGACCTGTTCGCTTGGCTGTCACGGCGAGACGGCGGTCCCGAGCAGGTCGGCGTGCCGGAAGGCGCGCTGCTCGCGACGGGCGTACCCACGGCGCACCACGGCATACAGGAT
>NZ_AVPI01000016.1 GCF_000768675.1 Knoellia flava TL1 | reverse complement strand
TGTCGTCGATGGTGACCAGACCATCGGAGGGTGAAAGCGCCGCACTGATCAATGCCGGTGGTGCCTCGATTGCAGCCGCAGAACCACCAGGAATCAAGAGGAGGAATAGTGAGACCAGTAGGCCGATGCACACGCGGGCGGCGGCGCCATCTTCCTTGCGGAGGCTGGGCGCAGGCGTGGCACGGATCATCGAGAGTCCCCCGGGTGAGATTTACGGCCCCGATGAAGTTCAAGGGGTGCGACAGCAGCATAGGTCTTTACGCTCCCCACATTTGCACCTCGGAAGAATTCGCAGGCGGGGCTTTGTATGAGGCGAATCAGAGGTCACTAAGGCACGTCTCGTCCACTCGGGAAGGCGGTCTAGGACCGGCTTCCGGGCAGCAAACCGGCTTGCGTTAGCCGAGAGTGGCGAACCCGACCGGAGCGGCGATGAGCTCGCCCCCACCGATCGCGGACTCGGAGCAGTGACGCTCGCTCGGCATCCGAGCGTCCGGCGTATCACGGTGATACGGCGGTCCCGAGCAGGTCGGCGTGACGGAAGGCGCGCTGCTCGCGACGGGCGTACGCACGCCGCACCACGGCATACAGGAGCTTGAACGGGCCACCGCTGAAGGCGAAGAAGCGCTCGAGGGCAGCGGGCGGGAGCCCGTCGGTGACCCAGCCGATCATGAAGGGGGTGTCGCGCAGGCGGTAGCCCTTCTGGATCGCGAGCTCGACGCCGGCCATCTCGTCCTCGGTCATGACGCGCTGGACGAGCGGCAGGACCACGGTCTCCTCGTGCTCGAGGTGCGCGCCGAGGGTCTCGCGCAGGCCGGCGAGCCGGATCTCGAGGGCGTGCCGGTGGTCGTCGCACGGGTGGTCGGCCATGGCGCGCCAGGCGCTGGTGAGTGCGGCGAGGGCGGGGTCGATCTCGGCATGCTCGTCGCTCATCGCGGTGACCTCGGCGCGGTCGGCGTCGGCGCCGCGGGCTTGGACTGCGGTGTCGAGGACGGGCCAGTAGAGCGTGTCCTCGCCGCCGCCGTACGAGGGCTGGTCGACGACCTCAGCCGGGTCGCGTCGGCCGCCGGCGGCGCGGAGCCGCTGGAGCCGGGGACACGATGCGGTTCGGGTCGACCGACCTCTCTTCCTAGCGTCGCCAGGCGGTGACAAAGCTCGTAGATGCTGACGTGCGTGACGCCGTGGAGTATCCGGTCTTGGTTCCGGTGACGGTGACGGTGAGGCGATAGCCCACATCGGCGGTGGAGACGCGGTATTTGGCGTTCGTGGCTCCGCGTATCGGGGTCACGACGCCAGTGGCGGAGACTCTCGACCAGCGGTACGAGAGCGCGACCGGGGATGGACCCCACGAGCCTGCGTTGGCTGTCTTGACGTATCCCGGTTTGGATCCGCCTGTCACGGTGGGCGTCACGACCGACAAGATGGAAGGCGCACTTGGGGTGATGGTATTGCTGGGTGTGGAGGTGGGGCTGGTGCCGGCGCTGTTGGTGGCGGTCACGGTGAAGGTGTAGCTGGTGCCGTTGCTCAGTCCGGTGAGGGTGGCGGTGGTGGCGCCGGTGGTGGTGGCGGTTTTGCCGCCGGGGCTGGCGGTGACGGTGTAGCCGGTGATGGGTGCGCCGCCGGTGTTGGTGGGGGCGGTCCAGGACACCGTCGCGGAGGTGTCACCAGCAGTGGCGGTCACGGCCGTGGGTGCGCTCGGTGCGGTGACCGGCGCCTTGGGGGTGATGGTGTTGCTGGGTGTGGAGGTGGGGCTGGTGCCGGCGCTGTTGGTGGCGGTGACGGTGAAGGTGTAGCTGGTGCCGTTGCTCAGTCCGGTGAGGGTGGCGGTGGTGGCGCCGGTGGTGGTGGCGGTTTTGCCGCCGGGGCTGGCGGTGACGGTGTAGCCGGTGATGGGTGCGCCGCCGGTATTGGTGGGGGCGGTCCAGGACACCGTCGCGGAGGTGTCACCAGCAGTGGCGGTCACGGCCGTGGGTGCGCCCGGTGCGGTGACTGGCGGAGTCCTCGTGACGGTGAGCTTGCTCGGGTGGACGTGGAAGGTGTTGTCGTCGTTGCCGAGCGTGTCATCGAGCGGGTAGATCGTCACGGACCAGGTGCCGGTGGCTGCAGTGGTGGGGATGGTGACGGTGCGCTGGTAGATCCCGTCGGTGGCGGTGCCCGAGATTCGGGTCATGGAGCCGAACCCGAGAGTTTGGGTGGTGTTGTCGGAGGTGAGGATCAGGGTGGGGGCTTCGGCGCCGGTGGCGTCGGTGACGCGGGCGGTGACGACGACGTCCTTGGAGCCGGCATTGACGTCGGCGCTCTTGGGGGTGAAGTCGAACTGCGACAGCACAGGAGCTGCGACGTCTGGGGGCGTGCTCGTGACGGTGAGCTTGCTCGGGTGGACGTGGAAGGTGTTGTCGTCGTTGCCGAGCGTGTCATCGAGCGGGTAGATCGTCACGGACCAGGTGCCGGTGGCTGCAGTGGTGGGGATGGTGACGGTGCGCTGGTAGATCCCGTCGGTGGCGGTGCCCGAGATTCGGGTCATGGAGCCGAACCCGAGAGTTTGGGTGGTGTTGTCGGAGGTGAGGATCAGGGTGGGGGCTTCGGCGCCGGTGGCGTCGGTGACGCGGGCGGTGACCACGACGTCCTTGGAGCCGGCATTGACGTCGGCGCTCTTGGGGGTGAAGTCGAACTGCGACAGCGCCGGAGCTGCGAAGTCGGGTTCCTGGGGAGTCACAGCATTGCTCGGCTGCGACGCTTCGCTCTCACCGAGGGAGTTCGTGGCGGACACCGTGAACGTGTAAGTGTCGCCGTTAGTGAGGCCACCGACGGTGACCTGACGGGCACTAGGTCCGGTCACCACCGATACGCCACCAGGATGTGCGGTCACGATGTATCCGGTGACGGTGGCCCCCCCGTCGTTAGGCGGAGGGGACCAGGACACGACAGCACTAGCGTTGCCCGCGCTAGCCGTGATGTCGACGGGCGCTTGGGGAGTGGTGAGAGGACAAGCCTCTGAAGAGAAGGTCTTGCTCCACCGGTCGGTCCCCTGCAGGCTGTATCCGGCAAGCGGCGTGGCCGTAACGGTGATGTCACCAAGGCCAGGATATGTACCCGCAGAATGCTCCCCATCGTCAACGACGTATCGGACGCTGTTGGAGGTGGGGATAGTAAACGTGTCGTTTTGCACTCCACACTCGTCCACGAACGAAACCGGCGGTGCGGTCACTTGCTGAAGGCCCACGCGG
>NZ_AVPI01000015.1 GCF_000768675.1 Knoellia flava TL1 | reverse complement strand
CGCGAGCTCGACGCCGGCCATCTCGTCCTCGTTCATGACGCGCTGGACGAGCGGCAGGACGACGGTCTCCTCGTGCTCGAGGTGGGCGCCGAGGAGCTCGCGCAGGCCGGCGAGGCGGATCTCGAGGGCGTGGCGGTGGTCGTCGCAGGGGTGGTCGGCCATGGCGCGCCAGGCGGTGGTGAGGGCGGCGAGGGCGGGGTCGATTTCGGCGTGCTCGTCGCTCATCGCGGTGACCTCCGCGCGGTCAGAGTCGGTGCCGCGAGCGCTGACGGCTGCGTGGAGGACGGGCCAGTAGTGCGTGTCCTCGGCGTGGTGGTGCTCGTGGAGGACGTGGCAGAACCGGTCCCACCTCGCGCTGAGGGCGGCCCAGGTGTCCAGGTCGCCGAGCGGTGTCGCGGTCGCGGCTGCAGCGAACCGCGCGAGGTCGCGGCGGAAGGCGTGGTGCATGACGTACATGCCGGTGTGGTCGAGCGGGCCCTCGGCGACGTGCGTCTGGCCGGGGAGGTCGAGCTGCTTCATCGCAGTGCCCCTTCCGTCTGCGAAGCGGCCGGTATGCCGTCCGCTCCCGTGTGCGTCGTCGGCGCGAGTCCGTGCTCGTCAACGATGCGGCGGACGAACTCGGTGAAGTCGGTCGGTGGGTGACCGAGAAGTCTCGTCGTGGCGTCGAGCTCGGACTGCTTGGTCTTCACGGCGAAGCCGCGCAGGGCCTTGAAGGACGACTTCCAGTCCTCGAGGCGGTAGGCGGTGAGGTGGGCGGTGAGGGCGGCGTCGATGGCCGCGTCGTCATCGCCGACGTACTCGACAGGTGTGCCGAGGGCGTCGGACCACGTGGCGGCGCACTCTTGGCCGGTGAGGGAGCGTGGGCCGCAGACGGGGTAGGCGCCGGAGGGGACGGTCGGGTCGAGCAGGACGTTGGCGGCGATGTCTCCGAGGTCGCGCAGGTCGACGCGGTTGAGGCCCTTCGGGTGGGTCGGGAGGACGAACTGGCCGTCGCGGATGACGTCGAGGAGGACCTCGTCGCACTGCATGAAATTGCCGACGCCGAGCATGACCGGGTTGGTGTTCGAGGTCTCGACGAGATGGCCGATGGCGATCTTGCCGCGGTAGCGCGGGAGGAGTCGACCGTAGACGGTGCGCATGACCCACTTGGCGAGGCGGTTGGAGGCGTCGATGTGGATTCCGGAGAAGACGAGGCGGGCGCCTTCGGCCTCGACGGCGTCGAGGGCGGTGCGGGTCAGCTCGACCTCGTCGGCCTCGTGCGGGGAGATGTGGAAGACGGCGTCGACGCCTCGCATGGCTTCGCGGAGGGAGGCGGGGTCGCGGAGGTCGCCTCGGTGGATCTCGACGCGGTCCGTGGGGCGGAGACGGCCCGGGTCGCGAACGAGCACTCGCGGGCTGACGCCGCGCCCGTTGAGCGACCGAACGACCTCGCGGCCCATGAGGCCAGTCGAGCCGAGAACGAGGATCGTGGGGTGGGCGGGGACAGACATCGGTGACTCCTGTCGTGGACGGTGTGAGCTGTTGTCCACGACAGTGACGGCGGGTTCTTGAGCCTCACTTGCACCCGACTCCAGCGGGCCCATCACCAACCATTGCCCGGGTCGCCGATCGGCCGAGGGCGCATCGAACCCTGTCGAGTCTCATTGCGATGTGTAGCCGTTACGGCAAAGGTGCAAGTCATTCACGGTAAGAGTCGGTACGGTGCGCAAATCACACTCGCACCAACCGGGGGCATCACCACATGGCCGAGCAGTCCTGGCACGAAGCGCGCCTCATCCCAACGTCAGGCATCAACGGGGCGGAGGAGCAAGAGCGTCGAGCGACATCGGCACTGTTGGCTGTTCTTGGCGCGGTCAAGGAGTTCAATCGCGCTCTTCTGAAGCCGCTGGGGGCGCCCGCCGGAGCGGTGGAGTGCTACATCGAAGTGCCCTTCATGCTCGGCGAGAAGAAGGTCTTCCCGGACGGTCTCATCAGGGTTTCGCGAGGCACTAAGACATGGACCGCACTGGTAGAGGTCAAGACCGGAAGCAATGAGCTCACGACCGAGCAGCTCGAGAACTACCTCGACGTGGCTCGTGAGCAGGGATTCGACGCACTCCTGACGATCAGCAACGAGATTCCCGCCATCGCCGGACAGCACCCGACCAAGGTGGACAAGCGCAAGCTCCGGAAGGTCGAGCTGCGCCATCTTTCCTGGTCGCAGGTGCTCGCCGAGGCGGTCATGCAGAAGGAGTTCCGTGGCGTCGCGGACCCGGACCAGGCGTGGATCCTGGGGGAGCTCATCCGCTACCTCGAGCACACCCGAAGTGGAGCGCTCGAGTTCGATGACATGGGCGAGTCCTGGACCGGGGTCCGCGACGCTGTCGCCACCGCCACGCTGCGAGCAACCGACAAGAACCTCCCAACCGTGGTGTCCCGCTTCGATGCTCTCCTGCGATTCACCAGCCTGAGCCTGGGACGTCGTCTGGGCACCGAGGTCGTCCCCGTCCTGTCTCGCAAGGAGCTGGCCGACCCTTCACTGAGAGCGTCCGCGCTGACCCAGCAGTTGGCAGGCACCGGGCAGCTGTCCGGCACGATCCGGGTCCCGGACACCGCGGGTCATCTGGTCATCACCGCTGACCTCCGCGCCGGCCAGATCACCTGTCACGTAGACATCGATGCCCCACGCGAAGGGCGACCCACCACCCGGGTCAACTGGCTCATCCGTCAGTTGAAGAACGCCCCCGAGACCACCCGCATCGAGTGCATGACCGCGCACTCTCGCGGTTCGTCCAGCGCTGAGTTGCTGCGGGCGGTGCGCGAAAACCCGGGCCTGCTTGTGAGCGATCCCGCCAAGGAGATCCGATCGTTCCGAGTGGCGCTGACCAGCCCGTTGGGGACCAAGCGTGGCCGCGGCCGTGGGGCTTTCATCGACTCTGTTCTCACTGCAGTCGACGCCTTCTACGCAAACGTCCTTGGCGACTTGAAGACCTGGTCCGCGACCCCGCCCAAGCTCCGCCCGGAGAGCCCCACCGTTTCGGAGGAGCGCGAGCCGATCCAGCCGTCCAGCTTGGTGTCCACCGACTACTCGTCACAGGACGGCCCGGATCAAGGCGACGGTTCCGACCGCCAGGCCGCAAGCGTTATAGAAGAGGTCGGCTGACGCCACAGCTCGTGTAACCCGTTTGGACACGCGGCTGGTTGACGTAGATATGGCTGACGGAACTTGGAGAGCCCCGTGGTTGGCTGTCGCAGGGGTAGCGACTTTGGAGATGAACCTTGCTGACGTTCAACGATCTACTGTCTCTTGAAGCGATCGACAGCAATGAGGTGCGCTTGGTCAGGCATCAGGACGGCAGGCTGGGGCGCGGTCGGATGTACGAAGCCTGGCGGAACGACCGTTCAAGGTTCGAGAGCTACCAGAGCGTGCAGAGCAAGGACAGGTTTCCGATCGGCGGCTTACTCGCTGAGTTCGTCGTCACTGAGGCGCAGAAGACGGTCTTCGTCGGGATCTACCGCGTCAACTCGGTCGATCTCTGCCCGCTTGGTAGCACTGACGAGCTTCTCAGCCTCGATATCACTGGGCACTTCCGCTACGACCTGACCCTCACGGACCTCTTGGTCGACTACATCGACCGAGTCGTCATCGACTGGGGCGCTGGGACGAGGAGCTGGGTACAGCGCGCAGTGAAGCAACCCAAGCCAGTAGTCGAGATCGCCGAGCAGTATGAACCTCGTTTCCCCGGCTTCCGTGAATTCGTGAGGCCCATCAACGACATCCCTACACTCCCAAACGGCTGGCAGCAGGTCCTTCGCAGCGTCAAAGGTGTATACCTTCTGGTCGACCTAGATTCCGGACAGCAGTACGTCGGATCGGCCAAGGGCGCAGACAGCCTGTATGGCCGCTGGGTCCAGTACGCGACCGACGGGCATGGCGGAAACGTCGGCCTCCGGAGATCCGCATCCGATGGCCGACGTCGATACCAGGTGTCGGTGCTTGAGGTAGTCGACGAGAACACCCCCGACGCCACGATCGAGCAGATCGAGTCCTACTGGAAGAACAAGCTGCTGACTCGCACCTTCGGCCTCAATATCAACTGATCTGCCCTGCGCGGCCACTCTGCGGGTGCACCCACCTCACAATCGACGGAGCGGGACCGACTTGCGGCGGAGTGGGCTAGCTCGACCTCGCCAAGGAAAGACCTTGCGAGCGAGGCTCAGCCCGTTGGTGTCACAGACGGCGCGACAGGGCGAAGAAGTTGTTCGAGGCGAAAAGTCACCTAGTCTGCCTTGTCCAATCCACCACTCGACGACCGGTTATCGGACCGCCGGTACGGCCGCGAACGCAACTATCGCAACAAGCGCTACGGCGCGAACGGCGCGGCGCGGTCGGACCGACGCCTCGACGACATCCCCAGTCCATGGGAAAACCTCGCAGGCGATACCCACATCCAGAGGCCGGCACGCGGCGATTTCCCGCACCGCTGGCGGCCAACGCGGCGGCGCGCCATCATGCCGACGCGAGGTCCGCAAGCACAGCACCGGCGACGCGGTGTCCGGAGACGAGCGCCCCCTGGATCGACGCGGTGTCACAGTGGTCGCCGCACACGTAGACCGACGGCGAGACCCGTGCCGGCGACGTCGTGCGCAGCGGGGGCGGTTGGGCCGGCAGTGCGTGCCGGATGTCGTGGCGGTGCACCAGCTGCCACCCCGAGGTGTCGACGCCGTAGATCTCGCCCACCTGCCGACGCACCTGCGCCTCTGTCGCGGCCGCGTCTGCCGAGGCCGGCAGGAGGCAGGTGGCCTGCACGAGGTGCCGACCCGGCGGCGCCAGCTCCGGAGCGCAATTCGTCATCACCGCAGTGTTGACGACCGGCCCTCGGCGCCGGCCGTCGACCGCAATCATGGTCGATGCCGTCGGGGGCTCGCCCGCCGCGAACCACCACGTCTGCAGGCCCCGGGTCCGCAGCGGCGGCACCTCGAGCAGCCCGCCCACGGCCTCCGGGCCGACCGCCACCACGGCCGCGCGAGCCGCCAAACGCTCGCCACCGGCCAGTCGGAGGACCGCGCTGGACACCCCGCCGCTCACCTCGACGACCGCCTCGCCCAGCCGGAGGTCGGCCCCGGCCCGCACGGCCGCGGCAGCCAACTGCTCGGGCAGCGCCCGGATGCCGCGTGCCGGCAAGCCAGGCACACCCAGCGCGAACATCCGCACAAGCAGCTTCGCAAAGGCCTCCGAGGTCTCTCCCCGGTCCTCGGCGAGCACCCCAGCGAGGAAGGGCTCGATGACCTCATCGCGCAGCGGGCCAGCCAGCCCCACGCGGTCCAGGCCCTCGCTCAACGACCGATCCGGGCCGTCGACCACACGGCGCGGGGCGGCCAGCGCCGGCCCCACCCAGCGCACCATGGCGGCCACACCCCGAGGGGTGAGCAGTCCGCTACGCAACGTCGCCAACAGACCCGCCGGGTTCCGCAGCGGATGCGACAGCTCGGTGAGGCCGCGCTCGCGGCGGACGAGCACTCCGGCACCGAAGGGCCGCAGCTCAAGGGCATCGAGGTCCACCCACCGGCGAACCGCCGGGTACGCCGGGTTGAGCACCTGGAACCCTCGGTCAAGGAGGAAACCATCTACCGTGTCGGTGCGCTCGCGGCCGCCGACTGCCTGCGCCGCCTCGACGACGACGACCGAGCGGCCCGCCTCCGCAAGCCGCCATCCGCAGCGGAGGCCCGCGAGCCCTCCACCCACCACGACCACCTCGGTGTCCACCACGGTTGCGACCATAGACGCCGCACCTTCGGGGTGAACGTCTGTTGAACGTCGAGATGGCGGATCGCAAGAACAGCTCTCACATAAATGACACCCGGCACGCATCGGCCGCACTGGACGATCGAACAGGGCCGGCTCGCGGCGGTGTGACGCACCTTTGGTCGGCGCCCAAGTTGTTGGCCTCAGACAGGAGTGCGGGTACTCGGTGGCGTGAGCCGCAGCTCTACTCCGACGCGCTCGCCGACCTCGGTGTAGGCGCGTCCACCAGTTCGCGACGTCCACTCCCAGACCTTCACTCCAGCGAGTCGAGCGTCTCCGTCGATGCGGTCCTCAAGCAGCCCCCTGACTTGGCGCAGACGGGCAGCAATGGCGCTATCGGTCACCAGCGCTTCCGGAACATCGACGGCGGTCCTTCTGCCCGCGGCTGCCTGGGCGGCTGCTAGGACGGCCCCATGAAGAACTTGCTCCCACTCCTCGGGCAAGTCATTGGCCGTTGCGGCCTCACCTGCCGTGGTCCTCTTCGTCGGGGTCGGCCCTGCAGCCAACGCCCCTTCTCGGTCCAAGTGTTCCCTCAGCAGCGCCAGGCAGCGTACCTCTCTCGGATCCGTTGAGTCGGCCCATACCTCGTTGGCAACTTCCATAGCTTCGAGCCAAGTGAGGTGCGCGAAGCGGCAACGCTCCGGCATGTCATCGGGGATTGCAGCCGCCATCGGCTGGGTGAGGTACAGCAGGTCAATGCTTGGGCCGGGGTTGTGATGGCGTGCTCTCACGAGGTACTCGGTGAGTTGGCCCGGGCGATGCGAACTGCCTAGGGTCTTCAACTCGACCAAGAAATGGACCTCCGGCCAGATGAACCCATAGTCGACCGCTTGCTCGTCGTGGGCCCCTACGGCCCGCAGATTCATCTCATTCCAGAACTGCGGCAGGCCGGGTGGTGGGTTACCGAACTTCCGCGAGTACAGGCCAGCGACAAACCGAGCACCTCGCTCCGTTAGTGCCCAAGACTTGTGATACCCGTACGAAGAGCCACTGATCAACAATGCGCACAGATAGCGCTGAGCGGTTCCCTCCGAGCCGTACGTCTTGCCAAGGATCAAGTCTGCTGGGTCGTCTGGCAGCACTGGCCTCTCCCTTCCATCCCGCGTTCCAGCAGTGTGTCAGGGACCACCGACGTCGGCTTGCCAAAGCATCAAGCGGCCGACGAGGCACGGGCCGCACGCGGCGGAGTGACGCACTGTGGATCGGATGAACAGGGCGTGTCGCGGCGGGCGGCACTACCCGCCTGAGACAGCATGAAGGGATGCTGATCCAGGCGTACGGCCGGTTTTGGGAACGCGACCTAGTCGATTGGGGCAGCCACGGCTGGCAACTGCTCGGACGACAGGGACTCAATCGCGGGACGTTGCAGATCGCCAACTTTCGGAGGTCACGTGGGGTGTATGTGCTGTACAACGACGTGGGCCCCTACTACGTAGGGTTGTCAGAAGGCGCGAATGGCATTGGCGGGCGTCTCTACGATCATCTAGATGACGATCACGCCGGCCTTTGGACGCGCTTCTCTTGGTTCTCATTCGATGCGGCGTCGGGCGATCCCGATCGAATGGGCGTACGCACCGTAGAACAGGCAGGCGACATCACGGGTAGCTCGAACTTAGCCATCTACGAGATGGAGGCGATCCTGCAGCGCGCCATAGTGCCTAGTGGCAACGTTCGAGAGACCCAGTTCGCTGCGGGCAAGATCGAGTGGCTGCAGGTTGCAACGAGAGCGCTCGAGGTTCACACATTCGAGGCTTTGCAACAGCGGCTCACGTAGCGTTGGCGACCATCTGACCGCCCTCGCCAGCGAGCCAGCCGACCAACCCTCCTATCCTCGGCCGGCACGCGGCGCAGTGACGCACGCTTGAGACCCATCGGGTCAACGGTAGGTAAGACCTGTTGATGCCTCCCCGCCCGAGTCAGTGACCTTTCAGGGGCCGCCACTGCCGGGCGATACGGTCTCAACTATGCAGGCCGATCTTCCTCATCATCCGCACGGCCGGGGCAGGTTCCGGCGCGTCTTGTCGAGTTGGGGGACCTGTTCGGTTTCGGCCGGGCTGTGTTCCTCGAGATCGCAGACCCCTACCACTGGATTCCCGCCGAAGGCTCCGCCGCGGTTCAAGACGCCACCGCGTTGCCGTCGCCTGACCCGGCGATCGTGGATCGTCAGGGGGAGACGGGGTTCAGGCTGGTCGCCGAGGTCGCACAGACCTTCGTGCTTGCGGCAAGTGGTCATCTCGGTGGGCTAGCTGTACTGACCGGGGACGTTGATCAATCGTGAGAAGGGCGGCTGGTTACCGCACGCGGTGTGGGGGCGGTGGTGGTTGTACTGGTGCAGCCAGTCGGGAAGGGCGTCACGTCGTTCTTGCTCGCTGGTGTAGCAGCGGGCGTAGGCCCACCCGTCGGCCATGGTGCGGTGAAATCTCTCAACCTTGCCGTTGGTCTGCGGGCGGTACGGGCGGGTCCGCTTCGGCGTGATCGACAGCGCTTCGCAGGTGTCCCGCCACAGGTGTGACCGGTACGCGCCGCCGTTGTCCGACAACACCCGTTGGATGGTGACGCCCCGTTCGGCGAACCACTCGACAGCGCGGTGCAGGACGCCGACGGCGGTGACGGCGGTCTCGTCGTCGTGGACCTCGGTGTACGCGACGCGGGAGTGGTCGTCGATGACTGTGTGCACGAACGCGTACCCGAGCTTGGGGTTGTGCCACTTGCTCTTCGGCTTCCCAGGGGTCGCAGCCCGGTTCCGTTCTCCTTGGCGGCGGCCGACGTAGCGCCAGCCGCCGCCGTCGGGGATGTTCCCGAGCTTCTTCACGTCCACGTGCACCAAGGAACCGGGGTGGGGGTGCTCGTACCGGCGGATCGGCTCACCGGTGGCCCGGTCGACGTATGACAGCCGGTTCAGGCGTGCCGTCGTGAGAATGCGATGCACCGTGGACGGTGCGATGTCGAGTCGAGCGGCGAGCTGAACCGGCCCTTCTCGCAACCGCATTCGCAGGCTCACGCAGCGCTTTGTCACCGACTTCGACGTCTTGTTGGGCGACGTCCTCGGGCGCGAGGATCGGTCCTGCATGGGCTCGCCGGCCAGGTAACGGTCGACCCACCGCTTCACGGTCGGCCAGGAGACCTGAAATCGGGCGGCGACCTCACTGATAGGCCACCCGTCCTCGACCACGAGGCGAGCGACTTTCAGGCGATAGCGCGGGGTCAGTGCGGCGTTGGGATGGCTCAAAGGTCCTCCTGACATGGGTCGGTGGCCGGTCGCGTCAGCGACCGGCCACCGTGGGAGACGTTCTACTTGGTGCCCTGCGCTGCGTGGAAGGACAGCGCGGGCGCGAGCCAGCTGTCGAGTCCGGTCCCTTCGAGCGCGGCCGGTTCGACGCTGATCCACCCGTCGCCCATGGGGCGGTCTGCCCCCATGAGCGCGGGGCGGGCGCCCGGGCGGGCGAGCAGTTCTGCCGCCGCGCTGGGGTTGATGCGCAGCAGGAGCGCCCCTTCGCGGCGCGCGGCGACGACCATGCGGCCCTCCACCATGAAGGACACGCCCCCGAACATCGGTACCTCGCGGGGGCTACGGTCCCGCAGCGCGTGGCGAACGCGTTCAACGAGGCTCTGCTGGGCCGTCATCGGCCGCCCTTCTCGATGTACTCGGGGCCGTTGTAGTGCAGGTTCAGGGACGTGATGAGGTCGCCGTCGAAGGTGAAGAACTCGGCAAAGGTCATGGGCCCGCCGGGCATGGTCGCCGTGTACAGCACGGCCGAGCCGGTGGGGCCGTGCACGTCGTGGATGATCTCGATCTGCCCGACCGTCGCGATGAAGCCTGAAACGCCTCGCAGGAAGCCCTCAGTCGCATCGGGGCGGTGGCCGGCCAGGGGCCCGGTGAAGTCGAGATGGTCGCTCAGCAGGGGCCGCAGGGTGGCCCCGTCCTCGTAGTGGTCGGAGCCGGACTCGAGGATCCGGTAGTAGTCCTTGAGGACCTGCGGGGCAGCAGAGGACAGGGTGGCGGGCATGGCTCTCCTTGGTGTGAGAATGATGCTTGAAACTTTCAAGCAGGCACTTGAGAAAGTCAAGGAGTGTTGGGTGAAGTCCTACGGACAGTTGTGCTCGATCGCCCGCGCCCTAGATGTGGTCGGCGACCGCTGGACTCTTCTGATCGTGCGCGAGCTCCTGATCCAGGGGCCCTCGCGGTTCGGGGAAGTGCAACGCGGCCTGCCCGGCATCGCGACAAACCTGCTCACCCAGCGCTTGCGCGACCTCGAGGCGAACGGGGTGGTCACCCGAGATTCATGCCCAGGGGTGACGGGCGTCCCGACATACCGGCTCACCGACCGTGGCATGGCCCTGGACGGAGTGTTGCGTGAGCTCTTGAAGTGGGGCGCGCCCACGGTTCCAGACGCGCCACGCGACGCGATCTTCCAGATGCACTGGCTCAGCCAGCCAGCTCGCTTCCTGCTCCACGACCACCGGCCGACCGAGCCGGCCGTCGTCATCCGCTTCGGCACCCTCGACGACGGCTTCGACCTCACCGCAGCGATGGGAGCCGTGACAGTCCAGCCCTGCAAGCACGACGCGAGCCCCAGTGCCAGCGTCACGGGCCCAGGCCCTGTCCTGGTCGCGCTTCTGCAGGGAACCATGCCCCTAGCAGTTGCCGTCGCAAATGGTGTTCGCGTCGAAGGAGACGCCAGTGCACTTGACCGAGTCCTGCCACCCACGCGCTGATCAATCAACGTCCCCGGTCAGTACAGCTAGCGAGCATGTACGCCACGGGGGAAGTGCACTTCTCTCCGGGTCTACTCGTCCGCGCCGTCATGGAGAATTGCGCCCACGCACTCTGGGTTCTTGGAGACGCCGGAGATGAACCAGAGGAGCGGCTGGCACGGGCCTACCTCGAGGAGCTAAACAGCGCGAAGGAAGCGCAAGGAACCGCGAAGCTGATGGGTGGTTCGACCAGCGGTCAGTACCATGATGCGCGCGCGCAGCACCGGCTCCTGCGTCGACAGGTCCAGAGCAGATCTGCCGTTAGCGCCGACGAGCTTGGCACGGGTCAACTGCGCGGCCAGTCCCTACCCGGGCTAACCGACTCGGTGCTGTGGATGTACGACCTCACCGCGGCAGCGAATGCACGATTGACGCTCGAGGCGCCCTAGGAATCTACGGCTTCGCGGCGATATGACGCACGGGGCAGAACCTCCCTAGCCATCACCTGGTGCGGACCGGCGCGGCAGGCTGAGGCAGCTGCGTGACCCAGGCCTTTCAGCGCTGGGCGCTGCCGCGAGCCCCTGAAACGCCGGGTGGCACCCCGCTCCACACGTGTGTTGCCGTTACGATCCGCCTACGGTGTCCGTCTTCAGCAGGGGGGATGAAGGGTGAGCGTTGAGCGCGGCAGCGAATGGTCCATTTGGGACCTACACGTGCATACGCCTGCATCGATAGTTCAGAACTACGGCGGCGACCAAGCCAAGGTCTGGGACAAGTACCTCCAAGCTCTCGCAGACTTGCCAGCAAGCATCCGCGTGCTGGGGATAAACGACTACTGGTTCATCGACGGATACCGGAGAGTGCGCGCGGCTTGGCTGGCGGGCAACCTTCCGAACATCGAGCTGATCCTCCCTGTCGTGGAGATGCGATTGGACATTCTCGGTGGGGCTGAAACCAAACTCAGCCGCCAGAATCTTCACGTCTTGTTCGATCCCACGATCGAGCCGGATGTCATCGACGCGCAATTTCTGGCCGCCCTCACCTCCGGCTTCGACTTGTCGAAGGACGACTACCGGGGAAGTTGGTCTGGAGTGGTCACTCGCGAGTCCCTGCAGGACTTGGGGACCAAGATCCTCGCTCTAGCCCCCGAGGAAATGCGTGATCAGATGGCGTCACCGTTGCAGGTCGGGTTCGCGAACTTGGTGATGTCCCGTGAGCGAATCGACGACGTGTTGAAGTCCTCATACTTCAAGGGCCGCACGCTTCAAGCACTCGGCAAGGCCGAGTGGTCGGACATGCGGTGGAATCAATCCGCCGCCCTCAAGCGGGACACGATCGAGCGAGCCGACCTACTGTTCACGGCTTTCGATGATCCGGAACGGTGGGCCCCGAGCGTTGAGGCACTGAAAGCGCAGAACGTCCTGTCCAAGCTCTTCGACTGCAGCGATGCGCACAACTGGGCATCCTCAACTGACAACGCTCGCCTCGGCAACTGTCTAAATTGGGTCAATGCCGAACGTTCGTTTTCGGGTCTGCGCCACGCTCTCACGGAGTTCAAAGAGCGAGTCTTCGTTGGAGTACAACCCCAGCACCTCCAGAACGTCAATCGGTATCCAGATCGGTACATCGAATCAGTCTCGATCCGTCCCGTCTCAACAGGCGGTGGTGACCTAAAGTTCGACTACTCTCTGCCGCTAAATAGTCAGTTTGTGGCCATCGTTGGAAACAAGGGCCAAGGCAAGTCGGCCCTGCTGGATTGCATCGCGCTTGCGGGGGGCAGCCCACGCCGGAAGGAGTTTGCGTTCCTGAATGAGAGCCGGTTCTTGGCTCCCCGAAACTCGGACGAGGCGAGTTCGTACACGTCGACGATTGCTTGGCAGAACGGCACCACGTCGTCGCTGAACTTAAACACAGCCCGAGAGCCGTTCGCAGGCGAAGTGCGAGTCGAGTATCTGCCGCAGGCGTTCGTTGAGCGCGTTTGCACGGCCCGGCCCAATAGCGAAGCAGCGCGTGACTTCGAGGCGGAGCTGAAGAAGGTTCTGTTCTCGCACATTGGCGAGGAGGAACGCGCCGGGGCCCTGAGTTTCGAGGACCTACAGAAGAAGCGAACGGCTGCTCTTGAAGTAGAGCTGCAGAGTTTGCGAGCCGAGCTTGGCCAGGACATTGCGACTCTCCTAGACGTCGTGCAGTTCCACCGACGGAACCCGCTGGCCAACCTCCGCGGGGCAGTGGAGCGGCAGAAGGCGGCCGTTGCTCAGGCTGAGAGCGCGCTGGCCGAGGCGCGCGCAGAGCTCGCTGCCGCGCAAACGGTTGGACGGGATGACATGGAAGTTGTCGGACGCCGTGAACGTGCGGACGCCCTCGAGGCTCAGCGAGCTGGGCTTCTGGGAGAACGGGCCACGATCGTTGCGTCCTTTGCTGCAATTCGTGGAACGGAACTCGAAGAGGCGGCTCTTGCCGCTCGAGTGCAGGAGGTTGAGGGAGAACTAGCCTCCATAAACACTACAATCGAGAGCGACGTCTACGGGGTTCTCGATATCGATCCTGCCTCGTCGCCGGTACTGCGACTTATTGCGAGTGAAGACTGGCGTGAGGTAGCGCAGCGTCGGCGGACCGCAGCGCTCGAGCGTCTTGCTGCTAGTCAGGCCGACATCGACGCGCGGCTCGAGGAGTTGCAGCAGCAACTGACCGAGGTCTCCCGAGAGTTGGCGCAAATTGATGCGGCAAGAGAGAACGCGAGACAGTTGGTGCGCGACCGTGAGGCGCACTTGACGGGTCTCATCGGCGCAGACGGGGACCCCCAATCCCTCAGAGGACTTGAGGGGTTGTTGCGTCGCAGGGAGTCGACCCCCCGGCAGATCGCTGACTTGCGTGCCGAGCTGATGAGCCACTCAAGAGCGATCCACGCCAACCTGTTGAGTACGTCGGCACAGGTGAGTGAACTGTTCGCCCCCGTCGAGCGCTTTGCCGCTGAAAACGAGAGTCTTAGTGCCACTGAGATCCGGGCGAACGTCTCCTTGGATACGGCCTCCCGGCTATCCATGATCCAGGACTCAATCGACCGCAGACGCTCAACGGCGCTGCTACCAACGACCTTGGATTTCCCGGTCGGAGATGTAGACGACTGGGGATCACTTGAGGCCCAAGTTCTTAGGCTGGTCGACCTGACTGTTGGAACCCCCGAAGCTCCACTCGACCCGGATGCCAACTTCAAGTCCGGATTCTCGGCCAAAGGCTTTTTGACTGACATCTTGGGAATGACGTGGGTGAGGCAACGAGTCGAGTTGCTCAGCGGCGATGCTCCGCTGAGCACGCTTTCGCCCGGGCAACGCGGTCTCGTGCTTCTGCTCTTCTATCTACTGATTGACCGAGGCAGGTCTCCCCTACTACTAGACCAACCCGAGGAGAATCTCGACAACGACACTGTCGCGAGCGTGGTTGTTCCGGCCCTGCGCGAAGCGTCTAAGCGGCGACAAATCATCGCCGTTACTCACAACGCCAACCTCGCTGTGGTCGGCGACGCGGACCAAGTCGTTGAGTGTCGCTACGAGAACGACAGCTTCCATGTTGCCGCCGGTGCGATCTCACAGGTCGAAACAGCGGGGAGGGCAGTTCGGGTGCTGGAGGGGACCAAGCCGGCTCTCGAGAACCGCTATGGCAAGTTCCGCGGCCTTCCGGCGCAGTAGCCACTCGCTGGCTGCCGTACGGCCGATGCTTAGCCGGACTCGTAGTTGAGCTACCAGACGGTCATGCCCATACGTCCAGTTGAGACGGGACGTGAGCCCGCTGCAAGCCGCATCAGCTCGCATTGTCCGCCTCGCTTGGCGGCCGCACCTGCGACGACCACCGGGCTGACGCCGAAGACCTGGACAATCGAGGGCCTTGGTGCATCAGGAGCAATCCGAGGAGGACTCCGAAGGCAGGCTCTAGTGCCATCAGGTGCCGAATGCGCTGTGGGTCATCCGGCGCGGGGCCCGCAGCTCGAGGGCGTGAGGCAGGAGGGCCGGGCCGGCGATGGCCGCGACAATCTGGGCGGGGTGGGGCGCCCATAGTGGGCGGTGTGACGCGGGCCCGCTGCCTTCGTATCTGAAGGGCAGTATTCCTCTCGGCGGGCCCGGACCCAGCCTGAGAACTAGCGGGACCAGTCGGCGTTGGCGTGGACTCGCGACGACGGCGCCTCCGTGTCATAGCCTGACCTCGTCATTGCGGCCCGACGGGCTTCCCACGGATATGCCCCCACCCGCACGAGTTACTTCGTGCTGCTTGGGGACCCTTCGTGCACTTGCTTCGCACCTCCGTCGACGGGCTGTCGGCACTCGAGGCTCATCTTGCTGATCGACTGGCGGAGCAGATGGCTATCCAGGTTGGACACCGCCCATCCCCCAGTGAGCGTCACTCGTGGGAGCGCTCGATCCCTGCGCTGCGTGCCGACCTCATAGACGCTGGGCTGGGCCACGTCGAGGTGCTTCTCGAGTACCGTCTGCCGCTCACGAGCAAGCGTGCTGATGTCGTCCTCGCCGGCCAGCACCCGACAAGCGGCAAGCCTTCGTTCGTCGTCGTGGAGCTCAAGCAGTGGAGCGAAGCCGAGGGCATCGAGGGGTCGGACACCCTCTTCCGAGTCGCTCCACACATCAAGCGCGAGTACCTCCACCCCGGCCTGCAAGTCGACGGCTACTGCGACTACCTTCGAGACTTCACCACTTACCTGGCCGAGAACGAGCATTCGCTCGTCGGGGCGGCATATCTGCACAACGCCACCGATGCGGGTGTCGGTGACGTCGTCGCCGCCCCGAGTGGCTCGCGCTCACGCGTCTTCACTGGCCAACGGCGAGGAGACTTCGTCGACTTCCTCCGCAAGCACTTGGCGCCCGAGCCCGGCGCCGCGACGGCGGACGCGCTTCTTGCGAGCCGCATCGCGCCCAGTCGTCACCTCTTGGCCGTAGCGGCCGAAGAGGTCCAGCAGCGCGAGATGTTCACCCTCCTCGACGAGCAGCGGTTGGCCTACGAGCAGGTGCTTCATGGCGTGAGCCAGGCGCGGGGCGCGGACACCAAGACGGTCGTCATCGTGACCGGTGGCCCCGGCAGTGGCAAGTCCGTGATCGCCCTGTCCGTCATGGGCGAGCTGGCCCGGCAGGGCCGCTCCGTGATGCACGCGACGGGGTCGCGGTCGTTCACCCAGACCCTGAGAAAGGTGGCAGGGAAGCGAGCACCGAGGGTGCAGAAGCTCTTCGCCTACTTCAACTCGTTCATGGATGCCGAGAAGAACGGCCTCGACTGCCTCATCCTTGACGAGGCCCACCGCCTCCGCGAGACCTCGGTCAACCGATACACGCGCAAGGAGGTGCGGCTCGTCGCGCGGCGGCAGATCGAAGAGCTCGTCGACGCCGCTCGTGTCCCCGTCTTCCTGCTCGATGACCACCAAGTCGTGCGCCCCGGCGAGCTGGGCACCGCGGACGAGATCGAGGAGTACGCAGTCGAGCGCGGCCTTCGTGTCCGTCGTATCAGCCTCGACGACCAGTTCCGCAGCGGAGGCTCGGAGGTCTACGTCTCATGGGTGCAGCAGCTGCTCGGCCTCGAGGGTGGCACGCCCTCGGTGTGGCCCGGCGACCCGCGCTTCGAGCTTCGAACGGCAAATTCTCCGGAGGAGATGGAGACCTGGTTGCGGAAGCACCAGGAGGACGGGCTGACCGCCCGGATCGCCGCTGGATACGCCTGGCCGTGGAGCGACCCACAGCCCGACGGAACGCTCGTCCCCGACGTCGCGATCGGCGACTGGGCGCGTCCGTGGAACCTTCGCGGTGAGCGCTCGGTCGGTGGGGCGCCGCCCGCAGCGCTCTGGGCCACGGACCCCGCAGGGTTCGGCCAGATCGGGTGCGTCTACACGGCCCAGGGCTTCGAGTATGACCACGCCGGAGTCATCATCGGCCCCGACCTCGTGTGGCGCGACGGTCGCTGGGTCACTGTGCGTGACGCGAGCAAGGACCCGGATTTCCGCAGTCGCAAGACGGTCGGTGATGATGACTTCGATCGACTGGTCCGCAACGTCTACAAGGTGTTGATGACGCGCGGCATGCGGTCGGTGGTCATCTTTTCGACCGACCCCGAGACCCAGTCCCACCTCGAGTCGCTCATCCCGGGACGACTCAGCGACGACGAGTAGGACATCCATGGAGACGAGCGACTGGACCGACCGGATCCGCACGTTCGCCGAGGAGCGGGAGTGGCAGCAGTTCCACACCCCCAAGAACCTCGCGATGGCTCTGAGCGTCGAGGCGTCGGAGCTCGTGGAGATCTTTCAGTGGCTGACGCCCGAGGAATCCGCCGCGATCATGAGCACCGACCGCGGACAGGCCGTCCGCGATGAGGTCGCCGACGTGATGACCTACCTGCTGCGCTTCGCCGACGTCCTGGACATCGACCTCGACGCCGCGATGGCCGCCAAGACTGCAAGCAGCGCCAAGCGCTACACCGTCGAGCACTCCAAGGGCAGCGCAGCCAAGCGCTGACCGGAAGCCGCGTCCGGAACGTATCTGGGCGGCATACGTCGGCCTCCTTCTCGCTGTAGCCGTCACCGTGACGGCGCAGGGGAACGCAAGGGAGCACGACATGGCCAAGTACGTGGGGTCGTGGTGGATCAAGGACGGCATCGACGGCCGCCGTCTCGAGGCTGAGGGCTTCGCGTCGACGCTCGGCGGCCTCGCCGAGTTCGACTGGACCCAGAACCACGGCGAGAGCGACGTCAAGGAGTCCGACTTCGTCACGACCGCGAGCACGATGCAACGCAGCGATCAGGTCGACGCGATGCAGATGAGCTCGCACGGCTGGCAGGACGGCTTCCTCGTCTGGGGCGGCAGCGTCGACACGAGCGAGGCCGTCGACTTCGGCAAGAACGACCTCGAGATCTTCGCGACGCACGCGTGCGACCTGCTCCACCACGGCTCTGACAACAGCGTCGGCCGCTGGATCCCCGCCTTCTCACGCCTCCACTACATGCTCGGCTTCCACAACAGCAGCTACTCCGGCGGCGGCCAGAACGCCCGCGGCCAGTGGTTCGCCATGTATGCCGCGTGGTTCTTCTACGGCCCGCTGAGCTGGCTCTTCAAGATCGACATGCCGGTGCGCGAGGCGTGGGCCGAGGCCAACGAGATCGTCGAGGGCAGCAACGTGCAGTGGGCCTACCTGCGGGCCGAGGCCCCCGGCGCCCCCACCTACAACGAGCGGCTGCGCGTCGCCGAGACCACCGACCCCGTGAGCAACCGGTCCTTCTGGACCGCGCGCGGCACCTGCTGACCGCGCCCCAGCCGCGCCCGAGACCCAAGGAACCAGCCATGCCACTGACATTCAACGAGATCGACTTCAAGGTCGAACTCCCCGACATTCCGCGCACCAGCCCGGTCGTGTCCCACACCGCGCCCTGCCTCAAGGAGCACGACGAGACGACCCGGGCCATCGCCAAGGTCCTCGACATCGACGTCCGCGGCACCGCCCAGGTCCCCCACGGCTACGCCATCGGCAGCAGCCGCGGCCAGGTCGAGGTCTTCGCCGCGAGCGGCGCGGTCCGGGCGCGCAACACCGAGCGGCTCACGGCATACGAGGACGAGAGCCGCCGCTGGGAGGGCGTCGAGCGCGACGACGACGGCACCTACCGCCTCTCCGACGACGCGAGCAAGCGCCTGAGCCAGCACGGGCTCGAGGTCCTGCACCAGGTCGGCATCCGCGCCGAGTACTCCGGACTCGACGTTACCCTCGGCCAGTGGGCCCGCCTCAACGAGGACGGCAAGGAGGAGGACTCCGGTCCCGGACGTGCCACCGTCCGCCTCTCGTATGCCGTCCACGGACTGCCGCTCATCGGTCCCGGCGCGAAGACGAACCTGCACTTCGACCCCCAGGACGACGGCCAGACACCGGCGCTCGCGCGGATGTTCCACGTCAACCGCGGCATCGAGACGACCGGCGAGGTCGCCACCCAGTCGCTCGACGAGGCGTTCTCCGGGCTGCTCCGGCAGAGCTGGTCGGGCAAGGGCATCCGTGACGGCGAGGGCCGGATCACGATCACGGCAGCGACGTTCGGGCTGCTGGCACTGCCGGCCGACGTCGTGCAGACGTTCGCGGCACCGGCGCTCATGGTCGAGGGATCGGTCAGCGGCGTCGAGGTCGGCAAGGACGAGACGGTGACGGTGCGCTTCGGCCAGTACCTCCCGCTCGCCCACCCCAAGGCGCTGGCCGAGGCGGGCTATGGCGGCGGTCGGCTCGAGCCGGGTGTCGTCGTGAGAGGTCGCGCGCGAGGGGCGTAACTGCGCGCGGCGGGACTGCTCCCGGTCCTTGCAAAGGCGTCACAGGGAACGCGTTCTCCAGGACCCGGATTCACCAGGGGACGTCCGGGCGGGCTAAAGACCCATCTTCGACTTGAACTCGGGACACTGGACCTCGATCGCGGTGACGGCGACCTTCGCGGCCACGTCGCCCTCGAGCTTGAAGGTGTCCTTCATCCAGGGCCCCACGTCCTCGGGCTTCCCCGCCCCGATCCGGCTGCAGATGCCGGCGGCCAGTTCGTCCATCTTCGCGGACTCAGTCATGCCTGCTGCCTTGGCCACGGCGTAGAAGGCGATCTTGGCGCCCATCTGCTCGCCGAGCGACTCCACGCTGGTGTCGGTGGAAGTAGGCGACGGGATGGTGGCGCTCGGGGTGGGCGAGGGTGACGCCTGAGGGGATACGGAGTCCTTGGCTGCACTCGGCTGCGCGTTGTCCTGCGAGTCACTTCCGCACGCAGTCAGGGTGAGGCCGCTCAGCAGCATCACCGCCACCAAATTGCCACGTCGCAACATGCTCATGTCCGTCCCCGTTCCCCCGCTGCCCTTGTGGCCGCCTCACCATATGTGATGTGCGGCCCCGACGAGACGGGTTCACGCAGCTCGCTGAGCGTCCCGCGGAATGCCGCCGGAGCGATGTCCTCTCCGGTGTCGGACCTCAGGCGTAGCGTCGATTCATGGATGCCACATCAACCGAACCCACCGCTGACCGGCCGGTCATCCCTGACGGATACGGCCTCCCGACGACCGCCAAGGGGCAGCTGGCCTGGTCCGATGTCGAGCCGCGGCTCGTCGACTCGCTGCACTACTGGCTCACCAGCGTCCGACCCGACGGCACCCCGCACTCCGTGCCGCGCTGGGGAGTCTGGCTCGACGGGAGATTCTGGTACGACGGGGCGCCGACGACACGGCATACGCGCAACGTCGAACGCAACCCCGCCGTCACGCTGACGCTCGAGAGCGGCACCGAGGTCGTCATCGTCGAGGGCGAGTCCACGGCCACCCGGGCCGACGCCGACGACCTGGGCAAGCGACTGTCCGAGGCGTTCCTCAAGTACAAGGCGAGCGGCTACTCCCCCGGCCCCGACTCGTGGTCGGGCGAGGACGGCGGTGGCCTTCGGGTCATCACGCCGCATCGGGCGATGGCGTGGTTCGCGTTCCCGACGGACTGCACGCGCTTCACCTTCTGAAGCAAAGACACCCCTCCGCGGCACACAGCGGCAGCCCGCCTTCCGAGAGAGCAGCACGCCCCCTCCTACGCGACCGCGGACTCCGTATCGACGAGTCGGTAGCCGACACCGTGCACCGAGTGCACGACGCATCCCGCGTCCCGACCGAGCCGCTTGCGCAGGCGCTTCACCGTCGAAGCGAGCTGGTCGTGGTCGCCGAGGTAGTCGGTGTGCCACAGCGCCTGGACGAGCGCGGCGAACGGCCATGCCCGCTGAACGTCCGACGCCAGCAGGAACAAGAGGTCGAACTCGCGCGCAGACAGGTGCACCGGCTCCTCACCGCACAACACCTCGCGCGACCGCCCGTCGATGGTCAGCCGCCCGACCTTGAGAGTCTGCCCAGCCGCAACCACCGGAGCAGCCGCCACCGGCTCGGAGGCGACAACCGTCGGCGCAGCGCCTCCGCGCTCCACCGCCGGTGACCGCAGCAGCTCCCACGCCGACTCGGCGTCACCCGCGGCAAGGACGAGGGTTCCGCGTCTCACCGCGCCGGCCAGGGCAGCCACCTCCTGAAGTGGCAGCCCCACGCAGAGGACGAGCGTGCTCGCGACTGGTCCCGAACTCATGACAGTTTTCTCCATCCCCAGAGACAGCCATGTGAATGTTCCACCCAATGACCAGAACCTAGGGGTGCGCGAGTAAGCAGCGGGTTCGCTACAGGTCAGTAGTTGGCAAAGACGCCACCCCGTGCGAGCACGAGGCTGACCGGACTGCCCGAGAACCGACCCGAACCTGCCCGGACTGACCGCGACGGACCACCCGGAACCTGCCCGTTGCCTGACCCCGAACCGCCCTGTCCTGCAGCGCTGTCCACTGCCAGCGTGAGGCCACGTCCTCGATCGCGGGGGCGTTTCCCGCGTCCCGGACGCCCCTCCGGGCTAGTTGACGGAGGTTGCATGCGATCCCATCCCGAACGTTCCGGGCGGCTGGGCACAGCCGTTCTCGCAGTGCTCGCCCTGCTCATGGCGACATGGGGGTTCGGCAGCCTCCCGGCATCAGCAACACCGCAGGCAGCAACGACTCCGTCGGCCGCACCAGACCCGGACGCCAAGCTCACCGCAGCCGTCGCCAAGCAGCTCGACGAGCAGAAGACCGCCGACTTCTGGGTCCGCTTCGCCGACCGCGCCGACCTGCGCGCCGCCAGCGCGGAGAAGGACTGGGCCAAGCGTGGCGTCGCCGTTCACGACGCCCTCCGCAAGCAGGCCGACGCCTCCCAGGCCGACGTCCGCGCCCAGCTGACCAAGGCAAGCATCGACCACACCTCCTACTGGATCAGCAACGCCGTCCTCGTCCGCGGCGGCACCGAGGAGCTCGCGAAATCCCTCGCCGCCAACGCCGAGGTCTCCCAGATCCGTGAGACGGCCGTCCTTGAGCTCGAGAAGCCCGAGCGCATGACCGCCGCCAGCGACAAGGGCACGAACGCGGTCGAGTGGGGCATCGCCGCCATCAACGCCGACGACGTCTGGGCCACCGGCATCAAGGGTCAGGGCATCACCGTCGCGAGCATCGACTCCGGCACCGACGTCACCCACCCGGCGCTCAAGTCCAAGTACCGCGGACTCCTGCCCGGCGGCGCCCTCGACAACAACTACAACTTCTTCGACTCCAGCGGCGACTGCAACGCGGCCGGCGACCCGTGCGACACCGACGGCCATGGCACCCACACGATGGGCACGATGCTCGGCGGCGACGGCACCAACCAGATCGGTGTCGCGCCCGACGCCAACTGGATCGAGGCCAACGGCTGCAGCACCTGCGCCGACGCCGACCTCATGGAGTCCGGCCAGTGGATGCTCGCGCCGACCCGGCTCGACGGCAGCGCGCCCGACCCGACGAAGCGCCCGCACGTCATCAACAACTCATGGGGCTCGCGCAACCCGTCGACCGCCCCCTTCATGGAGGACATCACCCTCGCGTGGGAGGCCGCCGGCATCTTCGGCCAGTGGTCCAACGGCAACAGCGGCCCCGGCTGCACGACGAGCGGCAGCCCTGGCTCCCGCATCAGCAACTACTCCGCCGGCGCGTTCGACTCCTCCGGCCGCATCGCGAGCTTCTCGGCCCGCGGCGCCGGGCAGGACGGCGCCGTCAAGCCCAACATCGCCGCACCCGGTGTGGCCGTGCGCTCCTCGCTCCCGGGCGGTGGCTACGGCACCGCCAACGGCACGTCGATGGCCTCGCCGCACGTCGCCGGAGCCGTCGCCCTCCTCTGGAGTGCGGCACCGGCCCTCGTCGGTGACATCCCCGGCACCCGGGCCCTGCTCAACCAGACCGCGACGGACACGAGCGACCTCACCTGCGGTGGCACCGCCGCCAACAACAACGTCTGGGGCGAGGGCAAGCTCGACGTGCAGGCGCTCCTCGCCGCGGCCCCCGTCGGCAACGCCGGGCACGTCGCGGGCACGGTCACCGCGAACGGGGCACCGGTCAGCGGCGCCCAGGTCCGCATCGCCGGCCCGACGACCCGCTCCCTCACCACCGGCACCGACGGCTCGTTCGACGTGGCCGTCAGCGCCGGCGACTACACCGTGACCACGAGCGCCTTCGGCTACCTCACCTCGACCCGCACCGCCTCCGTCGCTGAGGGCGAGACGGTGAGGATCGACGTGGCGCTGGAAGCTGCTCCACGGCATACGGTCTCGGGTGTCGTGACCCTCGGCGCAGGTGGACCGGTGGTCCCGAACGCCACGGTCACGCTCGCGTCCCAGATCCCCTCTGTGACAACAGGATCGGACGGTCGCTACTCCATCGCCGACGTGCCCGAGGGCACCTACACCCTCGCCGTGTCGATCGGTGGCTGTGCTGCTCCCTACTCGCGTGAGCTCGTCGTCGACGGCGACGAGACCGCCGACGTCGCGCTCTCCGGACGCGCCGACGACTACGGCTACACGTGCACCGTCGGGACCGGCGGCTACCTCCAGGGCTCGACGCTCACCAGCCTCACCGGTGACGAGAAGGCGCTCGAGGTGCCGTTGCCGTGGAGCTTCCCGTTCTACGGCGACCGCTACGCGAAGGCGTTCGTCTCGACCAACGGCCACGTGAACTTCCTCGCGCCGGCCACCGTCTACAGCAACGCCACGCTCCCGCGCCCGGCCGCGCCGAACGCCGCGATCTACCCGTTCTGGGACGACCTCAACGTCGACGCGACGGCGGGTGTCTGGACCGGCACGGCGACCGTCGGCGGAGTCGAGGCGTTCGTCATCGAGTGGCGCAACGTGCGGCTCTTCAGTGACGCCAACGCCCGCGCGAACTTCTCGGTCGCGCTGCTGCGCAACGGCCGGGTCGTCATGGGCTACGGGCCGATGACCGAGGCGAAGCCGGCGCTCACCGGCACCTCGGCCACGGTCGGCATCGAGAACGCCACCGGCACCGTCGCGTGGCAGTACGCCTACAACACGGCCGGGTCCGTCTCGCCCAACATGGCGCTGACCTTCGTGCCCCCGGCCACCGGCACCCTGACCGGCACCGTCACCGACGCCAACGACCGGCTCCCGGTCGCCGATGCCAAGGTGACGATCACGCCGGAGACCGGCGACCCCATCGTCCTGCGGACCGCGGAGGACGGCACCTACGCCAAGGTCCTCTCCCTCGGGACGTATGCCGTCACGGTCGAGTCGGAGAACTACGTCACCGAGTCGACGTCGGTCACCTTCGACGGCGACGGTGACACGGCCGAGTTCAGCCCGGCCCTCAGGACGGGCATCGCGACCATCACCGGCAAGACGTCCTACGACTGGGGCGTGCTCGGTGACGGGGACAAGCGTCGGGAGACGTTCACCGTCAAGAACACCGGGACGGCCCCGCTCGAGCTCTCGATCGCGGAGTCCGGTCGCCGGACGGCGGCCTCGGCCGAGCGCCCGGCCTCGCTCGGCGCCACGGCGCTGCGCACCGCCACGAAGCAGGACTCGACGGCGCGCTCGACGAAGGGCCTCTTCAGCGCCACGCAGCGTGCGGCGCAGAAGTCGCTCGTCGGCCCGACGGCCACCGGCGACGTCCTCAAGACGTGGGCCTCCGGGCTCGACGTCGCGTGGGGCGTCGGTGTCGGTGACGGCACCGTGTGGCTCTCCGACCCGGAGGCGGTCACCAACAACCGGTTCACCGCGGACGGCGCGCTCCAGCAGTCGTTCTCCGGCGACTGGGGTGGCACGTGGAACGGTGACCTGGCGCGCAACACCCGCACGGGCGAGATGTGCCAGGTCAACGTCGGCGGCGACAACGCCATCGTCTGCTTCGACCCCGAGACCGGCGCCGAGTCGTCGCGCATCGACGGCGCGGAGTGGTCGAGCGTGTCGCAGCGCGGCCTCGCCTACAACGAGGCCGACGACGTGTTCTACGTCGGCGGCTGGAACGAGGGCGTCGTCTACACCGTCGCCGGTCCGAGCCACGACACCCCGGGCGCGACCCTCGGGTCGTGCGAGCCGGCCGAGCCGGGCATTGCCGGCCTCGGCTACAACCCGGAGTCCGACACCGTGTGGATGGTGCCGAGCGCGGAGACCGGCACGGTGTTCTACCAGCTGTCGACGACCGACTGCTCGACGCTGCGCACGGTGGCCTACCCGTCGTCCGAGGAGTTCCCCGGCGCCGGCCTCGAGGTCGACGGCGACGGCAACGTCTGGGCGGCCAACCAGGTCACCGGCGACGCCTACCTCGTCGACGTGGGCGACCCGATCGTCACGGACGTCCCGTGGCTGACGGTCGCACCGCAGACGACCACCATCGCGGTGGGCGAGACGAAGACGTTCACCGTGGACGTCGACGCCTCCCTCGCCGAGCCCGGTGTGTGGACGGGTGCGCTGCGGATGAGCACGGGCGCAGGCCGAGTCAAGGCCGTCTCCGTCCCGTTCACCGTCGTCATCTCGGCCTACCAGGTCGGGGTCGACACCGGTGGCGCGGCCAGCCAGGGCAAGGACCTCTTCCTCTGGCAGGGCGACCGGGCGTTCTCGGCCGGTGGCTGGGGCTACGTCGGCTCCGGCACACGGGTCGTCACGACGAACAAGCCGGTCGCCGGGACCGACGACCCGCGGCTCTTCCAGACGCAGCGGCTCGGTGCGATGACCTACCGCTTCGACGAGGCTCCCGCCGGGACCTATGCCGTGGAGTTCGGCTTCGCCGAGCTCGCGAACGTCAAGACGGGCAAGCACCAGTTCGACGTCAAGGTCAACGGTGCCTACGTCATCGTCGGCAAGGACATCGCCAAGGACGCCGGCACCTTCACCGCCGACCTCGACAGCATCACGGTCGAGCACGGCGGCGGCATGCTGACGGTCGAGTTCATCCCGCGCAAGGCGATGGGCGACCCGGTCGTCAACACCCTCAAGGTCCAGGAGAGGAGCGACCTCTGACGCAGCCGCGCACACGGCATACGTGAGAAGGAGGTGCCCCTGCGTCGGAATCCGGCGCGGGGGCACCTCCTCGTGTGCTTGCTCTCCTGCCCCGTATGCCGTGCCGCGGCCTCCCGGGTCAGCTGCGGGGAGCGGGTGGCTGGCCACCACCGGGGCCACCACCCGGCATACCTCCACCGCCGCCGGCGGACGGCTCGGTCGTCGTGTCGACGCCGACCTTGAGGGTCGCGGTGTAGCCGGCGTCGATCGAGCCGGTGATCGTTGGCGTCTGGAGGTCGAGGCTGTCGGAGAAGATCATGTCGTCCTCGACGGAGCCGACCGAGGCCATGTTGCGGGCGGAGTCGCCGTACTCGGAGCGGGCGTAGATGGGCGTGAGCATGTCCTGCGGGAAGGCGACCTGCGACGTGGCGATGACGTTGTCGACGTCGGTGGCCGAGGCCTTGTCGGGATAGACCTCGAAGTGGATGTGTGGCCAGCGGCCGGAGTAGCAGCCGGGCACGATCGTCGTGAAGCTCACCTTGCCGTCGGCGTCGGCGACCTGCACGCCGCGCAGCCAGGTCTGGTCGGTGACGCCGTCGGAGTACATCGAGTAGCGGCCCTCGGCGTCGCACTGCCACGCATAGACGGCCGCGCCCTCGAAGGGCTTGTCGTTCGCCATGTCGGTGACGACGAACGCCATCGTCAGCGCGACACCGGCAACGGCCTCGCCGCCGTCGAGGCTGGTGCGGATGTCCTGCCGCTCGATGCCGGACTGCTCGAGGATGTTGAGGTCCTGCGTGCCGTCGGCGGGGTAGGGACCGTTGGTCTCCTCGGGGATCTCACCGGTCGCGGTGCCGGAGGCGCTCGCGGATCCGCTGCTCGTGGTGCCGCTCGAGCTCGTCGTGTCCGCACCGCAGGCTGCAAGGGCGACGGTCCCCATGCCGATGCCGAGGACGCTGAGCATCCGGCGACGTGAGAAGAGCGTGGTCGCGTCGAACGCCGCGCCCTGGTCGACGAGCTCGTCCTGGGGACGGGCGAGCGGGCGGCCCTCGAAGGTGGGCTGGTCGGGACGGGACATGGGACTCATGACGGCTCCTTGGCTGGGGTGGTCCTCCCACTGTGGATGCTGCCGTCGTGCCGGCACTGTGCCTGGTCTGTGCCCCTCCTGTGAGGCGGGTCCCGTCACGAATCCCGCGACGACGTCCGCGATCCCGTATGCCGTCGAGCCACGTGTGTCCGGTCCTCCCGTTTCGTCCGGGCTCGCAGGATGCGCAGGTACCGTCGAGCAGTCCGGCTGGCCCTGTGGAGGTGAGGATGAGCGTCGATCCGGGGAGCGTGGAGCGCTCGGAGCCCTACGGCTCGTTCATGTTCACGGTGAGCGGCGGAGGCCGCGAGGTGGCCGGCTTCTCCAGCCTGAGCGCCGTCAAGCGCACCACGGCCGTCGTCATCGGTGACGCGCCCCCGACCAGCGGTGCGGTGTCGGAGGCCTTCGCGCTCGAGCGCGGCGTGAGCCACGACCCCGACTTCGTCGCATGGGCCACGCGCGGGGAGCTGGCCTCCCGCATGGACCTCGACATCGCCGTCCACGACGAGGCGGGTCGGCTCGTCCGGACCTATCACCTCACCGGCTGCTGGGTCTCCGAGCTTCAGGCCCTCCCGGACCTCGACGCCGACGCCAATGCCGTGACCATCGACCACCTGCGCCTCGAGAACGAGGGGTGGCAGACGGTGCCCACGGTCCCCGAGCCCGAGGAGATCACCGTCCCGGAGGAGGAGCTCTCCACCGGCCCGGTCGTGAGCCTGCGGCCGATCGGCGAGGACTGGCGCGCGGTCGCCGACGTCGTGCCGACCGACGAGCAGCGGGCGTTCGTCCACCCCATGGCCGCGCGCTACATGCTGACCAACCAGAAGGGCGGACCGTGGACCTCGCTCGGCATCCACGAGGGCGAGACCGTCGTGGGCCACGTCATGTGGGGCCTCGACGACGACGGTTCGCACTGGATCGGCGGGTTCGTCATCGACCGGTCGGCCCAAGGGCGAGGGCTCGGCCGTGCGGCGATGGTGGCGCTGGTCGGCTGGCTCGCCGAGCAACCCGGCCACTGGGTGACCCGGCTGACCCACCACCCCGACAACGTCGCTGCGGCGAGCCTCTACGCCGACCTCGGGTTCACGCGGACCGGGGAGACCGACGAGGACGGCGAGATCGTCCTCGAGCTTCGCCCCTGACCTCTTGGGGTTCGAGGGGTCAGCTGGTCTGCAGTCGAGCCTTGGCCTCGCGGACCTGGAGGGTCGTCACGGGCTCGTCCTGGAGGTCGGCGAGGCCGTCGAGCGGCACCCACGCTCCGCCGCCGACGCGGTAGGAGCCGGTGAGGGTCGCGTCGACCTTGACCTGGGCCTGCGGCCGGGACTGGTCGTAGGTGTGCCGGATGCCGCCGTCGGGGTGTGGCCCGCCGCGGTCGGTCGTCCAACCGGAAGAGGAGCCGTCGCCGAAGTCGAAGTCGTAGCGGGCTGGGTCGATCCTGAACTCGACCGACCACGACAGCAGCTGCACCGGCTTGCTCACGTCACCGGGACCGAGCCGACCTGCGGGCCACTGTGCCTCGAAGTAGGTCGGGAGGTTGACGAGGGTGACGTCTCCCTCGGGCTGGATGTTGACCGTCGGCTTGCCGAAGGGCAGCTCGCGGAACGCGGCGAGGATGTCGGCCAGGGTCGGCGTGGGTGGCGGGGTGGAGACGGTGTTGGGGAGGTTCGCGCTGCCGCAGGTCGTGCCGTTGAAGAACCACCGGGTCGTCCCGACGATCCGCCGCCACAGATAGAGCTGGTTGACCGCTCGACCTGCGACGGGAGGGCACGCGGAGATGGCGAGGGAGCAGGACGAGAGGTCGTTCGGTGCGTCGGGGTTCGACGTGGATCCGCAGCCCAGCGTTTCGCGGTACTCCCACGTCGGCCCGCTCGACACCGGCTGGGCGTCACTCCATTGGGCACCCGCGGGGAGGTCGACGTCCCATGCGGCTTTCTTCTCCACCGCCTTCACGATGATCCCGTCATTGCGGAGGTTGCTTGTGAGGCCTTTTCTCTTCTTCTCAGCAGCAGCAGAAGCAGCCGGGGTCACGAGCGAGAGGGCGACCAAGGCCACGCCGAGAGTGGCTGAGGTTCTCATTGCTCAAGTCCGAGATCCGCGGTTCGCCAGCCGTTCGACATCCATCGAATCGCCAACCGGTAGACCGTGGTGCCAGTCTCAGTAGCCCCAACGACTGCACCCTTCGCGTTGACGATGTCCACTTCGGCGGCTCGAATCTGCACCTGGACCTGCGCGACGTCCTTCGTGCTGTTGGGCAGTGGGTTCGTAGCCGCGATCGTCATCGATGGACGTACTTGTCGTTCTCCGGCCGACTTGAACTCTGCGACCCCGTCGATGGCCGATTGGCAACCTTCACAGTTGGGCCCGGCCAAGGACTGCAAGGTCGAGGAGTCGAGGGATACGTAGGCCTTGTCGGCTTCGAGCATGTAGAACTTGGCGAACTCGATGGCTCCGGCTTCGGTGTGCGCCCGGGCCGCAGCAGGCACGGTCACCGACGCCGTCGCGCTCGGCGACGCCGAGGCCGAACCGCTCGGAGAGGCCGACGGACTTGCCGTTCCCGACGCACTGCTCGAACCCGACCCCGACGGCGTCGCGCTCGGCTTCGCGGCGTCACCGTCGGCGCACCCCGCGAGCGCCAGGCAGGCCGCGGTCGCGAGCGCGACGGCATACGACATGGTGGAACTTGACCGCATCGGAACTCTCCCCCTCACGTGGGCCCGCCCCCGCGCAAGAACGCGAAAACCGAGCACGAACTGGCTTCCAGCCTAGGCACGTCCCGCGATCTCGCCACTCGGGAGCGTCCGCCCAGCATCGTCCAGTCCGCGAGACCCACCGCGGCGTTGTCCACAGGCAGGCCGGCAACAGCAGACTGTGCGCATGCCCTCCTCCGACCGCCTTGCCGAGGTCGCGCGCCGCATCGACGAGCACGTCGCGCACCTCGAGCGGCTCTCGGGCCGGCGCCCCTGGCACGTCACCGACACGGAGAACCTCGACGCGGGCTACCCCTACTACCGCGAGGAAGGCGGCCGGCTGGTCCTGCGGGCCAACGAGCGAGGCAGGGTCGTCAGCGAGGAGTGGACCGACGACGTCGACGAGCTCGTCCGGCTCGTCATGCGCTCGCACGTCATGGAGGTCGCGACGAAACACGAGGCCCGTCACCGTCGGCGCGGAGAGGACTCACGTCGTCAGTGGTTCGCTCTCGCCGAGGAATGGCTCGGCGCGATGGACCCGAGGTGGGGCGAGCTCGAGCGTGCCCACCACGAGCGGATCCTCGCCTCCTACCCGTTTCGCGACCGCTGACCGGCCCCGAACCAGCGGCCTCACCCCAAGAGAGGCGGTGGCGGAGGCTCGTGGTCGGGACCACCGAACCCGACCTGCCAGCCATGCGGCTCCCACGAGTCGGAGAAGGCGACCGGCACGGTGCCGGCGCGGTCGCACTCGGCGAGCAGGCCGGCATACCAACGCGTGTATGCCGTGTCCTCGCCCCTCAGACTGCCCTCGCCGAGGGTGCGCAGCACGACGTCCGCGACCTCATCGGGTGTGGTGCGCGACGTCATCTCGACCCCGGCGAACTCCGGGCTCTGACCCGAGGTCCACCAGATGGGCTCGGCGCCGGTGCGGACCGTGCGCCCCAACGGGTCACGCGGATCGAGGTCGCGGGCGGAGACGATGCTGAGCCGCCAGTACATCCCCGACGGCGCCATGCCGCTGACGACCCGTGCCAGCTCAAAACCGCGTGAGTGCAGGACGGCGACGCCGCGCAGCAGCAGCCGGCAGTGCTCCATGACGTCGAGTCCGGCAGCTGCGCGAGCCGGGTCAGTCATCGGCGCCCTCGGCCAGCAGCTCACGCACCCGCGGCGCCACCTGCTCGCCGAAGAGCCGGATCGACGACATGCGCAGGTCGTGCGGCAGCCGCCCGTTGGAGTACTTGAACTGGAAGCGCGACGCCCCGAGCACCCGGCACGTGGCCACGATCTTGCGCGCGACCGTCTCGGGCGAGCCGCAGTAGGCCGCACCCTCGGGCCCGACCTGCGCCAGTGCCGCCTCCTCGCTCATCGGCGCCCACCCGCGCTCGCGGCCGAGCTTGCGCATCTGCTCGATGAAGTGCGGCAGGTACTCCTCGACCGCCTGCTCGTCCGTCTCGGCGACGTGCCCGGGCGAGTGCACCCCGATCGGCAGCCCGGTGTTGCCGAGCTCCTCGCACGCGCGGCGGTAGAGGTCGGCGAGCGGCGCGAACGACGCCGACGAGCCGCCGATGATGGCGATGACGATGGGCATGCCGTACTGCGCGGCCCGCACGACCGACGCCGGCGTCCCGCCCACGCCGACCCAGGTGCGCAGGTGGCCCGACTCGGTCGGCGGCATGACCGGACCGTTCGTCGAGACCTTGGGACGGATGGTGCCCGCCCAGTCGAAGGCCCTTTCCTGCAGCACCTTTGCGAGGAGGTCGAGCTTCTCGGCGAAGAGCACTTCGTAGTTGTCGAGCGACAGCCCGAAGAGCGGGAACGACTCGATGAACGACCCGCGGCCGACGCAGATCTCGGCCCGCCCGCCGGAGAGCGCATCGACGGTCGAGAACCGCTGGAACACCCGGATCGGGTCGTCGGACGACAGCACCGTGACCGACGTGCCGAGCCTGATCTGCCGGGTCGTCGTCGCGAGCCCGGCGAGGAGGGTGTCCGGCGCCGAGATCGCGTAGTCGGGCCGATGGTGCTCACCCACCCCGAAGAAGTCGAGGCCGAGGGAGTCCGCGAGCTGCCCCTCGGCAAGCACCTCGCGGATGACGACGGCGGCCGGCAGCGGCTCCCCGTCCGGGCCGAGCGCGATGTCACCGAAGGTGTCGAGCCCCAGTTCTAGAGGCGTCTGCGTCATGCCTCCCGAGCGTAGTTGCCGACTCACCCGCCCGTATGCCGTCCGCCCACCTTCGCGGGACTCGCGCGCGAGGTGCCCGGCCGGCATACGGGCGCGGCAGGCACACGCGAGCGGACGGCATACGGAAGGAGCCGGCCTACGGGCAGCGACGGATGACTAGTCGTGAGGGTGGAAGGAGGCTTGGAGGGCCTCCACGGTGGCAGTGCGCTCACGCCGGGCGAGCCATGAGTAGACCGGGGTGGCGAGGTGGTGCAGGCCGTGCGTCTCGACGCGGGCGTGGTGGTGGACGATCGTCGTGTGGTCGCCCTTGGCCTCGAGCCGGTAGCCCGGCCAGCCCTCCGCCTTGAGCCGCCCACCCTTGGACCGGTCCCACCAGTGGTAGACGAGGCGCGTCGGCCGCTCGAACTCGACGACGTCACCGGGCATGGACCCGACCGACGTGCGGTCGACGTAGGTCGTGCCGACGCCGACCGGCCCGGGTGAGGTCTTCTTCGAGGTGCGGTGGATGCTGCCGCGCTTCGGCATCCAGTCGGAGTGGCCCTCGATGTCGGCGAGGCGGTCGAAGACGTCGCCGATCGGCGCGTGCACGACCCGCGCCAGCTCGAACTCGACGACGCCCATACCCCAGCGTCCTCCCGTCGGGCGCGATGCTCAAGGCCTGCGCCGCCGTCGTGGGCCAAACGGTCCTAGGGTCGGAACATGGACGAGATCCTCAGCACCCACCCGAAGAAGGACACCTTCGACCTCGAGCTGCTGCGAGCCGCGATCGACGCCGCCCACGCCTGCGCCAGCACCTGCGCCACCTGCTCCGACGCGTGCCTCCACGGCGAGGACGCCGGGTCGATGACCCGCTGCATCGACCTCGACAACCAGTGCGCCGCGATCTGCCGCACCACGGCCGACATCCTGTCGCGCCCGGGCCCGAACGGCGACTCCTGGCGGGCGATCGTCGAGGCGTGCATCGCGGTCTGCACCGAGTGCGCGCAGGAGTGTGCCCAGCACGCCGAGCACCACGACCACTGCCGCATCTGCGCCGAGGCCTGTCGCGCCTGCGCAGATGCCTGCCGGGCCCTGCTCGACGCGGCGAACTGATGGTGCTGGCAGCGCTCTCCGGGGCCCTCGACACGGCGCTCGACCGGACCGTCGTGCCCGGATTCTCGAAGATCGGGTATGCCGTGCGCCGTCGCCTCCCGTCGTGGCCGGCCGACCCGCGCCCGGGTTCGCTCGTGGGCAAGCACGTCGTCGTCACGGGTGCTACCTCGGGGCTCGGCACCGCCACCGCGCACCAGTTGAGCGACCTCGGGGCGCACGTGCACCTCGTCGTGCGCAACGCCGACAAGGCCGAGAAGGTGGCGCGTGAGCTGACCGGGCCGTCGACGACCTGGGTGTGCGACCTCGGCGACCTCGACAGCGTGCGCGCCTGTGCCGAGGCGATGCTCGCGGACGCGCCACCCATCGACGCCATCGTCCACAACGCCGGGGCCATGCCGCCCGAGCGCACCGAATCGCCGCAGGGTCACGAGCTGTCGATGTCGATCCACGTCCTCGGGCCGGTGCTGCTCACCGACCTGCTCCTGCCCAAGCTCGAGGGTCACGATGCGCGCGTCGTGCTGGTGACGTCGGGTGGCATGTATGCGCAGGCGCTGCCCGTCGACGACCCTGACTACGAGCGCGGTGACTACGCCCCGGCCACGGCCTATGCCCGGAGCAAGCGCACCCAGGTCGAGCTGCTGCCGGTGCTCACGGTGCGGTGGGCCGCGGCGGGGATCGCGGTCTACGTCATGCACCCCGGCTGGGCCGCGACGCCCGGCGTCACCGAGTCGCTGCCGACGTTCGACAAGGTCATGGGGCCGATCCTGCGCGACGCCGACGAGGGCGCCGACACGTCGACGTGGCTGGTCGCTGCGTCGCCGCGGCCTCGTGGTGGCGGGCTGTGGATGGACAGGCGGGAGCGGTCGACCTCCTTCTTCGGGCGCAACTCGCCGACCTCGGACGAGCGGCGACGGATGTGGCAGTGGGTCGCGTCCGCGACCGGGCTCACTCCCTGACATCGGTGGATGACCTGGAGGCCGTGGGCCGGCGGGCGTGGGAGGCGCACGTCCATGAGGTGGCGGCGATGCACCCGGCGCTCGCAGCCGAGCTCGAGGACCACGGGATGCCCGAGCGCTGGTCCCGGCCGCCGGGGTTCCCGAGCCTCGTCCTCCTCATCCTCGAGCAGCAGGTCTCGCTCGCGTCGGCCGCCGCTGCGTATGGCCGAATCCGTTCTCGCACAGGGGCGATGACGCCGGCGGCGGTCCTCGCGACGACGCCGGAGGAGCTGCGCGAGGACGGCGTCTCGCGACAGAAGGACCGCTACCTTCGGGCGCTCTCCGATGCGGTCGAGTCGGGCGAGCTCGACCTGGTCGCCCTGGACGGGATGGCGGACGACGATGTGGCCGCTGCGTTGACCGCCCTGCCGGGAATCGGTCGCTGGACGGCCGAGGCCTATCTCTTGGCGTGCCTCGACCGGCCGGACGTGTGGCCCATCGGCGACCGCGCGCTGCAGGTCGCCGTCGCGGAGCGGCTCGGCCTCGACGAGGTGCCGGTCGGTGTCGAGCTGGAGGCGCTGGGTGAGCAGTGGCGGCCGCACCGGTCGACGGCGGCGCGGCTGCTGTGGCACGGCTACCTCGCCCGGCGGGGGCGTCGCGAGACCGTCGTCGACCTCGCGCCCTGACAGCGGGGCGGTGTCCGTGATGGTCGGGCAATCCGCTCCCGCGTCGGTGCCGAATGTCGTCAGCACGGTCCGGGGTTGCTCCCAGTCGTGACTGCATCCCCCGCGCTGCGACCCCACAGACAGGGACGTGACCGGGAGTCGCGCGGCTCAGGTCTTGACAGTCGAACAGATGTTCGAGACCATGGAGCATGGACGTGGGGGACGGCAGCGAGGGCTGGGGTGGCATGAGGGATGCCGCCCCGGCCCTCGACGCCGGCCAGGCGCAGGGCGCGACGAGTGGTCTTGATGAGCAGGCGTGCACCGCACAGACGACCGGCGGCGACGTGGCCCCCGAGTCCGCGTTGCAGGCACTCGAGGCCGCTCGGGTGGCGCCCGCCGGGGTGCGGGCGGTGCTGCCCAGGCTCAGTGGTGTCGAGCTCGCGCGTGCGATGAGGCTGGCCGATGAGGTCAAGGCCGGGGCGTCCGCAACGCAGGTTCTCGTGACGACGGAGGCCGCGCACCGAGGCGAGTTCATCTCGGCCAGGCGTGGCGTCGGATCCGCCCACGAATGGGTCCTCGAGCACGCGCCGACGCTCCGGCAGGCGGGTGCGGCCCAACTCGCGGCGTTCGCCACCGAGGTTGCTCACTGCACCCCTGCCGGTCAGTGGTCGACGGCCGGGCCGCGTGCCGGAGCCTTCGCGGACGCGGAGCGGCCCGAAGGAGTGGTCTGGGCGCGTGTCGTCACCGGCGAGGTCGGTCTGCCCCTGGCGCAGGCGGTCCTCACCGAGATGGCTCGGTTGGCCGAGCGGCTCCAGCCCGCGGCCGTTCCCACCGTCGCCCGCGCGATGCTCGACCACGGGGCGCTGTGCGGTGCTCATGACGTGAAGCGGGTTCGGACTCGGCTCCTTGCCCAGTACGGCCTCGACGGTGAGCTGGAGGACAAGAACCGTCGGTTGCGGACGGCTGCGCACCTGTCCCATCCAGCGGTCGCCGAGGGTGACATCACGGAGTACCGGCTGGGCCTCACGCCGGACCAGTCCGCCGCGTTCGAGGCCGCGCTCGGCCCCTTGGCCCGGCCGGTGCCCGACCCGGAGACCGGTGTCTTCGACCCACGGTCCAACGGCCAGCGTCGCGCCGAAGCCCTGATGGAGATCGTCACCGGACGCGCCGCTCGCGACGGTGAGGGCGTGGGTCCCGCTGGGGCGCCCACCGCGCTCCACGTCACCATCGGACTGTCCGACCTCGTGCGCCTGCTCGCCCTTGCCGGCGTCGCCGGAGTCTCAGGGGGCGGATGTGCGTCGACGGGGGCTTTCGGCCAGGTGGTCGGCTCCACGGCGGCGGGCACGATCCTCGACGCCGGCACCATCCGACGTCTCGCCTGTGACGCCGACGTCATCCCGGTCGTCCTCGGGGCGGACGGTGAGGTGCTCGACGTCGGTCGCGCGGCCCGTCTCTTCACGCGCGGCCAGCGTCGCGCGCTCACCCACCGCGACGGCGGGTGCACGTGGCCCGGCTGCGACGCCCCGGCGTCGTGGGTCCGCGCCCATCACGTCATCCACTGGGTCGACGGAGGCCGATCGGACCTCGGCAACGCCGCGCTCCTGTGCCAGCGACATCACACCCACGTGCACGACCGACGCCTCATCGCGACGGTCCATCCGCCCGACGAGGACGGACGCTCCGTCACCTGGGACACCTCGCCCGGGAGCTATGACCTCGCCCTGCCCGGACGGCTCGCCGCGATGCGACGTGACGCCGAGCGACGACAAGATGGCCGCCTGAGAGATGCCGAACGACGACGGCGGGCTCTCGACACCGGTGCGCGCGACCCGTGGGCTGACCACGAGCTCCTCGACGACGAGGACTTCGTCGCCGAGCTCGAGGCGATGCACCTCGCCGACCCCGATGAGGAACCGGTGACTGGCGTCGACTGGTCGCACGCCGCCTGATCCGTCGCGCTCGTCCGTCATCCACCGAGTGGTCTGCCTGCCGCTCGCCGGCTCATCGTCGGTGTCGTCCGCAGGAGGGCATTCCGGGCCACCTGTCGTCGCCGGTGTTGTGGACGACGAGGGACGCGGAGCAGACTGGTCCCGAGGTGAACGTGATGGCCAGGAGCCTCGCAATGGTCGCGATGGCGCTGCTCGGCGCCGTGCTCCCTGTCGTCGTGGCACGGCGACAGCGTCGGATTGCGGAACCGCTCGCGCCGGTCCTGCTCGGGCTCGAGCTGGCGCGTCTGGCCGAGCACCTCCGGCACGTCGAGGAGGGCAACCAGCCAAACCAGGCCGAGCGCCTCGCCGCGAGCACGCTGGCCTACGACCTCGCGCTGCGGGACTACTGCCGCAGCGTGGACCTGCCCGTGCCGGAGGGCCACGGCACCCTCTCCCGCAGCCAGCGCTTCGAGCTCGAGTCGGCCCTCCTCGCCTCCGGCCACGACTGGTAGCCCTGAGACGGCGACCTCTTGCCCCGTGGGGACGGGCGAGCGCAGCGAGCGTGTCGCGACGGGGCAAGACGTCGAAGACGGGCGCTGGGGCTGGCCGCTTCCGGGACAGACCGCCGCGCTGGAACGGGCAATTAGTCGTCCTGACCTGCGACGATGGCCCGCATGACGCGACTGCGCACCACCTCGCCCTCGGACCGCGGTTGGACGCGCCGCCGCGCGGGCAAGGGCTTCACCTACCTCGACGACTCGGGCAAGCGCCTCCCGGCGGACGAGGTCGAGCGCATCCGCTCCCTCGCCATCCCGCCCGCGTGGGAGGACGTGTGGATCTGCCCGGTCGCCAACGGCCACCTCCAGGCTGTCGGCACCGACGACGCCGGACGGCGGCAGTACCTCTACCACCCGGAGTGGCGCGTCAAGCGAGACCAGCTCAAGTTCGACCGCATCCTCGAGGCGGCCGCCCAGCTTCCCGGCGCCCGCCGCCGGGTGACCCGGGATCTGCGCAAGAAGGGTATGCCGTTGGAGCGGGCCGCCGCTGTCGCCGTGCGTCTGCTCGACCTCGGCTACTTCCGCATCGGCAACGACGTCTACACCGACGCCAACGGCTCTTTCGGGCTCACGACCCTTGAGCGCCAGCACGTCCGCAAGGTCGGCGAAGGGCTGCGGTTCGAGTTCCAGGGCAAGAGCGGCATCGACCAGCAGGTGACGATCCGCGACAAGGACGTCGCAACGGCCATCGGCGAGATGCGACGGCGCCGGTCGAAGTCCCAGCGCGTCCTCGCCTACCGGACCGACGACGGCTGGCGCGACCTCGAGGCGTCCGACGTCAACGCCTACCTCCACGAGATCTTCGACGCCGAGGTGACCGCCAAGGACTTCCGCACCTGGCATGCCACCGTCCATGCCGCCGCCGCGCTCGCCGCGTCGCCGGAGCCGGGCGACACCCAGGCGTCGAGGAAGCGGGCGATCAAGGAGGCCGTCGAGCAGGTCGCCGACTACCTCGGCAACACCCCGACGATCGCCAAGAACTCCTACGTCGACCCGCGGGTCCTCGAGCTCTACGACAACGGCGAGACGATCACCGTCCCCAAGTCGACCGGCCGCGACCCGATGAAGCGCCAGGAGGGCATCGAGAAGGAGGTCCGAGCCCTCCTCAGCTGAGGTGCCGGCCCGGCATACGCAACGTCCGGCACATTGACGGCATAGCCACCACAGTGGCGGACGCAAGCAGCGCGAGTGAGCAGGCACGACCCGACGGAGTGGTTCCGCGCCAAACCGCCTTCGCGCCACCGATGTCAGGTCTAGCCTCCGGAGAATGACGCACCCCTCGGCCGACACCCCGGCGAACGCGACCCCGCTGACCAGTGCAGCGCTCGACCGCCGCAGCCTCCTCAAGGGCGTCGCGGCCGCCAGCGCCGCCCTCGCCCTGCCCCGCGCGTTCGACCCGGTGGCCGCGGCCGCCCCGGCGAGCAAGGGCATCTTCGGCTATGGCGTCGCGAGCGGCGACCCGACCGCCGACGCGGTCGTCATCTGGACCCGCGCCACCCCGCCCACGAGACACAAGGACGACCCGGTGGCCACCCCGGGAAGCGGCCTCGGAGCCCCGATCCCGGTGCGCTGGCAGGTCGCCCGCGACACCCGCTTCACGAGGGTCGTCAAGCACGGCACCGTCATGACGAGTCCCGACACCGACCACACCGTCAAGGTCGACGTCACGGGGCTCGACCCCTACACGCGCTACTACTACCGCTTCCAGAGCCTCGGCGAGTTCTCCGCGACCGGCCGCACCCAGACCGCGGGCGACGTCCCCGGCGAGACCCACGCCCTCCGTCTCGCACTCGTGAGCTGCAGCAACTACACGGGCGGCTACTTCACGGCATACAGGGCTCTCGCGGAGCGCGACGACCTCGACTTCGTGCTCCACGTCGGCGACTACATCTACGAGTACGGCAACGGCGCCGACCGTTACGGCCCCGCCTCGCTCGCCGGCGTGCGCGACAGCCAGCCCGAGACCGAGACCATCGACCTCACCGGCTACCGGCTGCGCCACGCCCTCCACAAGGCCGACCCCGACCTCCAGGCGGCACACCGCCAGCACCCGTGGATCACGATCTTCGACGACCACGAGGTCGCCAACAACGCGTGGGCCGCGGGCGCCGGCAACCACCAGGGCTCCGAGGGCGACTACCTCGCGCGCCGGGAGCAGGCGATGCAGGCCTACCTCGAGTGGATGCCCTTCCGCCTGCCCGACCAGTCGCAGTCGACGCCGCACCGGGGCACCCGCTTCTTCCGGCGCTTCACGTTCGGCGACCTCGGCGACCTCTCCATCGTCGAGACGCGGCAGAACCGCAGCCTCCAGGTGACCGTGCCGGGCGTGCCGTTCGACGGCTTCGTGCCGGTCGGCCTCAACCCCGCCATCGACGGCGCCATCGCGCACCCCGGCCGCCACCTGCCCGAGCCCGAGCAGCTCGAGTGGATCAAGGACGGCCTCGAGGCCGACCGCCGCTGGCACCTCCTCGGCAACCAGGTCATGGTCACGCCCGTCCTCTATCCCGGCGCGGCACTCGGCGCCCCCGGCCTCACCTTCGTCAACGCCGACCAGTGGGACGGCTACACCGCCGACCGCACCAACCTCCTCACCCACGCGGCCGCCCAGCCGAGCGCGGACTCCGGGGACGTCGTCGTCCTCACCGGCGACATCCACGCGTCGTTCGTCGGCGACCTGCCCGTCGCGGCGACCCCGGGCAGCCCGAGCTACACCTCGGCCGGCGTCGAGTTCGTCTGCCCGAGCGTGACGAGCGATGGCTTCGTCGAGGTCCTCGCCGGCACGGCGCAGCTCGCCGGCCAGCCGCCGGAGGTCGTCGTCGGCGCCACCCGCCAGGCCATCGGCGCCGCGCAGCAGCTCAACCCGTGGCTGCGCTACATCGACGGGATCAGCCACGGCTACGCCGTCATCGACGTCACCCCCGAGCGGGTCCAGGCCGACTACCACCACACGCCGGTGCCGACGAGCGCGCGGCCCGACCCGCGCACCGACTCCTCGGTCGTGCCGACCTATGCCCGCAGCTTCCAGACGCTAGCCGGCAGCCGCCGGGCCACCCCGGCGTCCGGTCCCGTCGGCCCGCGCTCGGACCGTCCGAGAGGCGGCTAGGTCAATCAGCATCGATAGGAGTGGGCGGACCTCGTGTAACGGCTCCTAGGGGATGTATTTCGCCTCGAAAGGGCGAACTCTGTGTGCGCCCTATCTCGGCACGCTTAGGATGCGAACTCGGCACCCCGGATCGGCGGTGTATGCCAAGTTGATTTTCTTCGGGGAGTCCTATGCGTCGGGTTGCTCACGCACGAGCCATCGCAAGCCGTGTGCTAAGCATGCTGTCCGTCCTGATCTTGGCTGTGGCGTTCAGTCCAAGTCACCAAGCTGCCGCCGCGGTCTCGGCGGATGTGTCTGTCCCGGTGCTGAACAGCT
>NZ_AVPI01000014.1 GCF_000768675.1 Knoellia flava TL1 | reverse complement strand
CCCTGCGCACCGGTGCCGGGCGCCTCAGCGTCGCCGTCGCGGCGAGCGTGGCGCAGCACGTCGCCGTCGCCCTGCCCGAGTGCGGCGCCCGGGGGCTCGCCGAGGACGAGGACGGCTCGGTGACCGGCGAGGGCGCGGGAGAGGCGCTCGCCAAGGAGCTCGAGCGTGCCGACGCCGTGCTCGTCGGTCCCGGTCTCGACTCCGCCGAGGGCACGGCGAGGCTGCTCGACGAGCTCGTGGGACGGCTGGCCGAGGACACACCTGTCGTCCTCGACGCCTACGGGCTCACGAGCCTGCCGCAGGCCGACCCGGCGACGGCGAGGGCGCTGCGCGGCCGGCTCGTCCTCACCCCGAACGCCCACGAGCTCGCCCACCTGCTCGGGCAGGAGGAGGTCTCCGAGGACCACCTCGTCGAGGCCGCGCTCGAGGCGGCCGAGAGGTTCGACGCGGTCGTCGGCGCGAGCACGGTCGTCGCGGCCGGCGGCGAGGTCTGGGAGATGACGACGGGAGACACGGGCCTGGGCACGTCGGGCAGCGGCGACGTCGTCGCCGGCGCCACCGTGGGACTGCTCAGTCGAGGCGCGTCACCGGTGCAGGCGCTCGTGTGGGCGAAGTACGTCCACGCGGCCGCCGGCGACGACCTCGTCATGCGGTTCGGGCGGGTCGGCTACCTCGCCGGCGAGCTCGTCGACCAGCTGCCACGGGTGCTCCGCTCGCTCCGCGGCAACTGACGTGCGCACGCCCCGACCGGTGTGGTCGGGGCGTGCGCTGCCGGAAGCGCCCGATGACGCGGTCGGCGGGCCGTCAGAGCGTGACGACGCCGCTGGAGTCGTCGTCCTCGTCCTCGGCCTTCTCGTCGGTGACGAGACCCTTGACGAGGTGGACGAGCATGGCCGCCTTGCCCGGGGACTCCCAGTACTCGGCGGTGTCCGCCGTGACCTCGAGAAGACCGTTGTTGGGGTCCTGCGCGTCACCCTTCATGTATGCGGACACCGACGGATCCCACAGCTCCTCGAGCTTGGCGCGGTCGGTGCTCACGACCGCGCGGCCGGCGAGCGAGACCCAGCCCTTGTCGCTCGCGTAGGCGACGTTGACCTCGGGCCGCTGGCGGATCGCGGCCACCTTGTCGGTGTCGAGCTCGGTGATGAACCAGACCGTGCCGGGGTCCTCGAAGTCCTGCGTGCCCATCGGCGTCGACACGAGACGGCCGGCGTCGTCGACGTAGGTCAGCGTCGCGATCCGCGTCTCGCGCATGATCTCGGCGGTGAGCTCCTTGGGGTCCTTGTCAGCCATGGTGGGTGTCCTCTCGGTGGGAGTGCTGGGGTTCGGGGGTGATGAGCACGACGGTGTCGCGGTAGGTGAGGCCCTTGCGCCTCGTGGCGAGTCCGGCGACGAGCGCGAAGAGCGTGGTCTGCCAGCCGTACTTCTCGCGGATGGCGCCCTGCACCTCGTCGAACTCCCGGCCGGACCGCACCATCTCGGCGCTCGCCTCCACCGGCTCGGTGCCGGGCGTGGGGGTGCCCGTGCGGCTGCACGGCTGCACCGTCACCCGTGGCGTGTGCCGGAGCCGCTTGGTCTTGCCGGTGCCCATCGTCGTGTAGAAGCCGATCCGCTTCCCGTCGTCGAGGGGCGAGATCCACACCGGCGTCGGCACGCCCTCGCCGTTGCGGCGGAAGGTCGTGAGCAGCACGAAGTCCTCGGCGCCGAGCGTGGCAGCGACGGCAGTGGCTCTCACGCGGTCGCGCTGCCCACGCGGGTGAGCGCCGCGGTCATGTCGTCGACGGTCTCGTCGGCGATGCCCTTGAAGACGAGAGCCATGACGGGGTCGGACAGCCTGGCCAGCCACTTGAAGGTGATCGTGGCCTCGTAGCGGATCCGGCTGGTCCGCTCGTCGACCGCGGTGACCGTGATGTCGTCCTTGCTGTCGGCCGTCTTGTTGCTGCCCTCGAGGACGACGTGGTCGCCGGTGAGGGTGACGAGCTCGTAGGTGAGGGTCGTCTCGCGCCCGAGGACCTTGCTCACGTTGGTCCACCTCGCACCGGGCGAGACCGGCGCCGCCGGGTCCCCGTCGCGTACGCAGGACACGGTGCCGGGGTCCCACTCGACGGCGTTGGCGAAGTCGGCCAGGTAGGCGACGGCGGCGCCCTGGGGACAGGGCACCTCGAACTCTCGAGCGATGTGGACCACGTGGCCCTCCTCCGGGTCGGGTCCTTTCACACTAGGTCACGGAATCGTGAGGGTGACCTGCGAGAACGCGGCGACTTCGGCGACCTCGCGGACCACGCCGTCGACCGCTACACCCCGATGGGGGTGGTGACCCCCCCGAGCGCGCACCTAGCGTCGAGAAGACGTCCGCGTGCTCGCGGGGCGGTCGACTCCCGGGCACCCACCGCGCGAGAGGGAGCACGAGCATGGCGACGAGGAAGAAGCCCGCGACGACCACGAAGGCGTCCGGCACGGCCCGGGCCGGCGACAAGGCCGGGACCACGACCACGCGGAGTGCGGAGGCGTCGGGGGTCACGAGCAGCACCGAGGTCGTCGGGAACGGCGGTGAGCTGCACCAGCTCGCGGGTGGCGACAGCCCGGCGATGACGACCGCGCACGGCGCCCCCGTCCAGGACGACAACAACTCGCTGCGCGCCGGCGACCGCGGCCCCACGCTCCTGGCCGACCAGCACTTCCGCGAGAAGATCTTCCACTTCGACCACGAGCGCATCCCCGAGCGCGTCGTCCACGCCCGTGGCTACGGCGCGCACGGCGTCTTCGAGTGCACCGAGTCGCTCGCCGACATCACCCGCGCCAGTGTCTTCGCGGAGGCCGGCAAGCAGACCGAGACCTTCGTGCGCTTCTCGACGGTCGCGGGCAACCTCGGCTCGTTCGACCTCGCCCGCGACGTGCGCGGTTTCGCGACGAAGTTCTACACCGACGAGGGCAACTGGGACCTCGTCGGCAACAACATCCCGGTCTTCTTCATCCAGGACGCGGTGAAGTTCCCCGACCTCGTGCACTCGGTCAAGGAGGAGCCGGACCGCGGCTTCCCGCAGGCGCAGTCGGCCCACGACACCTTCTGGGACTTCGTCTCGCTCATGCCCGAGTCGACCCACATGACCCTGTGGACGATGTCGGACCGCGCCATCCCGCGCTCGTTCCGGATGATGGAGGGGTTCGGGGTCCACACGTTCCGGTTCGTCAACGACGCAGGCAAGAGCTCGTTCGTGAAGTTCCACTGGAAGCCGGTCCTCGGGATGCAGTCGGTCGTCTGGAACGAGGCGATCAAGATCAACGGCGCCGACCCCGACTTCCACCGACGCGACCTCTTCGACGCGATCACCGCCGGGAACTTCCCGCAGTGGGAGCTCGGCGTGCAGGTCTTCGACGACGCCTTCGCCGACGAGTTCGACTTCGACGTCCTCGACGCGACGAAGATCATCCCCGAGGAGCTCGTCCCGGTCCGGACCGTCGGCACGATGACGCTCAACCGGGTCGTCGACAACGTCTTCGCCGAGGTCGAGCAGGTCGCCTTCATGACCCAGAACGTCCCACCGGGCATCGACTTCAGCAACGACCCACTCCTCCAGGGCCGCAACTTCTCCTACCTCGACACCCAGCTCAAGCGGCTCGGCAGCACGAACTTCAGCCAGCTGCCGGTCAACGCACCGCGCTGCCCCGTCGCGCACTTCCAGCGCGACGGCCACATGCAGACGTCCCTGCAACCGGGGCGGGCGGCATACGAGCCGAACTCCTTCTCCGGAGACGACCGCGGCCCGCGAGAGGCGGGAGACGACGGGCACGTGCCCTACCCGGCCCCGGTCGAGGGCACGACGCGGCGCATCCGCGCCGAGTCGTTCAGGGACCACTACAGCCAGGCGCGGCAGTTCTGGCTGAGCCAGACGCCGGTCGAGCGGGAGCACATCGTCGCGGCCTACACCTTCGAGCTCGGCAAGTGCGAGATCCCCGCGATCCGGACGCGGATGCTCGCCAACCTGCGCAACGTCGACGAGGCGCTCGCGTCCGGTGTGGCCGACGGACTCGGTATGCCGTTGCCGGACGCCGCGGAGCCTGCGGCTCCCGTCGTCGAGACCGAGCCGTCGCCCGCCCTGAGCATCCTCGCCAACGAGAAGGAGACCTTCGAGGGACGCAAGCTAGGGCTCCTCGTCGGCGACGGGGCCGACGCCGCCGGCGTCAAGCGGCTCACCAAGGCCGTCGAGAAGGCCGGCGGGACCGTCGAGGTCATCGCCGCCAAGGTCGGCGGCGCCACGCTCTCGGACGGCTCGACGCTCGCCGCGAAGCAGGCAGTGGCCGGAGCGCCGTCGGTGCTCTACGACACCGTGGCGGTCGTCACGGGTCCGGAGGGCGGGGCTGCCCTGGCCGACGAGCCGACGGCGCGCGACTTCGTCACCGACGCGTTCACCCACTTCAAGGTCATCGGGCTCGGCGGCGACACCGACGCCCTCGTGGCCGCGGCCGGGCTCACCGGGAAGCTCGACGACGCCTGCTTGCCCGTGGGCAGGGCCGGCGAGGTCACGGCATACGTCACCCGGATCGCGGGTACACGGAAGTGGGACCGCGACGTCAGCGCCTGACCGGCACCCGTCACCGGCACGACCGCACGACCGTCCGCACGACCGTCCGCACGACCGAAGGAGACAGCACATGAAGGCACTCACCTGGCAGGGGCGCAAGGACGTCCGCGTCGAGGAGGTCCCCGACCCCACGATCCAGGAGCCGACCGACGCGGTCATCAAGGTCACATCGACCGCGATCTGCGGGTCCGACCTGCACCTCTACGACCCGCTCGGACCGTTCCTCGCCAAGGGTGACGTCCTCGGGCACGAGACGATGGGGATCGTCGAGGAGGTCGGTCCCGAGGTCACGCACGTCAAGCCCGGCGACCGGGTCGTCGTCCCGTTCAACATCTCGTGCGGCCACTGCTGGATGTGCGAGCACGGGCTCATGTCGCAGTGCGAGACCACGCAGGTCCGCTCGCAGGGCAAGGGCGCGGCGCTCTTCGGCTACACCGAGCTCTACGGGTCGGTCCCCGGCGGGCAGGCGGAGTACCTGCGGGTGCCGCAGGCGCAGTTCGGGCCGATCCCGGTGCCCGACGGGGTGCCGGACGAGCGCTTCCTCTACCTGTCCGACATCCTGCCGACGGCGTGGCAGGGGGTGGAGTACGCCGAGGTGCCCGAGGGTGGCAGCCTCGCGGTCTTCGGGCTCGGCCCGGTGGGGCTGCTCGCCGTCGCTATCGGCGTCCACCGCGGCCTGCGGGTCATCGGCGTCGACAACGTGCCCGAGCGGATGGCGAAGGCGGAGGCCTACGGCGCGACCGTCGTCAGCTCCGACGACGACCCGGTGGCGGCGATCGTCCAGCTCACTGCGGGACGCGGGGTCGACGGCGTGCTCGACGCGGTCGGCATGGAGGCGCACGGCAGCCCCGTCGCGGAGGCAGCGATCAAGGGAGTCGGCTTCGTGCCGGACGCGCTCGCCAAGCCGCTCATGGAGCGGGCCGGGATCGACCGGCTCGCCGCCCTGCGCGCCTCGATCGGCGCCGCCCGTCGCGGCGGCACGGTCTCGGTGAGCGGTGTCTACGGCGGCATGACCGACCCGATGCCGATGATGGAGATCTTCGACAAGCAGCTGTCGCTGCGCTTCGGGCAGTGCAACGTCAAGCGCTGGGTCGACGACATCGTCCCCGTCGTCATGGAGGACGGTGACCCGCTCGGCCTCGAGTCGCTCGCGACCCACCGACTGCCCCTCGACGCGGCGCCCGACGCCTACGCGATGTTCCGCGCCAAGGAGGACGGCTGCATCAAGGTGGTCCTCACGCCCTGAGCCCTCGGCGCGGTCGGCTGGCCGCCACCTCCTCCGGGCTCAGCGGGACGAGGTGGCGGCTGCCGGGTCGGGCAGGTCGTCGTCGGACTCGGTGGCACCGTCGGGAGCCAGGGTGATCCGCATGCGGGTCGGCGCCATGCCGTGGTCGATGCCCCACAGCACCGCCTGGCTCCGGCTCGTCACGCCCATCGTGCGGTAGGCCGAGCGGATGTAGGACTTCACCGAGTTGATGCTGAGGTAGGTGCGGTCGGCGATCTCGTTGTTGCTCAGGCCGCTCGTGACGAGCGCGACGATCTCGGCCTCTCGCGGGGTCAGCCCCTCGTCGCGCCCGGGCCACGATCCCGACGGGATGACCGGCTCCTCGGACACCGTGACGAGGTCGAGATGGCCGTCGCGCACGCGCACGAGCGCGTCGGCGAGGCTGGCCCCGTCGAGCGACTTGGGCAGGGCGGCGTGCACCCCCCTGGCTCGCGCGGCCGCGACGAGGTCCTCGGTGAGGGTCCACGTGTAGAGGACGAGGCGCCCGATGAGACCGCTGCCGGCGAGGTCGTCGAGGTCGTCCTGGGAGAGGTCGGCGCGGGCGAAGGTGTCGTAGAGGACGACGTCGACGGGCTGCTTCGGGGTGGTCTCGGTGTCGAGCTCGACGACCCGGACACGGTCGGCAAAGGGCTCGAGCAGGGCCGCGACGCCACGCACGATGAGCTCGTGGTCGTTGACCACTGCGACCGTGACGGGCCGTCGCGTGGAGGGGGTCATGGGTGCACGCTACCCGGCGCCACCGACCGCCCGGGTGGGAGTCTGCGGACCGTCCCGGCGCTCAGCTCGCCGGTGGCAGGACGATGCGCATCCGGGTCGGCGCCATGCCGTTGTCGATGCCCCACAGCACGGCCTGGCTGCGCGTCGAGACACCCATCGCACGGTAGGCGGAGCGGATGTAGGACTTCACCGAGTTGATGCTGAGGAAGGTCCGCGCGGCGATCTCGCCGTTGCTCAGCCCGTTCGTCACGAGTGTGATGACCTCGGACTCGCGTGGGGTGAGCCCGACCGACCTGCCGGGCCAGTCGTCGCGGCGGTGGTCGCCACCGGCGACGTCGTCGACGACGCCCCCGTCGCGGACCCGGCACAGCGCCTCCGCCAACTGTTCCCCGTCGAGGGACTTGGGGAGGGTGGGCACACCGCGCCTGCGAGCGTCGGCGACCTTGGCGTCATCGGGTGACCACGTGTAGGCCACGACGCTGCCGACGCGAGGGCTCGCGCACAGTGCCTCGAGGTCCGGGCCTGCTGCGGGCGGCTCCAGCACCGGGTCCACGAGGACGACGTCGACGTGGCGGTTGGGCGGTCTGCCGCGCGCGAGCCGCACCGTGCGCACGCGGTCGGCGTGGGGCCGCAGCATCGCCTCCACGCCGAGGCGGACGACCTCGTGGTCGACCACCGCGACCCTGACGAGCTGTGGTGAGTCCGGCGTCATGCCGTGCCCCTACCCGGCGACGGCCCCCCGAAACGGCTCAGGCCGGCGACGGGCCGCGCAGGAGGAGCCGGTCGGGCTCCCACGTCACGAGGCCCATCCGGGCGAGGTCCTCGAGCCAGCCCTGCATCGGCCACGCGCCCCAGCGGCGGTGGAAGAGGGTGGCGTTGCGGACGATGTCGACGACGTGCTCGACCGGCGGCGTCGACACGGGGTGGAACTGGTGGAAGGCGTCGGCGCCGCCCACCCAGACGAGGTCGACACCGCGCGAGCGGGCCAGTCGTCCGAAGTCCGTGTCCTCGGCCCCATAGCCGACGTAGCCCTCGTGGAACCCGCCGATCCTCCGCCACGTCGGAGCCGACAGCGCGCAGCTCAGCGACCAGAAGAGGTCGGGGTCGCCGTGCCTGAGCAGCTTCCCTTCGGGCGGGTCGGGCCGAGCCGGGTGCGGCGCGCGCATGCTCGTGAGGTCGTCCGGGTCGTCCGGCACCCCCTGGTCCGCGCGCAGGTAGGTCACCGGGCCGCACAGCAGGGCGTCGCCGGCCCGCATGAAGGCGTCGACGTAGCGCGTGACGAGGTGGCGGCCGGGCACGCAGTCGACGTCGAGGAGGACGACCCGCGCCGCCCCGTCGGAGAGAGCGCGCTCCACCCCCGCGTTGCGAGCTGCCGCGACCGGCAGGCCCAACGGGTCCGTCGCGATCTCGAGCACCGTGGTGCGCGCCACCTGCTCGAGGATGACCGGCACCTCGGCGTCGTCGATGGCGACGACGACGTGGTGGACGGCCGGGGCGACCCTCCGCAGCACGCGGACCTGCTCACGCAGGTGGTCGTGGCGGCCGTGGACGACCGTGACGACCGTCGTGCGCTCACCCACCGGCGACCACCTCGACGAGCGAGGCCGCCCGCGCGACCGCGCCGTGCGAGCCCCAGCGCTCCCAGCCCTCGCCGCCATGCTCGAGGGCGGCGCCCACGCGGTCGGCCCAGCAGACCTCGGTCTCGTTCTCGCGGACCACGGTGGCCATCCCCGCGCCGGCGAGGACCGCGCCCATGTGCACCTGCTCGTCGAAGGGCCGACGCTGCGGCACGACGACCGCCGGCAACCGCCAGGCGGCCACGTCGGCGATCGCGTTCTGACCGGCGTGCGTCACGACGACGTCGGAGGTGGCGAGCCGCTCGCGCACGTCCGGCACCCAGGCGGCCCCGCCGACGACGGTCCAGTCGACGTCGGTCACGGTCCCGGTCACCGCGTCGACGAGGGTCGGGTCGTCGAACCCGTCCGACCCGGACAGCACGAGCCCACGGCGCCGACCGGCCGGCTGCTCGTCCCTGCGACGCGGGCCGTCGCCGGTCTCGCGCGAGATGCCCCCGACGGCGACGACCCGGTGGTCGGAGCCGTCGGAGCCGCTCGTCGCGCCGGTCGTGCGCCACAGGTCGCCCGTCGCCCAATCGGGCCAGGGGGCCAGCACGGCTGTCGCCGCGGCGTATGCCGTCGTGTGGGCCGTGTCGGTCCGCTCACCCGGTTGCGCGACGACGACGACGGGCACGCCCAGGAGCCGCAGGAGCACCGCGACCTCGCACGACACGTCGACGACGACGACGTCGGGCTCCTCGACCTGGACCCACCGGGCGAGCGTCGTCATGCGTTCGCGAAAGCCGCTGTGCCACAGGGGCGCCCAGTGCATCGACCCGTGCATGACCACGTCGAGCTCGGAGTGCGTCGCCGACTCGTCGAGGGGCGCATCCATCGCGAGGCGCACGGCCGACATCGAGGCGCGATGGGCTGCCGCGTGGTCGAGGTCGCTGCCGAGGAGCGTCACGCTCGCACCCCTGGCGACCAGCTCACGACCGACGACCAAGGCCCGGGTCCGGTGCCCGGCCCCGTGGTGATGGACGTACCAGCCGACCCTCATCGATCCCGGCCCGCACTCCGCTCGTGGACGAGGTCCTCGTAGAGCTCGACGTAGCGGGCCGTCATCTGCTCGCTGCCGAGGTCGGCGAGCGCCTGTGCCCGGACCTCCCGGCGGGACAGGCCGACCGCCCGGTCGACGGCCTCGGCCATGCGGCCGGCCACGACGTCGTCGTCGCCCTCCGGGTCGACGAGGACGCCCATTTGCGCGGTCAGGAACTCGCGCAGACCTCCACGGTCGAGGGCGACCACCGGGGTCCCCGACGCCGCGGCCTCGGCCGCGACGAGGCCGAACGGCTCGTCCCACCGTGGGGTGACGAGGGCCGCGGCGCACTCGCGGACGACACCCATGAGGTCGGTGTGCGCCAGGTGGCCGACGTGGACGACGTCGTCGCCGAGCTCCGGCGCGACGACCTCCTCGAACCAGCCGGGGTTGCTCACGGGCCCGACGATGCGGAGTCGCCGTCCGGCTCTGCGTGCGGCGCGGATGGCCAGGTCGGTGCCCTTCTCCGGGGTGAGCCGCCCCATCCACACGAGGTCGTCACCGCCTGCGCCCTCCCCGAGCCCGTCGTCCTCGACTCCGTTGAGGATGACCCGCGGCGGAGTCGGGAGGGTCGTCCACCCGCGGGCGTTGGCCTCGCTGACGCACACGTAGAAGGCCGACGGGTCCGCGAGCGCGATCCCCAGCTCCATCCACGGGAAGGGCGGGGTGTGCAGGGTCGTGACGACCGGCGCGCGCATCGCCGGCGTGAGCGCGAGCGGCAGGAAGTGCAGGCTCTGGTTGTGGACGATGTCGACGTCGTCCCGGGCGAGGACGTCGACCATGGCGCCGGTGAAGGCGGCGAGGTCGGCCAGGAAGCCCAGCTCGGGACGCTCCGGGTCGCGGTCGCCGAGGTGGCTCAGCGGCGGGCGGCCGGCATACGGGACGACCTCGTCGACGAGCTTCTCATCGGTTCCCTCGACGCCGTAGAGGCGCACGAAGTGGCCCTGGCGGCGCAGTTCGCGGGCGATGAGCGCGGTGTGGGACTCCTGCCCGCCGGCATACGGCTCGGCGATGGGGTGTCGGGACGTCGCGAGCATGGCGATCCTCATCGTCAGCTCACCTCCTCGGCAAGGTCGGAGAGGTAGCCGGCGAACCCGTGTGGGCTGCGGCCGTGGGAACGGGCCGACGTCGCGACCCGCGCCGAGTCGGTGGCGACCCAGCGGTCGGTGTGTGCGCGGAGTCGGCGCACGAGGTCGACGTCCTCGTGGAGCGGGAGCGGGGCGAAGCCGCCCACGTCGAGGAAGGTGCTGGCCCGGAAGCCGAGGTTGGCGCCGTGCACGTGGGTGTGCCCCTCGACGAGCTCGTGTCGTTCGCGCCAGTGGGCGAGGAGCCCGGGGTCGGCGCAGCCCACGGGCTCGACCGTCCCGACCACGAGGTCGACGCTGTCGGCGAGGCCGACCTGGCTCACGAGCCAGTGGGCCGGGACCGCCGAGTCGGCGTCCGTGCACGCGACCCACAGCTCGTCGGGCGTGACGCCCTCCTCGGCGGCGACCTCGACGGCCCGGCGGACACCCGCGTCCCGGGTTGCGCCGACGACGCCGAGGTCCACCTCGAGGCTGCCCACGCGGGCCGCCTCGACGACGAGCGGGGTGTCGTCGAGGCAGCCGTCGAGCACGACGGTGACGTCGATGAAGAGGTCGGGACGGCAGGTGCGCAGCAGGCACCGCGCACGCTCGACGCTCTCGAGGCAGCGCGGGAGCAGCTCGGCCTCGTCACGGGCGGGGACGACGACGTGGACGGCGCGGATCATCGCGTCACCGCACCCGACCCGGCCGCCGCCGGCCGAAGGTCGTCGACGTCGGAACCACCGGGCTCGCCGACCACGTAGGAGGCGATGAGCACGTCCCGCTCCGCGTGCTCGACGCACGCCCACCGGGCCAGGGCCGCCCGCACCTGCGCGTGGACCGCGGGGCCGTCGAGGGGGATGTCCTCGGTCGGGTGCCGCCAGTCGACGAGCACGACCTCGCCGCCGGGAGCGAGCCTGAGCAGCGTTGCGGCCAGGGTCAGCCACACCTCGAACGGCGTGAGGAAGTAGAGGACCTCCGAGAGCACGACGAGGTCGACGGCGTCGTTCTCGTCGCCGATCCGCTCGAGCACCTCGGGCGCGCGGCCGTGCACCCACCGCACACCCTCCGGGGTGTCGCGTCGCGCGACGTCGAGGGCACGGCTGCTCGCGTCGATGCCCACGACGCGGTCGGACCGGGCGGCGAGCCCGCGGGTGAGGGCACCCGTCGAGCAGCCCACGTCGACGACCCGGTCGTAGCGCTCGCGCCGGAGCACGGCGAGGGTGAGGTCGCGCTTGCGCCGCTCGTACCAGCTGTCGCTCGACCACGGGTCGTCGCCACCGTCGAACATCGCGTCGAAGGCCGCCTCGCGCTCGTCGGCGCGGGTCCTGCCGGACGGCCGGGGCGTGCCCCCGGCGAGCAGCAGCGTGGTGAAGCCACGACGCGACGGTGCGAGCACCTCGTCGGTGAGGAGCCGCTCGTCCCCGGGGCGCGGCGAGAGGGCGGCCACCTGGGTGTGGTGCGCCTCGACGGCACGGCTCGCGCGCTGGACGCCCGCGAGGGAGCCGTCGACGACGAGTACGGCCTCCCACGGCAGGTCGTCGGGCTCGCTCCAGTGCCAGAACCAGACGAGGTAGTGCGCCAGCCCCGGACCCGGCCCGCCCGGTGGTGCCTCAGCGACCGCGACCGCCACGGCGTCGGCCGCAGCGCGCCCGGCGGCGTCGTGGTCGGGATGGCCGTCGGCGGTCCAGGGTGCGAGGACGAGGGTCCGGTCGTCGAGCAGGTCGCGGACGGCCCTCACGACGTCGTCGTGGCGTGGGGCCAGCCCGCCGTCGGGCAGCGCGGCGTGGAGCAGTCGGGCACCGGGAGCGAGGACGGCGAGCGAGCGCTGCGCCTCGGTCCGCCGGCGCGTCGCCATCGCACTGCGGCCGACGGTCGGCGACCGCGGGTGGGAGCCCTCGCCGTCGGTGAGCACGAGGAGGACGACGTCGAGCCCCAGGTCGGCGGCGTCCGCCACGAGCGGACCGGCGCCGAGGCACTCGTCGTCGGGGTGCGCGGCCACGACGAGAAGCCGTTCGTATGCCGTGAGCACGTCTCGGGCGTCCGCGTGCGCCACCGTGGCCCACCTGTCGTCACGCAGCCAGCGCTCCTCGCCGTCGGGGTGGTCGAGACGGGCCGGCGTGTCCGCCGCGCTCACCCCGGGCCTTCGAGCAGGAGGCCGCCGAGCGCGGCGAGGTCGCGGTCGCCGTGGTGCTGGCGGACATAGACCGTGAGGTCCGCGACGCGGCGTGCGTGCTCCTCGTCGCCGGTGAGCGGGCCGGGACCGAGAGCGCGGCCGACCTCGCGCAGGACGAGCTCGGCGGTGCGGTCCGCCGACGCGCGTACCCGCGACGCGAGCAGTCGACCGGCAGTGCCGGTGGCCCGTCCGTCGTCGATGGCCGCCGCGGCGTCCCGCAGGGTGAGCAACGTCGCGTGGAGAGCGGAGTCGATGCGGCCGAGGTGGGTGAGGGCCAGCTGGTCCGGCTCGCGACGGCGGGCCGCCTCGAGCACCGAGGTGCCCAGGGCGCAGGCCGCGCCGAACCACACTCCGGCGACGCCGATGCCGCCCCAGGCGAAGCCGGGCCGGTCGAGGTACCACTGCGGCGGCCCGACGGGGACGGCCGGCACGTTGCTGAGGCTGACCGAGGTGCTCCTGATCGCGGCGAGCCCGCGGGACACCCAGGGCTCGGTGCCGACGCGCACGCCGGGGTGCCCGAGGTCGACCGCGAAGGCCTGCCTCCGGTCGTCGTCGACGTGGGCGGTGATGACCGCATGGCTCAGGTGGTCGGCGAGCGAGCACCACGGCTTGCTCCCATTGAGGGTCCACTCGCCGCCCGAGGCCCGGGCCTCGAGGTGGTGGCCCGGCGCGTGCGCGGCATAGACGCCCCACGTGCTCGTGGCCGGCGCGACGAAGGCCGGCCAGCTCCTGTCGTTCTCGGAGTCCCGGGCAGCGGCCTGCGACAGGATCGTCAGCGCGTCGAGGTGCGGCTCGACGACTCGCGCCACCGTGAGGTCGCCGGCGCCGAGCGAGGCGAGAGCCCGCAGCCAGGTCCACGACGACCGCCCGAGCGCCGACGCGACGGGGCTCAGCTCGCGGGCGAGCCGGAGGGCCGCGTCGACGTCGGCCCCCGCCGACCGCGCCGCAGCGACCATGGAGGCGTCCGACCACGAGAGGAACCCCGCCGGGTCGGCGGCCCGGGAGGGTGGGACGTGCGAGCCGGACCGGGTCCGGACGACGTCGCGCTGGTGCGCCATGCCCACTCCTCAGCCGCTCGGCCGGTCCGACCGGGACCGGCCGAGGGTGCCGAGGAGCGCCTCGCGGAAGAGGTGTTGGGGGCCAGCCGTCGTCGCGCGGATGCCGAACGGCAGCGCCGGTAGCCGGCGGGACGGAGCGATGGCGAACTCGGAGCGGGGCCTCACCGGCGGCGCCCGAGCCAGGAGGTGGGGCGGTCGAGCAGCCCCGCTGCCCCGCGCTGCTGCTCGCCGAGCCAGGCGTCGAGGACGAGGAGGCCGCCGGTCGCCGCCGGCGTCGCCCACTGCAACCAGCGCATCCGGGCGGCGAGCTCCTTCGTGCGGCGCCGCGCGGCGGGGTCGCGGTCCGCCCTCTCCTGAGCCTGGCCGAGGTGGGCCCCGTTGACGTAGGCGGCGCCGCTGGCCGCGAGCGCGGCCCCCGTGAGCGCCGTCTTGAGCACGACGGCGACCGTCGTCGGCGGGTGCAGCACCGTGCGCCGCCGGTTGTCCGCGACGATCGCGAGCCCGCTCAGCAGGTGCAGGCCGATGGCGGCCCCCTGGACCGGGCCCCACTCGTTCCAGCCGCGGTCGGAGATCTGCGCTCGCTCGCGCTCGTCGTCGCCCTCGCGGGCCGCCGGGTTGAGGCCGACCGCACCCATGAGCGAGCCTCCGAACCACGCGGCGTTCGTCACGAGGTGGGTGGCCCGGATCGCGGTGCTGGAGAGCGTCATGCTCCTGACGCTAGGGACGAGTCGGTGCCCACGCTCCACCCCAAAGGGCGGAACCACGCGGTGGGCGATCGGCATACGGTGGAGGGATGGGAACCCACATCTCCAGGCGCGACGACGTCAACCCCTCCGAGGGCGAGCGCGAGTACGGCGACGTGACGTTCGCCGACCCGACGAACAAGAAGTACCCGATCGACACCGAGGAGCACGTCCGCGCGGCGTGGTCCTACATCAACAAGAAGTCCAACGCCGCGAAGTACGACGCCGAGGAGGTCGACGCGATCAAGGGCCGCATCAAGCGCGCCGCCGGCAAGCACGGCATCGAGATCGACGACGACTGACGTCGCGGCCCCTCGCGGCGGGGGGGCTCACCCCGGGCGCAGCGGTTCCGCAGCAGATCCGCAGCGCCCGGCCCCAAGGTTCTCGACGACCACCCCCGTCGAGAGGACCCGAGACGAAGCGCTCCCTCACCACCGCCCTGGCCGGCGCCGCCGCCGTCTGCGCCGTCGTCGCCTCCGCCCCGGCAGCCAGCGCCGAGAGCAACACCGCCACCTACGCCGGCTGCCGCGGCGACCTCAGCCGGTCGGTGCCGATCACGAACGCCGGTGGCACGGTCCTCAGCCGCGTCCAGATCTGGGAGTACAGCCGCTACCGCGAGTCCGAGGTGTGCGTGAAGAACGTCCACGTCGGCGGCACGGTCGGCAGGACCATGTGGACGATGGTGTCGATCGGCAGCCTCTACGACCGCGGCGACTACTCGCAGTACGCCGGCGCCATCCGCACCCACGGCGACTGGTACGGCTCCTACGACATCCACGTCGGCGGTGCGAACCCGTCCAACCCCGACCGTGACTACGCCTGCAAGAAGGTCGACGGGCGCATCGGCGACCACTGGGCCCCCAACATCTGGCTCTGCTGGCTCAACAGCATCTGACCCGGCCGGCGACCCTGACGCCGGCCCATGGGGGCGAGCCGGTGTGCCGTCGTGCGGCACGGCATACCGGCTTCGCCCCTCGTCGAGGCGGTGGGGGTGCCCGGTCGGGCTCAGGCCGGTTCGCCGGGCTCCGGGGCGTCGAGGGTGAGGTCGACCATGATCTCGGTCGCGAGCTCCTCGAGCGCGGACTGGAGCGCCGGGAGGTCGGTGCCGGCGGGTGCGGTCGCGGTGGCGACGGCGTCGAAGAGCTGGCCACCCGCCTCGGGCGTCGGCCGGGTCCCGGTCACGAGCTCGGAGACGCTGAGGCCGTGGTCGGCGAGGACGCCCGAGACGGCCCCGACGATGCCCGGGTGGTCGTTGCCGAGCAGCTCCACCCGCACGCGCACCGGCGCCTCGTCGGTGCCTTGGCCGCCCACGTCGGCGGCCGTCGCCTCGTCCGCCGCACCGTGGACGGTGACGTCGAGCAGGCCCTCGAGCGGCGCGAGCGCCTCACGGAGCGCGCCGGCGCGGTCGTCCGGGACGGTGACGACGACGATCCCGGCGAACTTCCCGGCGAGCTCGCTGAGGTGGCTGCGCTCCCAGTTGCCGTCGTTCGCGGCGATGACGTCGGCGAGGGCCTTGACGAGCCCGGCGCGGTCGTCACCGATGACGGAGAGGACGAGTGTCGTGGTCACGCTCGCAGCGTAGCCCTCAGGCGTTGGCGCGCTTGGCGAGCCGCAGCCAGGTGTCGACGACGGTGTCCGGGTTGAGCGACATCGACTCGATGCCCTGGTCGAGCAGCCAGTCGGCGAGGTCGGGGTGGTCCGAGGGTCCCTGGCCACAGATGCCGATGTACTTGCCGCGCGCCTTGCACGCCTCGATGGCCATCGACAGCATCTTCTTCACCGCCGGGTCGCGCTCGTCGAACGAGCCGGCGACGAGCCCCGAGTCGCGGTCGAGCCCGAGGGTGAGCTGGGTGAGGTCGTTGGACCCGATCGAGAACCCGTCGAAGTGGTCGAGGAAGGCGTCGGCGTTGACCGCGTTCGACGGGACCTCGCACATCATGACGACCTGCAGGTCGTTCTCGCCGCGCTTCAGACCGTGCGAGGCGAGGAGGTCGATGACGCCCTCGGCCTCGGCGAGGGTGCGGACGAACGGGATCATGATCTTGACGTTGGTGAGGCCCATGTCGTCGCGGACGAGCTTGAGCGCCTCGGCCTCCATGGCGAAGCACTCCGCAAAGTCGTCCGACAGGTAGCGGGCCGCTCCCCGGTAGCCGATCATCGGGTTCTCCTCGGTCGGCTCGTAGCGCTCGCCGCCGATCATGTGGGCATACTCGTTGGACTTGAAGTCGCTCATCCGCACGATGACCGGCTCGGGCGCGAAGGCCGCCGCGAGCATCGAGACACCCTCCGCGACGCGCTTGACGAAGAAGTCGCGGGGCGAGTCGTATGCCGCGATGAGGCTCTCGATCTCGGCCTTGAGCTCCGGCTCCTGGTCGTCGAGCTCGAGCAGCGCGCGCGGGTGGATTCCGATCTGGCGGTTGATGATGAACTCGAGGCGGGCGAGCCCGATCCCCCTGTGCGGCAGGCGCGAGAACTCGAAGGCCTGCTCGGGCGTGCCGACGTTCATCATGATCCGCACGGGGACCTCGGGCATGTCGTCGAGCTCGGTCTCGCTGACCGAGAACTCGCGCAGGCCGTCGTAGACGAACCCGGTGTCGCCCTCGGCGCACGAGACGGTGACCTCGCGGCCGTCAGTGAGGTCGCGGGTCGCCGAGCCGGTGCCGACGACGGCGGGGATGCCGAGCTCACGCGCGATGATCGCGGCGTGGCAGGTGCGACCGCCGCGGTTGGTGACGATGGCGCTGGCGCGCTTCATCACCGGCTCCCAGTCGGGGTCCGTCATGTCGGCGACGAGCACCTCGCCCGGCTCGAAGTCGTGCATGTGCTCGGCGGAGGTGAGGACGCGCACCGCGCCGGCGCCGATCTTCTGGCCGATGGCGCGGCCCTCGGCGACGACCTCGCCGCGCTCGTCCATCCGGAACCGCTGAAGGGTCGAGCCGGACTGGCGCGACTTCACCGTCTCGGGGCGGGCCTGGAGGATGTAGAGCCTGCCGTCGACGCCGTCCTTGCCCCACTCGATGTCCATGGGGCGGCCGTAGTGCTCCTCGATCCTGAGCGCGTGCTCCGCGAGCTCGGTGACCTCCTCGTCGGTGAGGCTGAGCCGGGCGCGGTCGGCCTCGTCGACGTCGACGAACTCGATCGAGCGGCCGACCTCGTAGTCGTCGGTGTAGACCATCTTCGTGGCCTTGCTGCCGACGCCGCGCTTGAGGATCGCCGGCCGGCCGGCGCGCAGTGCGGGCTTGTGGACATAGAACTCGTCGGGGTTGACCGCGCCCTGAACGACGGCCTCGCCGAGCCCGTAGCTGCTCGTGACGAAGACGGCGTCGGGGAAGCCGGACTCGGTGTCGATCGTGAACATCACGCCCGAGCTGCCGATGTCGGAGCGGACCATCCGCTGGATGCCGGCCGAGAGCGCCACGGCCTCGTGGTCGAAGTTGCTGTGTACGCGGTAGGCGATCGCCCGGTCGTTGTAGAGCGAGGCGAAGACCCGCTTGATCGCGAGCAGCATGTTGTCGATGCCGCGCACGTTGAGGAAGGTCTCCTGCTGCCCCGCGAAGCTCGCGTCGGGCAGGTCCTCGGCGGTGGCGCTCGAGCGCACCGCCCAGCTCACCTCGTCGGCCGCCGCTCCCGCCTCGGAGACGAGACGCTCGTATGCCGTGCGGATCTCGTCCTCGAGGTCGGCCGGGAACGGCTGCTTCTCGACGGTGTCGCGGATCTCCGCGCCGGCCGCGGCCAGGGCCCGGGTGTCCTCGACGTCGAGCTCGCGCAGGATGCCGTTGATCCGGTCGGCGAGGCCCTCGTGGGCGAGGAAGCGGCGGTAGGCGTCGGCCGTCGTCGCGAAGCCGTCGGGCACCCGCACGCCGGCCTTCGACAGGTGCTGCACCATCTCGCCGAGGGAGGCGTTCTTGCCGCCGACGTGCTCGACGTCGTCGAGACCGAGCTCGGCGAACCAGGCGATGTTGGTGCTGCCGGCTCCCTGCTGGGTGGCGGTCATGGCGGTCCTTTCGTCGGGGCGTCGTCGCCCTCTTGTGCTCAACCGAGGTCGGGGAGCCGGCTGCTCTGCATGATCACGGCGGCCATCTCCTCGACGGACATCTTGGCGGAGTTGATCGACGGGATCCGATGCGCCCTGTACATCGCCTCGGCCCGGCGCAGCTCGTAGCTGCACTGGGCGAGCGTGGCATAGGTCGACCCGGGCCTGCGTTCGCCTCTCACCTGGCTGAGCCGGGCAGGTGTCGAGAGCAGCCCGAAGCACTTCTCGGCGAGGGGCCGGATCGGGCGCGGCAGGTCGGCGGAGTCGAAGTCCTCGGGCACGAGCGGGTAGTTCGCGACCTTGAGCCCGTGCTGGAGCGCGAGGTACATCGAGGTCGGCGTCTTCCCGCACCGCGACGGCGCGACGAGGATGAGGTCGGACTGCTCGAGGTTGCGCAGGCTCGCCCCGTCGTCGTGCTCCATGGCGAACTCGATGGCGCGCATCCGCTGGTCGTAGCGGACGGTGTCGCCGACGCCGTGGAGCGCCGTCGTGTTGTGGGTGGCGTTGACGTGCAGGACCCGCTCGACGGTGTCGAGGTGCGAACCGAAGAGGTCGATGAAGGCCGCCCTCGTGCGCTGCAGCTCCTGGCGGATCTCCTCGTCCGAGACGGTCGAAAAGAGCAGCGGGGTCACGGCGTCGGTCATTGCCGCGTCGACCTGGTCGAGGACCGACCTCGCCTGGTCGACCGTCGTGACGAAGGGGATCTTGCGGCGGGTGAAGGTCAGCCCGGGGAACTGCGCGAGCAGGAGGTTGCCGAGGGTCTCGGCCGAGATGCCCGTGCCGCCGGCGACGAAGAACACGGGGGTGCGCATGCTCTCCTCGGCCACGGTCATGCCCCGGCGATGACGACGACGAGGGTCCGCGGGCCGTGGACGCCTTCCACGCGCTGCAACTCGATGTCGCTCGTCGCACTCGGGCCACTGATCCACGTGAGCGGTCGAGCGTGCGCGGCCTCGGCGTGCAGCCGCGTCACCGACTCGGGCACGTCGTGCTCGATCTGGTCCTCGCGGATCACGCAGACATGGGTGTCGGGGACGAGGGTGAGGGCCCGGCGCCCCTGGTCGGGCGCATGGTCGAGGACGATCGTGCCCGTCGTCGCGATGCCGACCGCCGCGGCCGTGACGACCGCGTCGATGACGTCGAGTGCCTGCGCGGAGGTCGCGTCCGTCTCGGCCACGACCTCGAACTCGCCGCGCAGCGCGTCGACCCAGCCCGCGTCCAGACCGCTCGGCGTGACGACTGACCGTCGGCCGAGGGAGCGCAGCTGCTCCACGATCGCCTCGGCCACGGCATCGGCCGGCACCCGCACCACGGTGGCCTCGTAGTCGGCGACGTTCTCCGCGAACAACTCCACGGTCTCCTCCGACGGATTGCGACGCCCCGCCGGGACTCGTCCCTCGGAACGACGGGACGTCGCATCCAGTCGGGACTCGGTCGTGACGTCAGCGGTCGCCGAGCGCACCCGGGCCAGGATCTCCTCGCGCGCACCCATCACGCCTCGCCTCCCGCGTCGGTCCCGTCACCGGGCTTCGGTATGCCGTCCGCTCGCCCTCTCGGCCCGGCCTCGCCTCCCGACGTGTCGCGCTCTCGCGCCCACCACTGGCGGAACGTCTCCTTGGGCGGCGTCGGCACGTTGCGGGCATCGGTCCAGGCGCCGAGGCCAGGGACCCTCGTGATGGTCCGCTTGCCGATGAGCTTGCCCGCGGTCGTCGCGCCGCGCTGGGCCACCGCCAGGCGTCGCGGGTCGGACAGCACCCATGCCGCCGCTTTCATGGCCGCCGACTCGGCCCGGTGCCCGCCCTGCTCGGCGACCGTGCCACGCAGCTCGACGAGCAGCTCGGGGATGTTGATCCGCACGGGGCAGGCGTCGAAACAGGCTCCGCACAGCGACGACGCATAGGGCAGGGACGCGTCGACCTCACTCGTGGTCCCGCGAAGCTGCGGGTTGAGCACCGCACCGATCGGACCGGGATAGACCGACCCGTAGGCGTGCCCGCCCGTGCGCTCGTAGACCGGGCAGACGTTGAGGCACGCGGAGCACCGAATGCACCGAAGTGCCTGTCTCCCCACGGAATCCGCCAACACGTGGCTGCGTCCGTTGTCGAGCAGGACGACGTGGACCTCCTGCGGCCCATCGCCCTCGTGCACCCCGGTCCACATGGTCGTGTAGGGGTTCATCCGCTCCCCCGTGCTCGACCGCGGCAGCAGTTGGAGCATCGGCCCGAGGTCGTCCCACGTCGGCAGGACCTTCTCGATGCCGACGACCGAGATGAGGGTCTCGGGCAGCGTGAGGCACATCCGCCCGTTGCCCTCGGACTCGACGACGACGAGTGTCCCCGTGTCAGCGATGGCGAAGTTCGCGCCCGACACCGCGACCCTGGCGCGGAGGAACTTCTCGCGCAGGTGCAGTCGGGCCGCCTCGGCCAGGCGGGCCGGCTCGTCGGTGAGGTCGGCCGGCGCCGGCCGACCGACGTTGCCCATCTCGCGCAGGAACACGTCGCGGATCTCCGTGCGGTTGCGGTGGATCGCCGGCACGAGGATGTGGCTGGGCAGGTCGCCGAACAGCTGGACGATGAGCTCGGCGAGGTCGGTCTCCCACGCGTGGATCCCGGCCGCCTCGAGGGCCTCGTTGAGCTCGATCTCCTGGGTCGCCATCGACTTGACCTTGACGACCTCGTCGACACCCTTGGCCCTGGCGACGTCGACGACGATGCGGTTGGCCTCGGCGGCGTCGCGCGCCCAGTGCACCGTCGCGCCGCGCGCGGTGAGCGACTGCTCCAACTGCTCGAGGTAGTCGCCGAGGTGGTGCAGGGCCTCGTCCTTCGCCGCCGCACCGGCAACCCGAATCGCCTCCCAGTCCGCGACCTCGCCGACGACCGCGGCCCGCTTGGCCCGGATCGTGTGGGTGGCCCTGTGGAGGTTCTGCCGCTGCTGCGTGTTCGCGAGCTCACGCTGTGCCGCTTCGGGGAACGCCGGCATCCCGACGAAGGTCGGCGACGTCTGCTGGACCGGCGGGGTCACCATGTCGGTTGCTCCTTCGTCGACGCGAGGATCTCGGCCAGATGCATGGTCCGTATGCCGGTCCGTTGCCTTCCGAGGATCCCGCCGATGTGTGCCAGGCACGAGTTGTCGCCGGCGACGAGCACCTCGGCCCCCGTCTCCTCCACGTGCGCCGCCTTGTCGGTCCCCATCGCCACGGACACGTCCGAGTTCTTCATCGCGAAGGTGCCACCGAAGCCGCAGCACTCCTCCGCGCCGGGCAGCTCGACGAGGTCGATGCCCTCCACCGCGCGCAGCAACTGCAACGGCCGGTCACCAACCCGGAGCATCCGCAGGGAGTGGCACGTCGGGTGATAGGTCACCCTGTGCGGGAACCAGGCGCCGACATCGGTCACGCCGAGGACGTCGACGAGGAACTCGGAGAGTTCGTACACCTTCGGCCGCACGCCCTCCACCTCGGATGCGAGACCGGGGTCGCCGGCGAGGCGGGCAATCATCGGGTGCTGGTCACGCACCGACCCGACGCACGACCCCGACGGCGCGACCACGGCGTCGTAGCCCTCGAACACGTCGACGAAGTGACGGACGAGCGGGACGGCCTCACCGGCATACCCGGTGTTGGTCATCATCTGTCCGCAACAGGTCTGCTCGGCCGGGAACTCGACCCGGCAGCCGAGGCGCTCGAGCAGTCGCACGACGGCCTTGGGCGTCTCCGGCCACATCGTGTCGTTGAAGCACGTCGCGAAGAGCGCGACCCGAAGGTCGGTCCGAGGCTGCCCTGCCGTCACGGCAACATCCAACCAAGAACTGTGGACTGAAGTCCGACAAGGACACACACCGCGATGATGAGACCGACGCTCCACGGCAGGACCTTGCGCAGGATCTCGGACTCGCGGCCGACCATCCCGACCGCCGTCGCAGCGATCGTGAGGTTCTGCGGGCTGATCATCTTGCCGACGACGCCACCGGAGGTGTTGGCCGCGACGAGCAGCGTCGGGTCGATCCCGGCCCTCGTCGCCGCCGTCTGCTGGAGGGTCGCGAACAGGGCGTTGGCGCTCGTGTCGGACCCGGTCACAGCGGTCCCGATCCATCCGAGTAGCGGTGACAGGAAGGCGAAGGCGGCTCCGGCTCCCGCGATCCAGGTCCCGATGGTGATCGTCTGGCCGGAGAGGTTCATGACGTAGGCCAGGGCGAGCACCGAGGCAACGGTGAGGAACGCGAAGCGCATCTTGTGCGCCGTCGCCGCCAGCTCGGCGCCGAGCCCGCTGACACCGACGCCGTAGACGAGGGCGACGATGAGCGCGCTGAGGAGCAGCAGCGTGCCGGGCGAGCTGAGCCACTGGAAGGTGTAGGTCGTGGCGGCACTGGCCTCGCCGCCGTGGGTGAGGATCTCGCCGGACGTGCCGGGCCACGGGATCTTGACGTCGGTGCCGGCCAGCCAGTCCTTGACCGCGGGCACGAGCTTGGCCACCGAGAAGATCGCGATGACGAGGACGTACGGGAAGAGCGCCATGCTGATCCGTCGCGGCGTGAGCGCACGGGCGCGGGCGTCGAGTTCCGCAATGGAGACGCTGTGGTCGTCCCCTGCCTTGTCGAGGGCGCGCGGCGGTTCCGTTTCGTCACCGGATCCACCGGCGGCGTATGCCGTCCGCTCGCCTCCCGCGACCGTCACCAGGTCGCGCTCGCGCTCGGCGCTCAGGGTCTCGAGGGCGGCCTCACGACCGCTGGGCTGCCACACGCGCAGGAAGAGGACAGCGGCGGCGAGGCCGGCGAGGGACGCGACGATGTCGGTGAGCTCCACAGAGATCCACGTTGCCGAAATCCATTGCGCGACAGCGAAAGCCACGCCGACGACGAGAGCGATGGGCCAGGTCTGGCGGATGCCGCGGCGACCGTCGGCCATGAGGACGAGGAGGAGCGGGACGAAGAGCGCGATGACAGGTGTCTGGTGTCCGACGTAGGCGCCGATCTCGGTGTAGGGGATCTTGGTGAGGTTGCCGGCCGTGATGATCGGGATGCCGATGGCGCCGAACGCGACAGGTGCGGTGTTGGCGAGAAGCACGACCGTGGCGGCGCGCAGCGGGGAGAAGCCGACAGCCATGAGCATGACGCCGGTGATGGCAACGGGGGCGCCGAAGCCGGCAAGCGCCTCGAGCAGTCCGCCGAAGCAGAACGCGATGATGATCGCCTGGACACGGGGGTCGTCCGAGATGAGGTGGAAGGTCGCGCGCAAGTCCTCGAAGTGACCGGATCGGACCGTCACCTGGTAGAGCACGATCGCCGTGAAGACGATCCACATGATCGGGAAGAGACCGAACACCGCGCCCTGGGTCGCGGACAGCGCGGCGAGGCCGACCGGCATACCGAAGGCGAGGACGGCGACCAGCAGCGCGACGGCGACGGCTGCGAGGCCGGCCCAGTGGGCCTTCCAGCGGAGCACACCGAGCGTCACGAAGACGGTGAGGAGCGGCAGGGCCGCGACGAGCGCGGACAGCGCGAGGCTGTCGAGGACGGGTGCGATCTCGGGCTGGTACGAGCCGGTGAGCGCGGGAAGTGCGGTCATCCTGACCTCCGGGTAGGGCGGGACACGACGGTGGGTCTGCCTTCTCACTAAATGGTCAGACCATTAGCGAGTCGGTCCAAGATAGAGCCGTCGCAATGGCCGCGTCAAGAGGTCTGACCATTTCCCGCCCCTGGGCCAGTGGAGGTGGCATGCTTCACGCCATGCCCCGCTCCGGACAGCCCCAGGCTTTTGAGCTCGTCCTCGCGTGGGTGGATGCGCAGATCCTCGAGGGACGGCTCCGCGTCGGCGACCACCTCCCTGCCGAGCGTGAGCTTGCAGCCACCCTCGACGTGAGTCGGGCCGCCGTGCGCGAGGCCGTCCGGACCCTCCAGGCACAAGGCGTCGTGCACTCGTTCGTCGGGGCCGGGCCCGGCGGGGGTACGGTTCTCACGTCGGTGCCGTCGCGCGCCCTGAGTCGGCTGCTGCGCCTGCACGTCGCCCTGGCCAACTTCCCCCTCCCCGACGTCATCGAGGTGCGCATCGCCCTCGAACGGCTGAGCGCCCGCCTCGCCACGGTCAACGCCTTGGACGAGGACTTGGCCGACGCGCGCCGAGCGCTCGAGGTGATGCGCGACCCCTCGATCGACCGTCAGGCCTTCAACGACGCGGACACCGAGTTCCACGTGGCCCTCGCCACGGCCGCAGGCAACCGGCTCGCCAGCGACCTCACCGCTGCGATCCGGGAGTCGATGCGGCTGCCGATCCTCGACCGGTTCCGCCACCTGCGTGACTGGGACGAGGTCGTCGCGGACCTGCGCTCGGACCACGAGGCGATCTTCGCCGCGATCGTGGGCCGTGATGCCGATGTGGCCGAACGCCTCGTCGAGGCCCACATCCGGTCCGCCTGGCAGGCGATCACCCTAGCCGACGGCGGCGGGGCGGAGCACACTCGGGAATGCGCCGACCGGCCTTAGTGGTTGAATGCTCAACGACCTTGTCCGAGGTCCCGAGAAGGAGGCCGACCATGCCTGCTGTCACTGCCGACACCCTGACCCTCCCCCGCCTCGCGCGGCCCAGCGAGGGCGCACGCCACCGCGAGGTTCGCCGCCAGGTCTCGGGGCCCAAGGGCTTCGAGGGCGAGGGCTTTCCGGTGACCCGTGCGTTCGCCGGGATCCCGGTGCAGGAGCTCGACCCCTTCGTCCACATGGACGAGATGGGCGCCGTGAACTATGCGCCCGGCGAGCCGCGCGGGACGGACTGGCACCCCCATCGCGGTTTCGAGACCGTCACCTACATCATGGACGGCCGCTTCCGGCACCAGGACTCGCACGGCGGTGGCGGGATGATCGAGGACGGCGCCACCCAGTGGATGACCGCCGGGTCCGGGGTGCTGCACATCGAGACCCCGCCCGCTGAGCTCGTCGTCTCCGGCGGCCTCTTCCACGGCGTGCAGCTGTGGGTCAACCTGCCGGCGGCCAAGAAGTGGTCCGACCCCCGCTACCAGAACCTCGAGGGCACCGACTCGACCCTCGTCACGACCCACGACGGCGGCACGCTGCTCCGCATCATCGCCGGGTCCATCGGCGGCCGGAGCGGACCCGGCGACACCCACACCCCGATCACGATGGCCCACGCGACCATCTCCCCCGGTGCGCGGGCCGAGATCCCGTGGAACCCGGCATACAACGGGCTCGTCTTCGTCTTCTCCGGCCGCGGGTCAATCGGCCCCGACCGGCGACCCATCCGCCCGGGACAGACGATCGTCACGGGCCCCGGCGACCTGCTGACCATCACCGCCGACGAGCGCCAGGACGTCGAGACCCCCGCACTCGAGGTGCTGCTCCTCGGCGGGCAGCCCATCCGTGAGCCGGTGGTGCAGTACGGCCCGTTCGTCATGAACACCAAGCGCGAGGTGGTGCAGGCGTTCGAGGACTTCCAGGCCGGACGGCTCGGCCGGGTGCCCGCAGACGGGCTGCGGCCCTACCGGCCGACCGACGAGGAGCTGCGCGCGGCCGTCGCCGGGATGGCCCACGGGGACGTGCACGCGCGCACGCCCGACGAGGCCTGAGCCCTCAGCCGCCCGAGGACCCGCTCAACCGACCGGGACCAGCACGACGACGAGGGTGCGCGGACCGTGGACGCCCTCGACCCGCTGGAGCTCGATGTCGCTCGTCGCGCTCGGCCCACTCACCCACGTGAGCGGCCGGCCCCGGTGGGCCTCGCCACCGAGGATCCGCACGGCGTCGGGCACGTCGTCGACGACCTGGTCCTCACGGACGACGCAGACGTGGGTGTCCGGCACGAGGGTGAGCGCGCGTCGCCCCTGGTCGGGACCGTGGTCGAGGACGACCGTCCCGGTCGTCGCGATCCCGACCGCCGCGCCCGTGACGACGGCGTCGACGCCGTCGAGGTCGGTGGCAGACCCCGCGGCGTCCTCCGGCACGACGTCGAACCCGGCTTCGAGGGCGGCCACCCACGCGGGGTCGAGCCCGGACGGCACGACGACACTCCGCAGCCCCAGGCCGGAGAGCACCGCGCAGACCGCCTCGGGCACGTCGTCGGATGGCGCCCGCACGACCTCGGCGCGGTAGTCGGCGATGTTCTCGGCGAAGACCTCGACCGAGCCGGCAGCCACCTGCGCCGGCCCGGCAGGCGGCAGGTGCATCGTCCGTATGCCGGCCCGTCGCCTCCCGAGGATGCCGCCGATGTGCGCGAGGCACGAGTTGTCGCCGGCGACGAGCACCTCGGCGCCGGTGCCGGTGACCCGGTCGGCCTTGTCGACGCCCATGGCGACGGACACGTCGGGGTTCTTCACCGCGAAGGTGCCGCCGAAGCCGCAGCACTCCTCGGCGCCGGGCAGCTCGATGAGGTCGATGCCCTCGACGGCCCGCAGGAGCCGCAGCGGACGGTCGCCGACCCGCAGCATGCGCAGCGAGTGGCAGGTCGGGTGGTAGGTGACGCGGTGCGGGAAGTACGCGCCGACGTCGGTGACGCCGAGGACGTCGACGAGGAGCTCGGACAGCTCGTGGACGCGCGTCGAGACCTGCTCCACCTCGGCGGCGAGCCCGGTGTCCCCGGCGTCGCGGGCGACCGTCGCGTGCTGGTGGCGGACCGAGCCGACGCACGACCCCGACGGCGCGACGACCGCGTCGTAGGAGCCGAAGACGTCGACGAAGCGACGCACGAGCGGCAGGGCGTCACCGGCATACCCGGTGTTGGTGAGCATCTGACCGCAGCAGGTCTGCGCGGCAGGGAACTCGACGCGGCACCCGAGCCGCTCGAGCAGGCGCACGACGGCCTTGGGCGTCTCGGGCCACATCGTGTCGTTGAAGCACGTGGCGAAGAGCGCCACGCGGAGGCCCGCGACGGGGAGCTGCGCCGTCGTCATCGCCCCATCCAACCAGCCACGGCCGCTCCGCACCCGGTTCGGCGCCCGTGGCACCCGTAGGGAGGTAGTGACCCGTCGAGCGACCTGCCTACGGTCGCGTCGAAAACCCTGCCAGGAGGCCACATCATGAGCTCGACCCAGCCGCCCGTCCCGACACCCGAGTCCGTCCACGACCACCTCGCCGCGTGGGTCCTCGACCCCGACTACCCCTGCCTCGGTGCCCGCGCCGTCTTCAACCGCGAGCGCGACCACATCGTCACGACGGGCCGGCTCGGCAGCGCGAGCAGCAGCCTCGACGTCTACCAGGCGCTGCGCTCGTTCGGTGAGGACGCGGACCCCGACGAGGGCTTCACCTCGCTCGTCGCCGCGTTCGGTGGCGCGGTGCCGCCGACCGAGCAGGCCTTCGAGCAGCGGCTGTGGACGACGCTGCAGCACCTGCACGACTTCGACGACAGCCCGTGGGACCCGGACGTGTCGAGCGACCCCGCCGACCCGGACTTCTCGTTCAGCATCGGCGGCTCGGCCTACTTCGTCGTCGGCCTCCACCCGCACGCCTCCCGCGACGCCCGCCGCACCCCGTGGCCGGTGCTCGTGTTCAACCTGCACTCGCAGTTCGTGGAGCTCAAGGCGAGTGGCCGCTACGAGCACATGCGCGACCTCATCCGCAGCCGCGACCTCGAGCTCCAGGGCTCGCTCAACCCGATGGTCGCCGACCACGGTGAGGTCTCCGAGGCCCTGCAGTACTCCGGGCGCCGGGTGGAGCCGACGTGGCAGGCGCCGCTGGAGCACGACAGGGTGGGTTCGTGACCCAACCCCTCGCCGACGGTTTCACCCGCCTCGCCCCGCAGACCGGCACGCACGTCCGGCTCGCCGCGGGCGAGGTGCTCACCCTGCTCGACCCGACCGGGGTGCAGGTGAGCGACCTCTACTGCGTCGCGGCCGACGACGTAGACGAGAGGCTCTCGTCAGGGCGGTCGATCGACTTCGAGAACGGCATCCGGTTCACCACGGGCTCGACGCTGTGGAGCAACCGCAGCCGCCCGATGCTCACCGTCGTCGAGGACTCGTGCGGCACGCACGACTTCCTCCTCACACCCTGCAGCCAGCAGACGTTCGACATCCTCTACCCCGACCTCGGCGGTGCCGAGCACCCCAGCTGCTTCGCCAACCTCGTCGACGCGCTCGAGCCGCACGGCGTGCGCCCCGACGACATCGGGACGACCCTCAACGTCTTCATGAACGTCTGGGCGGACGACACCGGCGACCTCCACATCGACCCGCCGCCGAGCGTCGCCGGCGACCGGTTCTCGGTGCGCGCCGAGATGGACCTCCACGTCGGCATCACCGCGTGCTCGGCCGAGAAGTCCAACGGCGGGACGTGCAAACCGATCGACTACCTGGTCTCCCCCGCGTGGCGAGGTGCCCTGCCCGATCAGACGTCCTAGCGTCGGGTCGTGGCCCGCACGGACTCGACGACCGAGGACCTGGTCGAGGCACCCCGCACCTTCCGGGGACAGCTGGCGCACCGCACCGGCGTCGGTCTCGTGCTCCTCGTCGCCGCCGCCGGACTTCTGGGCCTCCTCGGGCCGCGCACGAGCACCCACACCGAGGCGGCCGACGGCTGGCGGCTGTCCGTGGAGCACGCCTCCATCACCCGCTCAGGCCAGCCGGCGCCGCTGCACCTGCGCATCGAGAGCAGCGACGGCTTCACCGGGCCGGTGCAGGTGGCCCTCTGCGACGACCTCTTCGACCACCTCGACTTCCAGAACTGGTACCCGAACCCGTCCGCCGAGACGAGCTCGCCCACGCGCCTGCTGTACGAGTTCGACCCGCCCGAGGGCAACGTCCTCGAGGTGAGCCTCGACGCCCGGGCGGCACCCGGCCAGTGGGGTGGGCGCGAGCAGTGCCGGGCCGAGGTGCTCGACGCCGAGCAGCCGGTCGTCAGCGTGGACTTCACGACGTGGGTGGCGCCCTGATGGACATCGTCGTCCGCGCGGCCGTCGTCTTCCTCGTGCTGTGGCTCGCCATCCGCGTCTCCGGCAAGCGCGAGGTCGCCCAGCTCTCGGCCTTCGACATGATCATGGTCGTCACGCTCGGTGACCTCGTCGCACAGGGCGTCGTGCAGGAGGACTACTCGCTTAGCGCGGCCACGCTGGCCGTCTCGACGTTCTGCCTGCTCAGCCTGCTGCTCGCCTGGATGCACTACCGGTTCCCCCGGTCGCGCCCGCTGCTGTCCGGCCGGGCCCGGGTCGTCGTCCGCGACGGCGAGCCCGTGCTCGACGTGCTCTCCTCCGAGCGCGTGACGATCGAGGACGTGCACGAAGCGGCTCGCGAGAAGGGAATTCGCAGCCTGCGCGACATCGAGCTGTGCGTCCTCGAGGTCGACGGGGGCTTCTCCTTCTTCACCAAGGAGCGGTCCTCCGCCGACGACGGCGCCCAGTCCTCCTAGTCCTCGCGGGGCACCGGACGGGCCCCTCAGACCTCCCGGCGGCGCGGGACACCTGCCCCTGTCCTCCGGGACACCGGGCGCGACACCGTGTGGGGGTACCCATGGCGGACCGACACGGCCCGCCGACACCACACAGGAGGAAAACATGCACCGCACGACCCTGCGCCGGGCCGGACTCGCGATCGCCGCCACCGGGACCGCTGCCGTCCTCGCCGCCGCCCCGGCGATGGCACACCACTGCTTCGTCCCGATGTACTCCCTCGACGGCGCCCCGTCCTCGGCCAACTGGTTCGTCATGTCGGCCGCCGACGGCGCCATGTTCGAGGCCGGCTACGAGCCCGCCTGCGACGCAGCCGTCGACGCCGGCTACGACGCGCTGCGTGCCGCCGGGCTCCCCGTCGGCATCAAGATCTTCGAGAAGATGACGATCGGCGACCCGAAGCACACCGGGCGGATGAACCCGAACGGCGCCAACGGCAAGGGCCTCGAGTACTTCGGCGCCGGCTCCGAGCTGCCGTTCCAGATGGTCGAGACCTTCATCGAGGGTGCCGAGTCGGCGGACTGCGCCGGCTGACCCCTGCTCCCGGCAGGGAGCCGCACGGGTCCCACGGGCCGCGACACAGGGGGTCGGGGTTCGTGGGACCTGCGCGTGCCGGGCCCGGTCAGCGGCGGTCAGCGGCGGTCAGCGGCGGTCGGCCCGGCCCACCCAGAGCGTCACCGTGACCCTGTCGTCGGGCTCGACACCACTCGCCCGCCGGACCGCGTCCTTGACCGGAAGCAGGTAGGCCCCGTCCTTGGGGAAGAGTGCGGTGCTGAAGTCCACCCCCTCGATGCGGGCCTCGACCGGCACCTGCCCCCAGTACTCCAGGCCCTTGGCCGCGAGCTTGATGTCGCCGCTCTCCTCCTCGGGGATGGCGACGAAGTAGTAGGGCGCCGGCCCACGCCACTCGATCACCGGGCCGTCGAACTCGAGGGGCTCACCGAGGTCCATGGGGGCATTGTGCTGGGTCACCGCCGCGAGCCCCAGTTCCACGCCGGGGTCGTGAGCAGGCCCTGACCCTCGACGAAAGTCTCGCCGAGGTCCTTGACGAGGGTCACTCGCGTGGCCCGGTCACCGAGCGCCCGGGCGAGCGTCGCCGAGTGCGAGACGACCATGACCTGACTGCGGGTCGACGCCTCGGCGATGAGCCGGGCCAGCGGCGGCAGGAGGTCGGGGTGGAGCGAGGTCTCGGGCTCGTTGAGCACGAGGAGGGGTGGCGGGTCGACGGTGAGCAGTGCCGCCACGAGGCAGAGGTAGCGCAGCGTCCCGTCGGACAGCTCCGCCGCCGCGAGCGGACGCAGCATCCCGGGCTGGTGCAGGTGCACGTCGAAGCGCCCGTCGACGACCGGCACCTCGATGGTGGCCCCGTCGAAGGCGTCCCCCACCGCCGCGTCGAGTGCGGCGCGTCCGCTCTCGCGGATCGTCTGGAGTGCCGCCGCCAGGTCGGACCCGTCGTCGGCAAGCACCGGGGTGCGCGTCCCGACCTGCTGTCGGCGGGCGGGCGCGTCGGGGTCGGCGCGGAACCCGTCATAGAAGCGCCAGCCGGCGATGAGCCGTCGCACCCGGAGCAGCTCGGGTGCGCGCTCGGGGTCGGCGAGCTCGGTGAGCATCGACTCCCACGGCCGCAGCGACTGGGTGAGCCGGATCCACCCCCGCGGTGGTCGCACACCGGCGTCGATCTCGGGCTCGGGGTCGGACTCCCACCCGACCGGGCGGTCGGTCTCCCACTCGTCGGGGGCCGCCGCACCCGTTCCCTCCCCGGTCCGCACCTCGACCGTCCCCCAGCGCCGCCGGGCGACGACCGAGCCGGGTCGCATGACCGGCCCGGACCACACGACCTCGCGCTTGATCTCGGGGTCGCGCAGGAACGCCGAGCTGCCCGCCGCGTCGGCACCCTGCTGTGGGAGGCCGAGGTCGACGAGGTAGCTCCAGTCGTCGCTCGCGAAGCCGAGCCGCAGGCTCACCGGACCCTTGCGCACGGTCCCCTGGACGGCATACCCCCGTCTGCGCGCGGCGTCGAGCGAGACGGGTCCGGCCCACAGCGCGGACTGGAGCCCACCTTCGCGGGCGAGCGTCCCGATGACGTCGCCGCGACCGCAGCCGGCGAGGAGCCGGAGGCTGCGATAGAGGCTCGACTTGCCGGTGCCGTTGGCGCCGGTGACGACGTCGAGGTCGCGCAGCGGCACGACGACGTCCCGCAGCGAGCGGTATCCCGAGACCGCGACCGTCGTGAGCACGACGCGACCGTATGCCGTCCCACCGACACCGCGGCCGCGTTCCGCGCCCAGCCGCGACCGACCGCGACCGGTCAGGGCAGACGGGGCTGCGGCGGGTAGGGCGTCAGCAGCTGGTCGACCGGCGCGTGGTCGTCGGTGAGGACTCGGGCGTCCCCGATCCACGCGTCGAGGGCGGCCCCCTCGAGGACCTGCCAGTCGAGCCCGCGCCCTCCCATCCGTGACGCGAGTGCGGCGGCGTCGACCGGGGACTGGGACGCAACCGCGACGAGGTTGCCGCCACCGTCACGGTCGCGCGCCACGGTGCCGGGATCGGCCGCGAGGACGACGTGGTCGAAGACCGACCGCAGGGTCGCGAGCTCGGCCCGCGCGAAGGCGAGCGGCCCGAAGTCGATGAGGTTGGCGGCATACGTGCCGTCGTCGGCGAGGACGCGGCGCACGTCGGTGAGCGCCTCGCGGGTCGTGAGGTGCCACGGGATGCTGAGCCCGCCGAAGGCATCCCCGACGACGAGGTCCTGCGACCCGTCGCGGATCCGGCGCAGCCCGAGCCGGCCGTCCTCGACCCGCACGTCGAGCCGCGGACCGGTGACGAGACCGAGGCGCTCGACGTCCACCTCGAGCACCCCCGCGTCGATCTCCGAGACGACGCTCGTCGTGCCGGGCCGGGTCGTCGCGAGGTAGCGCGGGAGCGTGAGGCCTCCCCCGCCGAGGTGGTATGCCGTGAGCGGCACCTTCGCGGGCCTGACCGTGTCTGCGACGGCGGCGAGGGCACCGACGTAGTCGAACTCGAGGTGCGTCGGGTCGTCGAGGTCGACGTAGGAGTGGCGGATGCCGTCGAGGACGAGCAACCGCCCACCGGGCCGGGCCTCGTCGGCCACGACGTCGGCGCAGTGGTAAACCGTCTCGACGTCGCAGCTTCCCGGGCCCCACGCGGCCCCGAGACCACCGGGCAGCAGCAGGAGGGCGGGCAGGGCGCGACGTGCGCCGCGGCGCAGGTGGGTCTCGAGGGCCACGGCGGCGAGGACGAGCAGCACCCCCAGCCCGACGAGCAGCGCGCTGACCGGGAAGGCCGAGACGAAGACGAAGCCGGTGAGCACGGTGCCCGCGATCGCGCCGAGGGTGCCGATGCCCGAGAGCCCGCCGACGACGCTGCCGGTGTCGGACAGGTCGGAGAGCCGGAGCTTGGCGACGATCGGCGAGACGCCCGAGAGGAGCGCACCCGGCACGAGGATCGCGAGCGCGCCGAAGAGGAAGACTCCCGCACCGGCGACCTCGCCGACGCCGCGGACGAGGACGGGCATGAGCGAGACGGCGATCCCCGAGACGGCGAGCAGCGGTGCGAGCAGCCGCCGCGGATCGGTCGAGTCGGCCGCCCGCCCGCCGAGCCAGGAGCCGAGGGCGATCGCCGCGAGCGCGATGCCGATGACGAGGGTGCTCGTCTCGAGGGTGAGCCCGAGGTAGGGCGCGAGCAGCCGGAGGGACACGAGCTCGACGACGAGGACGGCGCCGCTGCTCCCGAAGACGAGGGCAGCGGCGAGGCGCGGACCGACGGGCCTTTCTGTCGCGGGGTGTGCGCCGGTCACGCCTGCGTCCTCGCGGCCGCGACGGCGAACGTCTGTCGTGCGGTGCTGTCCCACCGGCGCACTTGCGTCACGGTTCCTGCGAGGTCGGGCGCCCACCGCAGCGCGAGCGCGCGCGCCGCGTCCTCCTCCGGTATGCCGCGTGCGAGCGTCACGTGCGGCACCCACCTGCCGTTCGCGGTGAGCGGGGTGGCCGAGGCGCCGCTGCGACCGAGCGCCGCGGCGTGCATCCGCAGCAGCGGCTCGTCGACGAGGACGAGCCGGGCGAGGACGAGCCGCCGCCCGGGGAACGCGACGACCGGGCCGAGCCGCACCCGCAGCGGGAGCATCGGCCCGAGCTCCGACGCGAGGTCGTCGTCGGCCGTGGGCAGGTGCTCGGTGACGAGGAGGGTGACGTGCGGCGCGTTCGAGACACCGGTGTGGTCGGCCTGGCTCGGCAACCCGGCGTCGCGCAGGACCGTCCACTCGGCGCGCACGGTCGCGTCGGTGTCGTCGTCGAGGAGCAGCTCGAGGGACTGCATGCGGCCCATCGTGCCTGCTCCGGGCTCAGGAGTGCTGGCAGCCCGGGCACCAGAAGAGTCGTTGGAGGCCCATCCGCTCGGCGCGGACGGTCGTGCCGCACACGTGGCACGGCTTGCCCGCTCGGCCGTAGACGGCATACCGCTTCGGGCCGCGGGGCACGGTCTCGCCGCGGACGAGGGCCTCGCGCACCGCGGCGACCTGCCGCGGGTCGGTGACGATCCAGCCGGCGCCGAGCCCGATCGTCATGAGGTCGACGGCGTCCTGCCAGATCGCCTCGAAGGTCTCGTCGTCGACGTCGCGCCCGGGCGTGAAGGGGTTGAGCCGGGCGCGGTGCAGGAGCTCGGCGCGATAGACGTTGCCGATGCCCGCAATGACCTTCTGGTCGATGATGAGCGCGCCGATCGGCCTGCGGGAGCTCTGGACCCGTCGCCGGGCGAGGTCGGGCTCGGCGTCGTCGCGCAGCGGGTCGGGCCCGAGCCGGGCGCGCAGCGCGAGGACGCCGTCCTCGTCGAGCAGCTCACAGACCGCGGGGTCGGTGACCTCGGCGAGGTGGGTCGCCGACAGCAGACGCCAGGCGACGTTGCCGTGGACCGGCGGCTCGGTGCGTGGGTAGTCGCCCTCGAGGACCCGCTGGTGACGACGCACCGAGACGCCGCCGTCCATCGCGAGGTGGAGGTGCACGCTGAGCGGCACGTCGACGGCACTGACGAGCAGGTGCTTGCCGACCGCCTGCGCGTCGGCGACGACCCGCTCGTCGAAGAGGCCGGCGTCGAGCTGGCCGTTCGGGGAGCGCGACCGGACCGGCGCACCCACGAGCTGCCGCAGGCGCCGCGCCATGCCGTGGACGGCGTGACCCTCGGCCACGGGTCAGTCGCCGTCCGCCCGCTGCACCTCGCTCGCCAGCTTGAGGACGACCGTGTCGTCGTCCTGGCGGATGACGTATGCCGGGTCGTCATCGCTGCCGTTGCGCGTGACCTCTTCGCCCTGGGTCGTGCGCGTCACCGAGTCGTGGTGGACCTCCGAGACCGTCCCCTCCGCCCACGACGAGCCCCACTTCCACTTGACCTTGCTCCCGCTGCGGATCGCCATGGGCCCAGCATGTCCCACGGCGGGGACAGTGCGGTGGGTTCGCCCTCGGCCTTCCCGCAGGCATGGGCCCGCGCAGCCCGGGTGGCAGCATCGGCTCAGCGCCAACCGGTCGGCGGGGGCCGGTCAGCGAGGGACGAAGCCGATCCAGCCCTCGTCGGAGTCGAGGGCGAGCATCCGGCCCTCCGTCGAGCCCTTGAGCGACACCTGTGGACCCCCGAAGACGAGGCCTGCCACCCAGCGGTCCCTCGCCTCGGCCGCGGGAGCGCAGTCCATGGCCGTCATGGAATGCTGCCCGGAGGGACGGAGCCGGTGGTCGTCCACCGACGCATGCACGGCCATCGTGTTGCAGCCGGCGTTGAGGCTCACCCTCTCACCGACGATGCTCAGGCGGATCGGAAGGGCCCACGGCGTCGAGCCGTCCCGCGCGAAGCCAGTGCTCGACACCCACTCCCCCTGAACCTCGTCCAGAGAGTCGACCCAACCGGCATCCTCGGTGGGGGCACGGTCGAGGGCGCGCGACACGGCATACGCGGATCCAAGGCCCACGAGCGCGACGACCGTCGCGACGACGAGCAGCACGACACGGCTTCTCATGCTGCTTCGACGCGTCGTCGCGAAGGAAGGTTCCACGCGGGGTGAGGCACCCGTCCTCGCTCGTGACAGAGTCGGGGGGTCCGACGGGTCACGGTCCGACCACCGCAGCGCAGGAGCCGGCATGAGCGACAAGCGCACCATCGTCCTCACGGGCGCGAGCGACGGCATCGGCGCGGCCTCGGCCCGGCAGCTGCGTGCCAGGGGACACGACGTCGTCATCGTCGGGCGGTCGCCGGAGAAGACCCGACGGGTCGCGGACGACCTCGGCGTCCCGGGCCACGTCGCGGACTTCGCCGACCTCGACCAGGTGCGCGGGCTAGCCGAGAAGCTGCTCGCGAACCACCCGCGGATCGACGTGCTCGCCAACAACGCCGGCGGGACGTTCGGGCGCGAGACGACGACGGACGGCTTCGACAAGACGCTCCAGGTCAACCACCTGGCACCCTTCCTGCTTACCGCCCTCCTGCGCGACCGGCTGCTCGAGAGCGGCGCATCGGTGATCCAGACGTCGAGCCGGGCACACCTGCTCTCGGGCAGGCTCGGCCAGGACGACCTGGGTCCCACCGGGACGTGGACCGCCACGAAGGCCTACGGCGCCGCCAAGCTGGCCAATGCGCTCTTCACGGTCGAACTGCACCGTCGCTTCCACCGTCAGGGCCTGCGGGCCGCGGCGTTCCACCCCGGCGTCATCCGCACGAACTTCGCGAGCGACACGACCAGCATGATGCGCGTGGTCTGGCGGACGCCGCTCTCGCGGCTGCTCACGAGCGTCGAGACCGGCGGTGGCCGCCTCACCTGGCTCGCCGACGGGACGGCCGGCCGGACGTGGCGGTCGGGGTCCTACTACGTCGACAACCGTGAGGCGCCGGTCAACCCCATCGTCCACGACGCGTCCGCGGCGACACGGCTCTGGGAGCGCAGCGAGGAGCTCCTCGGGCTCTGACTGGTCCCGCGTGACCCGCACCCGAGGGGTCGCGCGGGTCTAGGGTCCAGCCATGTCGCCGAGCCGGTCGGACAGCGCGCGCACCCGTGTCGTCGTGGACGTGCTGCGAGACGCCTTCGCCGAGGGGATGGAGCGGGTGCCGACGGCATACCGGACGAAGTTCCGCAGCATGGCTCACGACCCGCACTCCTTCTACCGCGGCTCGGCTCCGCTCTTCTACCGCGACGTCACCCGGCTCGAGGCGCCGTGGGTCGACGAGCGGTCGTCGCGGATCTGGGTGCACGGTGACCTGCACGTCGAGAACTTCGGGACCTACCTCGACTCGGCCGGGCGCCTCGTCTTCGACGTCAACGACTTCGACGAGGCCTATGTCGGTCACTACACGTGGGACCTGCTGCGGTTCGCGGCGTCGCTGGCGCTGGTCGCATGGCAGAAGGCGCTGCCTGACGAAAAGGTGCGCGGCCTGGTGGAGGCCTACGTGCGGGCCTACCTCCGCCAGGTCAACCACTACCTCGACACCCCGGACGACACCGAGTTCGCACTGCTTCTCGACAACGCCAAGGGCCCGGTCCTCGACGTCCTGCACCGGGCGCGCGAGACACGCCGCGTCGACCTGCTCGACTCGATGACCGTCGTCGAGGACCACCAGCGTGTCTTCACAGAGGGCGACGGCCGACGCCGCCTCTCGAAGGCGGACCGGGCGAAGGTCCTCGATGCGTTCGAGCGCTACCTGCCCACGGTCCCCGAGGACAAGCGCAGCCACATCCCGGTCTTCTACGACGTGCGCGACGTCGCGTCGACGCGGACACACGGCATCGGGAGCGCCGGCCAGACCAGCTACGTCCTGCTGCTCGAGGGACACAGCCAGGCCCTCGAGAACGACGCCGTCGTGCAGATGAAGCAGGCGAGCGTCCCCGCACTGAGCCGGTTCGTCGACAGCGAGGCGATCGAGGCGGCGTTCGAGCACGAGGCCCACCGGACCGTCGTGAGCCAGCGGGCGCTGCAGGCGCACACCGACTCGCTGCTCGGGCACACGACGATCGACGGGGTCGGGTACGTCGTGTCCGAGATCTCCCCCTACGAGGTCGACCTGCCGTGGGCCGACCTCACCGAGCCCGACGAGATCGGCGTCGTCGTGAGGCAGCTCGGGCAGGCGACGGCCAAGATCCACTGCGCCTCCGACGAGGACAGCCACCAGGACCTCGTCGACTTCCAGGTCGAGGAGGCGGTGGCGGCGTCGGTCGAGGGCGGGCGGACCGAGTTCTGCGAGTGGGTGGCCGCCAGAGGGATGGAGTACGCCGCGCAGGTCCGCACCGACCACGCCCTCTTCGTCGAGGCATTCCGAGCAGGGGGGTTCGGCCTCGACGCCGTCTGAGGCGGTCGCCCGAGTCACCGTCGGCAGGGCCGTAGAACGAGTAGGTTCGCGAGGCATGGACATGCTGAGGGGACCCCAGATCGCCGAGGCCGGGCTGGCCGACTGGCGCAAGCTCGCGCAGGGGCTGCACGCCCGCTTCCTCGTCGACGACTTCGGGGCGGCCGCGCGGTTGGTCGCCGCGGTGGGCCAGGAGGGTGACGAGGTCGGCCACCATCCGCGAGTGCGCATCGGTTCCGGGCACGTCGACCTCGAGCTCGTCACCGTCGACGCGGTCTACCGCGACGACGAGGGCACCGAGCACGTCGTCGAGTGGGTGACCCAGCAGGACGTCGACCTCGCGCGGCGGGTCAGCGACGTCGCGGCCGCTCAGGGTCTTCGGGCCGACCCCACCGCCGTGAGCGAGGTCGAGCTCGGCCTGGATGTCGCGAAGTCGGCGACGGTCGCGCCGGTGTGGGCGGCCCTGCTCACCGGGGACGCCTCGGCGCAGGGGCGCGGGACGCCGAGCGACGAGGTCCGCGACGCGACGGTGCGCGTGCCCAACCTCTGGTTCGGCGACGTGGACGCCGACGGGGACGAGCCAGCCGGGCAGCGGTTCCACGTCGAGGTCTACGTCGCCCCCGAGGTCGTGGCGGAGCGCATCGAGGCGGCCGTCGCCGCCGGGGCGAAGGTCGTCGACGACAGCGCGTCGCCCGGCCTCACCGTGCTCGCCGACCAGGAGGGCAACCGCGGAGTCCTCTGCACCGACACCTCAGCAGCCGCGTCCGGTTGATCGGGCCGTGTTCGGCCTGCACCGGTGCGACGTGGGCTACTCGATGACCGCGGTCATGCGGATCGAGACCAGCACCCCCGGGAGCTCGGGGCCGAGCCGGGCCACGTAGCGCGCAGGAGGGCTGTCAGGGAAGTGCACGGCATACGCCTCGTTGAGGCCGGCGAAGTCCTCGGGCTGCGCGAGCAGCACGCCCACCTCGACGATGTCTCCGCGCGACCCACCCGCCGCCTCGACGACGCGCTCCGCGTTGACGAGGGCCTGACGGGTCTGCTCCTGGATGGTGGGGCCGGCCATCACGCCCGTCTCGGGGTCCAGCCCGGTCATCCCCGAGACCCAGACGTGGGACCCCACCCGGACGCCCTGGGCGAAGAGCGGCGACTGCGGCGCCCCGGGCGTGGTGACGATACGGCGAGCCATCATCGGCCTCCTCGGGCGCGACTCCTGTGTGCGTCTTCGATGATCCTCGGAGCTCACGCCACGCAACAGGCCTCGATCGGGGGGTCGGCCCTGTGGTCGGGACTGCTCAGGACGAGCGAGGCGCATACATGATGACGGCGACCCCGGCGAGGCAGAGCAGCGCGCCGGCCACGTCGTAACGATCGGGCCGGAAGCCGTCGAGTGCCATCCCCCACGCGAGCGAGCCCGCGACGAACACCCCTCCGTATGCCGCGAGGATCCTTCCGAAGTGCGCGTCGGGCTGGAGCGTGGCGACGAAGCCGTAGATCCCGAGGGCGACGAGCCCCGCGCCGATCCAGGCCCAACCGCGGTGCTCGCGGACGCCCTGCCAGACGAGCCAGGCGCCACCGATCTCGGCGACGGCGGCCGCGACGAAGAGGGCGACCGACCTCAGCGTGTCCACGACGCGACCATGACGTCGTAGGGCCCGGCACTCATCGACGGGCCGTCCGGTGGCGCCATGGCGAGGGCGGACTCGGGGACGACGTTGCACATCGTCATCGTCACGGTCTCGCCACCGAGCTCGATCGCGATAGTCCAGCCCCACTCCTCGAGGTAGGTCCCGGCCAGGTCGACGCGGTCGCCAGCGCGCGCGCCCCGCAACGACATCAGCCCCGGCTGCTGGTGCCAGGTGTCGAAGAGCGCACCCTCGACGGCTCCTGCGTCATCGGGGCCACCGACGAGCACGACACCGCTCTGCTCACCGTCGGTCGGGTGCACCCACGTGTAGTGCAGCGTGAAGCCGGGGGCCCCCACGAGGGTCACCACCGCGGACGACGGTCCCTCCTCGAGGGGGTCGTGGGGCATGAGCCGAAAGGCGCAGGTCCCGGTGAGCGTGATCGCGGACGAGGTCATGACCACAGGATGGCCCACGGTCCCGGAGCCGATGCCTCGGGACCCGGCCTGGGAACGCGCGGCCGTAGCTAGAAGCCGCCGTCGCGGGCCATGTTGCTGAACCGGCTGTAGTGGCCCTGGAACGCGAGCACGATGTCGGCGGTGGGGCCGTTGCGATGCTTGGCCACGATGACGTCCGCCTCGCCGTCGCGCTCGGGGTCGGAGCGGTCGCGGTGGAGCAGGATGACCATGTCGGCGTCCTGCTCGATCGAGTTGTGCACGGCGATTCCGTCGGCGATGAAGTTGTGGCAGTCGAGCACCGTGGCGTCGAACACCTCCTCGATACCGTCGGGTTCCACGGACACGACAGAGTCCCAGAAGACGTCGTTGACGGCCATGAGCTCCAGTTCGGCATCGCCCAGCACGTCGGCCACCCTCGCGAGCCGTTGCCGCGAAGGAGCGCTGGCATACATGGCCGACCCGCAGTACTGCGTGCCCATCGCGGACTGGAACTCACGGGTCGTCATGCCCCGTGCGCTCATCGACTCACGGACGTCGTCCCACACCTGCTTGGGGACGGTGTCGACGTTCGTGTTGCCCGACAGTGCGCGCACGATCTCGAGGAGCCGCTCGGCGGCCGCGCCGCGAGCACCGTGCACCCCGATCTCTTGCAGGAAACGACGCTGGCTGTCCACGCCCGAGATGTCGACCGTGTAGCCGTCACGGTAGCCGAGCTTCCGAGTCGTTCGCATCCGGGTCTGGATGCCGAAGCGAAGCAGGAGGCGTGACACGTCATCGACCAGCCGGCGCGAGGTCGAGGCATAGTAGATGCGACCGCCACGGCCGTTCCTGTTCACGGTCACGGACCCGTCGGTCGCCCACAGGTGGCGAACGAAGAGCGCGATCTGCTCCTTGGGAAGGCAGAACACGTCATGAGGGACGAACTTCTCGTGTGAGCGGGCCCCGAAAAGCCCCAAGCCGTCCAGCCACTGGGCGATCGGGTTGCGGGTGCCGCGAGCCAGTCGGAACGGGGCCGGGAGCCGCAACGTCGTGCAGCGCGCCGCCGCGTACTCATCGCGGACGGCCGTGATCCCGAAGACCAGCGCCGCCTTCGTCACGGCTTCGAGGTTGGCCTCGTCGATGCTGGCGTAGCGGATCGGTTGCCTCTTGACGAAGGACCCGTCACCGATGAGATGGGCCAGCATGACGACCTCACCGTCGGACCAGTCGCTCACAAGCAGGGGTGAGGGCACGTGTCGCGGCACGGCGACACGGTCCCCGGACCGGAGCGAAGCCAGCGGCGCCCACCCCTCGTAGGTCAGGAAGGGATGGTTCTCCGTCGCCCGCACCGTCTTGCCGGACGCCAGAGTGAGTCGGAACACGGGTGCCGTGCCCGTCGTGAAGGCGTGGGTCATCGTGCGCTTCGTGTAGCGCAGACCGTCATCGAGCGCCCACACGGTCAGGTCCCTCTGGCCCGAGCGCGCGATCTCACCGATGGTGGTCTCAGCGCCTGTGTCCGCGCGCAGGATGCGGGTCTCGGCCGGGAGGCAACCCGACTCGCGCAGGTCGGACATCTGCGGCCGCTTGTCGGTGCGCTGCTCGGGTCCACGGTTGAGCTGCGAGATGGCGATGACCGGGACCTCGAGCTCCTTGGCGAGCAGCTTGAGCGCACGCGAGAACTCTGCGACCTCCTGCTGGCGCGATTCGACCTTCTTGCCCGAGCTCATGAGCTGGAGGTAGTCGATGATGACCATCCGCAGGTTGTGCTGCTGCTTGAGCCGACGGCACTTGGAGCGGATCTCCATGAGCGACATGTTGGGCGAGTCGTCGATGAAGAGCGGGGCGTCGGAGATCTTGCCCATGATGCGGGCGAGCTTGTTCCACTGCTCTTGACCCTTGAGGCCCTTGCGGAGGTCCTGCAGCTGGATCGTCGCCTCGGCCGAAAGGATGCGCATCGTGATCTCGGTGCGGCTCATCTCGAGCGAGAAGACGGCGGTCGCCATGTTGTGCTTGATTGAGGCGGCCCGGGCGATGTCGATCCCCAGCGTCGAGTTGTGCGTCGGGATCATCGAACGGCCGGCTAAGTATAGGTGCGCATCGTTGTCGACCTCGACGCACCGCACCGGCACCGACGGCGTAGGCACAATTCGCTGGATGTATCGCGTGTCGTGCGCGACCTTCGGACGCAAACCCAGGTCGACCAGGTGCTGTGTGGTGACCACATCACCGGCCTCGATCGCCCACTGGTGCTGGGCGTCGGCGACGATCACCGTGCCATCGGAGAACTCGACCTCGAAACAGGGCCGACCTTCCATGACCTCGGTCGCCGCGACGACACGAGTCGGGCGCCCGTGCGCGTCGAGCAGGTGGTCGCCGACGGCGACATCGCCCATCGTCGTCCACCCAGAAGGCGTCGGAAGCGGCGTGTCGAGCGCTAGAGCCTTGCCGACGGCCGGTCTCGCCGCGACGACGATCATCTGCCCGGGGTGGAGGCCGTTGGTCAGCTGGTCGAGCTCGAGGAAGCCGGTCGGCACACCCGTCATCTCGTCGGTGCGCCCGGCCGCGGCCTCGATCTCCTCCATCGTCGCGTTGAGGATCTCGCCGAGCTGGTGGTAGTCCTCGCCGCCGCGCTTCTCCGCGACGGAGTAGACCTCGGCCTGGGCGCGGTTGACGATCTCGTCGACGTCGCCCTCGCCCTGGCCGTAGCCCATCTGCACGATGCGGGTCCCGGCCTCGACGAGGCGGCGCAGGACGGCGCGCTCGTGGACGATCTCGGCGTAGTAGCCGGCGTTGGCGGCGGTGGGGACAGACTGGATGAGCTGGTGTAGGTAGGCCTGGCCACCGACACGGGTGAGGTCACCCCGCTTGCCGAGCTCGTCGGCGACGGTGATCGCGTCGGCCGGCTCACCGCGCCCGTAGAGGTCGAGGATCGCGTCGTAGATGAGCTCGTGCGCCGGGCGGTAGAAGTCGGCCGACTTCGTCACCTCGAGGCAGTCGGCGATCGCGTCCTTGTTGAGGAGCATCGAGCCGAGGACGGACTGCTCGGCGCCGAGGTCCTGAGGAGGAAGCCGGTCGTCGGGGGGACCGTCGCTCGAGCCGGTGTAGCTGCTGCTGAGCTCCGCGATCGACACCCGCGCGCCCCTTCCCTTCGTTGTCGTCTGCTGCCGTCCGACCAGTTGAGCACCTCGCTCTGACACCGGTCGCCGGGGGTGCGGAGGAGGCCCGATCCGACCCGGCCGCGCCCAACCTAGGTCGTCCGAGTGGCACTGTCCCAATCCTCCCGGCTCCGCGCCACGACCCCGTGTGGACAACCTGTGGACGGCGGGTGCAAAACGCCGCTCGATGTTGTGCACAGCCGGTGGAAACCTCTGTGGAGGAACTCGTGGACGGGCTAGTCACACGGCGCTGACCTGCAGGTTTGCTGTCCACCACGTGTGCGCAGAAGAAACTTCCGGGCGTGTCTGTCCACATGACCCCGGCCACAGGTCGGTGGACGAACCTGTGGAGTCTCTGTGCAACGTTGTCCATGCCAGACCGCCCGTCGGCGGCACGCGGACCTCGCCGCCGTCCTCGCTACCCGCGAGTTGCGACGACCGCAGGGTGACCGCGTCAGCCGGCGCGACCGTACCTCTCCGCCGACCGCGCACGGGCCTTGGCCGCCTCGACCTCGCGGTCCTTGGGCGGCGCCGTCGTCACGAGGTGGTCGAGGAGGTGCTGGGTGGCGTGCGCGACCTCGCGCACGGCCTCGTCGAACGCCGCCTGGTTCGCCTGCGACGGCTTGGTCGACCCGCTCACCTTGCGCACGTACTGGAGCGCGGCGGCATACACCTCCGAGTCGGTCGCGGGCGGCTCGAAGTTGTGCAGCTGACGGATGTTTCGGCACATGTCCTTCAATGTATGCCGGTCACGCGCCTCCCGACAGCCCTCGCGCGCCGCCGTGGCTAGGGTCGGTGGCATGCGCCCCGAGGTCCTGCGAGACGGCACCGAGCCCGACCCTCGCTTCACGCTCGCCAACGAGCGCACCTTCCTCGCCTGGATCCGGACGGGTCTGGCACTCGTCGCGGGAGCGGTGGCCGTCGAGGGCTTCGGCATCGACCTCGACGAGGGGGTCCGCACGGTCCTCGCCATCGGGCTCACCACTCTCGGCGTCGCCGTGGCCGTCGGCGCCGGGATCAGGTGGCTGCGCGTCGAGGCCGCGATGCGGCACGGGCGGCCGCTGCCGTTCCCGACGCTCATCCCCTTCCTCGTCGTCGCGACCGTCGTCGCCGCGGCCACCCTCCTCGTCCTCGTCACGACCCGCTGAGGCCCGCCGTGAACGGCACGCCCACCCCACGCACCGACGCCGGCCTCCAGCCCGAGCGGACCGCCCTCGCCTGGCAGCGGACGGCGATCTCCTTCGTGGCGGCCTCACTCCTCTTCCTGCGCTGGGCCACGCAGCACGGCCGGCTCGTCGTCGTCCTCGTCGCTGGCGCCCTCGCCACGGCGACGTGGACGTTCTTCCACACCCGCACGCGGCTGCGCCGGGTCGCCCACCACTTCCCCATGCCGGGGCTCGAGCCGGCGGCCGGCGAGGTCCTCGTCGTCACCACGGCGACGGCCGTCCTCGGCCTCGCCGCCGTCTGGGTCACCCTCGCGAGCTGAGCCGTCCCGCGGCCGCCTGCCGCACGGCCCGGCGCAGCGGACTAGGTTTCCGGTGTGCGTGACGACACCGCCGGGGGGCGCGACGAGACCCCGAGCCAGCACCGCGAGGTCCTGCGGCTCGCCCTCCCCGCCTTCCTCGCCCTGGTCGCCGAGCCGCTCTTCCTCCTCACCGACTCGGCGATCGTCGGGCACCTCGGCACCCCCCAGCTCGCCGGCCTCGGTGTCGCGAGCGCCATGCTGCTCACCGCCGCCAACGTCTTCGTCTTCCTCGCCTACGGCACGACCTCCGTCGTCGCGCGGCAGCTCGGCGCCGGCAACCGGGCCGGGGCGATCGCCGCGGGCATCGACGGCACCTGGCTCGCCGTCGGGCTCGGAGCAGTGACCGCCGCCGTCGTCGCGGCCGCCGCCGGCCCGATCTGCCGGCTCTTCGGGGCGAGTCCCGAGGCCCTCGGCCATGCCGTGACCTACCTGCGGATCAGCGCCATCAGCATCCCGGCGATGCTCGTCGTCCTCGCGACCACCGGTGTCCTGCGCGGGCTTCAGGACACCCGGACCCCGCTGGCGGCGAGCGTGCTCGGCTTCACGAGCAACATCGCGCTCAACATCCTCTTCGTCTACGGGTTCGGCTGGGGCATCGCCGGCTCGGCGCTCGGCACCGTCCTCGCCCAGTCCGGCATGGCGGCCGCGCTCGTCGTCGTCCTCATGCGTGAGGCCGGCCGTCACCAAGTCACCCTCAGGGCACATCCGGGACGGATCCTCGGGGCGGCACGCACCGGCATACCGCTGCTCGTGCGCACGCTGGCGCTGCGCGCCGTCCTCCTCGTGACGACGTGGGTCGCGGCCGGCCTCGGCGACGTGCCGCTCGCGGCCTACCAGGTGTCGGCGACGATCTGGAGCTTCCTCGTCTTCGCCCTCGACGCCATCGCCATCGCCGCGCAGGCCATCACCGGCCGCACCCTCGGCGAGGGCGACGTCGTCCGCACGCGGTCCGCGACGACGCTCATGGTGCGGTGGGGCATCATCGCCGGCTTCGCCCTCGGCATCATCCTGCTGCTGCTGCGCACCGTCCTGCCGCATCTCTTCACGAGCGACCCGGCGGTGCAGGCGGCGATCGCGGCCGCCCTCGTCATCGTCGCCCTGTCGCAACCGCTGAGCGGCTACGTCTTCGTCATCGACGGCGTCCTCATCGGCGCCGGCGACGGCCGCTGGCTTGCCCGGGCGATGCTCGCCAACCTCGTGCTCTACCTGCCGCTCATCCTCGGCGTGCACCTCATGGGCGACTGGCTCCTCGAGGACGGCAGCGCCCGCGCGACCGGCAACGCGGTCATGTGGCTGTGGCTGGCGTTCACCGGCTTCATGGCGATCCGCGGCGTCCTCATGTGGGCGCGGGTGCGCACCGACGGCTGGATGGTCACCGGCGCCACCCGGTGACGTCGGCGGCCGGGCCTCAGGCGACCCCGACGGCCGCCTCGCGCCGCGGGTCGCCGGCCGCTCGCAGCTCCCCGTCGGCGCCGAGGTGGGCCGCGCCGACGCCACCGAAGTACATCGACAGCTCGCCGTGGTCGAGGCCACGCAGCCCGGCGGCACGGACCGCCTCCTCGATCTCGGGGCTGGCCTCGTGCTCGACGACGGGTTCGCCGTCACCGTCGAACCGGACGTGCACCCGCGGCGCCGCGATCGCGGTGTCGAGGTCGGCGCCGTGGAGGCAGAGCTGGCCGAGAACCTGCATGAGCGCGGTCGTGATCCGGTCGGCGCCGGGGGAGCCCACCGCGAGCACGCGGCCGTCCGCGGCCCGGGCCACGGTCGGTGCCATGTTCGACGCCAGCCGGGTCCCCGGGGCAAGGGCGTGCAGGCCGAGCCGGTTGAGCTCGGGCTCACCGAGCGCGTTGTTGAGGAGGATCCCGGTCCCCGGCACGGTCACCCCGGACCCGTAGCCGCTCGACATCGTCACCGCGCACGCGAGCCCGTCGGAGTCCACCGCCGAGATGTGCGCCGTCGACGCCGAGGTCGGCAGGCCGGCGAGGCCGTGCCGCTCCACCGCGGCGAGCAGCGCGTGCCCGTCGGCGTCGAGGTCGCGCGAGACGTCGTGGACGGTGAGCCGGTAGGCCAGCACCGCCCGCTGGATCCTCAGCACGTCGTCCCACGAGTAGTCGTGCGCGCGCTGGAGCTCACCGAGCATCACCGCGAGCATCGGCCCACCCACCGACGGCGGCGGGTTGACGGCGACGTCCCAGTCACCGACGGTGCGCCTCACCGGGCTTCGCTCCACCACCTCGTATGCCGTGAGGTCGGCCTCCGTGACGAGCCCACCGTGGGCGGCCATCTCGGCCGCGAGCGCGCGTCCGAGGTCTCCGGTGAGGAGCAGCGCAGCGCCCTCGCGGCCCACCGCGTCGAGCACCTCCGCGAGCTGCGGGTTGCGCGCCAGATCGCCTGCCAAGAAGTGCGATCCGTCCTCACGACGGGTGAGCCGGCGAGCACCGTCGTCGTGGCCGAAGAGGCCGTCGGCGACGAAGCCCAGGTAGCGCGCGGCGGCCCCGCCGATCGGATAACCCTCCCGGCACGCCGCCGCGGCGGGCGCCACGACCGCTTCCCACGGACGGGAGCCGAAGCGCGTCACGGCGGCCTCGCACGCGGAGACGGCGCCGGGCACCGCGACCGAGCCGTGACCGGCGTGCATCGTCACTCCGCCGCCGTAGTCGGTGACGACCTCACGGACGCCGGCACCGAAGGCCTCGCGCGGCACACCTCGACCGGGCATGCCGACGTTGCCGTCGAGGACGACCGGAGGTCCCGACGGCGGCCACACGGTGACGAAGGCGCCGCCGGCGAGGCTGACGATGCCCGGCTCGGTGCTCATCGAGGTGAGGGCGGCCGCGATGGCGGCGTCGACGGCGTTGCCGCCCTCGGCGACCACCGCGTGGCCCGCACCGAGCGACGCCGGCCCGGTCGCCGCGACCGCCACCTGCCTTCGTTCGCCCATGCCGCGATCCTCGCACCCGAGCCGCGTCGCGGACGCGAGCGCGCCGGGGGCCACGTCGGCTCCCCACCAGTAGCGTGACCGACGTGAGCCCCCACCCCCTCGGCATCATCGCCGGCACCGGCTTCTACGACCTCGACGCGCTCGACGACGCCCAGCACGAGACGGTGCACACGGCATACGGGACGGCAGCGGTGACGCGCGGCTCGTGGCACGGGCAGTCGGTCGTCTTCGTGACCCGGCACGGGGCGGGGCACGACGTGCCACCGCACCGCATCAACTACCGCGCGATCGTGCGCGCCCTCGACGAGCTCGGCGTCCACGACGTCGTCGCCATCAACGTCACCGGCGGGATCGACCCGGACCTCGAGGCCGGCGAGATCGTCTGCATCGACGACTTCCTCGACCTCACCCGGCGGCGCGAGTCGACCTTCCACGGCGACGGGCTCGGCGGCGTCGTGCACACCGACATGACCCACGCCTACGACCCCGTCCTGCGGCGGGAGCTGCTCGACGCCGCGAGCGCCATCGGCCAGCCGGTCATCGACGGCGGCACCTACGTCTGCTTCGACGGGCCACGCTTCGAGTCACCCGCGGAGATCCGGCTCGCCGCGCTCGCCGGTGGCACGGTCGCGGGCATGACCGGCGTCCCGGAGGTGACCCTCGCCGCCGAGGCAGGGCTCCGGTATGCCGCACTCAGCCTCGTCGTCAACGCTGCCGCCGGCGTCCGGCCGGGTGAGGCGATCACGATGGACGACATCAACACGGTGCTCACGTCGGCTGCGCCCAAGGTGCTCGCGGTCGTCGACGAGCTCGTGCACACGAGGTCGGTCTTCAGGTCCGTCGACGGCGAGGAGGCGGGGGGATGAGCCGGCTCGTCCTGCGCGACCTCGCCGTCGTCGTCACCGTCGACCCCACCGACTCCGTCCTGCGCGACGTCTCCGTCGTCGTCGAGGGTGGCGTCATCACCGAGATCGGCGAGGTCGAGGTGCGCGACGGCGACGAGATCCTCGACGGCCGCGGGCGGCTCGCGCTGCCCGGGCTCGTCAACCTCCACACCCATCTGCCGATGACCCTCCTGCGCGGCATCGCCGAGGCCGTGGACCTCCAGGGCTTCCTCCAGCGGGTCTGGGCCGCCGAGGGCGCGGTCATGGACCCAGCCACGGTCGAGCTCGGCGCCACCCTCGGGGCGCTGGAGTCCCTGCTCGGCGGGTGCACGACCCAGCTCGACATGTACTTCCACCACGAGGCGGCGCACCGTGGTGCGGTTGCGGCGGGTGCCCGGCACGTCGGCGGGCCCACGTTCTTCTCCGGGCCGGGTCCGGACGGCCTCTCGTGGGACGAGCGGATGGCGGGTCTGCGGGCATGGCCGGACGTGCTGCGCGAGGTCGGCGGCCCCGAGGTGCCCGTGGCGGCCATGCCGCACGCGACCTACACGAACTCGGTCGAGCACCTCGCCGAGGTGGCCTCGGTCCTCGCCGAGCTGACACCGTCGGGAGTCCTGCACACCCACGCGTCCGAGAACGCCGCCGAGAACGCCGACCTCCTCGACCGGGTGGGCGCGACGCCGACCGAGCTGCTCGCGCGCGCCGGCTGGATGCGTCCGCGCGAGGCCGGCGACTCGCGGGACACCGACGGCGGCGCTCCCCGGGTCGTCCTCGGGCACGGCGTCCACCTCACCGACGACGACCGGGCCACCGCCGCTGCGGCCGGCGCGGCCGTCGCGCACTGCCCCGCCTCCAACCTCAAGCTGGCCTCCGGGGCGCTGGACTGGCAGCGGTGGCGGGCGGACGGCATACGCCTCGGTATCGGGACCGACGGGTGCGCGAGCTCGAACGACCTCGACATGTGGCAGGCGATGCGACAGGCCGCACACCTCGCCGCGCTCACGAGCGGGCACCCCGAGGTCGACGCGACGCAGGTGCTGCGTGCCGCGACGATCGAGGGAGCCGCCGCGCTCGGCCTCGACTCACTCGTCGGCAGCCTCGAGGTCGGCAAGCGGGCCGACCTCGCCCTGCTCGACCTCGACCAGCCGCACCTCACCCCGGTGCACGACGTCCCGGCGCTGCTCGTGCACGCCGCGGGGAGGGGCGACGTCACCGACGTCCTCGTGGATGGGATCATCGTGGTTCGCGAGCGCCGCAGCACCCAGGTCGACACTCCCGAGCTGCTCCACCGGTGCCGTGCCCGTGCCCGCGAGGCCGCCACCGCCGCCCACGAGGTCGAGGAAGCCTGACCGATGCGCACCGCCGAGCAGATCGTCGCCGAGCTCAACATGCAGCCCATCCCCGACGAGGGGGCGTGGTTCGTCGAGGGCCCGCGCACGCAGGGGCTGTCCTCGATCCTCGTCCTGCTCACCTCCGCCGACGACGGGTTCTCGGCGATGCACAGGCTCGGGGTCGACGAGGGCTGGCAGTGGCTCGAGGGCGCACCGGCGGCGCTGCTCCGCCTCAAGGAGGGACCCAAGCGCAACCACGGGACCCTCGCTCTCCTCAACGAGCAGCGCCGGCAGATGCTCGTGCGGTCCGGGTGGTGGCAGGGCGCGGCGACGATGGGCGAGTGGACGCTGCTGTCGTGCTGGTGCAGCCCGGCGTTCCGCCCGCGGCACTTCACCCTCGGCGACCGTGACGAGCTCACGTCGAAGTTCCCGACGTATGCCGCGGAGATCGCCGCGCTCACCCGTCCGGACACCGGGTCGGTCACCGAGCCCGTGGCCCTCGAGACCCGCTCGCGGGCTCGGCGCGCAGGCTCCTGACCTGCGCTTTCCGACCCGCCAGTAACGACACGGCAACGGAATCCCGAGGCGCTCTCGGGCCGCGCCCCCGACGGCTAACATTCGGGGGCATCCTGCACACCCCCAAGGAGTAACCCCTATGAAGGCCAAGCCTTTCCTCGTTGCGGCACCCGCCGCCCTCGCCCTCGTCCTCGCTGGCTGTGGCGGCAGCACCGGTGACAGCAGCTCCGACGGCAGCTCGGCCGCGCCCAAGGACTGCTCCTCGGCGGACGTGTTCTGCGTCGGTCTCGTCACCGACACCGGTTCGGTGGACGACAAGAACTTCAACCAGGCCGCCTGGGAGGGCGTCAAGGCCCTCGAGGGTGACGGCGTCCAGACGAAGTACATCGAGACCAAGGACGCGAAGGACTACGCGAACAACCTCAAGCAGTTCACCGACCAGAAGTACGACGCCATCGTCACGGTCGGCTTCCTCATGGCCGAGGCCACGGTGACCGCGGCCAAGGCGAACCCGAACGTCAAGTTCATCGGTGTCGACCAGTTCCAGGACCCGGCCGCGACCGCCCCGAACGTCACCGGCCTCATCTTCCCCGAGGCCAACGCGGGCTACGCCGCCGGCTACCTCGCGGGCCTCATGACCAAGACCAACAAGCTCGGCATCGTCCTCGGCCAGGAGATCCCTCCCACCCAGAACTACGCCAAGGGCTACGAGCAGGGCTCCAAGGCCGCGAACCCGAAGTCGACGGTCGCGAAGGTCTACCACCCCGCTGGTGACAACGCCTTCTCCGACTCCCCGTGGGGTGCCGGCGAGGCCAAGAAGATGCTCGCGCAGGGTGCAGACTTCATCTTCGGCGCCGGTGGCGGCACCGGCAACGGCGCCCTCGGCGAGGCCGCGAAGACCTCCGGCGCGGGCTCCTCGATCTTCTGCATCGGCGTCGACGTCGACCAGTGGGAGACCGTCCCCGAGGCGCACCCGTGCCTCATCACCTCGGCCGAGAAGAAGCTCACCCAGGGCACGACCGACCTGCTGAACCAGGCCAAGGACGGCTCGATCAAGGGCGGCAACTTCGAGGGCAAGACCGGACTCGCGCCGTACCACGACTTCGACTCGAAGATCCCGGCCGACGTCAAGACCAAGGTCGCCGACATCGTCAAGCAGCTCGAGGACGGCAGCCTCAAGGTCGCCTGACCCGCAGCACCCGCTCGGCACCGTCGCGGTGCTCCGCGGGCCTCCCGAAGCCTCGGGAGGCCGGAGCCCGGTCCGCTACAGTCCGAGCATGATCTCGACGGAACGGGTGCCCTCCCCGGAGGGCACCCGTTCCTCCGTTCCGCCCCCCGTTCACACACCCACGGAGAGTCATGGCTGACCCCGACCGCCCGCCGGCGAAGGACGCGTCCCCCGCTCCGGACGCCGCCCCCGCGCCGGAGACCGCCCCGCCGGCGGTTCCCGTCGTCGCCGAGCGTGGCGCACCACCGCCCCCGACCGGGGTGCTCGGCTTCCTCGTCCGGCACCAGGCGATCATCGTCCCGCTCGTCGCCGTCGTGCTGGCGTTCGCCATCGGGGCCATCCTCATCCGGGCCCAAGGGTTCAACCCCACCTACGCCTACCAGCTGCTCTTCACCCACTCGTTCTTCACGGAGTCGGGCCTGCTCGCGACGCTGCAGAAGACGACGCCCCTCGTGCTCGTCGGCCTCGCCGTTGCCATCCCGCTCAAGGTCGGCCTCTTCAACATCGGTGGCCAGGGCCAGCTCATGGCCGGCGGCATCGGCGCCGCCTGGGTCGGCTACGCCCTGCGCGACCTGCCCGCGGCGCTGCTCGTCGTCGTGGCCATCGCCGTCGCCGTCCTCTTCGGTGCGATGTGGGCCTCGATCGCCGCCCTCCTCAAGACGACCCGCGGTGTCCACGAGGTCATCTCGACGATCATGCTCAACTCGATCGCCGTGGGCATCATCGACTGGCTCATCAACAACGGTCCGCTCTCCGACCCGGCCCAGCCGTTCCCCGCCTCGCACGCCGTGCCCGAGGGTGCCCGGCTGACGCCGCTGGGCGTCCTGCCGTGGGGCCTCCCAGTCGCGCTCCTCCTTGCCGTCGTCGTCGCCTGGATGCTCAACCGGACCACCCTCGGCTTCGAGCTCCAGACCGTCGGCCGCAACAAGTTCGCTGCCGGGTATGCCGGCATCTCGGCGACGAAGACCACGCTCATCGCCATGGCGATGTCCGGGGCGCTCGCCGGTCTCGCTGGCGCCTTCGAGCTGCTTCAGATCGAGCCCTACCGCTACCAGAACGGCATCGCCGGCTCGCTCGGCTTCGACGGCATCACCATCGCCCTGCTCGCCAGGGGCAACCCGCTCGGGACCATTCCCGCCGCGGTGCTCGTCGGCGCCATGCGCGCCGGCGCGCCGACGCTCCAGTTCCAGGTGGGCATCCGGCCCGAGGTCGTCGACGTCCTCCTCGCCATCACCCTGCTCATGGTCTCGCTCCCGGTCATCGCCAAGTGGATCTTCCGCCGGCACACCGTGAAGCAGACCCAGCTCGCCGGAAGCTGGGGTGCCTGACATGGAGTGGGTCATGCGCAACAAGGTGTGGCTGGGCACCGCCGTGCTCGTCCTCGTCGCCGCCTACGCGTTCTACTTCGCGAACCCCAACATCGCGGTCTCGATGTTCTCGAACGCCTGGTTCCTCGCGGTGCCGCTCGTCCTCGGTGCCATGGTCGGCGTCATCGGCGAGCGCTCCGGCGTCGTCAACATCGGCATCGAGGGGCAGATGCTCGTCGGCGCCTTCGCCGGCTTCTTCGCGGCGGCGGCGACGCAGTCCGTCGTCGTCGGCGTCGTGGCGGGAGCCCTGTCGGGCATCGCCATGGGCGCGTTCCTCGCGTTCACGACGGTCAAGGGCCAGCTCGACCAGATCATCGCCGGTGTCGTCATCAACATCGTCGCCACGGGCATCACGTCCTTCTACTACGAGTCGGGCAAGACGATCCCCCGCGGTCTGCCCAACTTCGACGTGCCACTGCTCTCGAAGATCCCGCTCATCGGCCCGGTCTTCTTCTCCGACGGACCGATCGCGCTCTTCGCGCTCGTCATCGCCCTCGTCCTGCACTTCCTGCTCTTCAAGACGCGGTGGGGCCTGCGCACGCGCGCCGTCGGCGAGTACCCGTCGGCGGCCGACACGGCCGGCATCAACGTCGTGGCACTGCGGCTGTTCAACGTCACCATGGCGGGCACGCTCGCGGGCCTCGCGGGCACCTACCTCTCCATGGAGGCCACGAGCACCTTCGAGCGCGGGATGAGCTCGGGCCGAGGCTTCCTCGCCCTGGCCATCCTCATCTTCGGTGCCTGGCGTCCGCTTCGCGCCCTCGCCGCCGCGCTCTTCTTCGGCTTCATGTCGGCCTCGGCCTCGCAGCTCCAGGCGAGCGACGTCGTCAACATCCCCCAGCAGTTCATCAACCTGCTGCCCTACGTCCTCACCCTGGTGGTCCTCGCCGCGGCCGCCGGTCGCGTCCGGGCCCCGGGCGCCGTGGGGCAGCCGTTCGTGAAGGGCGACTGACATGACCCAGACCACGTCCGAGGTCCGCGAGTCGCCCTCGTCGCGCGAGACCCTCCTCGAGATCGAGGGCCTGTCGAAGTCCTTCGGCACGGTCCACGCCAACCAGGACATCTCCCTGCGGGTCGACCGCGGCGAGATCGTCGCCCTCCTGGGCGAGAACGGCGCCGGCAAGTCCACCCTCGTCAAGCAGATCTTCGGTCTCATGACGCCGGACGCCGGCACGATCTCGATCAAGGGTGACGCCACCCGGATCAAGGACCCCAAGGACGCGATCCGCCGGGGCATCGGCATGGTGCACCAGCACTTCCAGCTCGTGCCCGTCATGACCGTGGCCGAGAACATGATGCTCGGGCACGAGAGCGCCAAGGGCGGCATCCTCGACCTCGACGGCGCCCGCCGCATGGTCAAGGAGCTCTCCGCGAAGCACAACCTCGCCGTCGACCCCGACGCCGAGATCGAGGACCTCCCCGTCGGCACCCAGCAGCGCGTCGAGATCCTCAAGGCGCTCTCCCGCAAGGCCGACCTGCTCATCCTCGACGAGCCGACCGCGGTGCTCACTCCCCAGGAGACCGACGAGCTGCTCGGTGTCATGAAGGAGCTCGCTGCCGCCGGCACGTCGATCGTGTTCATCACGCACAAGCTGCGCGAGGTGCTCGCCGTGGCGGACCGCTGCTACGTCCTGCGCCAGGGCAAGGTCGTCGGCGGCGTCGACGACCTGTCGAACACGACGACGAGCGACCTCGCCTCGATGATGGTCGGGCGCGACGTCGTCCTGCGCGTCGACAAGGCCGAGGCCACCCCCGGCGAGACGGTCCTGTCCATCAAGGGTCTCCAGGTCAAGGACGACCGCGGGCTGCCCGCCGTCGACGGCTTCGACCTCGAGGTCCGGGCCGGCGAGATCGTCGGCCTCGCGGGCGTCGAGGGCAACGGCCAGCGCGAGCTCGTCGAGAGCATCGCGGGCATGCGCCCGTCGGTCGGTGGGTCGGTCCACCTCGGCAAGGACGACATCACGCGGTCCAACGCGCACGACACCAACAACGCGGGTGTGGGCCACATCCCCGAGGACCGCGAGAAGCACGGGCTCGTCGGCGGCTGGTCGATCGCCGACAACCTCGTCCTCAACCGCTACGACGAGCCGCCCTACGCCAAGGGCTTCGTGCGTGACTTCGGTGCTGTTCGTGAGAACGGCGTCAAGCTCCGCGAGGAGTTCGACATCCGCTCCCCCAACGTCGACGTGCCCGCGGGCTCGCTGTCGGGTGGCAACAAGCAGAAGGTCGTCGTCGCCCGCGAGATGTCGGCGCGGCCACGCCTGCTCATGGCGGCGCAGCCCACGCGTGGCGTCGACGTCGGCTCGATCGAGTTCATCCACCGCCGGATCGTCGAGGCCCGCGACGCAGGAGCGGCCGTCCTCCTCGTCTCCGCCGAGCTCGACGAGATCCTCGGCCTGGCCGACCGCATCGCCGTCATCCACGGCGGCAAGGTCGTCGCCGAGGTCGACGGCAAGGACGCCGACCGCACCGAGATCGGCCGCCTCATGGCGGGCGACACCGACCACTGAACGCGACGAACCCCCGTATGCCGGCCGCCCGGCATACGGGGGTTCGTCATGTCCCCGTCGCCACACCTTGCCCACGCAGAGCGTGGGACCCGCCGCCTGAAGTGGGAAGCGTGCACTGCGGCGCGGAACTGTCTGCGCACCCAGTGCACCGAACCCACCCGCAGTGGTCAGGGGGCTCCGAGCCGAGGGCTCAGCGGCACTCGGCGGCGAGCTGGGCCACGGCGGACTCGGGCGGGGTGCCGTCGGAGTCGGCGATGTCCTCGGCCGCGGTGAGCAGCTCGGACTCGACGCCCAGACCCTGCGCGAGGTCGATGGCCGAGCCGAGGGTGGCGCGGTCGGCCTCGCTGAGGTCGTTGTCGGCCACGAGCGGGCAGATCGAGCCGCGCAGCTCGCGCAGGGCGGACTCCTTGGCCTGCGAGGTGGCCGCGGACGCCGCGTCGGAGGCGACGTCCTCGGCGGCGGAGCACCCGCCGAGCAGGGCTGCGCCGGCGAGGACGGTGAGGGCGAGGTGACGGGTCATGCGCCGCAGTGTCGCAACGGTTCCTGAGCCGTGCCTGACAGGGCCCTGGCTTACGGCGTTGTGGCTGACACTGCTGTGGCTGACAACGACCAGGTGGCGCTGACAGGGTGGACCCATGCCACGACACAGCCGGAGATGACGACGTCCACCCTCGAGCTCCCCGACGTGGACCTCGTCCACGACGTCCGTGGGCCCATCCCGACCGTCGACGGTCGCCCGCCGCTCTTCATGATCGGGCAGCCGATGTGCGCCGACGGTTTCGCGGCGCTGGCTCGCGAGTTCCCCGACCGGACCGTCCTCACCTACGACCCGCGCGGGCTCGGTCGCAGCACGACCCGCCGCGACGGTCGCACCGACCAGGACCCGAAGGACCAGGCGGCCGACCTCCACGCCCTCGTCGAGCACCTCGGCGCCGGGCCGGTCGACGTCTTCGCGAGCAGCGGCGGCGCCGTGACCGGGCTCGAGTGGGCGCTCGCCCACCCCGCGGACCTCGCGACCGTCGTCGCGCACGAACCTCCGTCGCTGTGGGCGCTGCCCGACGCCGACGCGGCCGGGCGGGCGACCGACCGGGTGACAACGACCTATGCCGAGAAGGGGTTCGGCCACGGCATGGCCGAGTTCATCCGGATGAGCGGGTGGCAGGGCGAGTACACCGACGACTACTTCGCGCAACCGCCGGCCGACCCCGCCCAGTTCGGGCTGCCGACCGAGGACGACGGCTCCCGCGACGACCCGCTGCTGTCCGCTCGGTCGGACGCGGTCACGGCGTCGCGCCCGGACGTCGACGCCCTCCGCGGGACGCCGGTCCGGATCGTCATCGGCGTGGGTGAGGAGACCGGAAACGCAGTGACGGCACGGACCGCGCGTGGAGTCGCCGAGGCCACGGGCCTGCCGCTCGTCGTCTTCCCCAGCCACCACGGTGGCTTCGCCGCCGCCGACGGCCCGTGGCCCGGGAAATCGGTCGAGTTCGGCGCCCGCCTGCGCGAGGTCCTCGCCGGAGACCTGTGACGAGACCCATACCTACGGAATCGTAAGTTACGCGATCGTAGGTTACGCTGGCGTACGTGACTGCAACGCTGAACCCCACCGACCGGACCCGAGGCACGGGCCGTTCCGCGCCCCTCGCGGGCGTGCTCGACGGTGCGCGCAAGGTCGCCCAGGCCCTCGCGACCCCGCTCGTGCCCTCGGACTACCTCGACCTCATCGACCCGCTGCGGTCCGGCGCCGACCTTCGCGGCCGCATCGTCGCGGTGACCCCCGAGACCGCCGACTCCGCGACGATCACGATCCAGCCCGGACGTGGCTGGGCCGGGCACGTCCCGGGCCAGTACATCCGCATCGGCATCGACATCGACGGCGTCCGCCACTGGCGCGCCTACTCGCTCACGCATCGCGCCGACACGGCCGACGGCCTCATCACGATCACGCCCAAGGCCATCCCGGACGGCAAGGTGAGCAACCACCTCGTCCGCTCGACGAAGCCCGGCACCCTCGTCATGCTCGACCAGGCCACCGGCGACTTCACCCTCCCGGCGACCCTGCCCGACAAGGTCCTCTTCATCACCGCCGGGTCGGGCGTCACGCCCGTCATCGGCATGCTCCGGAGCTCGCTCGACGACCTCGATGACGTCGTGCAGATCCACTGCGCGCCGTCCGAGCGCGACGCGATGTTCCGCGACGAGCTTCTCGCGCACTCCGTCGCGGGCCGGATCAGGCTCCACGAGAACCACGACGACGTGGCCGGCGTCCTCGACCTCGCCGACCTCGACGACCTCGTCCCCGACTGGCGCGAGCGCGAGGCCTGGGTCTGCGGCCCGACTGGACTGCTCGACGCCGCGGAGGCGCACTGGGAGGCCGCCGGCCTCGCCGACCGCCTCCACGTCGAGCGGTTCCGCCCCAGCGTCGTCGAGCCGGGCGAGGGTGGCGTCGTCACCTTCGACCGCAGCGCCGTCACCGTCGACGCGGACGGCGGCACCCCGATCCTCGACGCCGGGGAGGACGCCGGTGTCCTCATGCCGAGTGGCTGCCGGATGGGCATCTGCTTCGGCTGCGTCGTGCCGCTGCGCGAGGGAGCCGTCCGCGACCTGCGCACCGGCGAGATCACCTCGACCGACGAGAACTCCGGCACCGTGCCGATCCAGACCTGCGTGAGCGCCGCCGCCGGCGCCTGCGCCATCGACCTCTGATCCAGCGAGAGACCCAAGGAGACACCCCATGACCCTCGCCCCCGAACGCCCCACCACCGCTGCCACCCGCACCGGCGTCAACTCGCGCCTGTCCGTGACGAGCGCCGAGCCGCGCCCGCAGCGCCCCGAGCTCAAGAAGTCCGGCCGGCCCAACCCCGCCGCCCACCTCACCCCGGAGCAGATCGAGGAGATCGGGCGCGAGCTCGACGCGATCCGCGCGGAGGTGATGGACTCCCGCGGAGCCAAGGACGCGGCATACATCAGGAAGGTCATCAAGACCCAGCGCTACCTGGAGATGGGCAGCCGCGCCGCGCTCCTCTTCTCCGGCGTCAAGGTCAAGGGCGTGCGCCCGTTCTGGTGGATCGGCACGGCCGGCCTCTCGGTCTCGAAGATCCTCGAGAACATGGAGATCGGCCACAACGTCATGCACGGCCAGTGGGACTGGATGCGTGACCCGAAGATCCACTCGACCGCGTGGGAGTGGGACAACGCGTCCCCGTCGAGCCAGTGGAAGCACAGCCACAACGAGATCCACCACACCTTCACCAACGTCCTCGGCCGCGACAACGACCTCGGCTACGGCATCCTGCGGGTCGACGAGGACCAGAAGTGGACGCTGTTCTACCTCTTCCAGCCGATCTGGCACGTCGCCAACGCGCTGATGTTCGAGTACTCCATCGCCGCCTACGACCTCGAGCTCGGCGGCTACCTCGCCAAGCGCAAGCGGCTCAGCGATAAGGAGAAGGCCGAGTTCCGCAAGAACGCGCAGGAGGTCGTCGAGAAGATCAAGCGGCAGGCCACCAAGGACTACGTCGTGCACCCGGCGATGGCCGCCGCCACCTTCACCGGCTCGGCCCGGCACACGCTCACGGCCAACCTCGTCGCCAACCTCGTCCGCAACGTGTGGACCAACACCGTCATCATCTGCGGCCACTTCCCGCCCGGCATCGAGACCTTCGAGAAGACCTCGATCGAGGGCGAGACCCGCGGCGAGTGGTACCTCCGGCAGATGCTCGGCTCCGGCAACATCGCCGGCTCGAAGGCCATGCACGTCATGACGGGCAACCTCAGCCACCAGATCGAGCACCACCTCTTCCCGGACATGCCGAGCAACCGCTACGCCGAGATCGCGCCGAAGATCCGCGACCTCATGGAGCGCCACGACCTCAAGTACGTCACCGGCTCGCTCGCCAAGCAGGTCGGCGGCGTCTACTGGAAGGTCGTCGAGCTCTCGCTGCCCAACAAGGTCGAGGGCAAGCGGCGTCGCGACGTCATCCTCAAGGCCGCCAAGAAGGCCATCAAGGGCAAGGGCGGCCAGGGCCGCCGCTACTGACGCCCTGCTGCTCAGCGGGCGGACGTATCCGAGTGGAGGATCGCAGGGGTCATGGTCCCTGCGATCCTCCACTCGCGTTCAGGCAGCCACGCGACGCACCGCGCACCCGGGCGCGCGGCACGGGTGCGGCCTGCCGGTCCAGCCCCGGGCCTGCAGCAGCGCCGCTACCTCGGCCGCCGTGCGACAGGCGCCGGACGTCACGTCCGGCCAGAAGACCCTGATCGTGAGGTCGCCACCCACGGCCACCTCACGGTCACGCTGGCCGTCACGGACGCGGTCCAACCAGCCCTCGTGACCAAGGCGTCCGTCCACCTCGACCACGAGCCGGTATGCCGTCCAGCGGCTGTCGTGGTGACGTCGCCTCCCCGAGTCGGTCGCGCCCTGCCGCCGACCGGCGGGCAGCCCGTGCGCCCGTTCGACGTCGCGGATCCAGCGGATCTCGGCCGGGCTCTCGGCACCGGCGTCGACGTCACCCAGGACCTCGCGCAGCAGTGGACCGTGAGGGTGCCCGCGCCGGCGGCCGAGCTCGGCGCGGAGCTGACCGACGTTGACCCGGCGCCCCTGCACCGCGCTCGCCACCCGGGCCAGTGCCGCGTCGGCGCCTCCCGCAGCGGCGCAGTCGAGCACCGTGGCCGCGACCGTCGTGCGAGCCGGGTCCTCGAACTCGTCGAGGTATCCCACCCAGCGCGTGGAGCGCCGCACGACGACGCCGGGCGGCGCGACGACCCGGCGTCGGGCTGGCACGACGACCGTCACCACCCCGGGAGGACGCGACGTGAGTCCCCACCAGAAGGCCGCGCTCTCGTCGGCGAACGCCGCGCCGCACTCGACGCCGGGCAGGTCGACGCACAGCAGCGCCGCCAGTGACGTCGTCCGCCAGTCGTCGCGCCCGGGCACGGTGAGGAAGACACCCTCGTGAAGCCGCCGCCAGCGCCGCGAGTCCACTCGCCAGCGCAGCATGTCGTCCGTCAGTCCGGCGGCGAGGCACTGAGCGCGCGTCAGCAGCCCGCGCTGCCCGTCGGCAGCGCGACGCAGGACTCCCCAGTCGGCCATGGAACCAGCGTGTCCGACGGCGGGCGCGGGGCGGTCGCGTCGTCCACAGGCCCGGTCCGCAACTCGATGGGAGGATCGCAGGGACCATGACCTCGGTGATCCTCCACCCGGACGTCCACGGCCACACCAGCCCGACACGCGGCACCAGATGTGGGTCCCAAAGCCGACACCGGGTCCATATATGGTGGCGACCGCAGCTGGTTCGGCGCCCAACCCAGGCGCGTCGAGGCAAGAGGGAACCCGGTGCAAGTCCGGGACTGCCCCGCAGCGGTGAGTGGGAACGACCGCCATCCCTCACGGCATACGCCGTGTCGGCAGCACTGCACCTGATGGGTGTGGGAAGCGATGGCCAGTAGGTGGCTCCGGCCAGGCCCATGAGTCCGAAGACCTGCCAGCGCACCGTGCCCGCCGGGTGCGGTGGTCCGACGCCGCGCGGGACGGCCGACGGCAGGCTTTCGGACGTCGCACCATCCTTCGGTATGCCGTCCGCTCCCCTCGTCGTCCTCCCCGCACGACCCGGACCCCCAGGTCTGGTCTCGCGAGGAGAGAGTCATGACAGTGGTGGAAGCCTCCACACGTCCACAGATGCACGTCCGCAAGCGCAACGGCGACCAGGAGGTCGTCGACGTCGGCAAGATCGTGCGCGCCGTCGAACGGGTGAGCGGTGACCTGCTCGAGGTCGACCCCCTGCGGGTCGCCACCCGCACGATCAGCGGACTCTACGACGGCGCCACCACCCAGGAGCTCGACCAGCTGTCGATCCAGACGGCGGCGCAGATGATCGGCGAGGAGCCGCAGTACTCGCGGCTCGCCGCCCGGCTGCTCTCGGCCTACCTCGACAAGGAGGTCCGCGGCCAGGGCGTGGCGTCGTTCAGCCAGTCGGTCGCGCTCGGTCACGCCGAGGGCCTCATCGGCGACGACACCGCGCGGTTCGTCAAGGACCACGCCCGCAAGCTCGACACCGCCATCGACCCGCACGGCGACAACCGGTTCGAGTACTTCGGCATCCGCACCGTCGGCGACCGCTACCTCCTGCGTCACCCCACGACGAGGCTCGTCATCGAGACGCCGCAGTACTTCCTGCTGCGTGTGGCCTGCGGCCTCGCCACCTCCGCCAAGGAGGCCATCGGGTTCTACCGGCTCATGTCGAGCCTGGCCTACCTGCCGTCGAGCCCGACCCTCTTCAACTCCGGCACGCGGCACCCGCAGATGAGCTCGTGCTACCTCGTCGACAGCCCGCGCGACGACCTCGACTCGATCTACTCGCGCTACCAGCAGGTGGCGCGGCTCTCGAAGTTCGCCGGCGGCATCGGCATCGGCTTCTCCCGCATCCGCTCCCGCGGTGCGCTCATCCGCGGCACCAACGGGCAGTCCAACGGCATCGTCCCGTTCCTGCGCACCCTCGACTCGTCGGTCGCCGCGGTCAACCAGGGCGGCCGTCGCAAGGGCGCGGCCTGCGTCTACCTCGAGCCGTGGCACCCCGACGTCGAGGAGTTCCTCGAGCTGCGCGACAACACCGGCGAGGACGCCCGCCGCACCCACAACCTCAACCTCGCCCACTGGGTGCCCGACGAGTTCATGCGGCGGGTCGAGGCCGACGAGCAGTGGTCGCTCATCGACCCCGACCAGGCGCCCGAGCTCGTCGACCTCTGGGGTCCCGCGTTCGACGAGGCCTACCGCCGCGCCGAGTCCGAAGGCCGCTACGTCCGGCAGGTCAAGGCCCGCGACCTCTTCGCAAAGATGATGCGCACCCTCGCCCAGACCGGTCAGGGCTGGATGACCTTCAAGGACGCGTCCAACCGCACGTGCAACCAGACCTCCGACGCCGGCGAGGTCGGCGCGCCGATGGTCCACCTCTCCAACCTCTGCACGGAAATCATCGAGGTGTCCTCCGACGGTGAGACGGCCGTCTGCAACCTCGGCTCGGTCAACGTCGCGGCACACCTCACGACCGACCGCACCGAGGTCGACTGGGAGCGGCTGCGCGAGACCGTCCGCACCGCGGTGCCGTTCCTCGACCGGGTCATCGACATCAACTACTACCCGTCGCCGGAGTCGGCCGCGTCCAACCCGCGCTGGCGCCCGGTGGGGCTCGGGCTCATGGGCCTGCAGGACGTCTTCTTCGCCCTGCGCCTGCCCTTCGACTCCCCCGAGGCCAAGGAGCTGTCGACGCGCATCTCCGAGGAGATCTACCTCACCGCGCTCGAGGTCTCGTGCGAGCTCGCCGAGCGCGAGGGGCCGCACCCGGCATACGACACGACGCGGGCGAGCCGAGGACAGCTCCAGCCCGACCTCTGGGACGTCACCGGCACCCAGACCGAACGGTGGGCCGCACTCCGCGAGCGCATCGCCGAGCACGGCCTGCGCAACAGCCTGCTCATCGCCATCGCACCGACGGCAACCATCGCGTCGATCGCCGGGTGCTACGAGTGCATCGAGCCGCAGGTCTCCAACCTCTTCAAGCGCGAGACCCTGAGCGGTGAGTTCCTCCAGGTCAACAACGCCCTCGTGCGCGAGCTCAAGGCGCGCGACCTGTGGAACCCCGAGATCCGCGAGCAGATCAAGCGCGCGGAGGGGTCGGTGCAGGGCGTCTCCGCGCTGCCCGAGGACGTGCGCCACCTCTTCCGCACCGCGTGGGAGCTGCCGCAGCGGGCGCTCATCGAGCTCGCCGCCGCGCGCCAGCCGTTCATCGACCAGAGCCAGAGCCTCAACCTCTTCCAGGCCTCGCCGACGATCGGCAAGCTCAGCTCGATGTACCTCTTCGCGTGGAAGTCCGGCCTCAAGACGACCTACTACCTGCGCTCGCGTCCGGCGACCCGGATTCAGCAGGCGACGACGAGCGTGGGCACGACCGCGTATGCCGGCCAGCCCACCACCGCGACCGCGTCACCCGACGCCGCGCTCACCATCACCGACGAGGCGGCAGTGGCCTGCTCCCTCGAGAACCCCGAGACCTGCGAGGCCTGCGAATGACCCCGTCCGACACCCTCTCCGAGACCCTGTCCCACACCGAGACCCGGATGCTCCTCGATCCCGGCATGAACCTCACGCTGCGGCCGATGCGCTACCCGCACTTCTACGACCGCTACCGCGACGCCATCAAGAACACGTGGACCGTCGAGGAGGTCGACCTGCACTCCGACCTCGCGGACCTGCGCAGGCTCACGGCGGCGGAGCGGCACCTCGTGTCGCGGCTCGTGGCGTTCTTCGCGACCGGCGACACGATCGTCGCCAACAACCTCGTGCTCAACCTCTACCAGCACATCAACTCGCCGGAGGGGCGGCTCTACCTCAGCCGACAGCTCTTCGAGGAGGCCGTGCACGTGCAGTTCTACCTCACGCTGCTCGACACCTACGTGCCCGACGAGGCCGAGCGGCACGAGGCGTTCGCGGCCGTCGACACCATCCCGTCGATCAAGCACAAGGCCGACTTCTGCTTCCGCTGGATCGACTCCGTCTTCGACCTCGACGCGCTCGAGACCAGGGAGCACCGCCGGGCCTTCCTGCTCAACCTCATCTGCTTCGCGGCCGTCATCGAGGGGCTGTTCTTCTACGGCGCGTTCGCCTACGTCTACTTCCTGCGCTCGCGCGGGCTGCTCAACGGGCTCGCGTCGGGGACGAACTGGGTCTTCCGCGACGAGTCGATGCACATGGCGTTCGCGTTCGATGTCGTCGACACCGTGCGCGAGGAGGAGCCCGAGCTCTTCGACGACGAGATGGCCGCGCAGGTCCGGCAGATGCTCGTCGAGGGCGTCGAGGCCGAGGCGCAGTTCGCCGAGGACCTCCTCGGGCAGGGCGTCGCGGGCCTCTCGACCGCCGACATGCGCTCCTACCTCGAGCACGTCGCCGACCGGCGGATGCTGCGGCTCGGGCTCGACCCGATCTTCGGCTCCCCGAACCCGCTGGCCTTCATGGAGCTGCAGGACGTGCAGGAGCTGTCGAACTTCTTCGAGCGCCGCGTCTCCGCCTACCAGGTGGGGGTGAGCGGCTCGGTCGGGTTCGACGAGGACTTCTGACCCGGGCCACCTGGAGCCATCGATCGGGCGCGTATGCCGTGTGGTCCCGCAGGGGGAACCACACGGCATACGTGCGTCTCGGGATCGGTGCGGGAACGGCCGCGCCGGACCGGGGTCACCGGCATACAGGTTGAACCGTCATAATTGACGTCACCAGGGATGTTGTCCCGGGAGCTGCTCGTTGCGACGGGTGACCTCACGTCAACCCCCACCCCACAGGCCCACTGCGCGGATGGAGGCACTCATGATCACGATCGTGACGCTGCACTTCCTCGCGGCTGCCGTGGCGCCGGCCCTCGTGCGCAGGCTCGAGCGACGGACCTTCCTGCTCCTCGCGCTCGTGCCGCTCGGGTCGTTCCTGTGGCTGCTCGGGCAGGCCGAGGCGGCCTTCGACGGCGACGTGCGCACCGAGCGGATGCGGTGGATCCCGACTATCGACGTCCGGATCGACCTCGCGCTCACGCCCCTCAACGCGGTGATGGCGCTCGTCGTCACCGGTGTCGGCGCGCTCGTCCTCTTCTACTGCCGCTGGTACTTCCGCGAGGGTGACCGCGAGATGTGGCGCTTCTCGGCGGTGCTCACGGCCTTCGCCGGGTCGATGCTCGGCCTCGTCGTCTCGGACAACCTCTACGTGCTCTTCGTCTTCTGGGAGCTGACGACGGTCCTGTCGTTCCTGCTCATCGGGCACAACCCCGAGCGCAAGGCCAACCGTCGCGCAGCGATGAACGCCCTCATCGTCACGACCTTCGGCGGCCTCGTCATGCTGCTCGGCCTCTTCGTGCTCGGGCACGAGGCCGGGACGGCGCGCATCTCCGACATCCTCGCCTCGCCGCCGGAGGGCACGGCGACGACGATCGCGGTCCTGCTCATCCTCGTCGGGGCGATCAGCAAGTCGGCGCTCGTGCCGTTCCACTTCTGGCTGCCCGGCGCGATGGCCGCCCCCACTCCCGTGAGCGCCTACCTCCACGCCGCGGCGATGGTCAAAGCCGGTGTCTTCCTCGTCGCGCTGCTCGCGCCCGCGTTCTCGGACATCCCCGGCTGGCGGCCCCTCCTGCTCGGCACCGGCATCCTCACCATGGTCATCGGCGGGCTCCGGGCGCTGCGCCAGCACGACATCAAGCTGCTGCTCGCCTATGGCACCGTGAGCCAGCTCGGCTTCCTCATCGCCGTCGTCGGTGCCGGCACCCGGGCGGCGATGTTCGCCGGGCTCGCGCTCGTCCTCGGCCACGCGCTCTTCAAGTCGGCGCTCTTCCTCGTCGTCGGCGTCATCGACCGCAGCACCGGCACCCGCGACCTGCGCGAGCTCACCGGGCTGCACCGCTCGCTGCCCGTCGTCTTCGCCGCCACCGTCGTCGCCGCCGCGTCGATGGCCGGCATCCCGCCGCTGCTCGGCTTCACCGCGAAGGAGGCCGCGCTCGCGGCGTTCATCGACCTCGGGCCCGACGCCGACCTCGGCGTGTGGGGGCCGGTTGCCCTCGTCGGGCTCGTCGTCGGGTCGACCCTCACCGTCGCCTACACCGCGCGCTTCGTCTGGGGCGCGTTCGGCGTCCGGTCGGTGACCCCGCCGACGGTGACCCCGCAGCGCGTGGGCTTCGTCATCGCACCGGTGCTCCTGGCCGCGTTGTCGCTCGTCGGCGGCTTCGCGGGTGGCTTCCTCACGCCACGTCTTCTCGCGTATGCCGGAGACGCACCTCCCGGGGCCCACGAGCCGGTGCTCACGCTGTGGCACGGGTTCAGCCCGGCGCTCGGCCTGTCCGTGCTCGCCATCACGGCCGGCCTGCTCCTCTGGGTGGCGCGACGCCGGGTGGCCGCGCTGCAGCGGCGGGTCGTCGAGGGGCTGCACGTCCCCGACGCCGAGCTCGTCTACCACGGGGTCATCCGCGGGGTCGACCGTCTCTCGATCGAGGTCACCGGCCGCACCCAGCGCGGTTCGCTGCCCGTCTACGTCGGCATCGTCCTCCTCGTCCTCGTCGTCATCCCCGGCATCGCGCTCGCGCAGGCATGGGACGGGGTGCGGCTGCGCGGGCCCGACAACCTGCTCCAGGTCGCCATCGTCATCGTCGTCGTCCTCGCCGCGGTCCTCACCGTGCGCTCGCGCCGCCGGCTCCGGGCCGTGCTCCTCGTCGGGGTCACGGGCTACGGCACGGCGCTGCTCTTCGTCGCCCACGGCGCACCCGACCTCGCCCTCACCCAGGTGCTCGTCGAGACCTTCTCGGTCGTGACGTTCGTCCTCGTCATGCGGCGCCTGCCCCCGTTCTTCTCCGACCGGCCGTTCACCTCGGCCCGGCGGATCCGGGTCGCAGTGGGCTGTCTCGTGGGACTCGCCGTCGGCGGCTACGCCCTGCTCGCGGCCAACGCCCGCACCGCCCGGCCGGTCGGGCTCGACTTCGCCGAGCCGGCATACGACTACGGCGGCGGCAACAACATCGTCAACGTCACCCTCGTCGACATCCGCGTCTGGGACACCTTCGGCGAGATCGCCGTGCTCGTCGTCGCCGCGACCGGCGTCGCCAGCCTCATCTTCCTGCTCACCGACCGCGCGACCTCCCACCGCGAGAGCCGACGAAGCCGGGCCGACGACAAGGACTCCGGGTGGCTGCGCGGAGCCGGGCTCATCGCCGACCGCCGCCGTTCGGTCGTCTTCGAGATCGTCGCCCGCATCGTCTTCCCGGTGCTCATGATCTTCTCGATCTACCTCACCTTCGCCGGTCACAACCTGCCGGGCGGCGGGTTCGCGGGCGGGCTCATCGCCGGGCTGGCGCTCATGGTCCGCTACCTCGCGGGTGGCCGCGCCGAGCTCGACTCCGCGGCACCGGTCGACGCCGGTGTCGTCCTCGGGTCCGGGCTCGTCATCGCCGCCCTGTCGGGAGTCGTCCCGGCGCTGCTCGGCTACAACGCCTTCCAGAGCGGCATCTTCGACATCCCGACCGGGCTCTTCGGCTACGAGGTCCACCTCGTCACCTCGCTCTTCTTCGACCTCGGCGTCTACCTCGTCGTCGTCGGACTCGCCCTCGACGTGCTGCGCAGCCTCGGCGGCGGCATCGACAAGCAGGGCGAGGAGAAGGGCGAGATCGAGACCGACACCGGAGAGGTGGCGATCGCATAGTGGCCACCAACTACGTCCTCGTCATCGCGATCGTCGTCCTCGTCGCCTGCGGCACCGTCCTCGTGCTCGAGCGCAGCCTCAGCCGGATCCTCATCGGGTTCGTCATGCTCGGCAACGGCGTCAACCTCACCTACCTCGTCGCCTCGGGCCCGTCCGGCGACGCCCCGATCATCGGCATGGGCAGCGGCGAGATGACCGACCCGCTGCCCCAGGCGATGGTCCTCACCGCCATCGTCATCACCCTCGGCGTCACCGCCTTCGGCCTCGCGCTCGCCTACCGCGCGTGGCAGCTCACCGGCCACGACGACGTGCAGGACGACCTCGAGGACGACCTCGTGCGCCGGAGGGCCGACCTCGACCACCCGTCCGCGTCGTTCGACGACATCGCCGCCGGCATCCCCGACGAGGAGGGCGAGGACCAGCCGTCGGAGCCGACCGGCGTCAGCGACGACGAGCTCGCCGCCGAGATCGAGGCCGAGGACGCCCACGAGGAGGCGGCCGCGACCCGCTCGCAATGGGTGGACCCGCGCGACCGCGACACCACACGGCATACGCCGCCTGACGACACGACCACCGAGGAGGGGCGATGACCCAGATCGTCGTCCTGCCGGTCCTGCTCCCGCTGCTCGGCGCCGGGCTCTGCCTCGTCTTCGGGCGCTCGGCCCGCGCCCAGCGGCTCATCTCCGTCGTCGTCCTCACGACCGTCGTCGTCACCGCGGCCACGCTGCTCGTGCGCGCCGACCGGTTCGGACCGCAGGCGGTGCAGATCGGCGGGTGGGGGCCGGACATCGGCATCTCGCTCATCGCCGACCGGCTCTCGGCGCTCATGCTGCTCGTGTCGACGTTCGTCACGCTCTGCGTCCTGCTCTACTCCTTCGGCCAGGGCATCGTCGAGTACGGCCGCGAGACACCGCTGTCGGTCTTCCACCCGACGTTCCTCGTGCTCAGCGCCGGGGTCTCCAACGCCTTCCTGTCGGCCGACCTCTTCAACCTCTTCGTCGGGTTCGAGGTGCTGCTCGCCGCGAGCTTCGTCCTCATCACCCTCGGCGGCACCGAGGCCCGGATCCGCGCGGGCACGATCTATGTCGTCGTCAGCCTCATCTCGTCGGCGATCTTCCTCGTCGCCATCTCCTGCGTGTATGCCGCGACCGGCACCGTGAGCTTCGCCGAGCTCGCCGGGCGGGTCGGCGACCTGCCGCCCGGGATCGCGCAGATGCTCCAGCTGCTCCTGCTCACGACCTTCTGCATCAAGGCGGCGGTCTTCCCGCTGTCGGCGTGGCTGCCGGACTCCTACCCGACGGCCCCCGCGCCCGTCACCGCCGTCTTCGCCGGCCTCCTCACCAAGGTCGGCATCTATGCCATCGTGCGCATCCAGACGCTCGTCTTCCCCGGCGACGGCCTGCGCGGGCTGCTGCTGTGGGCCTCGATCCTCACGATGGTCATCGGGATCCTCGGTGCGGTCGCGCAGTCGGACATCAAACGAATCCTGTCCTTCACGCTCGTGAGCCACATCGGCTACATGCTCTTCGGCATCGCCTTCGCGACCCAGCTCGGGCTGTCCGGCGCGATCTTCTACATCGCCCACCACATCACCGTGCAGACCGTTCTCTTCCTCGTCGCCGGCCTCATCGAGTACCGCGCCGGCACGACGAACCTCAGCCGGCTGGGCGGTCTGGCGAGGTCGGCACCGGTGCTGTCGGTCGTCTTCTTCGTCCCCGCGATGAACCTCGCAGGCATCCCGCCGTTCTCCGGGTTCCTCGGCAAGGTGGCGCTCGGCCAGGCCGGCATCGCCGACGGCGACTGGCTCGCCGTGACGACCGTGGCCGCGTCGATCCTCACGAGCCTGCTCACTCTCTATGCCATCGCCAAGGTCTGGAACCGCGCGTTCTGGCAGCCTGCCCCCGACGCGGACCACGAGCACGACGACGAGGACGACTGGTCGCACGGGCCGCTGCACGGCGGGGGCCGCGTCTCGAGCTCGGCGGGCACCCTCATGACGACGATGTGGCAGAAGGTCGAGCAGACCCAGCGGCTCCCCATGGCGATGGGCCTGCCGACGGTCATGCTCGTCATCTTCAGCGTCGGACTCACGGTGCTCGCCGGGCCCCTCTTCGGCATCACCGACCGCGCCGCCACCGAGCTGCTCGAGCGCACGCCCTACATCTCGGCCGTCCTCGGGGGGCAGCCGTGAGCGGACCGCTGCCGATGGTCGTCGGCCTCACCCTCATCTGGGTCCTGCTCTGGGGCGCGGTCTCCCCGACGATCGTCGTCGGCGGGGTCCTCGCGTCGGTCCTCGTCATCACGGTCTTCCCGTTCCCGCGGGCACCGTGGACGTGGGTCATCCGGCCGTGGCCGACCCTCGTGCTCGCCCTGCGCTTCCTCTGGGACCTCGTGCGCGCGAGCGTCGAGGTGTCATGGTTCTCGCTCCGCCCTGCGGGCGCGCCGCCGAGCGCGCTCCTGCGGGTCCAGCTGCGCACCCGTTCCGAGCTCATCATGACCATCACCTCCGAGCTCGTGTGCCTCGTGCCGGGCTCGCTGCTCGTCGAGCTCGAGCCCGAGGAGGGCGCGATCTACCTCCACGTCATGGACGCCCACACGCCCGAGCGCCTCGCCGCCTTCCACCAGTCGGTCCTCGAGCAGGAGAAGCGGGTCGTCAAGGCCTTCGCACCGCGCGAGGAGCGCGACGCCGTCTGCGGCCAGGAGGTGCGCACGTGATCGCCGTCGGCATCGTCTGCGCGGTCCTGCTCGCCGCGAGCGGGATCCTCTGCCTCGTCCGGGTCGTGCGCGGTCCCTCCATGCTCGACCGGACGCTCGCCACCGACGTCTTCGTCGCGGCGATCGTCGGCGCGGTCGGGGTCCATGCGGCGGTCGGGCGCTACTCGAGCACGGTGTCGGTGCTCCTCGCGCTCTCGCTCGTCGGGTTCCTCGGCTCGGTGAGCATCGCCCGGTTCGCCGCCCGCGACGGCGACGGCGGGCCGCACCTCGAGGAGGGGAAGCACCGATGATCGACGTCCTCGCCGGCGCCTGCCTCGTCGTCGGCTCGCTCCTCGCCCTCATCGCCGGCATCGGGCTCGTCCGCTTCCCCGACGTCCTCACCCGCATGCACGCGGCGACGAAGCCACAGACCCTCGGAGTCCTCCTCGTGCTCCTCGGGCTGGCCCTGCGCGTCGAGGACCGCAGCGCCCTCACCGTCATCGCGCTGGCCGCCGTCTTCCAGCTCGTCACCGCGCCCGTGTCGGCGCACATGCTCGGCCGGGCGGCGTTGCGCGCGGGTCACATCGACCGCAGCCGCCTCACCCACGACGACCTCGCCGACGAGTCGTCGTGAGGGCCGTGCCGGAGGTCCCCGGGCCCGGGCAGGAGTCGGTCTGGGACTACCCGCGGCCGCCCCGCGTCGAGCCGAGCAACGAGCTCGTCGAGGTCCGGCTCGGAGGTGTCCTCGTGGCGCGGTCGACCCGCACCCTCAGGGTCCTCGAGACGAGCCACCCACCGACCTACTACCTGCCGGTCGAGGACGTCGCGGCCGGAGTGCTGCACCCTGCGGCCGGCTCGACCCGGTGCGAGTTCAAGGGCGACGCGGCCTACTTAGACGTCGTCGCCGGGGGCTCGGTCGCGCGCTCGGCGGCCTGGACCTACCCCGACCCGTGGCCCGGCTTCGAGGCCCTCGCCGGCCACGTCGCCGTCATGCCGGGCGCGATGGACGAGTGCCGAGTGGACGGCGAGGTCGTCGTGCCGCAGGAGGGTGGGTTCTACGGCGGGTGGGTGACGAGCCGGGTCGTCGGCCCCTTCAAGGGCGGGCCCGGCACCTGGGGCTGGTGACCCCCACCTTCCGGCCGAACTTTTTGCTCCCCATGAGGGAACGTTGCGGGTCCGGAGGGAACATTCCCCTCCGGACCCGCAACCTTCCCTCCGTATGCCGCCCGCCCCAGGCCGTGCGCGTCGGCTCCGGCCCGGCTACTCGCCGTTGAAGATGAGCGCCTGCCTGCCGCTGGTGTCGTCGCGCCACAGCTCAGCCACATAGCCCCACTCGACGTCGGGTGCATCGCGCTTGGGGTCGTGGAGCTGGGCGCGGATGCGGTCCCGCCACACCTCGAGGCGAGCCCGACCCTCGAAGAAGGTCACGCCCGCTCCGCACTCGATGACGCCCACCTGCATCGCTGGAAGCTCGGCCAGGCACTCCTCCACTTCACTGGTCGTGAGTTTGGTGAACTCTCGGGTGTGCTCCTGCCCGGTGGGATCGAAGAGGCGCGCACCGCCCGCTGCCCAGAGGTAGCGCCCCTTGCGCGGACCGCCGCCCCGGGACACTGCAGCGCCCCTCGGCGGGGTGGAGCGGCGACGCCTCATGGACGCAGTATCACCGCCGGACGTCTCCGCCACTTGCGACTTCTTGCGGATAGCGGACGCTTTCGGTCGCCTCGAAGCTCCCAGGACGTCCGCTACTCGCAAGAAGTCGTCGGTGCGTGGGTGAAGGTGCAGCCTGGGAGCGCGAGGCGAGCGGACGGCATACGCGCGGGTGTCAGGTGTTCTGGGGGAAGCCGAGGTTGAGGCCGCCGTGGCTCGGATCGAGCCAGCGCGAGGTGACGACCTTGCCGCGGGTGAAGAAGTGCACGCCCTCCATGCCGTGCGCGTGGCTGTCGCCGAAGAGCGAGTTCTTCCAGCCGCCGAACGAGTAGTAGGCCATCGGCACGGGGATCGGCACGTTGATGCCGACCATGCCGACCTCGACCTCGTTCTGGAAGCGTCGGGCGGCGCCGCCGTCGTTGGTGAAGATCGCGGTGCCGTTGCCATAGGGGTTGGAGTTGATGAGCTCGAGACCCTCGTCATACGACTGCACGCGCAGCACCGAGAGCACCGGCCCGAAGATCTCGTCCTGGTAGACCGACATCTCCGGGGAGACCTTGTCGAAGAGCGTCGGCGCGAGGAAGAAGCCCTCGCCGTCGGCGTCGAAGTCGGCCTCGCGACCGTCGACGACGAGCTCGGCACCGGCCTCGACCCCGGCGTCGAGGTAGGACGCCACCTTGTCGCGGTGCTGCTGCGTGACGAGCGGGCCCATGTCGGTGCCGCGGGTGCCGTCGCCGGTGACGAGCTTGCCGACGCGGTCCTTGATCTTCTCGATGAGGTCGTCGGCGACCGGCTCGACGGCGAGCAGCGCGGAGATGGCCATGCAGCGCTCGCCGGCCGACCCGAACCCGGCGTTGACGGCGGCGTCGGCGGCGAGGTCGAGGTCGGCGTCCGGCAGCACGAGCATGTGGTTCTTCGCACCGCCCAGGGCCTGGACCCGCTTGCCGTGCGACGTGCCGGTCTCGTAGACGTAGCGCGCGATCGGCGTCGAGCCGACGAAGGACACGGCCTTGACGTCGGGGTGGGTGAGGAGGGCGTCAACCGCCTCCTTGTCGCCGTGGACGACGTTCATCACGCCGTCGGGGAGGCCGGCCTCGCGCCACAGGTCCGCGACGGCGACCGCGGCCGACGGGTCCTTCTCGCTCGGCTTGAGGACGACGCTGTTGCCGCACGCGATCGCCACCGGCACGAACCACAGCGGCACCATCGCCGGGAAGTTGAACGGCGAGATGACCGCGACGACGCCGAGCGACTGACGGATCGAGTAGACGTCGACCTTGGTCGAAGCGTTCTCGGTGAACCCGCCCTTGAGCAGGTGCGGGATGCCGCAGGCGAACTCGACGACCTCGAGCCCGCGGGTGACCTCGCCGAGCGCGTCGGAGAGGACCTTGCCGTGCTCGGCGGTGATGAGGGCTGCGATGTCCTCCTTGCGCTCGTTGAGCAGCTCGCGGAAGCGGAAGAGCACCTGCGTCCGCTTCGACAGCGACGAGCTGCCCCAACCGGACGCCCACGCCTCCTTCGCGGTCGCGACGACCTGCCCGACCTCGTCGGTCGTGGCCAGGTCGAGGACGCCGGTCTGCTCGCCCGTCGCCGGGTTGTAGACCGGGCTCGTGCGCCCGACCGGGCCGTCCCAGGTCCGGCCGGCGACGTGGTGGGTGATGCGGGTGGCAGTGCTCATGACGGTTCCTTCGTGCTGGATGCGTGGTGGGTCTGCGTTGTCGGTCCGGCGAGGGTGCTGGGGTCGACGAGGTCGACGGTGACGCGCTCACCCGAGGCGAGCGAGGCCATGCCCGCGGTCGAGACGGCGGTCGCGGCGTAGCCGTCCCACGCCGTTGGGCCGACCGAGGTGCCCGCGTGGACCGAGTCGACCCAGGCCTGGACCTCGAGGTCGTATGCCGTGGCGAACCTCTCGCGGTAGTCCGCCGGGACGCTGCCGCCCCACTGCCCGGCGCCGGAGGTCCCGAGCGAGGTGGAGTATGCGCCAGACGAGGGCCGGCCGATGACGACGGAGCCGCGCTCGGCGACGGCCTCGCACCGGACCTCGTAGCCGACCTGGCTGTTGACGAACACCTCGTTGGTGACGATGCCGCCGCCGGCCATCGTGAAGATCGCGACCTGCGGGTCGATGACGCCCTCGGCGGCGAGCGACGTCGGCGCCGGTGAGAGGACCTGGATGGCGACGACCTCCTCGCCGAAGAGGAAGCGGGCGACGTCGACCTCGTGGACGAGGCTGTCGCGCACGATCATCTCGGAGCGGAAGTCGGCGTTGGGGACCGAGGCGTTGCGGTGGACGTTGTGCAGCAGGAGTGTCCGGCCGAGCGAGCCGTCGGTGAGCACCGCACGCAGCCGCGCGTACTCAGGGTCGAAGCGGCGCATGAACCCGACCTGCACGAGCGACCGACCGAACCGCTCGGTCGCCTCGCGCTCCGCCCGGACGACGCGCAGCGACGACTCCGAGTCCATCGTCAGCGGCTTCTCGCAGAGCACCGGCTTGCCGGCGGCGAGGCAGGCGAGCACCTGCTCCTCGTGGACGAACCCGGGCGAGGCGAGGACGACCGCATCGACCTCGTCGGAGGTGATGAGCTCGAGGGCGTCACCGGTCGACCACACGCCGTCGTGGCGCGAGGCGAGCTCCTTGGCACGCACCTCGTCGGGGTCCGCGACGGCGACGAGCTCGGCCCGGGCGGTGCGCCGGGCGAGCCGCTCGGCGTGGTCGGCGCCCATGATCCCGACGCCGACGACGCCGACCCGCAGGGCGGGGCTCACGACCGCTCCCCCGGTGCCAGGAACGAGCGTTGGTCCTGTTTGTTCTTGTCGTACCCAGCGCGAGCCGACTGCGTCGAGGCGAGCTCGCTCACCTCGGCGACCGGCACGTCCCACCAGCTCTCGCTGTCGGGCGCGAAGACCCGCGGGTCGGTCTCGACGTGGATGACGACCGGTCCGCCGTCGCTCGGCCACGCCTTGGCGGCAGCGATCGCGTCGGCCAGCTCATCGCGGGAGTGGACCTCGATGACGTGCGCGCCGAGGCTGCGGGCGTTGGCCGCGAGGTCCACGGGCAGGACGTCCCCGTCGAGCCGGTGCGAGCCTTCGCCGCGCATCCGGTAGGCCGTGCCGAAACGCTGCGACCCCAACCCCTCCGACAGCGACCCGATGGAGTGGAAGCCGTGGTTCTGGACGAGGACGACGACGACCTTGACCCGCTCCTGGACGGCGGTGACGAGCTCGGTCGGCATCATGAGGTAGCCGCCGTCGCCGACCATCGCGAAGACGTCGCGCGTCGGGTCGGCGAGCCTGATCCCGATCGACGCGGGCACCTCGTAGCCCATGCAGGAGTAGCCGTACTCGACGTGGTAGCCCTTCCGGTCGCGCACCCGCCACAGCTTGTGCAGGTCACCGGGCATCGACCCGGCCGCGCAGAGGACGACGTCGCGCGGGTCGCTCAGCTCGTTGACGGCGCCGATGACGGACGCCTGGGTGAGCAGACCCTCCGCGAGCGCGTCGGTGACCGACGCAGGCGGCTCGTATGCCGTCGCCACGGCCTTGTCCCACCGGCGCCACAGGGTGCCCTGCCGCTTGCGGTAGGTGTCGGACACCGACCAGCCGGCCAGCTCCGCGGTGAGCGCGGTGAGCGCCTCACGGGCGTCGGCGACGACCGAGAGACCCGACTGCTTGCCCGCGTCGAAAGCGGCGACGTTGACGTTGACGAAGCGAACTCCGTTGCGCGCGAAGGCAGTCCGCGAGGCCGTCGTGAAGTCGGACCAGCGGGTTCCGACGCCGATGACGACGTCGGCGTCGGCGGCGAGCGCATTGGCCGCCGTCGTGCCGGTCGAGCCAACCGCGCCGACGAGCTGCGCGTGCCCGTGGAGCAGCGACCCCTTGCCCGCCTGCGTCTCGGCGACGGGAATCCCTGTGGCAGAGGCGAACTCGGCGAGCGCGTCCTCGGCACCCGAGTAGTGCACGCCACCACCAGCGACGACCAGCGGCTTGCGCGCCGACCGGATGACGTCGGCCGCGGCCACGACCCGCGACGGCTCGGGCACCGGCCGCGCCACGTGCCACACCCGCTCGGCGAAGAGCTCGACGGGCCAGTCGAACGCCTCGGCCTGCACGTCCTGCGGCAGCGAGATGGTCACCGCGCCGGTCTCCGCCGGGTCGGTGAGGACGCGCATCGCCGACAGCAGCGCCGACGGCAGCTGCTCCGGCCGCACCACTTCGTCGAAGAAGCGCGACAGCGGGCGGAAGGCGTCGTTGACGGTGACGTCACCGGCATACGGTGCTTCGAGCTCCTGAAGCACCGGGGCCGAGACGCGCGTCGCGAAGGTGCCCGACGGGAGCAGCAGGACCGGGATCCGGTTGATCGTCGCGAGCGCCGCCCCGGTGAGCATGTTCGTCGAGCCCGGTCCGACCGACGCCGTGCACGCCCACGTGCTCAGTCGGTCCTGCTGGCGGGCGTAGCCGACGGCCGTGTGCACCATCGCCTGCTCGTTGCGGACGAGGACGTAGGGCAGGTCAGCGCTGCGGCCGGCATCCGTCGCCGCCAGCTCCTCCTGCAGCAGCGCCTGCCCGATCCCGGCGACGTTGCCGTGCCCGAAGATGCCGAGGCACCCGGCGAAGAGCCGCTGCCGCTCGCCGTCGCGCTCGGACCACTGCTGGCCGAGGAACCGGATCGTCGCCTGCGCCACCGTGAGCCGCACGGTCTCAGTCATCTGCACTCCCGTGCGTCGTCTCGGTCCACGTCTCGCGCACCCATGCGTGCGCCGGGTCGTCGGTGATGAGCCAAGCCCGTTCGGTGCCGGGCCCGGCCATGACGTTGAGGTAGTAGAGGTCGGCGTCGGGCGCGGCCATCGCCGGTCCGTGCCACCCGTGGGGGACGAGCACGACATCGCCGGAGCGCACCTCGGCGAGCACGTCGATGGGCCGCTCGCCGGTGCCGTAGACGCGCTGGTAGCCCACCGGGTCGGTGCCGCGGGCATCGGTCGAGCGCGTCTCGAAGTAGTAGATCTCCTCGAGCTCGGACTCCACCCCGGGCCGGTCCTCGTCGTGCTTGTGCGGCGGCCACGAGCTCCAGTTGCCGGCCGGCGTGATGACCTCGCAGACAAGGATCGCGTCGGCGTCGAGCACCGGCGGGAGGCCGAACGCCCGCACCTCGCGACTCGCGTTGCCCGCGCCGCGCGCCTCGGGGACCGCCTCGTCGGGAGCGATGCGACGGGGTTCGCGGTCCGTGCTCGCGCGGGCGCCGCAGAGCGCGACCCGGGCCGGGCCGGTTCCGCTGTTGCGCACCGTGATCGTGCGCTGCCGCGGCAGGTATGCCGTGTCGCTCGGCCCCTCGAAGACGCTCGCCCGACCGTCGAGCGAGATCGGGTCGCCGCCCGACACCTCGATAGTCACCGAGCCCGACAACGGCACGACCACGAGCTCCTCGTCCCCGGTGTCGTGTTCGACGTGCCCGTTCTCCCCGAGCCAAGCCACCCGCAGGGTCGTGTGCCGCCAGCCCTCGACCGGGTTGGTCGCGGTCGGCGTGACGGCCACCTGGAACTCGCCGTCGTCGAGCGTCCCGAAGGGGCGGAACCAGCGATCGTTGTCGGCGCCATAGCCCGAGGGGCTCACGACCCACCTCCGTGCACGAGGCCAGAAGCGATGTCGACGGCCGCGGCGACGTCGCCGTCGGGCGGGTAGAGCAGGGCGCGCCCCACGACGAGACCGGAGACCGACGGGAGCGACAGCGCGTCGGACCACGCGGCATACGTGTCGTGCGGGTCCCCCTGCGGGTCGCCGCCGAGGAGCAGGGTCGGCAGCGTCGTCGCGTCCATGACCCGGGCGAGGTCGTCGACGACGGGGAGCTTGAGCCAGGTGTGGGCGCTGCTCGCGCCGAGCCCGCTCGCGATGGCGATCGAGGCGATCGTCGAGTCGGGGTCGAGGAGGTTGCGCACCCGTCCGTCCTCGACGACGGAGAGGAAGGGCTCGACCATCGCCATGAGACCGTGGGCGGCGAGGTCGGTCACCGCGGCGGCGCTGGCCTCGAGGGTCGCGGCCGTCCCGGGGTCCCCGAGGCAGATGCGGGTGAGCATCTTGCCGCCGTCGATGCCGCGGGCGGCGAGCTCGCCCGCCGTGTAGGCGGTGAACCGGTCGTCGAGCTCGAAGACCGCGCCCTGGAGTCCGCCGCGGTTCATCGACCCGATGGCCACCTTGTCGTCGAGCGCGCCCAACAGCATGAGGTCGTCGAGGACGTCGGGGGTGCCGAGCACGCCGTCGACGCCGGGGCGCGCGAGGGCGGTGACGAGCCGGTCGAGCAGGTCGCTGCGGCTGGCCATGGCGGTGGCGTCGCCGCGCACGCCGAGGGCGCCTCGCGCCGGGTGGTCGGCGGCGACGAGGAGCATCCGGCCGTCGTCGGCGACGAGCGGGCGGCGACGGCGCTCGCCCCAGGCCTTGGCGATGCGGCCGGGGTCGGTGGCGCGGACGCGGGTCAGCTCGGCGACGTCCATCAGACGCTCCCCACCGGTCGCAGGGCGTCCTCGACCTCGTCGGTCGTCGGCATGGCGGTCGAGCACTCGAGCCGTCCGGCGACGATGGCCCCGGCGACGTTGGCGAACTCGACGACCCGGCGCAGGTCCCAGCCCGAGAGCAGCCCGTGGACGAAGGCGCCACCGAAGGCGTCGCCGGCGCCGAGGCCGTTGACGACCTCGACGGGGAAGGGCGCGACCTCGACCCGCTCGTCGCGGGTGGCGGCGAGCACGCCGCGCGGCCCCTGCTTGACGACGGCGAGCTCGAGCCCACGGTCGAGCAGGGCGTCGGCGGCGCGCTGCGGGTCGGTCTCGCCGACGGCGACCTCGCACTCCTCGCGGTTGCCGATGGCGATTGTCACGTGCTCCAGGGCGCGCTCGACCTGGGCCGTGGCCTCGGCGGCGGAGTCCCAGAACATCGGCCGGTAGTCGAGGTCGAGGATCGTGTGCTCGCGCCGCCCGCGCTCCTCCCACAGCGTGAAGTGCGTTGCGCGAGAGGGCTCCTGGGAGAGTCCGGTCACCGTCGACCAGTGCACGCGGGCGTCGCGGACGTCGTCGAGGATCGCGTCGGTGGGCTCGACGAGCAGGTCCGGCGCGGTCGGGTAGCGATAGAAGGTCAGGGGAAAGTCGTCCGGCGGGTGCACCTCGCACAGCGTCACCGGCGTCGGCGGTACCCGCCCGGGCGCACCGTCGATCGCGGTGATGTGGACCGGGTCGATCCCGAGCCGCTCCGCCTCCGCGCGCACGTAGCGCCCGAACGCGTCCGGCCCCACCTTCGTCACCAGGCTCACCCGGCGGCCGTGCCGGGCGGCGGCGACGGCGACGTTGGTCGCGCTGCCACCGAGGAACTTCTGGAAGGTCGAGACGTCCTCGAGCCCGACGCCGTGCTGGAGCGGATAGATGTCGACGCCGGTGCGCCCGATCGCCACGAGGTCGTATGCCGTGCGCTCACCCATCGCTGCGCCCCGTGGTCCCGCTTGCGTCCGGCGAGGTGACGCCCTGGCCCCCAGAGTTGCGGACGCTGCGGACGAAGTCGAGAGAGGTCCGCACGTCCGCCAGCGGGTCGACCCCGGTCTGCGACGGCGGGCCGGTGAGGATGGTGTCCTGCTCGAGGACGTACCACCCGGCATACCCCGCGTCCTCGAGCGAGCCGACGATCGCGGCGACGTTGACGTCACCCTCCCCCAGCGGGACGTACATGCCTTCGGCGACCCCCTCGGTGTAGGCGAGGTCGCCGGAGCGCACGCGGTCGGCGACGTCGAGCCGGACGTCCTTGAGGTGGACGTGGCCGATGCGGTCGGGGTGGCTGCGCGCGATGGCCACGGGATCGCCGCCGCCGATGAGGAGGTGGCCGGTGTCGAGGCAGAGCCCGATCCGGGAGCCGGCGAGGACTCGCTCTGTCTCCTCGCCGGACTCGACGAGGGTGCCGACGTGCGGGTGAAGGGTCGCGGTGAGCCCGCGCGCCTCGGCGCCCGCGGTGATGAGGTCGAGGTTCTGCAGGAGCGTGTCCCACTGGGCGTCGTCGAGCTGCGGGCGGGCGTCGTAGCCCTCGACGCCGGTCGCGGCAGCGATGACGACGGTGGTCGCACCGGCGACGGTGAGTGCCTCCATCGCGGTCTCGACCTCGGGCAGCGGGTCGTGGCCGGGGTCGTGCAGGACGACGGGCACGAACTGGCCGACGGCCCTGAGCCCCGCGCCGTCGAGGACCTCGGCCTTGGCGACCGGCTCGTCGGGCAGGAACCCGTCGGGCCCGAACTCGGTCGCGACGATCCCCACCTCGCGCATCTCGCGCAGCACGGTGTCGGGGTCGAGCTGGTGGCCCCAGTTCGGGACCTCGCACACGCCCCACGAGATGGGGGCGCCGGCGATGCGCTCGGCGAGCGGGGCGCGGTCGGTGGCGGTCGGGGTCGGGGTGCTCATGCGGGGTCCCCACGAAGTATCTGGAGGAGCGAAGCGGGGGAGGAACTTCGTGGGGTGCTCATGCGGTGGCCTTCGCTCGGACGGGTGCATCGGGGATCTCGGACATGGCGACGACGCGGCGCTCGGCGCGCGACAGCTCGCACGCCTCGGCGGTGCGGAAAGCCTGGAGCGCGTCCCGGACCGTGCAGGGGCTGGGGGTGCGGCCCGCGGCGACGTCGCAGAACGCCGTGAGCTCGGCGCGGTAGGCCGCGAGGAAGCGCTCCATGAACGAGCGGTGCGGCGGCCCGGCCGGGAAGGTCACGCCCTCCTCGGCCGAGCGCAGCGCGAGCGAGTCGTCGAGACCGACGGCGATGCTGCCCGCCGACCCCATGACCTCGAGGCGGACGTCGTGGCCGCCGCCGCTGTAGCGGGTCGACGTCGCGGTGACGAGGGTGCCGTCGTCGAGGGTGAGGACCGCGGCTGCGGTGTCGACGTCGCCGGCCGCGCCGAAGAAGTCGGCACCCTTGTTCTCGCCGGTGGCATAGACGGTCGCCACCTCGTGGCCGGTGACGAACCGGACGATGTCGAAGTCGTGCACCGAGCAGTCGCGGAAGATGCCGCCGCTGGTCGGGATGTAGGCCGCGTGCGGCGGCTCCTGGTCGTGGGTGAGCGCGCGCAGGGCGTGGACCGTGCCGAGCTCGCCCGACGCGACGGCGGCCTGCGCGCGCCGGTAGCCGGCGTCGAACCGCCGCTGGAAGCCGATGTGCACGGGGGTGTCGGTCGCCTCGCTCAGCTCGGTGAGCGCGATCGTCTCGTCGAGCGTGGCAGCGACCGGCTTCTCGCAGAACGTCGGTATGCCGGCCGCGAGCGCCTGCCGCAGCAGCGCGGCGTGCGCCGTGGTCGCCGTCGTGACGACGAAGGCGTCGAGACCGGAGCCGAGGAGGGTGTCGATGTCAGGCGCGTGGCGCAGGCCCTGCTCGGTGGCGACGCGCTCGGCGAGCGAGGAGTCGAGGTCGGCGACGACCACCTCGTCGACGGCGTCGAGCCCGGAGAGGGTGCTCGCGTGGAAGGCGCCGATGCGGCCCACACCGGCCAGTCCGATCCTCATGCCGAGAACTGTTCCGCTCCGCTCGCCCTCCTGTCAACCTTTGTCCGGACATATGGTCATTTGCCCTCCGCTTCGCTAGCCTTCCACGCATGACGGCACAGCTCGTGGACGTGAGCATCGACCGGACCTCGCCGGTCCCGCTCTACCACCAGCTGTCCGAGCAGCTCTGCGCCGCGATCACCGACGGCCGCCTCCAGCCCGGCGACCCGTTCGAGAACGAGGTCGCCCTCGCACAGCGCCTCTCGCTGTCGCGGCCGACGGTGCGGCGAGCCATCCAGGAGATGGTCGACAAGGGCCTGCTCGTGCGTCGTCGCGGCCTCGGCACGACGGTCGCCAACCGCAAGGTCCACCGCCGGGTGGCGCTCAGCAGCCTCTACGACGACCTCTCCCGCGAGGGCCGGGCGCCTCGGACGAAGCTCCTCGAGCACGACACCGTCGTCGACGAGTCCGCAGCCGCAGCCCTCGACCTTCCGGCCGACACGCCACTCCTCGCCATCGTCCGCCTGAGACTCGCGGGGGACGCACCGCTCGCGGTCATGCGGAACTGGCTGCCGCCGGCATACGGCGACATCTCGCGCGACGAGCTCGAGGCGACCGGCCTGTATGCCGCGTTGCGCGCTCGCGGCGTGCACGCGGTCGTCGCGCACCAGTCGATCTCGGCGCGGATGCCCAACCCCGCCGAACGCCGGCACCTGCGGATCCGCGGCACAGCGCCCGTGCTCACGATGACGCGGATGGCCTTCGACGGCTCGGGTGCGGCGGTCGAGTACGGCGACCACATCTACCGCGCCGAGGACTACACGATCGACCTCATGGTCGACGAGCGCTGACCTCTCGCGGCCGCGGCCGGCTCAGGTCCAGCTGGGCGGGGGCGGGGGCGGCGGGGTGCCCCCGTCGGGACCTGTCGACGACGGCTGGCCCGGTGGGGGTGGCGGGGCCGACGCCCCTGGCGGTGGCGGAGGTGTCG
>NZ_AVPI01000013.1 GCF_000768675.1 Knoellia flava TL1 | reverse complement strand
CGCCGTCCGGGCGGCCCGCCGCGCCGGTTCCAGGGCGCGTCCCGCGGCCACCACGGCGGGAGCCGCGGCGGGTCCCGAGGAGGCGACCGCCGCGGACAGGGTGGACGTGCAGAATGGAAGCGTGACCGCTGACCGGACGACGGGGAGGCTCCTCGTCTCGACACCGCAGCTCGACGACGGGGTCTTCCACCGCAGCGTCATCCTCATGCTCCAGCACGACGACAACGGTGCCCAGGGTGTGGTCCTCAACAAGCCCATGGGCGCCGAGGTCGACGCCGTCCTTCCCGGCTGGGGCGAGCACATCGCCTCGCCGCAGACGCTCTTCCAGGGCGGCCCGGTCCAGCTCGACTCGGCCCTCGGCCTCGTCATGGTGACCGACGACGACCTGCCTCCCGGCAGCCAGCGGCTCTTCGGGTCGGTCGCGATCATCGACCTCGACACCCCGCCGCTGCTCGTCATGCCCGAGGTCGGCGGGCTGCGGATCTTCGCGGGGTATGCCGGGTGGTCGGCCGGGCAGCTCGAGGGCGAGCTGCGTCGTGGGTCGTGGTTCGTCGTGGACTCGCTCCCGGGCGACCTCCTCACGGCCGATCCGGACCACCTGTGGGCGCAGGTGCTGCTGCGCCAGCGCGACGAGCTCGCGTTCGTGGCCTACTACCCGTCCGACCCCGAGCTCAACTGAGCCCTGAGCACTGGGCTCGGGAGATCCGGGGTCTGGGGCTGCGCCGTCGCGGCACGTAGTCTGGCGGGGTGAGTGACCCGCAGCCGCCCCTCAGTGACCCGAGCTCCCCGCAGCCCGAGCCGTCCGGCCCCTCGACCCGCACGGCCGTCCTCGAGCGCGAGGAGACCGTCCCCCAGGTGCAGGAGCCGGGCGACCACGAGCGCTTCGCGCACTACGTGCGCAAGGAGAAGATCCTCGAGTCCGCGCTGTCGGGCGAGCCGGTGACCGCTCTCTGCGGCAAGGTCTGGATCCCCGGGCGCGACCCGCAGAAGTTCCCGGTGTGCCCGACGTGCAAGGAGATCTACGAAGGTCTGCGCGCGCCCCAGGACGGCGACGACTGACCTCCACGCGCCAACGGGAGGGTGTCGACTCCCGATGCGCGCCTGCGTCACTCGTCCCAGAGGAGCACCTCGAGGGCCGCGACGAGCCTGGCCCGCAGCGGTGCGTCGCTCGGCATGAGCTCGAGGAGCTGCTCGTTGCGCCGGGAGAGCTGCCCGAGGAAGGCCTCGGCCCCTTCCTCGTCACGGACCATCGCCAGCGCTAGCCGGCTCGCGTCGTCGGTCAGCTCTTCGGCGTCGTCGGGCGCCGTCGTGGACCCGGTGAGGGCCGCGAGGAGCAGGAGGAGGCGGCGTTCCGGACGGGTCGCCCTCGGCCACAGCCCGAGGAGCGTCGGGGTCGCGGCCGTCACCGCGCTGCGGGTGGGCTGGGCGTGGCGGTCGGGACGCGACCCGCGCGCGGCGGCCACGTCGCCGCCGGAGCCCGCGAGGAAGAGGAAGGAGAGGAGGTCGAGCCGCCGACGAGGCGCCAGCGACGGTGCCGTGGCGAGTGCCGCGAGAACCTCCATCGTGGGTGCCGTGCAGGAGTAGGTGCTCCCTTGGTGGTTCACCGACCCGACGAGCGTGTCGAGGTACCCCGCCCACCGGTCGTCGTTGGCCGCGAGCCCGGCGAGGACGTCCGGCACGTCCGATGCGCTGCCGTAGGCGTGCTCGAGCGCCGCCCAGTCCACGTCTGCGGGGAGGTCGAGCCGCACGGGTTCACCGGGTCCGGAGGGCAGGTCGTCCTCGCCCATCACGTCGTCCCCGTCGCTCTCGCCGTCCCCGACGCCCTCCGCGCCCGCGTGCGCCTCGCGCGCGGGCACGCCGGACAGTGCCGCTCGGCGTCGCTCCTGGACGGTCTCCTCGTCGAGCTCGTGCACGAGTCCGACGCGGGTGAACGTGCGCAGGAGGGTCGCGGTGTCACCGCCACCGCTGCCGGCACTGCGACCGCCGTGCGCCCGGGCGATCCGGCGCACCGCCACGTCCTCCTGGGCATGCCACCACCGCTCGTCGTCGTCCGGCAGCGGACCCGTCGCCACCGAGCTGACGTCCCACTGGCCCTGCTCGTCCGGCCGGATCGGCGGTCTGCCGAACCACCAGCTCGTCGGGTCCTTCTGTGCCCAGTCCACCTCGCGCACCGCCACGAGCACGTGCCCCCGCTCGGCGAGGGCGTCGGCGACGCGGTCCGCCGAGCCACGGTCGGGGACGGTGACGACGTGGGTCTGGGCCGTCGAACCAGCCGTCACGTGCGGACCTCCTCGTCTGCCGCCCGGGTGGGCGGACGGCATACGGGCACTTTGCCAAACCTTGACCCAGTTCTGGGAGAACGCTGGTTCTCCGGCTCGTTGGGCGCTGGCTAGGTTCGGGGGAACACGGACCTCACAGGTTTCTGTGCACACCGAAAGGGACTCCCATGTCTGTTCGTCCACTGCGCCCCGTGGCGCTCCTCGCAGCCTCGGTCCTCGCGGCCGCCGGCATCGGGTTCGGCGCCAGCGGCGCTTCCGCCGTCACGATGGCCGGTGAGCGTAGCATCGCCGCCGAGTGCGCGACGGACACGCACGCCGACGAGGCCGTCGCCGGTCGAGGGCCGCACGCCAAGGACCCGCACGACGTCTCGCCCGCGCAGGCCAAGGCGATGGAGGCCCAGCTCGACAAGGCGCTCGCGGCCAAGGGCTACACGCGCACCTCCTCGGGCAGCGCCAGGAAGCCCGGCGGCGGGGGCGCCTTCACGCCGGCCACGATCAAGGTGCACTGGCACACGATCACCGACGGCTCCAAGGGCGCGCTGAGCACGTCCGAGATCAACAGCCAGATCACCGTGCTCAACAACGCCTACTCGGGCGCCGGCTTCTCGTTCGTCCTCGCGAGCACGACGACGACGAACAACGCCGGCTGGTACAACCAGCTCGACTACGGCACGAGCGCCGAGCGCGCGATGAAGACCAGCCTGCACACGGGCACCAACGCCGACCTCAACATCTACACCGCGGACCTCGCAGGCGGCCTCCTCGGCTGGGCGACCTTCCCGAAGTCGCGCGTCAGCGACATGGACGGCGTCGTCCTCCTCGACGAGAGCCTGCCCGGCGGCTCGGCCTCGCCCTACAACCAGGGCGACACCGCGACCCACGAGGTCGGCCACTGGCTGAACCTCTACCACACCTTCCAGGGCGGCTGCTCCGACACCGCGGGTGACTACGTCACGGACACCCCGGCCGAGGCGAGCCCCGCCTCGGGCTGCCCGACCGGCCGCGACACCTGCACCCTGCCCGGCCTCGACCCGATCAAGAACTTCATGGACTACACGACCGACGCGTGCATGGACCACTTCTCGAGCGGTCAGATCCAGCGCATGCAGTCCGCCTGGGTCGCCTACCGGGCCTGAACGGTCACGCCCCACCACTCCTGGGTCAGGGCTCGCCACGAATTCGTGGCGAGCCCTGACGGCGTGAGGGGCACAGGCTAGATTGCCTCCAGCCGGGGCCGTGAGGGTCCCATCAGGGGAGGAAGCTCCATGTCGTCTCGTCGCCGTCTCGCCCCGCTCGTCGCGGCGACCCTCCTGGCTGCTGCCACGTCGGCCCTCGGCGCCTCGAGTGCGCAGGCCCGGCCGACCGTGGGCGACCCGGTCGAGGTCGAGTGCGCCGCGCCGAGCGTCGCCGACGCCCTCACCGCCGGGCGCGGCAGCAGGGCGCGGGACCCCCACGACCTCAGCGCCTCCCAGGCGGCTGCCCGCGACTCGGCACTGGCCGCGGCCCTGCGGAGCAAGGGAGCCCGCTCGACGACGACGACGAGGGCCCGATCCGCGTCCGGCGCGGCCCTCTTCTCACCGACCGTCATCAAGGTCCACTGGCACACGATCACCAACGGCACGCAGGGCGTGCTCACCCCGAGCGAGATCTCCGCGCAGGTGGGCGTCCTCAACAAGGCCTACTCGGGGTCGGGCTTCTCCTTCACGCTCGCGAGCACGACGACGACCGACAACGCCGGCTGGTACACCGCCCTCGGTCACGGCAGCGCCGCGGAGAAGGCGATGAAGACCACCCTTCACGTGGGTGGCAAGGCGGACCTCAACATCTACACGGCCAACCTCGCCGGGGATCTCCTCGGCTGGGCGACCTTCCCCCGGACCGTCGTCGACCCGATGGACGGCGTGGTCCTGCTCGACGAGTCATTGCCCGGAGGCTCGGCCTCGCCCTACAACCAGGGCGACACCGCGACCCACGAGGTCGGTCACTGGCTCAACCTCTTCCACACCTTCCAGGGTGGGTGTTCACGCGTCGGCGACCGGGTGACCGACACCCCGCCCGAGGCCCTTCCGTCGACCGGGTGCCCGGTCGGTCGTGACACCTGCACCTCGGCCGGGCTCGACCCGGTGAGGAACTTCATGGACTACTCCACCGACGTCTGCATGGACCACTTCACCCCCGGGCAGCGCGTCCGCATGCAGAACTCCTGGGTCGCTTTCCGCGCCTCCTGAGGCCCGACGCCCCGCGCGCTCGCAGCAAGCACACTCGGGCCCCGATCCGGTGCAGGCCGACCCTCGGCATGTCGTCTCGCGAACCCAGTTAACCTTGCCGGGCCGATGAGTACCTCAGCCGCCAGCCACCTCAGTCCCGCCTTCCCGGAGCGGGCCGCGTGGGGTACCGCCTCGAAGCTGCGCGCATGGCAGCAGGAGGCGCTCACGGCATACCTGGAGTCCGAGAGCAAGGACTTTCTCGCGGTCGCGACGCCGGGTGCCGGCAAGACGACCTACGCGCTGCGCATCGCCACCGAGCTCCTCGAGCGCGGCGAGGTGCGGGCCGTCACCGTCATCGCTCCGACCGAGCACCTCAAGACCCAGTGGTCGGAGGCCGCGGCCCGGGTCGGGATCCAGCTCGACCCGAAGTTCTCGAACTCGACGGCGGTGCACTCGCACGAGTACGACGGCGTCGCGCTGACCTACGCCCAGGTCGCCTCGCGCCCCGACCTGCACCGCCGGCGCACCGAGTCGACGCCGACACTCGTCATCCTCGACGAGATCCACCACGGTGGCGACTCACGCAGCTGGGGTGACGCCATCCGCGACGCGTTCACGCCCGCCGTCCGTCGCCTCGCGCTCACCGGGACGCCCTTCCGCTCCGACACGAGCCCGATCCCGTTCGTGCGCTACGAGATGGACGAGGCGGGCATCCTCCGCTCCGCCTCGGACTACACCTACGGGTATGCCGCGGCGTTGCGTGACGCTGTCGTCCGCCCGGTGCTCTTCCTCGCCTACGGCGGGGCGATGCGCTGGCGGACCAAGGCCGGCGACGAGATCGCCGCGCGCCTCGGCGAGCCGATGACCAAGGACCAGACGGCGCACGCGTGGCGCACGGCGCTCGACCCCAAGGGCGAGTGGGTGCCCTCCGTCCTCGCCGCCGCCGACAAGCGCCTCACCGAGGTGCGCCGCCACGTGCCCGACGCCGGCGGGCTCGTCATCTCGACGAACCAGACGACCGCTCGCGCCTACGCCCGCATTCTCGAGTCGATCACCGGAGAGAAGACCACGGTCGTCCTCTCCGACGACGCGGGCTCGAGCGCCCGGATCGAGGAGTTCTCGGCGGGGGACTCGCGGTGGATGGTCGCGGTGCGCATGGTGTCCGAGGGTGTCGACGTGCCCCGGTTGTGCGTCGGCGTCTATGCGACCTCGACGTCGACCCCGCTCTTCTTCGCGCAGGCGGTCGGGCGATTCGTCCGTGCCCGCAAGCGCGGCGAGACGGCCTCGGTCTTCCTGCCGTCGGTCCCGGTCATCCTCGAGCACGCGGCGACGATGGAGGTCGAGCGCGACCACGCGCTCAACCGCAAGAGCGACGCCGAGTCCGAGGCGTCCATGTGGGCGGAGGAGGAGGGCCTCATCGCGGCGGCCAACCGCACCGAGAAGACGCTCGGCCTCGAGGATGAGAGCTTCGAGGCGCTCGAGTCCGACGCCCACTTCGACCACGTGCTCTTCGACGCCCAGCAGTTCGGGCTGCACGCCGACGTCGGCTCCGCCGAGGAGCAGGACTACCTCGGGCTTCCGGGGCTCCTCGAGCCCGACCAGGTGTCGGCGCTGCTCCACGAGCGCCAGGCCAAGCAGTCCGCCGTGCCGGGACGCAAGCAGCGGACCGCCGAGGCGCCCCTGTCCGCGCACCGCGCGCTCGCCGCGCAACGCAAGGAGCTCAACAAGCTCGTCGCTGCCTATGCCAAGAAGACGGGCGCGCCCCACGCCAACGTGCACATGGAGCTGCGGCGCGCCTGCGGCGGACCCGAGCTCGCGGCCGCCTCGTCGGACCAGGTGTCGGCGCGCATCGACAAGCTGCGCCTCTGGTTCGTCGGACGACGCTAGGGTGACCACGGCGCGGGGGAGTTCTCCCCATCGCCGGTGGGGCCGCCGTTCCCTAGGGTGCGGTGGAGACAGACGTTCATTCGCGTGCGGGGAGGTACTTGGGGTGACGATCGAGGTCAACTACGACGGTATGAGGGTGTTGCGGCAGAGTGCCGAGCACCAGGCCACCTATCTGCGGTCGATCCAGTCGTTCGTCAACTCCGGATGCAGCAACACCGAAGCGTTCTCCGGGTTCCTCTCACTGTTCAAGGGCCAGTACTCGGACGCTCTGAGCGATGTCAAGGAGACCCTCCAGAAGGGGCCCCAGACTGCTGACGCGGTGGCGACGAACATCCGCTCCAACGTCCGGACGTACCGGACGCGGGACATCCAGGCCGCGGCCGACCTACGAGGGATCACGCCGGAGATCAAGGCGATCGGATTGCCCTCGTTCGGTCCTGCTGGGCCCATGTCCACAACTGGCGGGCCACCCGTGTCCGCCGGCGAGAAGCACGGCGCGGACGGCACGGGAGCCGTGGTGACGGTGGCCAACGAGGGCGGCCGACAAATGATGCCGCACATCCCCAAGAACCCTTGGGACGACGGCCCGAAGGGCCTGAACCCGTTGTCGCCCATCTCCCTGCTCGGCGAGGGGCAGGGCACCGTCCAAGCGACCCAGAGCGGCATCGGGGCCGGCGAGGACCTCGACGACTACGACGAGTTCGAGAAGAAGCACGGGAAGCGATGACCACCCTGACGTTGCAGGACCCCAGCGCCTTCGTGCGGACCCCGGCCGCGGACTCCGATGCCTACGGCCAGATGATCGACGAGGCCAAGGGAAACCTCGGGCCGATCGTGCGGACCCTCGACTGGGTCATCGAGAAGGTGCTCGGGTTCTCGCCGGTCGAGAAGATCTGCGGTCCGCTTATCGGTGACTTCAACGGTGTCGACCTGATGCGGACCAACTGGAAGAGCGCCTCCCAGGCCCTCACGGCCGTGGGCGAGAATTACACGGCCATGGCCGGGGCCGTGCCGTCGACCTGGCGAGGCGACGACGCGAGGGCTGCGGTGACGAAGCTGCGGCAGTTCGCCTCGGCTCACAAGCGTCAAGGGACGGCCGCCGGCCTCATGTCCCGCCAGCTCGGCAACATGCTCGAGGCGACCTCGAAGACGGTCGAGGCTGTCTTCGGTCTCATCGGGCTCGCCGAGGAGATCATCCTGACGATGAACGCAGCGAAGATCGCCAAGGAGATCCTGACGATGGGTGGGGGAATCCGCAAGATCGTCACCTACATCTCCAAGGCCGTGAAGCTCATCGAGTCACTGGGCAAGCTCATCCCGGCGCTACTCGAGGCCTGCGGGATCATGGCCACGGTCTGCAGCGGGATCAACGTCATCCTCAACTTCGGTGTGGCGGCGTCGCACGGCCAGGCCGGCGGTCACGTCGACGACACGGCAGACGCCGGGTTCTAAGGAGGGACATGACGAACATCAACGACATGGGCGACCGTGAGGCCGAGGACCTGCTGTACCAGGCGGAGGCGGCGTTGGCCCGGGGTCGGGACGACATCGCTGCCCTGCTTGCCGAGGTGGACGAGGTCAACGCTTTCGTCACCGAGCAGCGTGATCTGCTCGACGGTGAGCGCGACGAGAACCGCCGCCTGGAGACGGAGGAGGAGGCGCGGGCGCGCTCCGGGGAGCTCGGACGGGCCCGTCGCGTGGTCCAGGAACGGATCGACGCCGATGAGACGACGTGGCGCGCAGTCATGGGTGATGAGGACCAGCACTGGAGCGCTGTCGAAACCCGAGCCGAGATGATCGGTGCCGTACGCCACGCCATCGACGTCATGGAGCAGGCCGACCCCGAGTTCGCCTCCGAGTACCGCGCAGCCGCGCTGGGCCGAGACCCGTTGGAGCCACCGGGCGCGTGGTCGAGTCTCGGAGGGGCCACCCAGGATGGGGCCGCGCCGGACTCCGAGCCGACCCGCACCGACGGCAACCGCTCCGGCCGACCGGATCCGAGCGTCGGCCAGTGGTGATGAACCCCGACTCGAACCCGGACCGGGAGATGCCGGACATGGACGGCCTGCCCCCCACGAGCTACAACGACACCCGAGTGCGCATTGGTGTCGTCTTCATGATCTTCATCGGCGTGCTGATGGCGGCGGCGTACGCGCTGCTGGCAGTGCGGTCCGATCTCCCCGGTCTCTTCGCCGGCGTCCCGGTGGCGCTGCTCGGCGTGGTCTGCGTCTGGGTGGCGGGTCGTCGGTGGAACCGGGGACCCGGACAGCGAGGTGGCCTGTGGATGCTCCTCGGCAGCGTTCTCGTCATCGGATCGCTGTGGGCGGCATTCATGACCAGTGACGCGCTGTCCTGATCGGTCTGGGCACGTCGGCCGACCGGCAGGCACGGGGTCAGCCGGTATTGCGGTCCGCGGCAGCCATGACGAGCGGGCCGGTGCGGTGGTCGAGGTGCGTCACGAGGCACATCGAGGTGTTGGCTCGCAGCACGTGCACGTCGTCGATGATCTCGTCGATGACCCGTCCGAGGTCGGCGTTGTCGCGGGCGACGATGCGGACGATGAGGTCGCCGGCGCCGGTCGTCGAGTGGATCTCGAGGACCTCGGGAATGGCCGCGAGGTGGGCGACGACGGGCGCGTGCCCCTGCCGCTGGCGGATCTCGAGGGTGCAGAACGCCGTCACGGGGTAGCCGAGCGCGGCCGGGTCGATCTGCGGCCCCATCGAGGCGATGACGCCCCGGGCCTGGAGACGGTCGAGGCGGGCCTGGACCGTGCCGCGGGCGACGCCGAGGCGCCGGGAGGCACCGAGCACGCCCACGGACGGGTTCTCGGTGAAGAGGTCGATGAGGCGGGCGTCGAGCGCGTCGATGCCGTCCGGTCTGATCATGGGCACAGTGTCGACCCGAACCCCCGATCACGGCAACATCGTGCGCAGACTGTGCAGCGCGGCGGCATACCGTTGCACATCCTGCGCGGATCGGACAGCCTGCACGCATGACCGACACGACCACTGCAACGCCGCAGGAAAGCCACATCGACCTCACCGCCCAGGAGCGGGAGGCGGACCTCGACATCCACGAGCTCAAGCGCCTCGTGGGCCTGGTCGACTACGACGAGACCAAGGACCCGTTCCCGGTCACCGGCTGGGACGCCATCGTCTTCGTCGTCGGCAACGCGACCCAGGCCGCGCAGTACTACCAGAACGTCTGGGGCATGGAGCTCGTCGGCTACTCGGGCCCCGAGACCGGCAACCGCGACCACAAGGCCTTCGTGCTCAAGTCCGGCTCGATCCGCTTCGTCCTCAAGGGCGCGGTCATGCCCGACAGCCCGCTCATCGCGCACCAGGCCAAGCACGGTGACGGCGTCGTCGACATCTCGCTCGAGGTGCCCGACGTCGACAAGTGCATCGCCCAGGCCAAGGCCGCCGGCGCGACCGTCGTGCAGGAGCCCGAGACCGTCTCGGACGAGTTCGGCTCGGTCCGCATCGGCGCCATCGCGACCTACGGCGAGACCCGCCACACGCTCGTCCAGCGCACCGTCGACGGCCAGACGTATGCCGGCCCCTACCTCCCGGGCTACGTCGAGCGCACGTCCACCTTCGTCAAGCGCGACGGTGCGCCCAAGCGCCTCTTCCAGGCGCTCGACCACATCGTCGGCAACGTCGAGCTCGGCAAGATGGACGAGTGGGTCGCGTTCTACAACCGCGTCATGGGCTTCGTCAACATGGCCGAGTTCATCGGTGACGACATCGCCACCGACTACTCGGCGCTCATGTCCAAGGTCGTCGCCAACGGCAACCACCGCGTGAAGTTCCCGCTCAACGAGCCGGCGATCGCGAAGAAGAAGAGCCAGATCGACGAGTACCTCGAGTTCTACAACGGCCCCGGTGCCCAGCACCTCGCGCTCGCGACGAACGACATCCTGCGCACCGTCGACGCCCTTCGTGCCGAGGGAGTCGAGTTCCTCGACACCCCCGACGCCTACTACGACGACCCCGAGATGCGCGCCCGCATCGGCGAGGTCCGTGTCCCGATCGAGGAGCTCAAGAAGCGCAGGATCCTCGTCGACCGCGACGAGGACGGCTACCTGCTGCAGATCTTCACCAAGCCGCTCGGCGACCGCCCCACGGTCTTCTTCGAGATCATCGAGCGCCACGGCTCCCTCGGCTTCGGCAAGGGCAACTTCAAGGCGCTCTTCGAGTCCATCGAGCGCGAGCAGGACAAGCGCGGCAACCTCTGACGGTTCCGCTCGTCGGTCAGAACGGCGGGGTATGCCGGGTGCTCGCCACCCGCGCATGCCCCGCCGTTCGTCGTCCTGTCCTTTCAGGAGGGCTCGTCGCGGCGCAGCCGCAGGGCCAGCAGCCCCGACAGCAGGAGCGCGAGGCCGGCGCCGAGGAGGGCGACGGCGGTGCCGAGCGTGCCCTCGGTCCAGTCGATGAGCGCCTCCGGGACGGCGACGGTGACTCCTGCGACGCCGAGCACGAGGTAGGGCCAGGCGCGGCGGGTGAGGTGGAGCAGGAAGGCGGCGACGCCGACAGCGAAGGTCAGGACGTAGCCGACCCATCGTGTGTCCGATGCCAGCTGCGCCTGTGCGCCCGCGAACAGGAAGCCGACGCCGACGAGCCGGGCGGCCAGCCCTTCACGCCACCGGTCCCGCTCGGCGAGGACGAGCCAGACCACGCCGGCGGCCAGGAACCCGAACCCGATGGGTCGCCCACTGTGGAGCCCGAGCTCCTGCGAGAGGAACGGGACCGTGTAGCCGACGCCGACGACGAGTGCGGCGTGGGCGACGAGCGTGGGTGCGAGGACGTACGCGGCGGCGGCGAGGACGACGAGCGTCCCGAAGCCGGCGAGCCCGACCCTCGTGCCGTGCTCCATCTCGGTGCCGCTGCGCTGCACCTGCTCGAGGACGGCGACTCCGGCCGCCGCGGCGCCCGCCCCCGCCGCGCCGGTGAGCAGGACGCTCACGAGTCGCAGCCGCGATTCGTGACCACCGGCCCGCAGGGCCGCGAAGCCGCCGACCGGCCGGGCCACACCCCAGCCCGCGAGGGCGAGGACAAGGCCGGCGCCGGCGATCATGGCAACCCGGGTCACCCAGCCGAGGTCGAGCCATCGCGGAGCGAGGAAGACCGCGACGGCGGCGAGCACGAAGGCGACGCCGACATAGGTCGCCACCTCGCCGAGCCGGCGTCGCAGGGTCGCCGTGGGTTGGGTGCCGGCATCGGACGCGAGGACCGTCCCGAGGAGGGCGAGGGCCTCGTCATGACGGTCGGGGGAGACGAGTCCCGCGTCCTCGAGGGCGGTGACGGCCCGGGCAGGGTCGCTCGCCGGGACGGGGACAGTGGGTCGAGGTGCTGTCTGGGTTCTCATGTCCGACCTCCTCGGTTCCACCGTCGCGCGCGCCCACTGGGGGACGACAGGGGCTGAAGTCCCACGTCGAGGGCGTTACGGGTGAGGCTGACGGCCGGCGCCTGCAGAGCTGACGCCACTGTCGTTGACAGTGACGCCATAGGGATGTCAGCCCCGACACGATCATCTCCACGCTCGTCATGCCGATCGCCATGATGCTGCTCTTCGTCTACGTCTTCGGCGGGGCCATCCGCTCCGGCACCGAGTCCTACGTCGACTACCTCCTGCCGGGGATCCTCGTCCTCACGATCGCGTCGGGCATCTCCTACACCGCGTTCCGGCTCTTCCTCGACATCCAGGGCGGCATCGTCGAGCGGTTCCGGTCGATGCCGATCGCCCGCTCGTCGGTCCTGTGGGCGCACGTGCTCACCTCGGTCGTCGCCAACCTCGCCTCCCTCGTCGTCGTCCTCCTCGTCGGGCTGGCGATGGGATTCCGTTCCGGCGAAGACCCGCTCGCATGGCTGGCCGCCCTCGGCATCCTCGTGCTGCTCACCCTCGCGCTCACCTGGGTAGCCGTGATCCCCGGTCTCACCGCGAAGTCGGTCGACGGTGCCAGCGCCTTCGCCTACCCGCTGATCTTCCTGCCGTTCGTCAGCTCGGCCTGCGTCCCGACCGACACCATGCCCGGCCCGGTGCGGACGTTCGCCGAGCACCAGCCGGTGACGACGATCATCGACGTGCTCCGCCGGCTCTTCGCCGAGCAGCCCGTCGGCGGCGACGTCTGGGTCGCGCTCACGTGGTGCGTCGGCATCCTCGTCGTGGCGTGGGCCGTGGCCGCGCGGGCATACCGGGGGAGTGTCGCCGCCCAGCAGTGAAGGTCCCCTCCCGGGACGCCGAACGTCTGCCGTGCGGCCCGGTGCACGGCATACGCTCGGTCCATGGCATACGAGTACAAGGTCGTGCAGATCCGTGAGGGACTCATCGGCGGCAAGATGTCGGCCGGCAAGCTCGAGTCCGTCCTCAACGAGTGGGCCTCCAAGGGCTGGCAGCTCAAGCAGATCACCTCGGTCGAGGTCAAGGGCCGCATCGGACCCGGCGGGGTCGAGGGCGTCCTCGTCACCTTCGAGCGTCAGGTCGGCTGACGGCCACGCCCGGACCGGTCCTCGTCCTGCCGAGTCCGCTCGTCGGGACGGGCGCGTATGCCCCTCTCGCAGAGGCGTTCCGGCGCCACGGCCGCGACGCGACGGTCGCCGTGCCGCCGCGTGCCGCGCGGTCGGGCGCTGACGTCCTCGCGGCCTACCGGGAGGCGTTCGACGACACCCGTCCCGGGCTCGTCGTCGCCCACAGCAACGCCGGCCTCGTCGCCCCGGCGGTCGCCGACGGCACCCCGATCGTCTTCGTCGACGCGGCCCTGCCGGCTGCCTCGGGGGAGTCGCCGATGGCCCCGCCGGCGATGCTCGGGCACCTCGACGCGCTCGTCGGCGTCGACGGGCTGTTGCCGCCGTGGACCCGGTGGTGGGGCGAGGAGGACGTCGCCCCGCTCTTCCCCGACCGGTCGGCGCGAGCCGGAGTCGAGGCGTCGGAGCCGCGGCTGCCGCTCGGCTACTTCCGCACGACGGTGCCCGTGCCCGAGGGGTGGCAGTCGGGGCCGTGCGCCTACCTCGCCTTCGGCGGGACGTATGCCGTCGAGCTGGCCCGTGCGCGCCGTCTCGGCTGGCCCGTCGCGCAGCTCCAGGGCGCCCTCCACCTGCACTTCCTCCACGACGCTGACGGGGTCGTCGCGAGGGTGCTCGAGCTTGCCTCGGCGCTCGACGGCCACGATGCGGGGACGCCCGGGCCGGTGTGACATCCTGCGGGCATGATCACGCCGAGCGGCCCCGGGTGGTACGAGAACCCCGACAACCCCGAGGAGCTGCGCTACTTCGACGGCATTCTCTGGACCTCGAACACGACGCCGCTGCGCACCCGCCGACCGCAGCCGCCGGCCGCCCAGCCGGAGCCCGGGCAGCAGGCGCAGGCACCCGGCCAGCAGGCGCCGGCGGGGCACCAGCAGCCGCACCAGCAGCAACCGTGGCAACAGCCCCAGCCGGGCCAGGGCCCGTGGCAGCACCAGGGCCAGGGCCCCGGTCAGCACCCCGGCCCGTACCCTCAGCGACCCCATCCCGGCCAAGCCGTCCTCGCCGACGTGCCGGGGCAACCGGTGCTCGCCTCCTACGGCCTGCGGGTCGTGGCCTACCTCGTCGACGCCATCATCGTGGGGTTCGTGGCGCTGGTGGTGGGCGGATGGTTCCTGTGGAAGGCGATCGAGCCGGTCGTCGACCGGGTCGATGCCGCGATGGCGGGCGGTGACGTGCAGGCGGTGAGTGCCGCCCTCGGAGAAGCGCGCCTCGGCTACCTCGCGCTCTTCCTCGGCATCCAGCTCGTCCTCATGCTCGCCTACCACGTCGTCTGCCTCGTCCGCTGGGGCGCGACACCGGGCAAGCTCCTCGTCGGCATCAGCGTCCGGCGGATCGACCGCCCCGGACCGCTCGACGCCGACACCGCCATCCGCCGCACGGGCTTCCAAGCCGTCGCGCAGGCGTTCGGCAACGTGCCCTACCTGTCGCTGCTCGGCACGGTCGCGGTCGTCATGGACCTCGTCTGGCCGATCGCCGACACGCGGCGTCAGGCCCTGCACGACAAGGTCGCGGGGACGATCGTCGTCAGGGGTCGTGCCCAGCGCTGACCGCTGGGCGCGGCAGCGGCGACCTCAGCGCGCGGGGCGGATCGTCCCCACGCACTCGCCGAGCGAGATCGTCGATCCACCCGGCCCCGGCGCCGTCGCCCGCAGCACGACCGTGTCGCCGTCCTCGAGGAACGTCCGCTCTGACCCGTCGTCGAGCGTGACCGGCTCCTGACCGCTCCACGACAGCTCGAGGAACGAGCCGCGCTGGTCTCTCTCGGGCCCCGAGATCGTGCCGGACCCGAAGAGGTCGCCGTCGCGCAGGGTCGCGCCGTTGACCGTCATGTGGGCGAGCATCTGCGCCGGCGACCAGTACATCGTCCGGTAGGGCGGTCGCGAGACGACCGTGCCGTTCCACTCGACCTCGTAGGTGATGTCGAGCCCGTATGCCGTCCCCGCGCCGTCCTCGGTCGCCTCGCCCTGGAGGTAGGGCAGGGGAGCCGGGTCGGTCTGGCCGGGGAGCGGCACGCGGGCGCTGCGCAGGGCGTCGGTCGTCACGACCCACGGCGAGATCGTCGTGGCGAAGGACTTGCCGAGGAACGGCCCGAGCGGGACGTACTCCCACGCCTGCAGGTCACGGGCGCTCCAGTCGTTGAGGAGCACGACGCCGAAGAGGTGCTCGTCCGAGTCCGCCACGGAGACAGGCGAACCCAGCTCGGTGCCGCCACCGACGACGAAGCCGAGCTCGGCCTCGATGTCGAGCCGGACGCTCGGGCCGAAGACCGGCACCTCTTCGGTCGGGGGCTTGCGCTGGCCGCTGGGCCGGACGATGTCGGTGCCCGAGACGACGACCGTGCCGGACCGGCCGTGGTAGCCGATCGGCAGGTGCTTCCAGTTCGGGGTGAGCGGCTCGGAGTCGGGGCGGAAGATCCGGCCCACGTTGCTCGCGTGGTGCTCGCTGGCGTAGAAGTCGACGTAGTCGGCGACCTCGACCGGCAGGTGCATCGTCACGTCCGCGACGGGGACGAGGTGCGGCTCGACGCAGTCACGGCGGGCCGGGTTCGTGAGGACCTCGGTGACCCACTCGCGCGCCGCCGTCCACGCCGGGCGTCCCTGCGCGAGGAACGCGTTGAGCGACGGCTGCGCCCAGACGGCATACGACTCCATGCCGGCCTGCTCGGCACACGGGGCGAGGTCGAGGACGAGGTCGCCGACCCGGGTGCCCACCCGCGGCGCCGAGCCCTCGGTCGAGAAGACGCCGTAGGGCAGGTTGTGCAGGCCGAAGGGCGAGTCGGCGGGGACGTCGAGCCAGGTCATGAAGGGGTCTCCTCATCGGGGGCGGGTGCGGCGAGGTCGAGCACGCCGAGGTCGTCGAGCTCACCGATCGGGTCGGTGACCTCGCAGCAGCCGTATGCCGTGAACACGCTGCGCACGCGGGACGCCGCCTCGTCGTCGAGGTCGAGGACGGCATCGGTCAGGAGGCGCGGATCTCGCTGTGCGAGAAGGGACTCCACGGCGACGAGCGCACCGTCGTGGACGGCGGCGTGCACGGCGAGCAGGACGTTGAGCAGGCCGTGCTGCGGCTCGCCGTCGTGCTCGGCGCGCACGGCGTGGTGGAGCCCTCCGGTGAGCTTGAAGGGGACGCCGAGGCGGGCGCAGTCGCGGAGGAAGGCCGCGAGCTCGGTCTCGTCGGGCCACTCCCACGTCGGTGTCGCGCCGGTGCGGAACTTCGCCTGGACGACCCGGCCGGACTCGTCGACCCCGGCCCGCACGTCGTCGAGGGCACGGTCGCGCTCGGCGCCGCGTGGGATCTCGAGCGTGAGGGGGAGTCCGTCGACGGGCAGGGTGCGCCAGCCGACGAACCACCCGAGCTCGGCTCCGACGACCTCGACGGAGGCCTCGTCGCTCAGGCGGGCCACCGCGTCGGCGACGGCCCTCGGGGCCACGCCGGGGCGCGCGATGAGCCCGACGGCCAGCGGCGGTGAGTCACCGGACGCCTCGGCCACGAGCGTCTCCACGTCCGCGACCGGCACGAGCAGCGGGCCGACGAGACCGGCATACGCGGCCTTGCGGTGGGCCCGGTGGCGCGCGACGGCGAGGTCGAGCGGGGCGTTGCCGGGAGGGAAGACGGCGGCGTCGTCGATGAGCCCTGCGAGCAGGGCGGGGGGCGCCGTTGACATGCCGGACACGCTACTAGGCTGGCGGCAGCGACTTCGCGACGCAGCGTCCGACCCGACGCCGCGACGTCGCGACCCGGGTTTCGACACAGTGAGGTGGAGACAGTGGCGCACTACCAGTCGATGGGCAGCATCCCGCCCAAGCGGCACACGCAGCACCGGCGACCGGCCGGCCGCGGCAAGACCGGCGAGCTCTACTACGAGGAGCTCATGGGCGAGGAGGGCTTCTCCTCCGACTCGTCGCTGCTCTACCACCGCAACATCCCCTCGACGATCGTCGACGCCCAGGTCTGGGAGGTCGGCGACCTGTCGACGACGCCCAACCACCCGCTCAAGCCGCTCCACCTCCAGCCGCACGCGCTCTTCCCCGACGCGAGGACGATCAAGGCCACCGACGTCGTCACCGGTCGCCGGCTCCTCCTCGGCAACGGCGACGTGCGGATCTCGTATGCCGTCGCCGCGGCACCCAGCCCGTGGTACCGCAACGGCATCGGCGACGAGTGCGTCTACGTCGAGCGCGGTGCCGCGCGGGTCGAGACCGTCTTCGGGGCGTTCGAGGTCGCGCAGGGCGACTACATCGTCATCCCGCGCGCGACGACCCACCGCTGGATCCCCAAGGCGTCGCGCAAGGAGCCGCTGCGGGCCTACGCGATCGAGGGCAACAGCCACATCGCGCCGCCGAAGCGCTACCTCAGCAAGTACGGGCAGTTCCTCGAGCACAGCCCCTACTGCGAGCGCGACCTGCGGCCGCCGCAGGGGCCGCTGCTCGCCGAGGACGTCGGCGAGAAGGCCGACGCCGAGACCGAGGTCTACATCAAGCACCGCGGTTCGGGGCCGGCCTCGTCCGGCGGGATCGTCGGCACCGTGCACACCCTGCCCTTCCACCCGCTCGACGTCGTCGGTTGGGACGGCTGCCTCTATCCCTACGTCTTCAACGTGCGCGACTACGAGCCCATCACCGGGCGTGTGCACCAGCCGCCGCCGGCCCACCAGGTCTTCGAGGGCTGGAACTTCGTCGTCTGCAACTTCGTGCCGCGCAAGGTCGACTACCACCCGCTGTCGATCCCGGTGCCCTACTACCACTCCAACGTCGACTCCGACGAGGTCATGTTCTACGTCGAGGGCGACTACGAGGCACGCAAGGGCTCGGGCATCGGGCAGGGCTCGATCTCGCTGCACCCGGGCGGCCACGCCCACGGTCCGCAGCCGGGTGCCGCGGAGGCCTCGATCGGCGCGGAGTACTTCGACGAGCTCGCCGTCATGGTCGACACCTTCCGTCCGCTCGACCTCGGCGAGGGCGGGCTGGCGTGCGACGACGGCAGGTACCACCTGTCGTGGAGCGGAGGCCGCGGCGGTCGCGGCGGTCGCGGCGCTGCGGGCGAGGTGCACAGCATCGACTGAGGCCCGCGACGGAGCGAGGCGGCGTCCTGGGGTTCGACGACACGCTCCCTGCCGGCATCGCCCGGACGGCGGGTGGTGCCTGGGCTGGCACCACCCGCCACCGGCTTCGGTCAGGGGACCCTGGTGATCCGGTTCTGCGGTCCGGGAGCGATCGTCGTTCGGTCCTCGATGTAGCGGGCGAAGGCGTCGAGGTCGATCTCACCGACGAAGCGGTTCGTGCCGTTGCGGAAGACGCTGAAGCCGTCGCCGCCGTCGGCAAGGAAGTTGTTCACGGTGACGCGGTAGGTCGCCGACGGGTCGAGCGCCACCCCGTTGATCCTGACGTCCGAGACCTTGTCGCCGACGGGTGCGGAGTCCGTGCGGACGTAGGTGAGAGACGCAGGGATCTGCAGCACCCCGTTGGCTCCCGAGAACTGCTGCTCAAGCACCGCCTCGATGTCCGCGCCCTTCATGTCCATCGTCACGAGGACGTTGGCGAAGGGCTGGACCGTGAAGGCCTCGCCGTAGGTGATCGGGCCCTCGTTGATGTCGGATCTGATGCCACCGGCGTTCATGAAGGAGAGGACGGCGGGGGCGCCGCCCGCTGCGGGCCAGCCCGGGCCGGAGGTCGCCCACAGCTGGGCGTCGGCGATGATGTCGCCGAGCGAGGACTCGCCGGCGGCGTTCGCCGCCCGCAGCAGCGGGGCCGTGGCCGTGCCGAGGACCCTGTTCTCGACCGGAGCCGCGATCTCGCCGTACTTCGCGATGAGGGCGGTGAGGTCCTCCGCGGGAGCGAACGTGTCGCGCTTGACGATGACGTTGTTGATGCTCGCCGACACGACGTCCTTCGTCGCCCGGCTGATCGTGAGGTCGATTTCGGTGACCAGACGGCCGACCGACGCCGCGCCGGTGACCATGATCCCCGTCCCGGCGAGGTCCGGGCAGTTGAGGGCCCAGTTGGTGTGACCGGTGACGACGAGGTCGATCTCGGGGTCGAAGCGCTTGATGACCTCCACCCCGGCGCCGGTCGGGTTGGCGCACGAGTTGATCGTCGTCTCGTTGAGCGGCGCGCCTGCGCTTCCACCCTCGTGGAGCAGGACGACGATCGTCTCGACGCCCTGCTTCCTCAGCTCGGGCACGAGGGCGTTGACCGATTCCGCCTCGTCGTGGAAGTCGAGGTTCTCGGTGGCTGCCGCGGTGACGATGTTGGGGGTGCCCTCGAGCGTCATCCCGACGACGGCGACCTTGGCTCCCGGGAACTGGTGGATCGCGTAGGGCGGGAAGATCGTCTCGCCACTGTCCTTGTAGGTCACGTTGGCGGCGAGGAAGTCGAAGTCCGCGCCCTCGAAGCCGTCGCCACCGAAGCACCCGTCGACGGGGTGGCAGCCGCCCTCCTGCATGCGGACGAGCTCCTCCGGACCCTCGTCGAACTCGTGGTTGCCGACGCCGTTGTAGTCCAGCCCCATGAGGTTCATCGCCTCGATGGTCGGCTCGTCGTGGAAGATCGCCGACACCAGCGGCGTGGCGCCGATGAGGTCTCCCGCGGACACGAAGAGGGAGTGCGGGTTCGTGGCCTCGAGGTTGCGCACGTACTGCGCGAGGTACTCCGCACCGCCGGCCGGGGTGGCTCCGATCCGTCCTCCCGAGCTCGCCGCGTCCGGCGGCCTGAGCTGGCCGTGGAAGTCGTTGAGCGCCAGGATCTGCACCTCGGTGGTCCGGGCGTTCTGCTCGGCGGCACCCCCGCCCGGCGGCGCGGCCGACGCGCCCTGGGTGAGGGCCGGCAGCAAGAGGGCCGAGCCGGCGACGAGAGGGACGAGAAACCTGGTGCGCACGTCGGGTCCTCCTGAGGAGCGTTCAGGGATGAATGGACGGGACGCTAGCGGTGTGGCAGCACGAGCGACATGGCCCACTTGGGCCACGCACCGGAGCGCTGACGAGGCAGTCTCCGGAGTCAGGCCAGCGCCAGGCGGTAGCCGCGCTTGACGACGGTCTGCACGAGCCCCCGCCCCACGGCGTCGCGGACGCGTCCGACCGCGACCTCGGCTGCGTGCGGGTCGGTCGAGTCGCCGGGCAGGACGCGCAGGACGTCCGCGCGCGACACGACCTGGCCGTGTGCTCCAGCGAGCAGGCGCAGCACCTCGAGGCCGCTCGGCGAGAGCGGCAGGACGTGCCCGTCGAGCAGGGCGACCGTCCGGCGGACCTGGAGGTGGCCGGCGGCCGTGAGGACCGCGCTCGACTGGGCGACCTCGTAGTGGTGCACGAGGCGCCGGACGAGCGCCCCGAGGCGACCCCGGTCGGGCTGGATCGGCTCGATGCCCCTCTCCTGCAGCGGCTTCGCGGTGACCGGACCGACCGCCGCCGCGACGAGGCAGCCGCTGGCGCATCGCGCCCGTATGCCGTCCGCCACCCGTTCGTCGTCGGCCGCCGCGAGCCAGGCGGCGGCACCGGGGGCAGACGTGAAGACGACCGCGTCGATCTCGCCGGCGGCCGCGTCGCGGACCGACTGGCGCAGCGCGACCGGGTCCGGGGTGGGACCCCACCTGTAGACGACGAGGCTCGTCACGTCGGCCCCGGCGGCCGCCAGCTCGGTGTCGAGCCCGTCAGCGCCTGCGCCGTGGTGCTGGACGGCGATCCGCAGGCCTGCGACCCCCTCGTCGAGGAGCAGCTCGAGGATCTCGGCAGAGGTCTCGGACTCGGCGACCCAGTCGGCGGTGAGCCCGGCGGCCTGGATCGCGCCGCGGGCCTTGGGGCCACGGGCGACGATGCGGGCCCGGTCGAGGACCTCGAGCAGCTCGTCGGCATGGCCGGCGGCGTCCGCGGCCTCGATCCACCCGCGCAGACCGATGCCGGTGGTGACGACGACGACGTCCGGCGGGTCGGCGACGACCTGCTTGGTCGCGAGGACGAGCTCCTCGTCGTGCTCGTGCGGGACGATCGTCAGCGCCGGGGCGTGGCGCACGGTCGCGCCGCGCCGGGTGAGAGCCGAGGCGAGCTCGCCGGAGCGGCGGTCGGCGGTGACGAGCACGACGCAGCCCGTGAGGACCTGGCTCAGAGCCGGGGTGGGTCGGGCCGTGCTCATGCGCCGACACCGGTCCGCGGGACGAGGAGCCCCGGGTCGGCCACGCGACCGACGACGACGACCGCGGGGGCGCGGACGCCGCGCTCACGTGCGATGTCGACGATCGTGGCGAGCCCCGCCCGGGTCACCCGCTGCCGGTCGGTGGTCGCCTCCTCGACGACGGCGACGGGCAGGTCGTCCGCCGCTCCCCGTGCCCGCAGGGCGGCGACGTGGTCCGCGAGCATCCCGACGCCCATGAGCACGACGAGTGTCGCCTCCTCGCTCGCCACGGACGCGAGGGTGTGGGCGTCGAGCGGCTCGTGGCCGGAGACGATGTTGGCCGCCGCGGACGTGCCGCGGTGAGTGAGGGGTATGCCGGCCGCTCCCGGTGCGCTCAGGGCCGAGCTCACGCCCGGGACGACCTCGACGTCGACCCCTGCCTCACGGCAGGCAAGCACCTCCTCGCCGCCGCGGCCATAGACGAAGGGGTCACCACCCTTGAGCCTGACGACGTTCCGACCGCGCTGGGCGTGCTCGACGAGGAGGCGGTTGATCTCGTGCTGGGGGACGGGGTGGTGGCCGGCGGTCTTGCCGACGTCGATGATCTCCACATCCGCGGGCAGGGTGCGGAGCAGGCCCGTGGGGCCGAGCCGGTCGGTGACGACGACGTCGGCCTGGGCGAGGGCACGTCGCCCTCGGACGGTCACGAGGTCGTCCGCCCCGGGTCCACCGCCGACGAGGACGACCCGTCCCCGGGCCTGCGCCGGGCGCCGCCGGGTCCGCAGGTCGAGGTCCGCCGTCTCGAGGTGGGCCGCGAGCGCGTTGCGCACCGAGACGGCGCGTGCCGGGTCTGGTCGGCCCGTCGAGACGACCCCCACGCGCAGCCCCGCGTGCTCGGTGGTGGCCGGGTTGCGCGCGGTGCCCTCTTGCGCGGCCCCCGCGCAGACACTGAAGACGCGGCGGGCGGTGGCGCGGGCGCAGAGGGCCCGGTCGACGGCGCGGTCCCCGGTGGCCGCCACGACGAGCCACACCCGGTCCGCGTCGCTCACGGAGACCTCGCGCTGCGACCACTCGACGTGCGGGTCACGCGTCAGGTCGAGCATGGCCTCGCAGACGATCGGCGTGACGACGTGCACGAGGGCGCCGTCGGCGACGAGGGCGGCTGCCTTGGTCGCCGCCACGGGACCACCCCCGGCGACGAGGACCGAACGTCCGACGAGGTCGACGCCGAGGAGCGTCGTCACGGCGACACCTCCGCCTCGGGCCGTGCCACGTGGACGACCCCGTCCCGGACCACTGTGGCCCACGAGTCGAGCGTCGTCGGCTCGCGTCCGACGGGGTCAAGGCACTCGCCGCTGCGCAGGTCGAAGACCTGCTTGTACATCGGGGAGGCCACGGTGGGGGCATCCCCCCGGGAGCCGACGATCCCGCGCGACATGACGTGGGCGCCGGAGTAGGGGTCGAGCTGCTGCACGGCATACACGGTGTCGTCGATGGTGCGGAAGAGCGCGACCTGGACGCCCGCGACGATCGCGGCAGCGCCCCGCTCGGGAGCGAGGTCGTCGAGGCGGCAGACCGCGACCCACGTCGTGGGAGCGCTGCCGGCGCGCGGCTCGGTGACGTCGACGGTCATCGGCGGACCTCCAGGGTGGTTCCGGCGACGAGCACGCCGCCCGCGCGTTCGTCGGGTGTGGCCGGTCGGGGCTGCCCACGCTCGGCGACGTAGGCGAAGGAGTCGTCGGCGAGGTCGGGTGCGTTGACGAAGGACCCGAACCTGCGCAGCTTCTCGGGGTCGGCGAGGACCGCCGCCCACTCGTCCTCGTAGTCGTCGACGTGCGCGGCCATCGCGGCGTCGAGGTCGGCGGCGATGCCGAGCGAGTCGTCGACGACGACCGCCCGGATCGCGTCGAGCCCGCCCTCGTGGTCCTCGACCCAGGCCGCGGTGCGCTGCAGCCGGTCGGCGGTCCGGACGTAGAAGAGGAGGAACCGGTCGATCGTCCGGACGAGGGTCTCGGTGTCGAGGTCCTCGGCGAGGAGCTGCGCGTGGCGGGGGGTGAACCCGCCGTTGCCGCCGACGTAGAGGTTCCAGCCGTTGTCGGTCGCGATGACACCGACGTCCTTGCCGCGGGCCTCCGCGCACTCGCGCGCGCACCCCGAGACGCCGAGCTTGAGCTTGTGCGGGCTGCGCAGGCCGCGGTAGCGCAGCTCGAGCGCGATCGCGAGCCCGACGGAGTCCTGCACGCCGTAGCGGCACCACGTCGACCCGACGCACGACTTCACCGTCCGGAGTGACTTGCCGTAGGCGTGGCCGGACTCGAACCCGTTGTCCACCAGCCGTTTCCAGATCCGCGGAAGCTGCTCGATGCGGGCGCCGAAGAGGTCGATGCGCTGCCCACCCGTGATCTTCGTGTAGAGGCCGAACTCCTTCGCGACCTCGCCGATGACGATGAGTCCCTCGGGCGTGATCTCCCCGCCGGGGATGCGCGGGACGACCGAGTAGGAGCCGTCCTTCTGGAGGTTGGCCATGACGTGGTCGTTGGTGTCCTGCAACGCCGCTCGCTCGCCGTCGAGGATGTGGCCGGTGCCGAGGGAGGCGAGGATCGAGCCGACGACCGGCTTGCAGATGTCGCAGCCACGGCCACGTCCGTGCCGGCCGATGATCTCGGTGAACGTCGTGAGGCCCTGGACCCGCACGACGTCGAAGAGCTGTGCCCGGGAGAGGTCGAAGTGCTCGCACAGGGCGTTGCCCACCTCGACGCCGGAGCGCTCGAGCTCGGTCGTCACGAGCTTCTTGACGAGCGGGAGGCAGGAGCCGCAGCTCGTCCCTGCCTTCGTGCACGCCTTGACGCCGGTGAGGTCGGTGCACCCACCCTCGGTGACTGCGCACCGCACCGCGCCGGCCGTGACGTTGTTGCACGAGCAGACGGTCGCGTCCTCGGGCAGGTCGCCGGCCGGGGCGGGTCCGGCACCCTCCGGAAGCAGGTATGCCGCGGGGTCGCCTCCCAGCGCACGGCCCACCATCGGGCGGAGCGCGGCGTAGGCGCCGGCGTCGCCGACGAGGATGCCGCCGCGCAGGGTCCGGGCGTCGTCCGACATGACGAGTTTCTTGTAGACGCCGGCGACCGGGTCGCTGATGACGACCTCGAGCCCTCCGGGCTCCTGGGCGAAGGCGTCGCCGAAGCTGGCGACGTCGACACCGAGGAGCTTGAGCTTGGTGGACAGGTCGGCTCCGGGGAAGGTCCCGGCTCCACCGAGGAGCCGGTCGGCGACCACCTCGGCCATCGTGTAGCCGGGCGCGACGAGACCGAGGCAGCGACCGTCGATGCAGGCGACCTCGCCGATCGCCCAGACGGCCGGATCCGCTGTGGCACAGGCCTCGTCGACGACCACGCCACCGCGCTCACCGACCTCGAGGCCGCACGCCCGGGCGAGCTCGTCGCGCGGCCGGACGCCGACCGCGAAGACGACGACGTCCACGTCGACCGCGTCGCCGCCGTCGAACTCCATGCGTGAGACGGTGCCGCGGTCGCCGACGACCCGCGAGGTCGCCGTCGACGTGCGCACCGAGACCCCCAGCCCCTCGATGAGCCGCCGCAGCGCCTCGCCACCACCGTCGTCGACCTGCAGCGGCATGAGGCGGGGGGCGAACTCGACGACGGTCGTGTCGACCTCGAGCGCCCGCAGCGCACCGGCGGCCTCGAGCCCGAGCAGCCCGCCCCCGACAACGGCGCCCCGCACCGGACGGTCGACCTCTCCACGTCGTCGCTCGACGTGGGCGCGCAGGTCGGCGACGTCGTCGATCGTGCGGTAGACGAACGCGCCGCGAAGGTCGTTCCCCGGGACCGGGGGCACGGCGGCATACGAGCCGGTGGCCAGGACGAGCGCGTCGTAGGGGAGGACCGCGCCGCCGCTCGTCGTCACCGTGCGGGCGTCGCGGTCGATGCTGTCGACGCGCACCCCGCGGCGGAGCGTGACGAGCGGGTCGTCCCAGAGGTCCTGGCTCCCGAGGGCGAGGTCCTCGGGGTGGCGGCCGGTGAAGTAGGAGGTGAGGGCGACGCGGTCGTAGGGCGCTCGCGGCTCCTCGCCGAGGACCGTGACGGCCCACTGCCTGGACTCGTCGCGGGAGCGGAGGGCGTCGACGAGGCGGCGCGCGACCATGCCGCCACCGACGACGACGAGCTGCTTGGGGTGCTGGACCATGTCGACGACGCTAGGGACGCGCGGTTTCGGGACTGTGGTTCAACTGTTTCTCCTGCGTAAAACGGTTCTCACACCGGGCTTCCGGCGACGGTGAGATCTCGGTCGGGGCTGCCGGTTCCGGAGCGGGCGCCGAGCCGCTCGAGCAGGTCGCAGACGTCCTGGGTGCAGCCGCCGCAGCCGGTGGTGGCCCGCGTCGCCCGCGCGACGTCGTGGACGTCCCGAGCGCCATCCGCGTGGGCGTGTGCGATCTCGTCGCGCGTGACGCCGTTGCAGCGACACACGGTCGTGTCGCCGCCGGATGGGACCGCGCCGTCCGTCGATGCGGGCGCGAGGGCAGGGAGCAGGAGGTGCGCGGGGTCGCTCGGGACCTGGGTTCCCCGCGTGTAGGCCGCGACGAGGTCGGCGGCGACCGGTCCGGCGCCGACGCAGGTCGCCCCGACGAGCCGGCCGTCGGCGACGACGACCTCGACGTGCCGTCCGGCCGCGGGGTCCGAGAGGCTGAGGGCCCGGTGGGTGGGGTCGTCCGGACGCATGCCGCCGCAGACCCCCATCGTCACGACGTCGAGGCCCTTGGCCTTGACCCGCACGACGTCGTTCGACCCGCTCGCGCCGACGCGCCGCCGGCCGGTGGCGCCGGTGAGCCGCTCTGCGAGCGCACGCGCCTGCTCCCAGCCCTGCGCCACGAGCCCCATCGCGCCGTCGGGCGGTTGCGCGCAGTCGCCGATCGCGAAGACCCGCGGGTCCTCGGTCGCCGACGCGTCGTCGACGAGAACGCCCCGCTCGCACGGCAGCCCGGACGCGCTCGCGATGGAGGTGTTGGCGACCGTCCCGGTCGCGAGGAGGAGGAGCTCGGACTCGACGACCTCACCACCCGTGAGCCGTATGCCGGTGAGTCGCCCGTCCGCGACGATCGCGGCCTCGGCGCCGGTCCCGGTGCGCGGCTCGATCCCGGCGCGCGGCATGACGGCGGCGAGGACCCGGCTCGCCGCACCGTCCAGCTGGCGCTCCATGAGGGCCTCCATGGGGTGGACGACGGTGACCGCGCAGCCGCGCTGGGCCAGGCCGCTGGCCGCCTCGATGCCGAGCACGCCGGCGCCGAGGACGACCGCGCGCCGAGCGTTGAGGGTGGCCGCGACGACCTCCCTCGCGTCGTCGATCGTGCGCAGCGCGTGGACGCCGAGGGGCAGGTGGTCCGAGCCCGTGTCGAGGCCGGCGAGCGGCGGGATCCGCGCGCTGGCACCGGTGGCGAGCACGAGCTGGTCGTAGCGGTGCCGGGTGCCGTCGTCGGTCGTGACGATGCGGTCCTCCCGGTCGATGCCGGTGGCCGTGGTGCCGCGGAGCACCGTGAGCCGCGGGTGGTCCGGGGTGGGCAAGGTGAGCGAGGCGAGGTCGTGGCGACCGGCGACGACCTCGCTGAGCAGGACCCGGTTGTAGGGCTCGCAGCCCTCTGCGCCGACGACGGTGACGTCGTACTTTCCCGCCGTGTCGCGGGCGAGGAGGTCCTCGACGAAGCGGGAGCCGACCATGCCGTTGCCGATGACGACGAGCCTCATGCGGGAACCTCCGCGGTGGTGACGGTGACGTTGACGGTGGGGACGGGGGCGCCGGGGCAGTCGCGGCGCGCCTCCGCGCGGGAGACCGTGACGGCGCAGACCTTGAACTCGGGCATGCCGGAGACCGGGTCGGTCGCGTCGTTGGTCACGGCGTTGACCGACTCCTCGCCGGGCCAGTGGAACGGCATGAAGACCGTGTCCGGACGCACGCGGTCGGTGACCCGCGCCGGAGCCGCCACGGATCCGCGGACGCTCGTGAGCCGCACGAGGTCCCCGGCCCCGATCCCGTGCAGGTCGGCCAGCCGGGGGTGGATCTCGACGAACGCGCCGGGCGAGGCGGCGACGAGCTCGTCGACGCGACGCGTCTGCGCACCGGACTGGTAGTGCTGCAGCACCCGGCCGGTGACGAGGTGCGCCGGCGCGCCGGCCCGGACGTCCTCGGCGGGGCCGCGGTCGTCGACGGGGACGAAGCGCGCCCGCCCGTCCGGGGTCGGGAAGCCGTCGAGGAAGAGACGCGGCGTGCCCGGGTGCGGAGTGCCGTCCGTCGCGGGGCACGGCCAGAATAGGTCCGGCTCGGCGTCGAGGCGCGCGTGGCTGAGCCCGCCGTAGTCGGCGCGCCCGCCGGCGCTGGCCCGGGCGAGCTCGTCGAAGACGAGGGCGGCGTCGGTGTCCCACGTGCCGGGGGCCTCCAGGCGAGCGGCGAGCTCGCGCCACACCTCGAGCTCGGAGCGCGGGCCCGGGGGCGGGTCGATCGCCTTGCGGCGGCGCAGGACCCGGCCCTCGAGAGAGGTCATCGTGCCCTCCTCCTCGGCCCACTGGAGCACGGGCAGGACGACGTCGGCCCGTAGTGCCGTCTCGCTCGGCACGACGTCGCAGACGACGAGCAGGTCGAGGGCGTCGAGACGGGCGGCGACGTGGCGCGCGTTCGGTGCCGACACCCGCAGGTTGGCGCCGTGGACGAGCAGGGCGCGCGGACCGCCCTCGCGGCCGAGCGAGTCGAGGAGCTCGACGGCCGGGCGCCCCTTGCCGGGCAGCGTCGCGGGGTCGACGCCCCAGACGCCGGCCACGTGCGCGCGAGCGCCGGGGTCGTCGACCATGCGGTAGCCGGGCAGCTGGTCCGACTTCTGGCCGTGCTCGCGACCGCCCTGACCGTTGCCCTGTCCGGTGACCGCGCCCCAGCCCGAGCCGACACGGCCGGGCAGACCGAGCGCGAGGGCGAGGTTGATGGCGGCGTTGACGGTGGCGGTGCCCTGGGACGACTGCTCGACGCCGCGTCCGGTGAGGACGTAAGCGCCGGAGCCGCCGCGCGCGGGGCTCGCGGCGGCGAGCAGGCGGGCGGTCTCGCGCAGGAGCGCGGCCGGGACGCCGCTCACCTGCTCGACGCGCTCGGGCCACCACGTCGCCGCGAGCCTCCGAGTGTCGTCGACGCCGGTCGTCCGTTCGGACACGTATGCCGTGTCGTCCAGTCCCTCGGCGAGGACGACGTGGAGCAGCCCCAGGAGGACACAGAGGTCGGTGCCCGGCACGGGCTGGAGGTGCAGGCCCTGCCCGTCGTCGGTGAGGGAGGCCGTCGCGCTCACCCGCGGGTCGACGACCACGAGCCCTCCGGCGGCCCGGGCTCCGGCGAGGTGGGCCACGGCCGGTGGCATCGTCTCGGCGAGGTTGCTGCCGAGGAGGAGCACCGCCTGCGCCCCGCCGACGTCGGTGAGCGGGAAGGGCAGCCCACGGTCGATGCCCAGCGACCGGTTCGCCGCCGCCGCGGCGCTGCTCATGCAGAAGCGCCCGTTGTAGTCGATGTTCGCGGTGCCGAGAGCCACCCGCGCGAACTTGCCCAGCTGGTAGGCCTTCTCGTTCGTCAGTCCACCGCCGCCGAAGACGGCCACGGCGTCGGCGCCGTGCTCGGCGCGCATCGCCCGCAGCCGCTCGGCGACGAGGTCGAGGGCGACCTCCCAGGTCGTCTCCGCGAGCTCACCGTCCACGCCGCGCACGAGTGGTGCGGTCAGCCGGTCGGGCGCGCGCAGGACCGAGGCACTCGTCCATCCCTTCTGGCACAGGCCTCCCCGGTTCGTCGGGAACTGGCGACCGGTGACCTCGACGCCGGTGGGCCCGGGCGTGAGCGCCTGGGCGCACTGGAGCGCGCAGTAGGGGCAGTGCGTGCTGACGGTGCTCATCCGCGGCTCAGATCGTCTCCGAGGCGAGCGCCGACCCGCGACGCTGGTAGACGGCATACGTCGTCAGGGCCATGACGACGTAGGCGACGACGAAGACGAGGAGCGCGGGCACGAGCGAGCCGTAGGCGTCCTTGGCCATGGCGAAGCCGCGGGGGATGAGGAACCCGCCGTAGGCCCCGACGGCGCCGGCGATGCCGATGCACCCGGCCGCTGCCTTGCGCGCCGTGGGCAGGGACGCCGCATCGACGCCGGCCCGGAAGACCGCCGGGATCATCCGGTAGGTCGCGCCGTTGCCGATCCCGGCGCCGGTGAAGAGGACGAGGAAGGCGCCGAAGAAGAGCGGGAAGCTGCCGCTGCGCAGGCCCTCCACCGCCGCGAGCGCGCCGGCCGTGAGGACGACGAACGACGCGACGGTGACCCGCGCCCCACCGAGCCGGTCGGCGATGACCCCACCGAGCGGACGGGTCAGGGCACCGATGAGCGCGCCGAGGAACGCCAGGCCGAGGGGCGCCGTCGGGAACTGGGTCCGCAGCAGCGTCGGGAACGCGCCGGCATACCCGATGAAGGAACCGAAGGTGCCGATGTAGAGGAACGAGATGACCCACGTCTGCGGGTTGCGCGTCGCGAGGGCGAAGGAGCGGTAGTCCGCCTTGACGCCGGCGAGGTTGTCCATCCAGCGCCACGCCGCGAACGCCGACAGCAGGACGAGCGGGACGAAGACGAGCCCGGCACGCTCGAGGTGCACGCCCGCGCCGATCGCGATGATCGCCGGCACGAGCATCTGGACGATGCCGGTGCCGAGGTTGCCGCCGGCGGCGTTGAGCCCGAGCGCCTTGCCCTTCTCCGCCTCGGGGTAGAAGAACGAGATGTTCGTCATCGACGACGCGAAGTTGCCGCCGCCGAAGCCGGCGAGCGCCGCGCAGAGCAGCAGTACCCCGAACGGCGTCTCCGGCCGGGTGACGACCAGGCCCAGGGCCGAGGCCGGCAGGAGGAGCAGCAGCGACGACAGGACCGTCCAGTTGCGGCCGCCGAAGGCCGGGACCGCGAACGTGTAGGGGATCCGCAGGGTGGCGCCGACGAGGCTCGGCACGGCGATGAGCCAGAACTGCTGGTCGAGGGTGAGGTCGAAGCCGGCCGCGGGCAGCAGCGGCACGACGACGGACCAGAGCGCCCAGACGCAGAAGCCGAGGAACTCGGCGAAGACGGAGAGGGCGAGGTTGCGGCGGGCGACGGAGCGCCCGGTGGCCTGCCAGAAGCCGGTGTCCTCCGGGTCCCAGTGCTCGATCCACCGGCCGCGGCGCGCGGTCGGGGGTGCGGTGGTGGATGTGGTGGCGGGCGGCGAGGAGGGCGCGACGGGTCCGGCCTCGGTGGTGGGGCCGGCGACGGGGGTGGTGGTCTCCATGCCGCCAGACGTTGCCGACCCGGTGTTTCGCGTCGCGACGGCGCACGTAAACCGTCCGTAACAGTCACCGCACAGCAGCGGGAGCGACCCTGTGAGGAGCCGCCGGCGTCAGAGGTAGGTCGTGGGGATCGCGGGCTCGCCGCGGCTCAGCTGGTGCGCGGACCGGGGCAGCTCGGCCATCGAGGCCTCGTGGCGCTCGCGGGCCGCGGCGAGCGCGACGTGCTCCCCGCCGACGACCTCGCCGTCACGGACGAGGTCGACGAGGAGCGCCCGGTCGTCGCCGTCGTCGGCCGGCGCCTCGCCGATGCCGATGATCTCGGCCTCCGCCGTGCCCCGCTCGTTGCGGCGCCGCAACGCGAACTTGCGTCCGCCGACCGACGTCTTGTCCTTGCTCGCCTTGGCGACGCCGACCATCTCGCCGGAGTCGTCGGTGCGCGCGACGAGCTTGTAGACCATGCCGGCCGTCGGCGCGCCCGACCCCGTGACGAGCTGCGTCCCCACCCCGTAGGCGTCGACCGGACCGGCCGCGAGCCCGGCGATCGCGAACTCGTCGAGGTCCGAGGTGACGACGATCCTGGTGCCCGTCGCGCCGAGGGCGTCGAGCTGCTCACGCACCTCGTGCGCCTGGACGAGCAGGTCGCCGCTGTCGAGCCGCACCGCGCCGAGATCGGTGCCCGCCACCTCGACGGCGATCTCGACGGCGCGCGGCACGTCGTAGGTGTCGACGAGCAGGGTCGTGCCGACCCCCAGCGCCTCGACCTGCGCCGTGAACGCCTCGCGCTCGTCGTCGTGCAGCAGCGTGAAGGCGTGCGCCGCCGTCCCCGCCGTGGGCACCCCCCAGCGCCGGCCCGCCTCGAGGTTCGAGGTCGTCGCGAAACCCGCGATGTATGCCGCCCGCGCGGCTGCCACCGCGGCTTCCTCGTGGGTGCGGCGCGAGCCCATCTCGATGCACGGCCGGGTGCCCGCCGCGCCCGTCATCCGCGACGCGGCGCTCGCGACGGCGCTGTCGTGGTTGAGGATCGACAGCACGAGGGTCTCGAGGACCACGCCGTGGGCGAAGTCGGACTCGACGACGAGCACGGGCGAGCCGGGGAAGTAGGCCTCTCCCTCGGCATAGCCCCAGATGTCGCCCTGGAAGCGGTAGCCCGCGAGGAAGTCGAGGGTGTCCGCGTCGACGACGTCGGCTGCACGCAGGGCGGCGATCTCCTCGTCGCCGAAGCGGAACCGCTCGATCGCCTCGAGGAGCCGGCCGGTGCCCGCGACGACGCCGTAGCGGCGGCCGTCGGGCAGGCGGCGCGCAAAGGTCTCGAAGACGCACCTCCGGCTCGCCGCACCCGAGCGGAGCGCGGCCTGGACCATCGTCAGCTCGTAGTGGTCGGTGAGGAGCGCGGCCGACGAGGCGGGGACGGCATACGCCGTGGTGGGCCGGGGAGCGGGGGAGTGGGAGCTCACCCGCGGCAGCCTATTGTGGGAGCCGTGTCCATCGCGCCCGTGCAGGAGGAGGTCGTCTCCTCCGACTCCGTGGTCGAGCCGGACCTCCCGTGGATCACGCTCGTCTGGAACGACCCCGTCAACCTCATGTCCTACGTGACCTACGTCTTCCAGACCTACTTCGGCTACGACCGGGCCAAGGCCGAGAAGCTCATGATGGACGTGCACACCAAGGGCCGCGCCGTCGTCTCCCACGGTCCGCGCGAGAAGATGGAGATCGACACCGAGGCGCTGCAGGGTTACGGGCTGTGGGCAACCTTCCAGAAGGACGACTGATGTTCGGCGCGGTGGCGACCACACGCACGGTGGAGACGACCAGGCAGAAGGACGATTGATGTTCGGCGCGGTGGCGACCACACGCACGGTGGAGACGACCCGGCAGAAGGACGACTGATGGCGCGCGCCTTCTCCCGTCGAGGCGGCGGCAGCAAGCCGGTCCACTACACCGCCAAGCTCGACGCCGTCGAGCGGGCCGTCGTGGCCGGGCTCATGGAGCAGGTCCACGACCTCGTCGCACCCGAGCAGACCGCGCCGGAGGACGACGCTGCAGGCGGCGCCGGCCACGAGGACCCCTTCGACGCGATCGTCTCGGGTCTCGGCGGCCTCGGCATGGGGGTCTCCGTCTCGGCCGAGGACCAGGCGCCCGACGAGCGCCCCGTCCCGAGCGATGCTCGCTCGTTCGGCGACCGCGACCCCGCGCTCGAGCGGCTCCTGCCTGCCGGCAACCGGGCCGACGACCAGGCGTCTGCGGAGTTCCGCCGCCTCACCGAGCACGGCCTGCGGACGCGCAAGGCCCGCCACCTCACCTCCGCCATCGCCGCCCTGCGAGCACCGGGCACCGGCGTCGACCTCGACGAGCGCACCGCCGTCGACATGGTCGTCGCGCTCACCGACGTCCGGCTCGTGCTCGGCGAGCGGCTCGGCCTGCGCGAGGACGCCGACGTCGATCGGCTCGAGGCCGAGCTCGCTACGATGGACGACGACGACCCCCGCCTGCACGCCATGTCGGTCTACGACTTCCTCACGTGGCTGCAGGAGACGCTCGCCACGGCGATGCTCCCGGGTGACCCCGGCACCGCATAACCTTGCACGGTGGCTGACTCACCCATCGGGATCTTCGACTCGGGCTACGGGGGTCTCACGGTCGCCCGGGCCGTGATCGACCAGCTCCCGCACGAGTCGGTGGCCTACCTCGGCGACACCGCCCGGACCCCCTACGGTCCGCGCCCCATCGCCGAGACCCGCGCCTTCGCCCTCGAGTGCCTCGACCGTCTCGTCGACCATGGCGTCAAGGCGCTCGTCGTCGCCTGCAACACCGCGAGCGCCGCCGTCCTCCACGACGCGCGGGAGCGCTACGACGTGCCCGTCGTCGAGGTCATCCGACCCGCCGTCCGCCGCGCGGTCGGGGCCACCCGCACCGGGCGCATCGGCGTCATCTCCACCGAGGGCACCCACAAGTCCCGCGCCTACCTCGACGCATTCGCCGCGGCGCCCCAGCTCACCGTGACGAGCGGCGCGGCCCCGAGGTTCGTCGACTTCGTCGAGTCCGGCGTCACCGGGGGCGAGGAGCTCCGTGCGGTCGCCCGCGACTACCTCGCGCCCTTCCAGCGGGCCGACGTCGACACGCTCATCCTCGGTTGCACCCACTACCCCCTGCTCGCCGGCGTCATCTCCTACGTCATGGGGCCCGACGTCACGCTCGTGTCGTCGGCGGAGGAGACGGCCAAGGAGCTCTACCGCGTCCTCGCCGACGCCGACCGGCTGCGTCCCGACGACGCCCCGCCGCCCCAGCACGGCTTCACGACGACGGGCGACCCGGAGGAGTTCCGGCGGCTCGCGCTGCGCTTCCTCGGCCTCGGACCCGACGTCGGCCACGTCTTCACCTCCCCGGTCGCGCCTGCCGACCCCTCGACGCCGGTGTCGTTCCTCGGCCCCGTCCCGGGGGTGGTCGCGTGAAGGTCACGGTCATCGGGTGCAGCGGCTCCTTCGCGGGGCCGTCGTCGTCGGCGTCGAGCTACCTCGTCACGGTCGAGGAGCCCGACCGCACGTGGAACGTCCTGCTCGACCTCGGCTCCGGCTCCCTCGGCCCGCTCCAGCGCCACGTCGACCCGCTCACGCTCGACGCCGTCTTCCTCACCCATCTGCACCCCGACCACTGCGCCGACCTCTGCGGCCTCTACGTCGCGCACAACTACGCACCCCAGGGCGCACCCGACGAGCGGCTGCCGGTGTGGGGCCCGAGCGAGACCGGGACCCGGCTCTCGCTGATGTATCACGGGCTGGAGGACGGCGGCATGGACAAGGTCTTCTCCTTCGAGAAGCTCGTCGACCGCGTCGCCGTCGAGGTCGGTCCCGTCACCATCACGCCGTATGCCGTCCACCACCCCGTCGAGGCGTTCGGCTTCCGTGTCGAGGCCGACGGGGCCGTGCTCGCCTACACCGGTGACACCGACTCCTGCGAGAGCCTCGGCCCGCTCATGACCGGCGCCGACCTCGTCCTCGCCGACTCGGCGTTCGTCGACGGGCGCGACGAGATCCGCGGCATCCACCTCTCCGGCAGCCGCGCGGCACGTGCGGCCGTCGAGGCCGGGGGAGTGAAGCGCCTCGTCCTCACCCACATGCCGTCGTGGAACGACACCGACCTGTGCCGTGCCCAGGCCGAGCAGCACTGGCCCGGCACGGTCGAGATTGCGGAGGCGGGCGCGGTCTACGACCTCGGCGCAGCCGCTGAGGGTCGCGCCGTCTAGCCTGCAGGGTGTGACTTCGACGCAGACCCGCCACGACGGACGCAGCCCCGAGGACCTCCGCGAGGTCCGCTTCACCCGCAACTGGCTCGACCACGCCGAGGGCAGTGTCCTCGTCGAGTTCGGCAAGACGCGCGTCCTCGTCGCCGCGTCGTTCACCGAGGGCGTGCCGCGCTGGCTCAAGGGTCGCGGCACGGGCTGGGTCACCTCCGAGTACGAGATGCTGCCCCGCTCGACGAACACCCGCTCCGACCGCGAGTCGCGCAAGGGCCGCGTCGGCGGTCGCACCCATGAGATCTCCCGACTCATCGGCCGTGCGCTGCGCGCCGTCATCGACACCAAGGCGTTGGGCGAGAACACGATCGTCGTCGACTGCGACGTCCTCCAGGCCGACGGCGGCACCCGCACCGCCTCGATCACCGGCGCCTACGTCGCGCTCGTCGACGCCATCGAGGACGCCCGCGCCAAGGGCCTCATCTCCGCGAGCGCCAAGCCGCTCGTCGACTCCATTGCGGCGGTGAGCGTCGGCGTCGTCAAGGGCACACCGGTGCTCGACCTCGACTACCCCGAGGACTCGACGGCCGACACCGACATGAACGTCGTCATGACCGGCTCCGGCCGGTTCGTCGAGGTGCAGGGCACCGCCGAGGGCGCCGACGCGGCGTTCGACCGCGAGCGGCTCGACGCGCTCCTCGACCTCGCCGCCGCCGGCTGCGCCCGGCTCACCGAGGCCCAGCAGCAGGCGCTCGCCGAGACGCCGCGGGAGCGCCAGCGGTGACCCGCCTCGTCCTCGCCACCCAGAACGAGCACAAGGTCCACGAGCTGCGCCAGATCCTCGCCGACCTCGTCGATGAGGTCGGGCTCGAGGTCGTCGGGGCCTCCGACTTCCCCGAGGCACCCGACGTCGTCGAGAGCGAGGTGACCTTCGAGGGCAACGCCCGGCTCAAGGCCGTCGCCGTTGCGAAGGCCACCGGCCTGCCGAGCGTGGCCGACGACTCCGGCCTCGCGGTCGACGTCCTCGGCGGCTCGCCGGGAGTCTTCTCGGCGCGCTGGTCCGGCTCGCACTCCGGCCCCGACGCCACCCGCGCCGAGCGCGACCGGGCCAACCTCGAGCTCCTCCTCGAGCAGATCGGTGACGTCCCCGACGAGCACCGCTCGGCGGCGTTCGTCTGTGCGGCCGTTCTCGCCATGCCCGACGGCTCGGTCGAGGCCGTCGAGGGGCGCGTGTCCGGCACGATCCGCCGCAACCCGGTGGGGGAGAACGGGTTCGGCTACGACCCCATCTTCGTCCCCGACGGCGACACCCGCTCGCTCGCCGAGTACACCGATGTCGAGAAGAACGCCATCTCCCACCGTGGCCTCGCCTTCCGCGCCATGGTCCCGATCCTCCGCGAGTACCTCACCCGCTGATCCCGCGCCCCTCCCTTGCGTCCGCAACTGTGGTCGTCAGGCCGTCACCGTGCCGGACGTTGTCGTATGCCGTCTCCGCACCCTCCCTTGCGTCCGCAACTGTGGTCGCCAGGCCGTCACCTTGCCGGACGCAACGGCGGACGAGCGGGGAGGGACGCGAGGTCGGGGGGCGGACGGCATACGCTGTCCGGGCGCGCGAGTGGCGGAACAGGTAGACGCGCCAGATTTAGGTTCTGGTGCCTTCGGGTGTGCGGGTTCGAGTCCCGCCTCGCGCACCACCCGCTGATAGGTTCGTGACGAGAGCCCGACGACCCCAGGAGACCTGCGTGACCGACCGACTCGAGCCGGGCGACGCCGCACCGGACTTCACCCTGAGCACCGATACCGGCGAGAGCGTCAGCCTCTCGGACCTGCGCGGTGGCAAGGTCATCGTCTACTTCTACCCGGCGGCCATGACGCCCGGGTGCACGAAGCAGGCGTGCGACTTCAGCGAGTCGCTCGAGTCGCTCAAGACCGATGGCTACACCGTCCTCGGCATCTCGCCGGACAAGCCCGAGAAGCTTGCGAAGTTCCGCGACAAGGAGCACCTGTCGCTCACGCTGCTCTCCGACCCCGACAAGTCGGTCATGACGCAGTGGGGCGCGTTCGGCGAGAAGAAGCTCTATGGCAAGGTCGTCCAGGGCGTCATCCGCTCGACCGTCGTCGTCGACGAGGACGGCAAGGTCGAGCACGCCTGGTACAACGTCAAGGCCACTGGGCACGTCGCCAAGCTGCGGCGCGACCTCGGACTGAGCAAGGACTGATTCGATGACCTCCATCTCCGCCCTCGAGGCCGACATCGCCGAGCGCCGCGTGCGCCTGGCCCGCACCCTCGACGAGATCACCGCCAAGGCCACCCCGTCGGCCATCGCCAAGCGTGAGGTCGAGAAGGCCAAGGCCCGCTTCGCCGACGCCACGACGACCCCCGAGGGTGACCTCAGGGTCGAGCGCGTCGCGGCCGCCGTGGCGGTCGTCGCGGTCATCGTGGCCCTCAAGGTCCTGCGCCGCCGCCGGCGCTGACGGCGTTCAGTCCCAGCTCCGCCAGCGCATCATCGGCATGCCTGAGCTGTCCTGACCGAACCAGTCGCTGAGCCACCGGCGCATCGTCACGATCTCGGCCCGCTGCTCGACGACGATCGTCCGCGCGAGGTCCGCGACCTCGTCGTGCGTCACGCCGCGGCCGCTGCGCAGGTGCTGCGACATCATCACGGCCATCATGTGGTGCCGGACCATGTCGTCGAGGAAGGCCCGGTCGAGCGCGTCTCCCTCGAGTCCCCTGAGGTCACGCATCATGGGCACGTATGCCCTGTCCTCACGTTGGTCGGGCCACCACGGCGCGAGCCACTCGCGCATCTGCGCGACCTGCGCGGTCTGGCTGCCCACGATCGCGGCGCCGAGCTCGCGCATCTCGGGTCGGGCCGAGCGCGACAGCTCCTTGGCGGCGCGGATCGCCTCCTCGTGGTGGGGGATCATCTCGGCCAGCCAGGCGGGCTCGGACCAGCCCATGGCGGCCGCAGGGTAGTCGTCTCCGCCGCGAGCCCCCATGTGCGACCTCGGCCCCTGCTGGACGACGCAGCCGGACAGGGTGGCGACGAGGGCCAGAACGGCAACGACGAGCGGTGTGCGGAGCCGCATGACGCACCTCCTCGGGAGTTCCTGGCTCCACCGTGCGCCGCGCTCGCCAGCGGCCACAGGGCACTAGGTCCCGGGCAAGCGAGAAGCCCCGCACGGTGACCGTGCGGGGCTTCTCTTCGGTGCGCCATCAGGGACTCGAACCCCGAACCCGCTGATTAAGAGTCAGCTGCTCTGCCAATTGAGCTAATGGCGCGCGAGGAGAGACAGTAGCAGCGGTGGTGCCCGGTTGCGAAATCGGGCCCGTTCCTCCTCGGGAGAACCCTCCTCACGCCGCGCGGCGGTCCCTTCGACGGGCGTAGACGACGACCGCCAGGATGATGGCGGCGATGCTCGCGAGGAGCGGCCATGGGATGCCAGAGGAGGTCCCGTCCTGCTCGGAGGCGGCGTCCGTCGAGGGCGGCGACGGCTCGGCGGAAGGGCTGTCGGGGGACGCCGAGGGTGAGGCGGAGGGGCTCGGCGCGGCAGCGGTGGGCGAGGCCACGCCGTCGCCGGTGATGCTGAAGGCGGTGGAGCCGGAGATCGGGTGCGAGTCGGCGCTGACGACGCGGTAGGTGACCTTGTAGGAGCCGGCAGCCAGCGGCTCGGGGACCGGCACGGTGACCGTCGCGCCGCTCGCCGTCGCGTCCTCGGCGACGACGGTGCCCTCGCCGTCGGTGACGCGGACGGTGACGAACTGCGGGTTGACCGACTCGTTGAACGTGAGGACGACCTCGGTGGGGGTCGTCGGCAGCGAGGCGCCGTCCTTCGGCGTGATCGACAGCAGGCGTGAGTGCGCGCTCGCGGGCAGGACCCCGACGACGAGCCCGAGGAGGGCGGTGAGCAGGAGCAGGAAGGGTCCGCGGAGGGTGAGGCGCATGGACTCAGTCTCACAAACGGGCCTGAACCCGACGAAGGCCGCTCACACATGACGAAAGCCCCTGCGGCTGCAGGGGCTTTCGACCTTGGGGTGAGCGACGGGGCTTGAACCCGCGACCCCCGCGACCACAACGCGGTGCTCTACCAGCTGAGCTACGCCCACCAAGGGTGACTGCACACGGCATACCGGATGCTCCGGCGGCCGAGGCAGCGCGGACTATCGTACCTGCTCTCCGGGGGTGCTCCCGACCACGCCCGCATCGGCGCCGGACGCCGGGGTCGAGTGGTCGACGACGTGCTCGCTCGCGAGGGCCTTGAGCTCGTCCGAGGCCCGGCCGGGAGGGTCGACGAAGACCGCGCGGCGGTAGTAGCGCAGCTCGGCGATGGACTCGCGGATGTCGGCGAGCGCGCGGTGGCCGCCGGACTTCTCGGGAGCGGCGAAGTAGGCGCGGGGGTACCAGCGGCGTGAGAGCTCCTTGATCGAGGACACGTCGATGATCCGGTAGTGCAGGTGTGCCTCGAGCTCGGGCATGTCGCGGGCGAGGAAGCCGCGGTCGGTGCCGACCGTGTTGCCGCCGAGGGGGGCCTTGCGCGGCTCGGGCACCCACTCGCGCACGTAGTCGAGGACGCGCTGCTGCGCCTCCTCCATCGTCACGCCACCGGCGAGCTCGTCGAGGAGCCCCGAGGTGGTGTGCATCTCGCGGACGAAGTCGTTCATCTGCGCGAGGGCCTCGTCGGTGGGGCGGATGACGACGTCCACGCCGTCACCGAGGACGTTGAGCTCGAAGTCGGTGACGAGGGCGGCGACCTCGACGAGCGCGTCGTCCTCGAGGGAGAGCCCGGTCATCTCGCAGTCGATCCAGACGATGCGGTCGGTGAGGGCTCGGTCAGGCGTGGCGGACATGGGGACCAGCCTATGGCGAAGCACTAGGCTCGCTGACCATGAGTGGGGACCACGCCGTCGACCTCCAGACCCCTGTCCCACCGCCGCCGGACGCCGCGCGCGGAGCGGGTGCCCACCGGGGTCGCTCGGTCATCCGTCGCTGGGTCATCGCCGGTGTCGCGACCGTCGGGTTCGGCCTCGCGGCCCTCGTCGTCGCCACGGCCATCGGTGCCGCGGCCGGGGTGAGCGCCGCCCTCCTCGGTCTCGTCGCGGCGACGATCCCGCTCGGCATCGTCGTCCCGACCTTCATGTGGCTCGACAGGTTCGAGGCCGAGCCGACCCGCTACCTCGTGCGGGCGTTTCTCTGGGGAGCGCTCATCGCCGTCGTCATCGCGATGACCCTCAACACTGCGGGCCAGCTCGTCCTGTGGGGCTCGATCCCCGAGGACGAGTCGCTCGCGCTCACGGCCGTCTTCGTCGCCCCGTTCGTCGAGGAGGCCGCGAAGGGCGTCTTCGTCCTGCTCGTGTGGCGCCTGGCCAAGCGCGAGTTCGACGGCATCACCGACGGCATGGTCTATGCGGGGGTCACTGCGGCCGGGTTCGCCTTCACCGAGAACATTCAGTACCTCGCCATCGCGTGGGTCGAGCACGGACAGGAGGGGCTCACGGCGACCTTCGTCGGCCGCTGCCTGCTCTCGCCCTTCGCCCACCCGATGTTCACGATCTGCATCGGCATCGGGATCGGGATGGCGGCGATGTCCCGCAAGGGCGCGGTGCGCATCCTCGCCCCGCTGGGCGGCTACCTCATCGCCGTCGTCGCCCACGCCGTGTGGAACCTCGCCGCCGTGAGCGGGGGAGAGGGCCTCATCGCCGTCTACCTCCTCGTGGAGGTGCCGCTCTTCCTCGCCTTCCTCGGCTTCGTCGTCTGGGTCCGCCGCCGCGAGGGCCGGCTCATCGGCCAGTTCCTCAGCGCCTACGCCGACGCGGGCTGGCTCTCGCCGGCCGAGGTGGCGATGCTCGCGTCGATGCCGAAGCGCCGCGAGGCACGCCAGTGGGCGCGGCTCAACGGCGGCCGGGCTGCCCTGCGGTCGATGGAGGACTTCCAGGACGCGGCGAGCGAGCTCGCCCTCCTGCGCCGCCGGATGCACCACTCGGCCGCGGACGCGCGGGCACTCACCGAAGAGCGCGAGCTGCTCGCGATCCTGGCCCGCCGCCGCCACGAGTTCGCGGGCCAGGTGCTCTGATGCAGCGGACCCCTCAGCGGATCACATCGGCCCTCGGGCTGGCCCAGGCGATGGCGCCCGAGCTCGTCGAGCTGCGCCGCGAGCTGCACCGTCACCCCGAGCTCGGAAACGACCTGCCCCGGACCCAGCGCACCGTGCTCGACGCGCTCGAAGGGCTCGACCTCGAGATCACGACCGGTCGCGAGGTGAGCAGCGTGGTGGCCGTGCTGCGCGGCCGCGGCGCGTCGCGCACGCCGGGGGAGGAGCGTCCGGTCGTGCTCCTGCGCGGCGACATGGACGGCCTGCCCGTGACCGAGGTGACCGGGCTCGACTACGCCTCGCAGGAGCCGGGCCTCATGCACGCCTGCGGCCACGACCTCCACACCGCCGCGCTCGTCGGGGCGGCCCGCATCCTGCACGAGCTGCGCGACGAGCTCGTCGGCGACGTCGTCCTCATGTTCCAGCCCGGTGAGGAGGGCCCCGGAGGGGCCGAGCCGATGCTGCGCGAAGGACTCCTCGAGGCGGCCGGCCGGCGCGTCGACACGGCATACGCCACGCATGTGTATGCCGCGGAGCGGCCTCGCGGGGTGTGGTTCGGCCGACCCGGCCCGCAGATGGCCGCGGCCGACGAGGTGCTCATCACGGTCAAGGGGATGGGCGGCCACGGCTCGCAGCCGCACTACGCGCTCGACCCCGTGCCCGTCGCGTGCGAGATCGTGCTCGCCCTGCAGACGATGGTGACGCGCCGGTTCGACGTCTTCGACCCCGTCGTCCTCACCGTCGGCCGCATCGCCTCCGGGACGGTCAACAACGTCATCCCGGACACCGCCGAGCTCTCCGCCACGCTGCGCACGTTCTCGGGCGAGCACCGCGAGAAGGCGCACACCGAGATCCGGCGGGTCGCCGAGCACGTCGCCGCCGCCCACGGGCTCGCGGCGAGCGTCGACATCGGCGGCGGCTACCCGGTGACCGTCAACGACCCGGACGAGTTCGCGTTCGCGCGTGACACCGTCGTCGACCTCTTCGGCGGGGACCGGTGGTCGGACATGCCGGAGCCGGAGGCGGGCGCCGAGGACATGGCGTTCGTCCTCGACGAGGTGCCGGGGGCCTACCTCAACATCGGCGCCTGCGTCGTCGACGACCACACGACGGCGGAGGACAACCACTCTCCGCGGGCGCTCTACGACGACTCGGTCGTGCCCGACATCGCGGCGCTGCTCGCCGAGCTGGCCCTGCGACGCACGGTGGCGCTGGCCGCCGACTGATCCGGGCTCCGGGGCCTTCAGCCGCGCTGGACGCGGACGGTGACTGGCCTGCTCGTGAGCACGGCGACGGCGGCGCGGTGGTCGTCCCGGCCGAGGTCGACGTCGCTCACCTGGGTGGGTCCCGGCGGGTGCTCCCTGGCCTTCCACTCGAGGAGCGCGGCGGGGGCGTCCGGTGCCGAGACGACGACCTGGCTCGGGTCGACGACGAGCCCGTGGCCGGTCGCCTTGAGGATCGCCTCCTTGCGGGCCCACAGCAGCGCCCGCGCGGCGAGGAGGTCGTCGCCGTCGAGATCCGCGAGGTATGGCGTCTCGCTCGCGTCGAGGGTGACGCTCCCGAACCCGTCGAAGTCGGCCGACTCGAGGTCCTCGACGTCGATGCCGACCTCGCCGAGGTTGGTGACGACCGCGACGGCCATGTGCTCGCCGTAGGAGACCGAGACGTGGAGGTCGCGCATCCCGGAGAGGTGCGGCTTGCCGTGACGGTCCGTGCCGCAGGTGGCGCAGCGGCGCTCGAACTCGAGCCGGCGAGGGTCGATCCCGGTCTCGTCGGCGACGAGGCGGCGGAGCAGGGCGTGCGCGGTGACGAACGGGAGAGGGTTGGGCCGGCGCCCGGCGCGCTCCAGCTCGGTGGCGTCGAGCAGGTCGCGCAGACGCGGGTCGTCGCTCACCTCTGTGGTGCGGATCACGACGGCCATGACCCGATCATGTCACCAGCGGTTCACGGGCCTGCCCGGTGCTCCGGTGGGGGCGTAGGTTGCGATCTGTGGAGGAGACCGTGCCCCTGGAGCCTGGGCGCGCCGAGGTCGGTGGCGTCGGCGTCGCGTTCCGCCGGGCTGGCTCGGGGCCGCCGCTCGTGCTCGTCCACGGCGCCGCGCTCGACTCGCGCAGCTGGGGGCCGCAGCTCACCGGTCTGGGCGACGAGCTCACCGTCGTCGCGTGGGACGAACCGGGCGTCGGCCGCTCGTCACCGGTGCCCGAAGGCTTCGACCTCACGGACTTCGCGGACGCGCTCGCCGGGCTGATCGGGCACCTCGGTCTTGGCCCGGTCCACCTCGCCGGCCTGTCGTGGGGTGGGACCGTCGTCCTCGAGTGTTACCGCCGCCATCCCGGTCTCGTCGCGTCACTCGTCCTCATGGACACGTATGCCGGGTGGAAGGGCTCGCTTCCCGCGGACGAGGTGCGCCACCGGGTCGACGGCGTGCGCGAGAGCCTCGAGGCGTCGCCGGAGGAGTTCGACCCGACCCTGCCGGGTCTCTTCGCCGGGAAACCGTCGGCCGAGATCGTCACCCTCATGGCGGAGATGGCGGCCGACGTCCGCCCCGAGACGCTCGCCCTCGAGCTCGGGATCATGGCCGACGCCGACCTCTCCGACGTGTTGCCCACGATCGCGGTGCCGACGCTGCTCGTCTGGGGTGAGGCGGACGCGCGATCGCCCGTCGACCTCGTGGCACGGCAGTTCGCCGAGGCCATCCCGGGGGCCGAGCTCGCCGTCGTCGAGGGCGCCGGGCACATGTCGAACCTCGAGCAGCCCGAGCGGGTCAACGAGGTGATCCGGGCCTTCGTCCGTCGTCATCGGACCGGCTGAGGCGCCCCCGGCAGGACTCGAACCTGCGACCCAGTCATTAGAAGTGACTCGCTCTATCCGCTGAGCTACGGAGGCCTTGGTGCCTCGCAGTGTAGTGAGCGGCCACCCCTCTCCGTCCGCCTGCTGGAACTGCAGGTCAGCGCGTCGGCACGTCGGCGCGCAGGTGCTCGCCCTTTCGTTAGGCTGAGGCAGTGACGACATCGGAGGCGACCAGGGCGAGCGAGCTCGTCGAGGCCGTGACCGGGCTCCGGGACGCCGTCGCCGCCTCCTCGCTCCCGCTCCACACCCCGGGCCAGGCCCAGGGGCAGGCCGTGCGACGTGAGCTCATCCACCAGCTCGACGACTACGTCATACCGCGGCTGCGCTCCATCGACGCGCCCCTGCTCGCCGTCGTGGGCGGCTCGACGGGCGCCGGCAAGTCGACCCTCGTCAACTCGATCGTCGGGTCGGTCGTCAGCCGGTCCGGCGTGCTCCGGCCGACGACGACGAGTCCTGTGCTCGTGCACCACCCCGACGACAAGCGCTGGTTCGCCGACCAGCGCATCCTCCCGACGCTCGCCCGGGTGACCGGCAGCCCCACCGAGGAGACGCAGCCGGGCACCGTCCGCCTCGTCGAGTCGTCGAGCCTGCCGCCCGGGATGGCCCTGCTCGACGCCCCCGACATCGACTCGGTCGTCCAGGCCAACCGCGAGCTCGCCAACCAGCTCCTCGCCGCCGCCGACCTCTGGCTCTTCGTCACCACGGCCGCTCGTTACGCGGACGCCGTTCCCTGGGATCTCCTGCGCACCGCAGCCGAGCGCGGCACCTCCGTCGCCATCGTCCTCGACCGCATCGCGCCCGAGTCGGTCGACGAGATCCGGCCACACCTCGCGGGGATGCTGCGCGAGCAGGGCCTGCCGACCGCGCCGATCTTCACCGTCCCCGAGACCCAGCTGACCCCTGACGGGTCCCTCCCGCCCGAGGCGATGGGCCGGCTGCGGGCGTGGCTGGACGCGCTCGCCAGCGATGCCCGTGCTCGTGCGGTCGTCGTGAGCCAGACGCTCAAGGGGGCGATGGGGTCGCTGTCCGGTCGCACCGACGCCCTCGTCTCGGCCTCGATCGAGCAGGACCGCGCCGCGGAAGGTCTTCTCCGCGCCACCGACGAGAGCTATGCCGCCGCGACCCAGGGGGTCAAGGACGGCATGACCGACGGCACGCTGCTTCGCGGCGAGGTGCTCGCCCGCTGGCAGGAGTTCGTCGGCACCGGTGAGTTCTTCCGGCAGGTCGAGTCCACCCTGTCCAAGTGGCGCGACCGCGTGACCGCGGCGATCAAGGGTCAGCCGGCTCCGTCCGAGGACCTCGGTGAGGCGCTCCAGTCCGGGGTCGCCAACCTCCTCGTCTCGCACGCGTCCGCCGCCGCTGCCGACACCGCACGCGCGTGGCGGCGCCTACCCGGCGGCGAGACCCTCGTGGCGTCCTTCCCCGAGCTCGCGAAGCCGTCGCCCGACCTCGTGCCGCGCGTCGAGGCGCTGGTCCGCGAGTGGCAGGGCGAGGTCTTCGACATCGTGCGCAGCGAGGGGGGCAACCGGCGGACCAACGCGAGGATCGCGGCATACGGCGTCAACGCCATCGGCCTCTTCCTCATGCTCGTCTCGTTTGCGGCGACGGGCGGACTCACCGGCGCCGAGGTCGGCATCGCCGGCGGCACGTCGGTCCTCGCCCAGCGCGTCCTCGAGGCGATCTTCGGTGATCAGGCCGTCCGCGAGATGGCCGCCAAGGCTCGCAAGAGCCTCCTCGCGCGCGTCGAGACCCTGTATGCCGTGGAGCAGGGCCGCTTCGCCGAGGCTCTCGCGTCGCTGGGCGACGCAACCGGCCAGTCGGCTGCGCTCGAGCGTGCCGCGACCCGAGTTCGAGAGGTGTCTGCATGAGCCCGCTGCGCATGGGTGGCGCGAAGGTCGGCAGCGTCACCGGGGAGTCGCTCATGTCCGCATCGGGATCCCTTGAGAAGGCCCTCGCGAGCGGCGGCGACGAGCTTCCCGAGGCGCCGTCGACGCGGGCTCGCACCGTCGTCAGCAAGGTCGAGCAGCGCACCTCGATCGTCGGCGGCCACACCGTCGTCGCACTGGCCGGTGCCACCGGCAGCGGCAAGTCGTCGCTCTTCAACGCCCTCGTCGGTGACGACGTCGCGTCGGTGGGAGCCCGCCGGCCGACGACGTCGAGGCCCACGGCCGCCGTCTGGGGTGACGAGCCCGCCGGCCCGCTGCTGGACTGGCTCGACGTGGCGACCCGCCACCACGTCGCCGGCGACGTCACGGTCGAGGGGACGGTCGGCTCGCTCGACGGCCTCGTGCTGCTCGACCTGCCCGACTTCGACTCGCGCGAGACTTCGCACCGTGCCGAGGCAGAGCGGGTTCTCGACCTCGTCGACGTCTTCGTCTGGGTCACCGACCCGCAGAAGTATGCCGACGCGCGCCTCCACGACGACTACGTCGCCGCTCTTGCCACCCACGACGCCGTGACGGTCGTCGTCCTCAACCAGGTCGACCGCCTCCACGAGGACGACGTCGAGCGGTGCGTCGCCGACCTCAAGCGCCTCATGGCGCGCGACGGTATGCCGGACGCGACGGTCATCCCCACCTCGGCCCGCACCGGACGGGGGCTCGACGTCCTCGGCCAGCGGCTGAGCAACGCGGTGTCGGGGGCCAACGCCGCCCGCACCCGCCTCGCCGCCGACGTGCGCCAGGCGGCGACGGCGCTGCGCCCCGGCGTGGCCGACACCGAGCCCGTGGTGAAGGCCAAGGGCGAGGGCGAGCTCGTCGACGCCCTGGCCCGCGCCGCCGGTGTGCCCACGGTCGTCGCCGCGGTCGAGCGCGACTACCGCATGCAGGCCGTGAGCCACACGGGGTGGCCGTTCACTCGCTGGGTCCAGCGGTTCCGGCCGCGCCCGTTGCGCCGGCTGCGTCTCGACGATGGTCGAGGCGCGGTCACGGTGAGCGACGCCGACGTGCGATCGGTCCTCGGGCGTTCCTCGTTGCCACCGCCGACTCCCGCTGCTCGCGCCGCCGTCGACCTCGCGACCCGGAGCCTGGCCGACCGTGCGGGCTCGTCGCTGCCGACGCCGTGGGGTGACGCGGTCGACGCCGCCGCGGCCCCTCCCGGTCACGCGATGGCCGACGCCCTCGACCAAGCCGTCATCTCGACGTCGTTGCGCTCGCGCACACCGGTGTGGTGGCGAGTCGTCGGCATCGCCCAGGTCGCCCTCGCGCTCACGGCCGTGGCGGGGCTCGTGTGGCTCCTCGTGCTCATGCTGCTCGGCTGGCTCCAGTTCCCGAGCATCGAGACCCCGACGCTCGGGCCGCTGCCGTGGCCCTTCGTCCTGCTCGTCGGTGGCGTCCTCGCGGGGCTGCTGCTCGCCCTCGTGTCACGATTCCTCGCGGGCATCGGGGCGCGTCGCCGCGCCAGGGTCATCGACGGGCGCCTGCGCGAGTCGATCTCGACGGTCGCCGACGAGCGGATCCTCGCGCCCGTCACCGCGATCCTCGAGCGGCACCGGGCCACGCGCGAGCACCTCGAGACCGCCGCCAAGGTCTGACGGACCGCTCCCGAGCACGACCCGCCGTCCACAGGGTCGCCGTGAGGACGCCGTCGTCCACAACGACGTCTGGCGGGCGTTGCCGACGTCGGGCGACCCGCTGAGGCTGGTCGCAGTGCTCCGCCGCACGAGCAGAGCCCGACCAGAAGGGGACCACCCATGCAGGACACCACCGTCACCGTCCACGGACGCCTCGTCGCCGACCCCGAGATCTGCGTGGGCAAGAGCGGCCAGCCCTATGCCCGGTTCCGCATCGCCTCGACGCCCCGGCGGCCCGTTCAGGGTCAGCCCGGCGCCTACGAGGACGGCGACACCGCCTTCTTCACCGTCTACGCGTTCCGCAACCTCGGCGCCAACCTCGTCAAGTCGTTCCGCCGTGGCGAGCCGGTCATCGTCCACGGACGTCTTCGCGTGCGTGAGTACCAGCGCGACGACAAGTCCTACGGCACGTCGGTCAACATCGATGCGAGCGGCGCCGGCCACGACCTCAGCTGGGGGCAGGCGGTCTACGAGAAGGTCGTCAAGCCGTCGTACGGCACGGGCGACCGCATGGACGACGCCTTCGACGGCGAGGGGCCCGCGGAGGGCCAGTCGGACGGCAGCGGGAGCTTCGGCGACCCACAGCGCGACGACTACCTCCTGGCCGAGCGACCCACCGACGCGTCGACCGGCCCGCTGGTCGAGGAGCCCGCGGCCTGAGGGGGGCCAAGGGGCACAACCGATTCGGGGATGGGGCGGGCAGTCGTTAGCCTTGCCCCATGCCCGAGTTCATCTATGTCATGTCGCGCGCCCGCAAGGCCCATGGCGACAAGGTCATCCTCGACGACGTCACGCTGTCGTTCCTGCCCGGCGCCAAGATCGGCGTCGTCGGGCCCAACGGCGCCGGCAAGTCGTCCGTCCTCAAGATCATGGCCGGGCTCGACCAGCCGTCCAACGGCGAGGCGCGCCTCACCCCGGGCTACAGCGTCGGCATCCTCATGCAGGAGCCCGAGCTCAACGAGGAGAAGACGGTCCTCGGCAACGTCGAGGAGGGTGCGGGGGAGATCAAGGCCAAGCTCGACCGCTACAACGCCATCTCCGAGGAGATGGGCGAGCCCGACGCGGACTTCGACGCGCTCATGGCCGAGATGGGCAAGCTCCAGGAGGAGATCGACGCCGCCGACGCGTGGGACCTCGACTCCCAGCTCGAGCAGGCGATGGACGCCCTGCGCTGCCCGCCGCCGGACGCCGACGTCACCGTGCTCTCCGGTGGTGAGCGCCGTCGCGTCGCGCTCTGCAAGCTCCTGCTCCAGAAGCCGGACCTGCTCCTGCTCGACGAGCCGACCAACCACCTCGACGCAGAGTCGGTGCTCTGGCTCGAGCAGCACCTCGCGGCCTACCCGGGTGCCGTCGTCGCCGTGACGCACGACCGCTACTTCATGGACAACGTCGCCGGCTGGATCCTCGAGCTCGACCGCGGCCGTGCCTACCCCTACGAGGGCAACTACTCGACCTACCTCGAGAAGAAACAGGCCCGTCTCGAGGTCCAGGGCAAGAAGGACGCCAAGCTCGCCAAGCGCCTCAAGGAGGAGCTCGAGTGGGTCCGGTCCAACGCCAAGGCCCGGCAGACGAAGTCGAAGGCCCGCCTCGCCCGCTACGAGGAGATGGCCGCCGAGGCGGACCGCACGCGCAAGCTGGACTTCGAGGAGATCCAGATCCCGCCGGGCCCGCGCCTCGGCAGCAAGGTCATCGAGGTCAAGGACCTCAAGAAGGGCTTCGGTGACCGGGTCCTCATCGACGGGCTGTCGTTCTCGCTGCCGCGCAACGGCATCGTGGGCGTCATCGGCGCCAACGGCGTCGGCAAGACCACGCTCTTCAAGACCATCGTCGGCCTCGAGCCGGCCGACGGGGGCGTCGTCGACATCGGCGAGACCGTGAAGATCTCCTACGTCGACCAGAGCCGTGGTGGCCTCGATCCCAACAAGAACCTCTGGGAGACGGTGTCCGGCGGTCACGACTACATCCAGGTCGGCAACGTCGAGATCCCGTCACGCGCCTACGTCTCGCAGTTCGGCTTCAAGGGCCCGGACCAGCAGAAGAAGGCCGGCGTCCTCTCGGGAGGAGAGCGCAACCGCCTCAACCTCGCGCTCACCCTCAAGGAGGGCGGCAACCTGCTCCTCCTCGACGAGCCGACCAACGACCTCGACGTCGAGACCCTCAGCTCGCTCGAGAACGCGCTGCTCGAGTTCCCGGGCTGCGCCGTGGTCATCAGCCACGACCGCTGGTTCCTCGACCGGGTCGCGACGCACATCCTCGCCTACGAGGGCACCGAGGAGAACCCGGCGAGCTGGTACTGGTTCGAGGGCAACTTCGAGGCCTACGAGGCCAACAAGATCGAGCGCCTGGGCGAGGAGGCGGCTCGCCCGCACCGCGTCACCTACCGCAAGCTGACCCGCGACTGAGCGTCGGCACGCAGGGCTCCACAGGGCTCACGCGCGGCTGACGTCCGCGCCCAAGGGGCAGACCGCCACGGCTTCGTAGTGCGGTCTGCCCCTTCCCTCTCCCCGGTGGGAGACGAAGAGGGTGACCTCGTCGGCGGTCCAGGACGGGCCGGCATACGCATCCATGACGCGCAGCCAGTGGGTCGCCTCGAAGGGGCGGCGCACGCGCGCGAGGGTGAGGTGCGGGCGGTAGGCGCCGCCGGCCGGTGAGGCCCCGATGCGGCTGCATGCACGACGCACGCCGAGCGCGAGCGACTCCAGCCCGACGAGACCGGTGGGGGAGTCGGAGCGGACGTCCATCCAGACGACCCGGGCCTGGCTGGGGTCGGGGAACGTGCCGGCGCCGCTGAGCCGCAACGGGATCGGCTCGTGCTCCGCCGCCACCCGAGCGACCTCCTCGGCGATGTCGTCGAGCAGGTGGGCCGACACGTCACCCATGAACGCCAGCGTCACGTGCCACAGGTGGGACGGCGTCCAGCGCAGGTCGGACTGGACGTCGCGCCGGGGCTCGACGAAGCGTTCGAGGTCGGCGTGGGCGTCCGGGGGCGGCACGACCGCGGCGAAGATGCGCACGGCGTCATTGTGCGGTGTCGCCGACCGCGGCATGTGCGGTGGGCGGGGTCAGGCGGGGCCGCCGACCTTCGTCGCCGCGACGAAGACAGAGCTGCCGAAGGGCAGGTCCACACGGCGGCGGAGGAGGGATTCATCGACCTTCGTCGCGGCCAGGAGGGCGTGGTGCAGCGCTCGCGGCACCCGGGGCACCTCGACGACGTCGACCGCGCTCGTGTGCTTGCGCTCCTTGAGCAGGCGGGCGAGCCGCTCCGCGAGGAAGCCGGGGAAGACAGACGTGAAGCCGTAGGTCGCGCGCTCGACCCGGAAGCCCGCGCGCTCGAGGGCGGACACGGCCTGGCGCTTCGTGTAGCGGCGAAAGTGGCCGTTGGCGACGTCGAAGTCGGTCCACGCCCACTGGTAGGCCGGCACTGCCATGAGGAACGTGCCGCCCGGCTGGAGGACCCGTGCCACCTCGGCGAGGGCGTCGGCCTCGGGGTCGCAGTGCTCGATGACGTCGAAGGCCGACACCATGTCGAAGCTGCTGTCGGCGAACGGGAGCGAGAGCGCCGACCCGCACACGCCGTTGCGCCCGAGCCCGCGCGGGTCGATGTCGAGCGAGGCGAGGTGGCGGGTGCCGTCGTGCAGCCAGCCCGCGCTCGGCCCGTCGGCGCTGCCGATGTCGAGCACTGTCGTCCGGCCTTCGGCATAGGTGCTCAGCGCGGCGTGGAGCAGGTCGGTGCGCGCGAGGTACCACCAGTAGTCGGGCTGTGCGATCGACGGGGAGCCCCCGTGTCCTCCGGCGTCGGTCATGGTCGGGAAGCCTAGCGGCGTGCGACGAGCCTCACTGCGAGGTCCCCGTTGGTGCGGGCGATGTCGTCCGGCGTGCGCCGGATTTCGGGGGAGTACCAGCGTGCGACGTCGACGGCCATCGACAGCAGGGCGAGCGCGGTGCTCGGGATGTCGTCGACCTCGAACTCGCCCGACGTCACGCCGTCGGAGAGCACACCGCGCACGACCTTGTCGATCTCGCGACGCAGCGAAAGAACGGTCTCGCGGTGCTCGGGGGTGAGGTGGCGGAACTCGTACTGGACGATGCGGCCGAGCTGGTGGTGCTCGGCGTGCCACTTCGAGAAGCCGCCGATGATCGAGCGCAGTGCGTCGGTCGGGGAGTCGGCCGCGCTGGCGGCGGCGACGAGCTGGTCTCGGGCGGTGCGGTGACCGCGGCGGCTCAGCTCGAAGAGCAGGTCCTCCTTGGACGTGAAGTGCACGTAGACACCAGCGGGCGAGAGACCCGCCCGGGAGGCGATGTCGCGGGTAGTCGTCGCGTGGAAGCCCTTGTCGGCGAAGGCGTCGGCCGCGGCCATCATGAGCCGCACGGCCGTGGCGCCCGCGGTGTCGCCCGAGTCCTCAAGGGTAGCGAGGATGCTCTGCTCCGACAGTGGAGCGCCTGTGGTGGCCGACATGTTGACAGCATGCCTGACGCGCGTGAAACTAAGCAAGCGCTTAGTCAATCGTGTTCCTGCTGAGGAGAGCCATGCCCCGCAACCTCTACGACGACGACCACCTCGCCTTCCGCGAGTCGGTCCAGGAGTTCGTCGACCGCACCCTCAAGCCGCGTACCGAGCAGATGCTCGAGGCCAAGAGCATCGACCGCGACATCTGGCTCGAGGCGGGCAAGCAGGGCCTCCTCGGCCTCGACATCCCCGAGGAGTTCGGTGGCGCAGGCGCCGGCGACTACCGCTTCAACGCCATCTCGGCAGAGGTGATCTCCGGCTTCAACGCCGCGACCTCGTCGTGCTTCGGCATCCACAGCGATGTCTGCCCGCCCTACATCGTCGACCTCGGCACCGAGGAGCAGAAGCAGCGCTGGCTCCCGCCGATGGCCGCCGGCGAGAAGATCTGCGCCATCGCGATGACCGAGCCGGGCGGTGGCTCCGACCTCGCCGCGCTCAAGACGACCGCGGTCCGCGCCGAGGACGGCGACGGCTGGATCCTCAACGGCTCCAAGACCTTCATCACCAACGGCTACCAGGCCGACCTCGTCATCGTCGCCGCCCGCACCGACCCGAGCAAGGGCGCCAAGGGCATCTCGCTGCTCATGGTCGAGGACGGCATGGAGGGCTTCACCCGCGGCCGCAAGCTCGACAAGGTCGGCCAGGAGGAGTCCGACACCGCGGAGCTCTTCTTCGAGGACGTCCGCGTCCCCGCCGAGAACCTCATCGGCGAGGAGGGCATGGGCTTCGTCGCGATGATGCAGCGCCTGCCGCAGGAGCGCGTCGGCGCCGCCGTCTCCAACGTCGCGCACGCCAAGGCGATCCTCGAGGAGACCATCGCCTACGCCAAGGAGCGCAAGGCCTTCGGCCAGCCGATCGGCGCGTTCCAGCACAACAAGTTCAAGATCGCCGAGCTCGTCACCGCGATCGAGGTCGCCGAGGCCTACGTCGACGACTGCGTCGCGGCCCACGCCGAGCACAAGCTCTCGGCCGTCGACGCCGCCAAGGCGAAGTGGTGGAGCGCACAGGTCCAGAACGACGTCCTCGACGAATGCGTCCAGCTCCACGGCGGCTACGGCTTCATGAACGAGTACCGCGTGGCCCGCGCCTGGCGCGACGCTCGCGTCACGAAGATCTGGGCCGGCTCGAACGAGATCATGAAGGAGCTCATCGGCCGCGACCTCGGCCTCTGAGCGTTCGGCCCCCGCTCCCAGCCCGTCGAGAGGAGAGAACACGCCGCGTATGCCGTCCGGCATGCGGCGTGTTCTCTCCTCTCGACTGCTTGTGGTCAGGTGATGAACAGCGTGGCCAGGTCGAGGCCGAGCATGACGGCCACAACCTCGAGGGTGTTCCTGCGTCGAGGCGCGCGGTAGACGTCCTCTGCGAAGAGCTCCCGCACCCGCCACCCGTGACCCTCAAGGAGGTGACGCCGGCCGGTATCCGCGCTTCGGCGCGCGATCTCGGCGTGGTGGGCGCCCTGGTACTCGGCGACCACCCGCTCGGACCTCCAGACGAGGTCTCCCTCCGCGAGGAACTCACCGGCGTCATCCACGATGACTCCGCCCACCTCCGGCTCGGGGAACCCGGCGTGGACGAACATGAGCCGGGCCCTCGTCTCCATCGGCGAACGAACCCGAGGCCGGACGGTCTCCAGTGCCTGCGCCAGCATGACCTTGCCGCGCGGCCGCACTCGACCGTGCAGGGCCGTGTGCAGAGCCCGGGTCCCTGCCGAGGTGTGCGCCCCGGAGCGGACCTGCTGGCCTGAGGCGTTGTCGATCCGGGCGACCGCAGCGTCGCCCAGGACGACGAGGTCGTCGACCGTCAGTCGTCCGCGTCGAAGCTCCCCGACGTCGACCCACGTGTGCGCGGGGTCGACGACCCGAACCCCGTCGAGAAGGGTGGTGGCCCGGATCTCGAGTCCTCGATGACCGACGCACCCTTCTCTCCGAACCTGTCCGTCGTCGGTGCAGGCCATCACGTGGAGAGGACCCGTGTCGGCCTCGTGCGCCAGTCCGCTCGGCAGCGGTAGACCCAAGAGGCGGGCAGCCGTGAGGTGGGAGAAGGCACGGGCGGACGGCATACCCACGGCGAAGGCCGCAGCACGTTCCGCCAGGGTGACGGGTGCCTCGACCACGTGGACACCTCGGGTGGGATGGGCCAGACCTGCGCGGCGCAAACGCGTGGTGGGAACGCCGAGGTCGCGGGCTCGGGCCGTGCTGAACGGTCCGGCCGCGAGCTCGTCGGGAAGGGGTCTCGCGTGCACCTGCCGAGAATGGCCGGACTCGGCGATGTGGCCGCGCGGTCCTCTCGACTGGTCCTCAGCGGGCTTCGCCCGTGAGCTCGGCGAGGACGTCGTCGATGGCGTCGTAGCTGCTCTGGAGGCCGTGCTCCATGCCGGAGTCGATGACGGCCTGCACCGTCTCGGGGGAGTCGTAGGTGATGACCGCCCGCAGGGTCGTCCGTCCGTCCTCCTCGGTGTAGGTCGTGTCGATGACCGAGTAGCGGCTCTCGATGTTGTCGAAGCGCTCGGTGTGGACGATGTGCCCGGGCCGGTCGATCGAGCGGTAGTGGCCGGAGAAGGAGATCTCCTCGCCGGTGGAGTCGGCGCGCTGGGCGAAGTGCCAGGCGCCACCCTCGCGCAGGTCGACCTCGCACACGGTCATCTCGCCGTGGCCGGCGCCCCACCACCGGCGGATGTGCTCGGGGTTGGTCATGGCCTCGAAGACGAGGTCGGCGGTGGCGGGGAAGGTGCGGGTGATGACCATCTCGGAGCCGGAGGTCGTGATGGTGGCGCGCTCGTGGGCGCCCGTGGCGGCAGTCGTGCTCATGACGGGTTCTCCTTGGTGGTGCCCTCGGTCGAGGGGTGGTGCTGGATGGTGGCGAGGTAGTCGCCGAGGTGGTCGAGCTGCTGCTCCCAGTGCGTGCGGTAGAGCTCGAGCCACGACGTCGCGTCCTCGAGGGGCGCGACCGAGATGCGGCAGTGGCGCCGCTGCCCATCCCGGCTCTTCGTGACGAGCCCGGCCTTCTCGAGGACCGTGAGATGCTTCGAGATGGCGGGCAGGGACATGTCGAACGGCTCGGCGAGCTCGCCGACCGTGGCGTCCCCCGAGGAGAGCCGGGCCAGGATGGCCCGCCTCGTCGGGTCGGCCAGGGCGGCGAACGTGGTGCTGAGCGGATCGGCCATAGCAATTAACGTAGCGGTTAATTAACCAATCAGTCAAGAATTTGGGAACATGTATGCCACCATGCCCCGTCCCGCGGCCGAGTCACCTCTGGGCGGGCTTGCGTCCGGCAGGTTGGCGTCCTGGGCCCCGACGTGCCGGACGCAAGGGGTGGGGAAGGACGAAGAGCCACGGTGCGTGCAGCCGTCGACCGAGCCACCACAGGCCGAGCGGTCCGAGCACGCCGGCGACGGACCCGACGACCATGTGGACGGTGAGGTCCGTGACGCCGGCGACCGTGAGGAGCTTGCGGGCCATGTCGGTGAGGACGATGTGAGCGAGGAAGATCTCGAGCGAGCGCTCGCCGAGGAACGCCAGCGGCCGCCCGACCGCCCGTCGGCCGATGCTGCCCGACAGGGCGAAGACGCCGAGGCAGAGCGCGATGGAGGTGGGGACGCCCCAGGCGAAGGCCCAGAGGGTGCGCGGACCCATCCACGACGTCGGGGGCATCGGGTCCGTGAGCCAGAGCGCGGCGGCGCCGGCACCGATCCCGACCAGCGCGACCCACCGTGCGCGCGCGGAGCGGGTGAGGGCGGCCACCCGCTGGCGTCCGGCGAGCAGGCCGAACCACACGAACGCGAGCAGTGCGAGGCCCTCCATGAGCACCCACGGACCGGTCCAGCCCCAGGCAAGCAGGGAGCCCACGGCGACGACGACCGACGACACGACCGCCTTCGCGCGGCTGCTCCACGGCCTCACCAGCGCACCCACGACCGTGACGAGGACGAGGAACCCGAGCCACCATAACGGCCCGTCGGCGACGAGCAGGGCGTGCAGCCGGTCGCCGACGAACCCGTCCCAGCGTCCGGCCACGACCTCGGGCTCGACGGCGTCGACACCCTCCTCCGCCGCCTGGGCCGCCACGTCGGTGAAGCGACGGGTCACGCCGAAGAGGACGGTCCACACGGCATACAGATAGGCGAAGAGGGTGACCCGGGACCGGATGTAGGCGCGCGGTCCGTGCTTCTCGACACCGGGTCGAAGGAAGACGCCGAGCAGCACGGCGAAGATCGTGAGGTGCCACGCGTAGAACGCGTCGTCGACCTCGAGGACGGCCGGGGACGTGCGCGGCACGAGGTCTGCCGAGGTCAGGCCGCGCAGGACGTGACCGACGACGATGGCGAGGATCGCGATGCCGCGGGCGACGTCGAAGGCGCGGTCCCGTGCGGGCGCGGCCCCTCGCGCCGGTGCGTCCTCGCGCTCAGTCGAGCGGGCCTCCGGCAACGTAGATCACCTGGCCCGAGACGAAGCCCGCCTCCTCGGAGCAGAGGAACGAGATCGTGGCGGCGATGTCGTCGGGCTGGCCGACGCGCCCGACCGGCGTCTGCTTCGCGGCACCGGCGAGGAAGTCCTCGAAGGACACGCCCATGCGCTCGGCCGTCGCGGCCGTCATGTCGGTCTGGATGAAGCCGGGGGCGACCGCGTTGGCCGTGACGCCGAACCTGCCGAGCTCGATGGCGAGCGTCTTGGTGAAGCCCTGGAGCCCGGCCTTGGCCGCCGAGTAGTTGGCCTGGCCGCGGTTGCCCTGGGCCGACGAGGAGGAGAGGTTGACGATCCGGCCGAACGTCGAGGCCGTCATGTGGGCCTGGCAGGCCCGGGTCATGAGGAACGCACCGCGCAGGTGGACCGCCATCACCGAGTCCCAGTCGTCCTCGGTCATGCGGAAGATGAGGTTGTCGCGGATGATCCCGGCGTTGTTGACGAGCACGACCGGCGGCCCCAGCTCGTCGGCGATGCGCGCCACGCCCGCCTCGACCTGCTCGGCGTCCGAGACGTCGATCCCGACCTCGATGGCGGACCCACCGGCCTCGCGGATCGAGGCGGCGACCACCTCGCAGGCGGCCTCGTCGAGGTCGGCGACCGCGACGGCATACCCGTCCTTCGCGAGGCGTCGCGCCGTGGCGGCGCCGATCCCGCGAGCGGCTCCGGTGACGACGGCGGTACGGGTCTGGGTCACGGGCGTGTCCTTCGGAGGTCCGGGAGTTGGGTAGGTTGACGTACTGCGCGAACGATACCCAGCCAGCTCGATCGGCCCGTCTCCTCGCGCGACGCGGGCCGTCGTCGTCCCGTGAGGAGTGCACACGTTTGACCCGGAACACGACGATGGAGGCGGCCATGGAGATCTGGCCCGGTTCGGCATACCCCCTTGGTGCGACCTTCGACGGCAGCGGAGTGAACTTCGCGCTCTTCAGCGAGGTGGCCGAGGAGGTCGAGCTCTGCCTCATCGACGATGACGGCACCGAGACCCGCATCGAGATGCCCGAGGTCGACCACTTCGTGTGGCACGCCTACATCCCGAGCCTCCAGCCGGGGCAGCGCTACGGCTACCGCGTCCACGGGCCCTACGCGCCCGAGGAGGGGCACCGCTGCGACCCGAGCAAGCTCCTGCTCGACCCCTACGCCAAGGCGATCGAGGGTCAGGTGAGCAACGACCAGTCGCTCTTCTCCTACGACTTCCTCGACCCGGAGAAGCGCAACACCGACGACTCGCTGGGCAAGACGATGCTCAGCGTCGTCATCAACCCCTTCTTCGACTGGGGCCACGACCGCCCGCCGCGCCACGAGTACCACGACACCGTGATCTACGAGGCGCACGTCAAGGGCCTGACGATGACGCACCCCGACCTGCCGGAGGAGATCCGGGGGACCTATGCCGCCATCGGCCACCCGGTCATCATCGAGCACCTCAAGGAGCTCGGCGTCAACGCGATCGAGCTCATGCCCGTGCACCAGTTCGTCCAGGACACCTCGCTCCAGGCCAAGGGCCTGACGAACTACTGGGGCTACAACACCATCGGCTTCCTCGCGCCGCACAACTCCTACGCCCAGGGCCAGCGTGGGCAGCAGGTCACCGAGTTCAAGGCGATGGTCAAGGCGCTGCACGAGGCCGACATCGAGGTCATCCTCGACGTCGTCTACAACCACACCGCCGAGGGCAACGAGTTCGGGCCGACGATCTGCTTCCGCGGCATCGACAACGCGAGCTACTACCGCCTCGTCGACGACGCCAAGCAGCACTACTACGACACCACGGGCACCGGCAACAGCCTGCTCATGCGCAACCCGCACGTCCTCCAGCTCATCATGGACTCGCTGCGCTACTGGGTCACCGAGATGCACGTCGACGGCTTCCGCTTCGACCTCGCAGCCACGCTGGCCCGCCAGTTCCACGAGGTCGACAAGCTCTCGGCGTTCTTCGACATCATCCAGCAGGACCCGGTCATCTCCCAGGTCAAGCTCATCGCCGAGCCGTGGGACGTCGGCGACGGCGGCTACCAGGTCGGCAACTTCCCGCCGCTGTGGACGGAGTGGAACGGCAAGTACCGCGACACCGTGCGCGACTTCTGGCGCGGTGTGCCGGCGACGCTCGGCGAGTTCGCCTCGCGCATCACCGGCTCGAGCGACCTCTACGAGCACAGCGGCCGCAAGCCCATTGCCTCGATCAACTTCATCACCGCGCACGACGGCTTCACGCTGCGCGACATCGTCTCCTACGACGAGAAGCACAACGAGGCCAACGGCGAGGACGGCAACGACGGCGAGTCGCACAACCGCTCGTGGAACCACGGCGTCGAGGGCCCCACCGACGACCCCGACATCCGGGCGCTGCGCCAGCGCCAGCTGCGCAACTTCCTCACCACCCTGCTGCTCTCGCAGGGTGTGCCGATGATCAGCCACGGCGACGAGATCGGCCGCACCCAGCAGGGCAACAACAACGTCTACTGCCAGGACAACGAGCTCTCGTGGGTCGACTGGGAGCTCGGTGAGGAGCAGCTCCAGCTGCTCGAGTTCACCAAGGCGGTCGTGAAGCTGCGCCAGAACCACCCGGTCTTCCGCCGCCGCCGCTTCTTCGCGGGGTCGGCCGACCACGGCGGCGAGTCGACCCTCGGCGACATCTACTGGCTCCAGCCCTCGGGTGAGCCGATGGACGAGGGCGGGTGGAGCGGCGACACGCTCCAGTTCGCCATGTGGCTCAACGGCGGCGCCATCCACGAGCCCGACCCGCGCGGCCAGCCCATCACCGACGACGACTTCCTCGTCCTCTTCAACGCCGACGCCGAGGAGGTGGCCTTCACCCTGCCGTCCGCGACGTGGGGCGACCGCTGGCTCACCGAGATCGACACCTGCGCCGACATCGTCGACCCGGGCTGGCGCGACGCCGGTGCGCAGGTGACCGTCGGTCCGCGAGCGGTCGTGGTCCTGCGGTGCCCGCGCGAGGAGATCACGGCAACCGTCGGCGCGGCGACCTCAGAGCGAACGGCCTGATCCGTATGCCGGCCGCCCCCGTCGTCGTCGGACCCTCCGACCGCGCCGTGCCCACCTCGACCTACCGGCTCCAGGTCCACGGTGGGTTCGGGTTCGACGCGGCGGCGGAGCAGACGGCATACATCGCGTCCCTCGGGGTCTCGCACCTCTATCTCTCACCGATCCTCCAGCCCGCGCCGGGGTCGACCCACGGCTACGACGTCGTCGACCACACGCGGCTCAACGAGGAGGCCGGTGGGCGCGAGGCGTTCGACCGGCTCGTCGCCGCGGCGCACGCGGCGGGGCTGGGGATCGTCGTCGACGTCGTGCCCAACCACATGACCGTTCCGGACGCGACGTGGCGCAACGCGACCCTGTGGTCGCTGCTGCGCGAGGGCCGAGGGTCCGAGGCGGCCCGCTGGTTCGACGTCGACTGGGACGCGCAGGAGGGGCGGCTGCTCATGCCCGTCCTCGGCGGGTCGCTCGAGGACGCGCTGGCCGCGGGCGAGCTGACGGTGGCACGCGACGGCGGGGCCGGCGGCGACGAGACCGTCCTGCGCTACTACGACCACGAGTACCCCGTGGCTGCCGGGACCGAGGACCTGCCGCTCGCGGATCTCGTTGCAGCACAGCCCTACCGGCTCACCTTCTGGCGCGACGGTGCGACCGACCTCAACTACCGGCGGTTCTTCGACGTGACCTCGCTCAAGGCGGTGCGGGTCGAGGACCCCGACGTCTTCGACGCGACGCACGCGCTGCTGCTCTCGCTCCATCGCGAGGGGGCGGTCGATGGCTTCCGGATCGACCACCCGGACGGGCTGGCCGATCCCGGCGGCTACCTCGCGCGGCTGGCCGACGAGACCGGCGACGCCTGGGTCGTCGCCGAGAAGATCCTCGAGGGCGAGGAGCAGCTGCCGGAGTCCTGGCGCTGCGCTGGGACGACCGGCTACGACACGCTGCTGCGGGTCCAGCAGGTGCTGACGTCCGACGCCGGCGACGAGGTGCTCGACCGCCTGTGGGCCGAGCACGCACCCGAGGGCCGGGAGGCCCTCGACGACGTCGTCCTCGAGTCCAAGCAGCTCGTCGTCGAGACGGTGCAGGCGGCCGAGGTCAACCGGCTGCTGCGCCTCGTGCACCGATGCCACCCCGGGCTGCATCCGGAACTCGCCCGCGAGGCTCTGGGCGCGCTGCTTGTCGCGATGGACCGCTACCGCGCCTACGTCGTGCCGGGTGGCCTGGTCGACCCAGCACAGCGGGCGGTCCTCGACGGCGCGGCTGAGCGAGCTCGTGGTCTGTTGCGGGCCGCCGCGCACCCCGACCTTGACCTGATCGTGGCGCTGGCCCGAGGCGAGGCGCCCGAGGGGGCTGATCGCACCCTGGTCGACGACTTCGTCGTGCGGTTCCAGCAGACGTGTGGACCGGTCATGGCCAAGGGGATCGAGGACACCGCCTTCTATCGCTGGTTCCGCCTCACCGGTGCGAACGAGGTCGGCGGTCACCCGTCGCACCTGTCGATCGGGGTCGACGAGTTCCACGCGTTCGAGGCGCGGCAGCTCGCGACGTGGCCGACGACGATGACGACGCTCACGACGCACGACACGAAGCGCTCCGAGGACGTGCGAGCCCGGCTCATGACGGTGGCCGAGTCGGCACAGGACTGGGCGACGTGGGTGCAGGCCGCGTCGGACCTCGCTGCTGGCTCCCGTGGGCCGCTCGTCGACCCGGCGACCGAGTACCTCGTGTGGCAGACCGTCCTCGGCGCGTGGCCGATCTCGCCCGACCGGATCGAGGGCTACGTCCTCAAGGCGGTCCGCGAGGCCAAGGACCACACGGCGTGGGTCGACGGCGACGCCGACTACGAGGCGGCCGTCGTCGCCTTCGCCCGCGCCGTGGCCGCCGACGACGCCTTGGGCCGGCACGTCGAGTCCTGGCTGGCGGACCATGCGGCGTCGGGGCGCGCCAACGTGCTCGCGCAGAAGCTGCTCCAGCTCGTCGCGGTCGGTGTGCCCGACGTCTACCAGGGTGCCGAGCTGCAGGCGCTGACGCTCGTCGACCCCGACAACCGCGGGGCGGTCGACTACGCCGAGCGACGTGCTCGGCTGGAGCGGCTCGACGCGGGAGAGCGTCCGCGTGACCTCGACGACGAGAAGCTGCTCGTCACCACCTCGGCCCTGCGGGTGCGCCGCGAGCGGGCTGAGGCCTTCGTGGGCTCCAGCTCGACCTATGACCCCGTCGCCACGACCTCCGCCCACGCGCTCGCGCTGGCCCGTGGCGACGGCTCCGGACCGCAGGTCGTCGCCGTCGTGACGAGGGAGGCCGACCGGCTGGCCACGAGCGGTGGCTTCGGCGACGCGACGGTCTCCCTGCCCGACGGGATGTGGAGCAACCTGTTGTCCCACAGCGGATCCGAACACTTCAGTGGTGAGGCTCCGCTGGGTGAGGTGCTCGGCGATCTTCCCGTCGCGCTCCTGAGGAGGCAGTCGTGATCGAGGTGTGGGCGCCCGGGGCGCGCACGGTCGAGATCGTCGTCGGTGCTCCCGGCGAGCCTCCCGAGCGTGCACCGATGGTGCGCGACGACCGCGGCTGGTGGCGCTGGGAAGGCGAGCGGCCGGCATACGACGTCCTCGACTACGCCTTCGTCATCGACGGCGAGGAGCCCGCGCTGCCCGACCCGAGGAGCGCGTGGCAGCCGCACGGCGTCGACGGGCCGAGCCGCACCTTCGACCCGAGCGCCCACGAGTGGCGGGACGCGGGTTGGCGCGGACCGCGCGACGGCGCCGGCACGCTCGGCGGGGTCGTCTACGAGTGTCACATCGGGACGTTCACGGCCGAGGGCACCTTCGACGCCGCGGTCGAGCGGCTCGACCACCTCGTCGACCTCGGTGTCGACGTCGTCGAGGTCCTCCCGGTCGCTGCCATCCCGGGGCGCTGGGGCTGGGGCTACGACGGCGTCGACCTGTATGCCGTCCACGACGCCCTCGGTGGACCGGCCGCCTTCCAGCGGTTCGTCGACGCCTGCCACGAGCGCGGGCTCGGCGTCTGCCTCGACGTCGTCTACAACCACCTCGGGCCGAGCGGCAACTACCTCGGGCGCTTCGGGCCCTACTTCACGCAGTCGCACATGACGCCGTGGGGTCCGGCGGTCAACCTCGACGCCCCGGGATCGCACGAGGTGCGCGCCTTCGTCGTCGAGAACGCGTTGCGCTGGCTGCGCGACTTCCACGTCGACGGCCTGCGGCTCGACGCCGTCCACGCGCTCGTCGACGAGGGGGAGCGGCACCTGCTCGCCGAGCTGGCCGACGCCGTGGCGGACCTCTCGGCCGAGCTCGGGCGACCGCTCGACCTCATCGCCGAGAGCGACCTCAACGACACGTCGATGGTCACCCCGACGGCCGAGGGCGGGTTCGGGATGACGGCGCAGTGGGCCGACGACGTGCACCACGGGCTGCACGTCGCGCTCACCGGCGAGACGCAGGGCTACTACGAGGACTTCGGCGGCGGCACGCGCACCCTGCCCGACGGTGGACCCCTCGACGTGCTCGCCCACGTGCTCACCCGCGGGTTCCTGCACGACGGGTCGTGGTCGACCTTCCGGGGTCGGGAGTGGGGCCGCCCGGTCGACGTCGACGCCCTCGACGCACGCCGGCTCGTCACCTACCTCCAGACCCACGACCAGGTCGGCAACCGCGCGACCGGAGACCGCATCTCGGCCGCGATCCCTCCTGGGCGCGTGGCGATCGGGGCGGCGCTCTACCTGCTCGGCCCCGGCACGCCGATGGTCTTCATGGGTGAGGAGTTCGCGGCGTCGACGCCGTGGCAGTTCTTCACCGACTTCACCGACGAGGGCATGGCCGAGGCGGTCCGAGCCGGGCGGCGGGCCGAGTTCGCGGCCCACGGCTGGTCCGAGTCCGAGGTGCCCGACCCGCAGTCACGCGCCACCCGCGACGCCAGCGTCCTGCGCTGGGACGAGCTGTCGTCGGAGCCGCACGCCTCCCTGCTGCGTTGGTACCGCGACCTCATCGCGTTGCGCCGCAGCGTCATCGGCACGTCGGAGACCCGCTTCGCGGACGTCATCTGCGTCGTCGAGGACGGCGGCGACACGTTCGTCATGACCCACCGCGGCATCGAGGTGCGCGCCGACCTGGCCCACGACACGGTGACCGTCACGACAACGGGCGTGGAGTCAGGAACAGCGGCGGACTGCATACCGACGTCCCTCACCTATCCCTGACTTATTGCGCAGGAGCGACATGCGCCGCCCGGAATCTGGCCCTCGGTTGTCGCTCGTGCGCAACCAGTCCGCGTGGGGTCAGTCGCGGACGCGGAGCATGCCCTCCTGCGCGGTCGACGCGACGAGGGTTCCGTCCGCGGTGAACATCCGGCCGATCGACAGGCCGCGCCCGCCCTGGGCCGAGGGGGACTGCTGGGCATAGAGGAGCCAGTCGTCGGCCCGCGCCGGCCGGTGGAACCACATCGCGTGGTCGAGGCTGGCGACGTTGAGCCCACCACCGACCCACTGGCGGCCGTGCTTGCGCAGGACCGGCTCGAGCAGGGCGTAGTCGGAGGCATAGGCGAGGACTGCCGAGTGGAGCAGCGGGTCGTCGGGCAGGCGTCCCACGGCGCGGGTCCACACGCTCTGCTGCGCGACCCGCTCGTCGGCGGGCGCGAGGAAGAGCTGGCCCTCGACGTGACGCTGCTCGATGGCGCGGTCCGCGACGTGCTTCGCTCCGGGGTGGTCGATGCCCCCGAAGACGTCGCTGAGCGACTGCAGGCCCTCGGGTCCGGGGACGTCGGGCATCTCGTCCTGGTGGTCGAGCCCGTCGGCCGGCTCCTGGAACGAGCAGCTCATCGAGAGGATCGGCTTGCCGTTCTGGATCGCGTGGGCGCGCCGGGTCGAGAACGACCGGCCGTCGCGCATCCGCTCCACCGCGAAGGTGATCGGCTGGGTGTCGTCGCCGGGACGCATGAAGTAGGCGTGCAGCGAGTGGATCGGGCGCGGAGCCTCACCCTCACCGGGGGTGACGGTGCGCCCGCACGCGACGACCCCCTGCGCGAGGACCTGTCCGCCGAAGACACGGCCGTGCGGCATCTTCTGGCTCTGGCCGCGGAAGAGCGTCATCTCCTCGGCGAAGGCCAACGGCGACGTCGTGCTGCTCGCCCCGTCGTCGAGGGACGCCGTGACGCTCATGTCGGCCCGGCCGACCTCCTCGAGGTCGAGGACGGCGAGCAGCTCGGCCAGCGCGGGAGGGGTGTCGGCTGCAGGATCGTTCACAGGCGTCACCCTAACGACGCGGCGGCTGAGGCGATGCCCTGGCTCAGGCGACGAGGGGACCGCGTGGAGGCCGGCGGGTGCCGCGGCGCCGCGCCGACGAGCCGTCGGCGACCGTGGTGAGGGCTCGCGCGAGTCGCTCCACCGCCTCGGTGAGCTCGTCGGGTCCGAGCACGTAGGGCAGGCGGATCCAGCGGTCGAGACCGCCGGCGGCTGCGAACCGCGGACCGTCGGCGAAGAGCAGCCCCTCGTCCTCGGCGGCGAGGGTGACCTCGAGCGCGACCGGCTCGGGCAGCTCGACCCAGAGCGACAGCCCACCGCGCGGGACGACGAACCTCAGCTCCGGGCAGCGGGCTCGCAGGGCCGCGATGAGCGCGTCGCGTGACTCGACGAGGAGGGAGCGACGCTCCTGCGTGATGCCGGGCGAGGCACGCATGAGGTGCAGCAGGACGAGCTGGTCGATGACGGGGGCACCGATGTCAAGCGGGACCCGCGCGGCGTGGAGCCGTTCGTGCAGGTGCTCCGGTGCACGGAGCCAGCCGATCCGCAGGCCGCCCCAGTGCGACTTCGACGCGCTGCCGACCGAGACGGTGTCGCGGTGGTGGGCGCCGAAGGGCAGCGGCATCGGGCCCTCGTGGTCGAGCGCGATCTCGACCACCGTCTCGTCGACGATCGCCGTGGTTCTGCTGTGCCGCAACGCCTTTGCGACCTCGACGCGCTGCTCGTCGGACATGAGGTTGCCGGTCGGGTTGTGGAAGTCGGGCAGGAGGAAGGCCGCCTTCGCGCCCGCCGCCCGGATCGTCGACGTCATCGTGGGGACGTCCCACCCGTCGGGCTCGACGGGCACCGCTGCGATGCGGGCGCGCAGCTGGCGCAGCGTGGGGAAGATGTTGGGATAGGTCGGCGTCTCCATGACGACGGTGTCGCCCGGGGAGAGCAGCGCCCGCGCGGCGATCGCGGTGCCGACGACGGCGCCGGTCGTCACGAGCACCTCGTCGGCCGTCGTCGGCAGCCCCCGTTCGGTGTAGTGCTCGGCGATGGCCCGGCGCAGCTCGGGCACGCCTTCGACGTGGTAGCCGCTGCCGCTGAGGTAGTCCGGCGACGACGCGATCGCCGCCTCCGCCGCCTGGGTCATGCCGGCGGGCGCACGCTGGGCCGCACAGGTGAGGTCGATCGCGCCCTCGGGCACGTGCGGCGAGAGGTGCAGGCCCGTGTCGCGTCGCACCACGCCCGCCGGCAGGCTCGCGACGCTGCCCGAGCCGCGCCGCGAGGTGAGGTAGCCACGCTCGCGGAGCACGGCATACGCACTGCTCACGGTCGTCCGGCTCAACCCGAGGGCGGCAGTGAGGTCGCGCTCGCTCGGCAGGCGCGTCCCGACAGCGATGCGGCCGTCGGCGATGAGGAGCCGCAGGGCGTCCGCGACGACCTGGTATGCCGGCCCCTCACCACGCGCGGGCCCGATGAGGTCGGCGGCTCGGACGGCGGAGAGGGCGGGCGCGGACATGAGGCCACTGTCGCACAAGTGGCCATGGATCGTCAGTCCACTTGTGGGGGAGGATGCGGCGCATGAGCCCGATCCAGACCCTTCGCGCGGGTGCCGCCCGCCGCGTCGACCTCGTCCCGATGACCCCGATGGAGCAGCTGCGTGCCGGTCACACCGTGCGCCGCGTGACCCAGCTCCTCGTCGGGCTCTGGCTCTATGGCACGGCGATGGCGATGTTCATCCGGGCCGAGCTCGGGCTCGACCCGTGGGACGTCTTCCACTACGGCGTGCAGGAGAAGGTCGGCTGGAGCTTCGGCACCGTCGTGGTCGTCGTCGGCTTCCTCGTGCTGCTCCTCTGGATCCCGCTGCGGCAGTGGCCGGGGCTCGGCACGGTGATGAACGTCTTCGTCATCGGCATCGCCACCGACGTCATGCTCGCGGTGCTCGAGACTCCGGAGGCGCTCTGGGTGCGGTGGGCGTTCCTCTTGGGAGGCATCGCCGTCAACGGCCTCGGGGGAGCGCTCTACATCGGCAGCCAGTACGGCCCCGGCCCGCGCGACGGGCTCATGACCGGGCTGGCGCGACGCACCGGGCTGTCGATCCGGCTCATCCGCACGGCCCTCGAGGTGAGCGTCCTCGCCGTGGGATGGCTGCTCGGTGGCGTCGTCGGCGTCGGCACGGTGCTCTATGCGCTGCTCATCGGCCCGGCCGTCCAGGCGTTCCTGCCGCTCGTCACGGTGCGCGTCCACCCGCCGGCGCGGCTCGGCGACGCGGGTGGGGATGCCGGGTCAGCCGTCGACGGCGAGGGCGAAGGGCAGGACCCCGTCGACCCCCGCCCGGCGGAGCTCGCGGCCTGCGACGGTGAGCGTCCAGCGTGAGCTGACGAGGTCGTCGACGAGGAGCACCGGCCCACGCACGCCCGCGAGGGCGTTCCGGAGGTCGGGCCCGACGACGAGGCGCTCCCACACGCCGGCGAGCCGGAAGGCGCTGTTGCCGCCCGGCTCGCCCGTGGGCCCACCGTGCTCGAGGTCGAGGGTGCCGAGGAGCGGCAGGCGGCCGATCTCGGCAAGACCGTGCGCGAGCGACTGCACGAGCTGTGGGTGGGACCGCGACGGCACGGCGACGATGCCCGCCGGTCGCGCGCTCCAGCCCCAGCCGGCGAGCACGCCGACGCAGGCGCGGAGGAGCTCCGGTGAGGCCGGCGCATCGGCCCGCAGCACCTCGCGCAGCCGTTGCCCCCAGCCGAGGTCACTGAGCCGGGCGAGGGCGCGCCCCGGCGACAGGGCCTCGTCGGCCGGGATCTTGCCCTTGACCGGCACACCGAGCCGGTCCATGCCGGTGGGCCACTGGGCGCGCGGGTCGAGGTCGACGCCGACGCGGGCCAGGCGCTCGCGGGCGGCGCCGACGACGGTGTCGGGCACGTCGGTGGCGTACCAGGGACCGGCGCACGTGTCGCACCGCCCACATGGCTGCGCGCTGTCGTCGTCGAGGGTGCGCTGGAGGAAGGCCATGCGGCACTCGTTCGTGCGCTCGTAGTCGAGCATGAGCCGCTGCTCGTCGGTGCGGGACTGTGCGACGCGGGCATAGCGCTCGGCGTCGTAGGTCCACGGCTGCCCGGTCGAGGCCCAGCCGCCCTGCACGCGCGAGACGGCGCCGTCGACGTCGAGCACCTTGAGGAGGAGCTCGAGGCGGGTGCGCCGCACGTCGACGATCGTCTCGATCGCCGCGGTCGACAGCGGCCGTCCGGCCTCGGCGAGGGCACGCAGCACGGCGTCGGCCTGCTCCTGGCGCGGCATCGAGACCGAGGCGAAATAGAGCCAGATGTCCTTGTCCTCGGGCCCGGGGAGCAGCAGCACGTCCGCGCGGTCGGTGGCGCGACCCGCACGTCCGACCTGCTGGTAGTAGGCGACCGGCGACGACGGCGCCCCGAGGTGGACGACGAAGCCGAGGTCGGGCTTGTCGAAGCCCATGCCGAGTGCGGACGTGGCGACGAGCGCCTTGACCTCATTGTCGCGCAGCTGTGCCTCGAGGCGCTCGCGGTCGGCGGGGTCGGTGCGGCCGGTGTAGGACGCGACCCGGTGGCCCGCTTCGGAGAGCGCCGACGCGACCTCCTCGGCCGCCGCGACGGTGAGCGCATAGACGATGCCGCTGCCGGGCAGCTCGTCGAGGTGGGAGAGCAGCCAGCCGAGGCGTTGCTCGGGTGACATCGAGCGCAGCACTCCCAGCCGCAGCGAGTCGCGTGCGAGCCCGCCACGCACCGTGAGCACGTCCCTCCCGCCGACGCCCAGCTGCTCGACCACGTCGGTGACGACGCGCTGGTTGGCCGTCGCCGTCGTCGCGAGGACCGGGATGTCGTCGGGCAGGTCGGTGAGCAGGTCGCGGATGCGGCGGTAGTCGGGTCGGAAGTCGTGGCCCCAGTCGGAGACGCAGTGCGCCTCGTCGACGACGAGCAGGCCACACCGTCGGGCGAGGTCGGGGAGCTGCTCGTCGCGGAACCGGGGGTTGTTGAGGCGCTCCGGGCTGACGAGGAGGACGTCGACGGCGTCGGCCGCCAGGGCGCCGCGCACCTCGTCCCAGTCCTGCGCGTTGGCGGAGTTCATCGTCACCGCGCGTATGCCGGCCCGCTCGGCCGCCGCGATCTGGTCGCGCATGAGGGCGAGCAGTGGCGAGATGATGACCGTCGGGCCCGCTCCCTGCGCGCGGCGCAGCGCCGTCGCGACGAAGTAGACCGCGGACTTGCCCCACCCGGTGCGCTGGACGACGAGCACCCGCCGCCGCTCGGACACGAGCGCCGTGACGGCCTCGAGCTGCCCGTCGCGGAAGTCGACGTCGTCACGGCCGACGAGCCGTCGGAGGGCCGAGCGGGCCTCCTCGATCACGTCGGTGGGTGCGTCGCCCACGGGCGGCGCGCTGCCGGCATACGTCTCGTTCGTCATGGTGACCCCACCGTAGGCGCGGCGCCCGACAGGGCTCAGGCCCACCCGCGCTCGTCGACGCCACCGGGCACGTCGGCGCTCGGGTCGTAGGGGGTCCGGGTGAAGCGGAAGGTCGCGAGGTCGAGGTGCGACACCGAGCCGTCCTCGCGGCGGAGCACACGCAGCGGCTCGCCGGTGTAGTAGCCGTCGAGCCCGACCCACTCGTCGCCCGAGACGCGCCGGAAGCGGGACCCACGTCCCGCACCGGGCTCACCGAGGACGAGGTGCTCACCGACGAACCGCGCGGTCTCCACGGCGGGTCCCCAGTGCCACGTCCCGGCCAGTTCGAGCACGTCCGGCGAGCCGCCCGCCACCCACGGCGTCACGGGCGCCGGCTCGAGCTCGCGCATCGTGCGGAGCAGCTCGCGCGGCAGCTCCTTGAGCACCTTGCTCGCGGTGGTGTTGGTGAAGAGGACGACACCGTCGCCCGCGGCACCGGGCGCCCCGTCGCCGTTGCCACCGCTCTCGTCGAGGTGCACCCGCAGGCTCGCGAGGAAGCCGGGCATCGAGCCACCGTGACCGGCGAAGCGAGCACCGTCGACGTTCCACACCTGCCAGCCGAGGCCGTGCGAGCCGGTCCACGGCTGGCCCGGCTCGTCGACGACGTGGTGCGGCTCGACCATCTCGGCGAGCGTGTCGGCCGACAGGACGTCGCGCGTCTCGCCACCGAGGAACGCCGCCCACCTGGAGAGGTCGCCCACGGTCGTCCAGAGCTGGCCGGCAGGGGCCATCGCACCGGCGTCGTGCTCGGGCTCGGGCAGCAGCACGTCGGCGAAGGGGTGCACCGCAAGGCCCTGTGCCGCAGCGCCGCTCGGCCGCGGGGTGGTGCGCGTCATGCCGAGCGGCTCGAGCAGCTCGTCGCGCACGACGTCGAACCACGGGCGCTCGCGGAGCACCTCGACGAGGCGACCCAGGGCGGCATACCCCGTGTTGGAGTAGTGGAACCGGCGGCCCGAGCGGAAGCGGGTGCCGACGCCCGACCCGACGAGGTCGTCCCAGCCGCCGCCGGGCGTGCGCTCCCACCAAGGGCCGGCGGTCTCGGCCTGGACGCCGGCCGCGTGGCTGAGGAGCTGCTCGATGCTCACGTCGTCGAGTGCGCTGCCGGGCACGTGGGCGACGAACCGGTCGGAGAGGTCGAGCCGGCCCTCGTCGCGCAGCCGCATCACCGCGACGGCGACGAAGGTCTTGGTGATCGAGCCCATCCGGAACTGCGTGTCCGCGTCGACCGCTGCGCCGCCCGCGCGACCGTCGACCGTGCCGACGGCGCCGGACCACACGAGCTCGCCGCCGCGGACCAGACCGGCGGCGACCGCGGGCAGCCGGTGGTCGCGCTGGCCGGTGGCGAGGACGTGGTCGAGGCGGGCGTTCGTCGCGGGGGAGAGCGGCATCCGTCCACCCTAGGACCGCGGTCGCCGCTGACTCCGCAGGGCTGGGAGACTGGGCGCATGTCCGTGGCCGACCCCGCACCCACCGCTCGTCCCTATCGCACCGAGGTGCCGCTGCGCTGGTCCGACATGGACGCCTACGGCCACGTCAACAACGTGCAGTACCTCCGGCTCCTCGAGGACGCGCGCGTCATCGGCTTCCGCGAGTGGTTCGGGGAGGAGCGCTCGCTTCTCGACACCGGCGTCATCGTGTCGCGCCACGAGATCGAGTACGTCGCGCCGCTCACGCACCGGCACGCCCCCATCGAGGTCGACATGTGGGTCACCCGGGTGCACGGCGCCGGCTTCGACCTCGGCTACGTCGTGCGCGACCCGGAGTCGCTCGGCGAACGCGTGTATGCCGTCGCCGAGACCGGGCTCGTCGTCTACGACTTCACGACGTCGCGGCCTCGCCGGCTCAGCCCGGAGGAACGGGCGGTGCTCGACGAGCACGTCGGCGGGCCGGTCGCCTTCCGGTGGTCGCGCCGGTGAGCGGTTCTGTGGTCTCGGAGCTCGTCCTCGCCGACGCGGAGTCCCTCCAGGACCTCGGCCGGTATGCCGCCCGCGCCCGTGCGCTCGACGCCGACGGTGCCGTGCGGCTCCAGGCAGTCGGGCCGGTGCTCGCGTCGTGGGTGTGCGTGCTGCCCGGGTCGGGGTTGATGGGCACGGGGACGACGCTCGGGCTGCGGACGTCGGCGCTCGATGTGCCGGCCGAGCTCGACGTCGTCGTGCCGCTGGCTGCGGTGAGCGACCGCGTGGCGCGGCCGGGGGAGAGGGCCGTGCTTCCCGTGCCGCCGATGACGGTGTCGGTCGCGTGGGCCGCAGTGTCGCCGCCCCGGTCGGGGTGGCAGGTCGTCGGGTCGGTCGGCTCGGAGGCGCTGCAGCGTGTGGCGTCCGAGGGGATCGCCGAGGTCGCCGACGGCACACCGGACGGTGCGGGCTCGGCCGCGGTGGCGGCACTGCGCGAACGGGTCTGGGGGCGAGTGGTACCGCTTGCCTCGTCGACCGCTGACCCAGTCGCTGACGTGGCTGGCGTCGCTGGCGACCTGGCGAGGACGAACGGCGACCGCGTGGGCGGGGACGAAGGGGCGGACAGCCCGGCGTATCCTGCGGCGCTCGCGTTCGCTGCCTACGCCTTGGGCTTCCTCACGCTGGGCGGCGAGTCGACGCTCTCGACGAACGGCCGCTGGACCCGGCTCACGACTCCGGCCGGTCACGCGCTCACCCGCCGCTGACCCTTCGCACACACGGGCCGCGGCTTATCCCGCGCCATCTCCGAGTCCGGGCTCGCGAGCCGGGTTGCCCCTCGCGAGCCTCGTTGACGGGGCTTGCGACGAGGCAACAGGCTCCCGAGCCCATTCGCAGTCGGGTCAGGTGCGGATGCGCCGACCTGCGACGACGACGAGCGTCGCCACGAGAGCCGTGCCGCACCACATCGCGACGAACGCCGGCACGTCCTCGCCGGCCCGCGTGTGCAGCGCGGCGAAGACCGCACCCGTCGCGGCGATCCCGATGACCGAGCCGAGCACGTCCGACAGCTGCAGGGACGACGACGCCGACCCGTGGTCGGCCGGCGCGGTGAGCGACAACGCGAGCACAGACAGGCTTGCCGTGCCGAGCCCCATGCCCAACCCCGCGACGGCCAGCGGCAGAGCCACGAACCACGGCCACCAGCCCGCCCACGTCACGAGCACCACACCCGCCAGCCCGATGGCCAGCGTCGCCCCACCGAGCACGACCAACCGGTCGCGCCGACCGACGAACCGGTCGCGGCCCTGGACCCAGGAGCCGATCGACCACCCGATCGAACCGATGGCGAGCAGCGACCCCGCCTGCGCCAGGCTCAGTCCCCGCTCCCCGGTGAGCATGAGCGGGACGTAGGTCACGGTCCCGAAGAACGCGCACGGCAGGAGGAACCTGCCGGACATCACCGACGGCAGGCCGCGCCGCATCACGAACGTGCCCGGCAGGAGCAGGGGAGCACACACGGCGATGCCCACGAGTCCCAGCAGCCCGACGACGGTGCGCACCGACCACGACAGCTCGAGGTCGTGCATCCCCCACTGCATCGCGCCGGCAGCCACCGCGATCGACAGCCCCAGCCATGCCGCCCGGACGTGCTCGCTGTGGTCGCGGCTCGACGCCTCGACCCCCTCGTCGGCCGCGCGGATCTCACCCCTACGCACGACGAGCACGGCGAGCGCGCCGGCGACGGGTGCCACGACGACCCAGAAGACCCAGCGCCACGACCACGTCGTCGTGATCCATCCCGCGAGCACGGGGCCGAGCAGCGAAGGGAGCACCCACGCCGCGCTGAGGACGCTGAAGACCTTGGGTCGCAGGGACTCGGGATACATCCGGCCGATGACGACGAAGCCGGCGACGAAGGTCAGTCCGGCACCGAGCCCGGCCACCGCTCGGCCGGCGAGGAAGACCGGGAAGTCCGCCGCCGCTCCGCAGATGCCGCACCCCAGCGCGAAGAGGGCCTGGCCGGTGAGCAGGGACGGAAGGGCGCCCGACCGGTCGCACCAGACTCCCGCCAGGACGATGCCGAGGAGCTGTGTCGTGAGCATGACCGAGAAGGCGAGGCCGTAGGACCTCACGGCGTCGAGCTCCCGGGCCACCTCCGGCATCGCGGTCGACACCGCCATGGCCTCGAACGCGATCACTGTGATGAGCGCGACGACGGCGAGCGTCAGGGTGAGGTACTCGCGGCCGAAGACCCCCGGACCCCGGGCCGGCTCGGTGACCGCGTCCACCGACCCCGCAGCCACGTCCTCTCCCGATGCGCTCACGCCACCACGCTACGTGAGCCGCACGAGCCCTCAGGCAGCCGGGACCAGCGGGTGTCCGCGCTCGGCGAGCACGTCCCTCAGCACGTCGATGTGGTCCGTGACGATCCCGTCGACGCCCATGTCGAACAGCCGGTGCATCTCGGTGGCGTCCTCGTCGCTCCACGGGTGGAACCACACGTGCACCTGCTTGCCGAGACGGTGGGCCGCCCGCACGAGACCCGGTGTCACGAGAGTCAGCTCGCGTCCACGGGTCCGGTGCGCGACCGGGATCTGGAGCACCGGCGCCGACGTGTGCAGCCACCGCGACAGCAGCCCGGGGGCGTAGCGCAGCAGCCCGGTCCCCACCTGTCCGGCCGCGGTCGCCAGACCGGGACCAAGCGCCCGACGGGCCGCACGCACACGACGCTCGCTGAACGAGCCGATGCACACCCGCGACACTGCGTCGTGCGCCCGGATGGTCTCGACGGTCGGCGCGAGCGCCGTGTCGGCCTTGATGTCGATGTTGAGCCGCGTCGTCGGGAACTCCTCGAGCAGCTCGGTGAGCAGCGGCACCGCGTCGGTACCGTTGATCCGAGCCTCGCGCACCGCGGCATACGGCAGCTCGACGATCGCGCCCTCGAGATCCGTCACGCGGTCGAGGTGGGTGTCGTGGAAGGCCACCAACCGCCCATCCGCCGTGGCGTGGACGTCCGTCTCCACGTAGCGGTAGCCCATCGAGACGGCCTCACGGAACGCCCGGACGGTGTTCTCGAGACCGACGTTCGGCTCGTATGCCGCCCCGCCCCGGTGCGCCATCGCGATCGGACCGTCGTGCTCGAAGTAGGCGAAGTCGCCCGCACGTGCCATGGCTCAGAGCCTCGCCCACACGGCGACGTCGGTGGGCACCATCCCGTCCTCGGCAAGGGGGCCCGATGCGTGCGTCACCGTCGCGCCCTCGGGCAGCGCCACGGCGTCGGCACCGAGGTTGACGAGCACCAAGGTCTGGCGAGCCCCGTCACCCGACGCGTTGACGACCGCCACCACGTCACCACCCGACAGTGGGTGCCACGACGCCGACCCCAGGCCCATCCGGTCGGCACGACGGGTCGCCAGCAACGACCGGTAGAGCTCGAGGGTCGAGCCCTCGACGCCCGCCTGCTGGTCCACGGCATACGCGCCGTAGGAGTCCGGCTGCGGCAGCCAGGTCGCGTCCGAAGGACCGAAACCCAGGCTCGGCGCGTCGCGCACCCACGGGATCGGCACGCGGCAGCCGTCGCGGCCGATCTCCTTGCCCTCGGTGCGGTGGAAGGTCGGGTCCTGACGGAACTCGTGCGGCATGTCGGTCGACTCCGGGAGCCCGAGCTCCTCGCCCTGGTATACGTAGGAGCTGCCGGGCAGCCCGAGCATGAGCATCGTCGCGGCCCGGGCGCGCCGCAGCCCGAGCTCGGCGTCGGGCTGTGCCCGGTCGGCGGAGATGCCGTTGGGGCGGGGGAGCGACTGGTCCAGCCCGAGGCGGGAGGCGTGCCGGACGACGTCGTGGTTCGAGAGCACCCACGTCGTCGGCGCGCCGACGTTGTCGTTCTCGCGGAACGACGTCGTGATCGACTCGCGCAGCGGACCGGCGGCCCAGTGCGTGTCGAGGAAGTCGAAGTTGAACGCCTGGTGCATCTCGTCGCTGCGCACGTACTTCGCGAGCCGGCTCTCGGGCTTGACCCACGCCTCGGCACACAGGATGCGGTCGGGTGCGGGCTGCGCGTCGAGGACCGCGCGCCAGCGGCGGTAGATGTCGTGCACTCCGTCCTGGTCCCACATCGGCGGGCGCGGCCCCGCGCCGGTCTCGTGGATCCGCGCGGACTCCTCGTGCGAGGGCGGCAGGGCGGCCTCGGCGCTCATGTCGCTCGCGTCGAGCAACTGGATCGGGCCGTGCCAGTCGGGCAGGCCGTCCTCCTTGACGAGGCCGTGGGCGACATCGACCCTGAAGCCGTCGACGCCGCGGTCGCACCAGAACTCGAGGATCGAGGCGAACTCGTCACCGACCTCGGGGTTGTTCCAGTCGTAGTCGGGCTGGGTCGTGTCGAAGATATGGAGGTACCACTCGCCGGGCGTCCCGTCGGCCTCGGTGACCCGCGTCCACCCCTCGCCGCCGAAGACGGACGGCCAGTTGTTCGGCGGCTCCTCGCCACCTGGGCCCTTGCCCTCGCGGAAGATGTAGCGCGCCCGCTCCGGGCTGCCCGGACCGGCGGCCAGCGCCGCCTTGAACCACTCGTGCTCGCTCGACGAGTGGTTGGGGACGAGGTCGACGAGGACCTTGAGCCCGAGGCCGTGCGCGGTCGAGATGAGGAGGTCGGCGTCGGAGAGCGAGCCGAAGACGGGGTCGATGTCGCGGTAGTCGGCGACGTCGTAGCCCGCGTCGTTCATCGGCGAGACGTAGAACGGCGACAGCCAGATCGCGTCGACGCCGAGGTCGCGCAGGTAGGGCAGCCGCGCCGTGATGCCGGGCAGGTCACCGATGCCGTCGCCGTCGGAGTCCGCCCACGATCGCGGGTAGATCTGGTAGATCACCGCGTCGCGCCACCAGGGCGCATCGGCGGGGTCGGCGGCGTGCAGGAGCTCGGTGGACGTGGCGTCAGGTGTCGTCTGGGTCACACAACCCATCGTTGCGTATGCCGTCCGCCCCACCAACTCGAGGCCCTCGCCATTTCGACCCGCTTGCGTCCGGCAAGGTGACGGCAGGGCCACCACAGCTGCGGACGCAACGGATCCGGGCCCGACGGCATACGACAACGTCCGGCGAGGTGACGGCAGAGCAACCACAGTGGCGGACGCAAGCGTCAGGGGAGGGGGTGGACCCGCTCGCGGTGGTCGTCGGTGCGTCCGTGCAGGGGGCAGGGCTGTCGCGGCTCGCGCGGGCAGAGCACCCACACCTCGTCGGCCCGGACGTGCCAGAGCCGCCACGGGGAGTCGCCCGTCACGTCCTCGACCGTGATCGCGCTGCCGCCTCGTGACTCCGGCCCGGGGTAGGCCGCGAGCCCCCGCGCCAGCTCGGCCCCGGCGACCACGGAAGCCCGCCCCACGGCAAACAGGGCACGCCCGTGGTAGGCCGGGACGGTCGAGTCGAAGACGACGAGGCTGACGTCGGGTCGTGCCGCGAGGTTGACCGAGTGGCGCGACGACTCGCTCGACACCCACCAGAGGTCGGCCAGCCCCACGGCGGCGAAGTAGACCGGCGAGGTCCACGGCCGCCCGTCCTCCCCGACCGAGCCGAGCGTGACGTAGCGGTTCTGATCCAGCAGCGCGTGGGCGTGGTCGACGAGGTCCGGGGTGCTCACACCCCAGTCCTACCGCGACTCAGAGCGTCGTGCGGCCCTCGGGAGCGGGGCCGGCGGTCTCGTCGGTGTTGACGAGCATGTGCGCGGCGCGCATGAAGTAGTCGCGCATGGCCTCGGCGTGGGCCTCGTCGAGGTCGAGGGTGTCCATCGCCGCGAGCATGTGGCGCATCCACCGGTCGCGCATGTCGAGCGTCACGGGGAAGGGCGCGTGCCGCATGCGCAGCCGCGGGTGGCCCCTCTCCTGGCTGTAGGCGTTGGGTCCGCCGAAGTACTGCTCGAGGAACATGCGGAGGCGGCGCTCGGCCGGGCCGAGGTCCTCCTCGGGGTAGAGCGCCCGCAGCGCGTCGTCGGCCGCCACCCCGATATAGAACTCGTGGACGAGCTTCTCGAACGTCGCCGCGCCCCCGACCTCGTCGTAGAAGCTCACTTCGTGCCTCCCGTCGCGCCGCCGAACCCGCCGTAGCCGAACGGCCCGACCGGCGGCGCCTTGACCCCGGCGCCGTCGAGCGCCGACTTGAGCCGCTGCCGCAGCTCGCGCTGCACCTCGACCTTGGCGCCCGGCGAGGTCTCGGCGAGGACGCGGATCGTCATCGTCGGGCCAGTGATCGACTCGACGCCGGCGACGGTCGGCGCGTCGAGGAGCCTGCCCTCCCACGACGGGTCGGCGAGCATTCGCTCGCCCGCCTCGCGCAGCACCTCGGTGACCCGCGCGACGTCCTCGTCGTAGGCGATGGGCACGTCGACGATCGCCGTCGCACGGTGCTGGCTGAGGTTGCCGATGCGCAGGACCTCGCCGTTGCGGACGTACCAGGTGACGCCGTCGGCGTCGCGCAGCCGGGTGACGCGCAGGGAGACCTCCTCGACCGTGCCGATGGCCTCGCCGGTGTCGACGACGTCGCCGACGCCGTACTGGTCCTCGAGGATCATGAAGATCCCGGACAGGAAGTCCTTGACGAGGCTCTGGGCGCCGAAGCCGAGCGCGACACCGCCGACACCCGCCGAGGCGAGCAACGGGCCGAGCGGGATGCCGACGAGGTCCATGACCGTGAGCGTGGCGATGAGGCCGACGACGAAGGTCACGACGCTGCGCAGCAGCGACCCGAGCGTCGCCATGCGCTGTTGGTGGCGCGCCCGGGCCTGGCCGGTGGCCTGGGCCCAGATCCGCCCCGCGCGCGACGCGTCGGTGTCGTCGTGGCGCGTGCTCGTGCGGTCGGTCATCGTCCGCACGACGCGGGCGATGAGCCGGTGCAGCAGCCAGCGGACGACGAGCGCGAGGACGATCGTCAGCAGGATCCGCAGGCCGTCGGTGAGCAGCCAGTCCTGCACCCGCTCAGCGGTCAGCAAGGTCGTCCTGAGGTCGAGATCGGTCATCCCTGTGCGTCACGCTCCTGGGCGGTGAGGGCGCGGGTGATCGGGTCGCGGTTCTCGGCGACGAGGCGGCGCAGCGCGTCCGGCGCGTCCTCGTTCGCGTCGAGCCACGACTGGGTGGCGTCGCGCAGCTCCGCGGTCGCGAGGCCACGCGGGTAGAACCCGGCGACGATCGACTCGATGAGGGCCATCGAGCCCTTGTCCTGCACGGTGCCGAGCACCTCGTGGTAGCGCGCGACGAACGGCTCGAGTGCCCGCACGTCGCCGAGGCGCCCGAAGCCGAGGCCGTAGGCGTCGACGATCGAGTTCGACAGCCCGTCCTCGGTGACGGCGGCCTTCCACGCGGCCTCCTTGGCCTCGACCGTCGGCACCGACGCCCGGGCGCGGGCGGCGCGCTCCTGGCCGGTGGCCGTGGGATCGCGGTCCAGCTCGGCCTCGACCTCGCCGTCGCGCAGGGCGTTCGCCCCCGCGAGACCGGTGAGGAGGGTCCAGCGCATGTCGGTGTCGAGGGCGAGGCCCTCGAGCACCTCGGTGCCCTCGAGCAGACCCCGCAGGTATGCCGTGTCGTCACCCGTCGTCGTCATGCCGGCCGCCGCCGTGACGAGCTGGAGCTGCGCGTCGCTGCCCGGCTCGGCGGAGCGGGCGATCTCCCAGAGGCGCGCCAGGGTCGCGCGACGCGTCTCGTCGCGGTACTCCGGTGCGGTGTAGAGGTTGACCGCGGTGGCGAGCTGAGCGAAGAGGGTGCGCAGCAGCGTCGAGTCCGACTCGCCGGGCAGCACCTCGAGGACGAGCTCGGCGAAGGTGCGGGCGCTCATCTCGGCGTCGCGCGTCATGTCCCACGCGGAGGCGAGGACGAGCGACTTCGGCAGCGAGCTCTCGAAGCCGCGGACGTACTCGATCGCGGTGGAGAGGGAGCGCTCGTCGAGGCGCAGCTTGGCGTAGGTGAGGTCGTCGTCGTTGAGGAGGACGAGGTCGGGCTGCGAACGGCCGACGAGCTCGCGGACCTCGGTGCGCTCAGCGGTGAGGTCCACCTCGAGACGGTGGGTGCGCACGAGGCGAGGGGACGTGTCACCCAGCTCGACGGCATACAGGCCGATCGCGAGGCGGTGCGGGCGGACCGTCTCGAAGCCGGGAGCGAAGGTCTGCTCGATGACGGCGCTCGAGATGCGGCCGCGGTCATCGACCTCGATGACCGGGCGCAGCGTGTTGACACCAGCGGTCTCGAGCCACGCCTTGCTCCACGTGCGCAGGTCGCGACCGGACGTCGCTTCGAGCTCGTCGAGGAGGTCGTCGAGCGTCGTGTTGCCCCACTGGTGCTTGGCGAAGTAGGCGCGCAGGCCGTCGCGGAACGGCTCACGGCCGACGTAGGCGACGAGCTGCTTGAGGACGGAGGCGCCCTTGGCGTAGGTGATGCCGTCGAAGTTGACCTCGACGTCCTGGAGGTCGCGGATCGGGGCGACGATGGGGTGGGTCGAGCTGAGCTGGTCCTGGCGGTAGGCCCAGTCCTTCTCGTGCGTGCCGAAGGTCGTCCACGCCTCGGTCCACTGGGTCGCCTCGGCCTGGCAGGTCGTCGAGGCCCACTCGGCGAAGGACTCGTTGAGCCAGAGGTCGTTCCACCACTTCATCGTCACGAGGTTGCCGAACCACATGTGCGCGAGCTCGTGGAGCACGGTGAGGGCGCGGCGCTCGACGATCGCGTCGGTGACCTTGGAGCGGAAGACGTACATCTCGTTGAACGTCACGCAGCCGGCGTTCTCCATGGCGCCCATGTTGTACTCGGGCGTGAAGATCTGGTCGTACTTCTCGAACGGGTAGGGCTGGTCGAACTCCTCCTCGAAGAACGCGAAGCCCTTCTTGGTGAGGTCGAAGAGGTTGTCCGCGTCGAGGAACTGCGTGAGCGACTTCCGGCAGAAGATGCCGAGGGGGATCTCGCCCTTGCGGCTCGTCAGGGTGTCGCGCACGACGTCGTAGGGGCCGGCGACGAGCGCGGTGATGTAGCTCGAGATCGGCTGGGTCGGGGCGAAGACCCACGTCGCCACGCCGTCGCGGTCGGTGGCCTGCGGCTCGGGCGTGGGGGAGTTGGAGAGCACCTGCCAGTGGCTCGGCGCCGTCACCGTGAACGAGAACCGCGCCTTGAGGTCGGGCTGCTCGAAGACGGGGTACATGCGGCGGCTGTCGGGCACCTCGAACTGGCTGTAGAGGTAGACCTCGCCGTCGACCGGGTCGACGAAGCGGTGCAGGCCCTCGCCGGTGTTCATGTAGCGGCCGGTCGCCTCGATGCGCAGCTCGTTGCTCGCCGCGAGCCCCTCGATCGCCACCCGGTTCCCGTCGTATGCCGTCTCGACCACCTCACCGTTGAGCGTCACCTTCTCGACGGACGCGCCGAGGAAGTCGACGAAGGTCGAGGCCCCCTCGGTGGCGGAGAACGTGATGGTGCTCGTCGTCGCGAAGGTCGTCTCGGACGTCGTGAGGTCGAGCTCGACGGCATACGCCTCGACCGACACGAGCGCTGCGCGCTCCTCGGCCTCGACGCGGGTGAGGTTCTTGCCGGGCACGGGGGACTCTCCTGGATCTGCAGGGGGCGTGAGGGAGGGTGTTCTCGGTCCCGTCATCCTCGCACGCGACCTCGGCGTCACCGGTGGCCCGGGTGGGTGGCACGATGAGGCCATGAGCGACGCGCAGCGCAACACCGCCGACTTCTGGTTCGACCCCCTGTGCCCGTGGGCATGGATGACGTCGCGCTGGATGGGCGAGGTCGAGCAGATCCGCCCCGTCGACGTCACCTGGCACCCGTTCAGCCTCGCCGTCCTCAACGAGGGGCGCGACCTCCCCGAGGAGTACCGCGCGCTCATGGACCGCGGCTGGGGCCCGGCGCGCGTCGTCACGGCCGCGCGCGAGCTGCACGGCCAGGACGTCGTCAAGCCGCTCTACGACGCCATCGGCACGGCGATCCACCCCGGGGGCACCGAGGACTACGACGAGGCCATCAAGGCCGGGCTCGAGGAGGTCGGACTGCCGGCGGACCTCGCCCGCTTCGCGCACACCGACGAGTACGACGAGCAGATGCGCGCCTCGACCCAGAAGGCGCTCGACCTCGTCGGCGACGACGTGGGCACGCCGGTCGTCGCCGTCGAGGGCACCGCCTTCTTCGGGCCGGTCGTCACGCCGGCTCCCAAGGGCGAGGACGCGGGTCGTCTGTGGGACGGCTGCGTGGCCGTCGCGGCCACCCCCGGCTTCTTCGAGATCAAGCGCAGCCGCACCGCCGGCCCACAGTTCGACTGACCACCCACCTCGACCGACGACGTTCGACACAGGAGCACCCGACGACATGCGCGTTCACATCGGCGGCGACCACGCGGCATACGACCTCCAGAAGGACCTCATCACCTTCCTCGAGGCCGAGGGCCACGACGTGGTCGACCACGGCCCGTTCGAGCTCGACCCGGTCGACGACTACCCGGTTTTCGTCCTGCGCGCAGCCAAGGCCGTCTCCGAGGACCCCGAGTCGCTCGGCATCGTCCTGGGCGGGTCCGGCAACGGCGAGCAGATGGCGGCCAACAAGGTGGCCGGCGTGCGTGCCGCGCTCTGCTACAACGACGAGCTGGCCCAGCTCGCGCGGGAGCACAACGACGCGCGCGTCATCTCGATCGGTGGCCGGATGAACACCGCCCTCGAGGCCCGCTCGATGGTGCGGACCTTCCTCGAGACGCGTTTCTCGGGCGAGGAGCGCCACCAGCGTCGGATCGACATGGTCACCGCGTACGAGAAGGACGGCACGCTGCCCGACCTGCCGTGACGTGACGCGCCTCACGTGCGGCATCCCCCGACCTCTTACCCCAAAGGGGGTATGCCGCGGGATGCCGCTCGGTTAGTGTGAGGCAAGCAGGACCCACGACAGGAGAATGACTGGTGGCTACGGACGTCACCGTCCTCGCGCGCAGGAGACCGATCACGGTCGCACGGCGCTTCTACTCCTACGTCCTCACGGGTCCCCGGCGGGACTGGGTGGTCTTCGCTCTCCTGTTCGCCGTCGCGGCGGCGCTCGTGAGCCTCATGTTCGTCTACCCGGGCCGGTTCCCGCCGGTGACGATCGCGCCGCTCATCCTCGTGGCCGGCCTCTACCTGCCCAACCGGCACCTCGTTGCGCTCTTCGTCTTCGTCGCGATCGGGCTCAGCCTCGTCGTCCCCAGGCTCTCGCTGTCGGCTTCGACCAAGGCCGTCATGCTCACCGCCTACTCGCTGCTCATGCTCATGATGCTCGTCGTCTCGGCGTCGCGGGTGCGCGTCGGGTCGGTCGGGTTCCACGGCGAGGACCTCCTCGTCGAGCTGCGCGACCGCTTGGCCCGCGCGGCCCGCATCCCCGCTCTCCCGCTGGGCTGGACCGCCGAGTCGGCCGTCCTCTCGGCCCACGGCGAGGGTTTCTCCGGCGACTTCATGGTCGTCGAGGCCACCCACGGCGGACGCCACCTCGAGGTGGCCCTCGTCGACGTGAGCGGCAAGGGCCGAGAGGCGGGCACCCGCTCCCTGCTCCTCTCGGGCGCGCTGGGCGCCCTGCTCGGCTCACTCGCCCCGAGCGCCTTCCTCAACGCCGCCAACAGCTACCTCGTGCGTCAGGGCTGGGAGGAGGGGTTCGCGACGGCGGTCCACCTCGACATCAACCTCGACACGGGCGACTACACCATCGGCAACGCCGGCCACCCGGCGCCCGTCCGCTACTCCAACGGCACCGGCACGTGGCAGGTGCTCGAGTCCGGGCGCGGCCCGGTGCTCGGCATCATGCAGGGTGTGAGCTTCCCGCGGAGCAGCGGGACCCTGGCGATGGGTGATGCGCTCATGCTCTACTCCGACGGGATCATCGAGTCCCGTCGCCACGACCTCACCGAGGGCACCGACCGCATGCTCGGCGCCGCGTCCGAAGCCATGTATCGACGCGGATCCGTCGTGGATGCCGTTGTCTCACAGGCGCGTTCGGGCGAGGCCGACGACCGCGCGGTGTTCTCGATCGCTCGTCGCTGACCTGTCGGTCGGCGGTTCGCCCGGCGCGCGAGCGCGTGGGCCCCTCGCCGGGTCGGCTCAGTACTGCGGGACGGACGTGCGCATCCCGGTGATGCGCTCGAGTGCGTACTCGGTCACCCGGATGAGGGCCGCCTTCGCGGAACCGCGGTCGCGTGCGTCGATCGTCATGACGGGTGTGTCGGCCGGCAGTGCGAGGGCCTCCCGGACCTCCTCGACCGGGAACCGGCGAGCCCCGTCGAACTCGTTGACGGCGACGATGAAGGGCAGGCCCTTGGCCTCGAAGTAGTCGATCGCCGCGAAGGCCTCGTCCAGGCGCTCGGTGTCGACGATGACGACGGCGCCGATCGCACCGCGCACGAGGTCGTCCCACATGAACCAGAACCGGCGCTGGCCCGGGGTGCCGAAGAGGTAGAGGACGAGGTCGTCACCGAGGGTGATGCGGCCGAAGTCCATCGCGACCGTCGTCGTCGACTTCATGGGGGTCGCGGCGAGGTCGTCGACGCCGCTGGACTCGTTGGTGACGAGCGCCTCGGTGCGCAGCGGCACGATCTCGGAGACGGCACCGACGAGGGTGGTCTTGCCGACGCCGAAACCGCCGGCGACGACGATCTTGGTCGACGCCGCGCCGGGCGGAGGGCTAGATGGCCCGAAGTCCACGGAGGGTCCTTTCGATGAGGTCCTGACGGACGTCGGTGCTCGAGGTGTCGGTGAGGGTCGTCGCTGCGACCTTGAGGTAGCCCTGCTCGACGAGGTCTCCGAGGAGCACCCGGACGACGCCGAGGGGAAGGTGGACGGCCGCCGAGATCTCCGCGACGGAGGTGCGCCCGGCGCACGCGGAGACGATCTGGCCGACCTGGTCGTGCTCGGACCACTCGCGCTCGGTGGCCCGTGGCTGCTGCTCGATGATCGCCTCCACCGGGAGGTCGATGGAGGCACGCGTGCGCCCCGCCGTGAGGGCGTAGGGGCGGACGATGCGAGCGGTGTGAACGTGCTCGTCGTCGTCGTGGTGCGGGGTCATCGGCGGGATCCTCGGTGCCTTCAGTGGGTGCGGATGCCCCGGGCCTCGGCCTCGATCATCGGGCCGACACGCTGGACGAGGAGTGCCATCTCGTAGCCGACCTGGCCGATGTCGGCGTTGCCCGAGGTGAGGACGGCGAGGTGCGAGCCGTTGCCGACGCTCATGAGGAGGAGGTAGCCCTGCTCCATCTCGATGACGGTCTGGAGGACCATGCCACCGTCGAAGAGCTGGGCGGCGCCCGTCGCGAGGCTCGCGAGCCCGGACGAGACCGCGGCCATCTGCTCGGCGCGGTCGGCCGGCAGTCGCGCGCTGCCCGCGACGAGCAGTCCGTCGGCCGAGACGAGGATGGCGTGCGTGGCACCGGCGACGTCGTCGACGAAGCGCGAGACGACCCAGTCGAGGTTGCGACGACCAGAGGTGGTGTCGGTCATGGTCAGCGGTTCTCCTCATCGAGCAGGGTGGCGCCGCCGAAGCGCGGCTCACCCGTGGTGGTGGACTCACGGCGACCCCGCTGCACGCCGGCGCGGTGGCGGTTGAGGTGGCGTCGGATGGCCTCGGGGTCGCGGGCGATCGTCGCACCCTCGCCGACGCCGGCCTGACCGGGGACGAGCGTGGACCCCGGGCGCCGCACCGGAAGGCCGTTCGCCGACGTGCCGGCCGTCTCGGCAGACGTGGCGCGCTCGGCCGCCCGCCAGCCCTCGTCGATCTCGTCCGATGCCCAGGGGAGGTCGTCGGCCCCGTCCTCGGAGAGCCAGCTCGAGCTGAGCTGGCGGAAGATCGGCGTCTCGACGACCGGTGCCGGCTCGAGGTCGCGGATCGAGCGGAAGTCGCGCGAGGCGGTCGGGAAGGTCGGGCCGGTTGCGGCGGGTGTCGCGGGTGCCGACGTCGATGGTGCCGGCGTCGACGATGCGGCAGGCGTCGGTGGCGACCCGTCTGCGGAGCCGGCCGCAGGCGTCGCAGCGGGAACCGTCAGCTGTGTCGAGGGGACCGCGGGTGCACCGCTCGGCGTCGCTGGAGGACCCGCGGGTGCCCCGGTCGCCCACGCCGGACGCGGCGGGGGCGTCGACGAGACCGGGGGAGTCGCCACCGCTGGCGGGACCGGCGGGGTGGCGCCGAAACCCCCGGGTCCGCCGGCGCCGGTGG
>NZ_AVPI01000012.1 GCF_000768675.1 Knoellia flava TL1 | reverse complement strand
GGCCGCGGACCGCGCGCCCTGCCGCGGCTCCGGCGGCGCGGAGGTCGGCGGGCGCGCCCGTACCCAGCCCCACGAGGACGAGGACGCGGGCGGCCTGCTCGCCGCGCGGCATACGGATGGTCGTGGAGGTGCCGGTGTCGCTCGACGGCTCGTGCGTCTCGAGGAGCTCGGCGGGTGCGAAGCCCGCGGTCTCGAGCGCCTCGCGGGTGCGCCTGTCCCACGGCTCGTCGCCGGCCAGCAGCCCCACGACGAGCGCGAGGTCGGCCGGGTCGCGGTCGGCGAGGACGTCGACGAGTGGTCCGTCGCTCGCGGACCAGGTGGCGACGGACGGGGCGAGGAGGTCTTCGGCAGGCACGGGGCGACCCTACCGACGGCGAGAGGGCCCCCACCACGGCGGTGGGGGCCCTCTCGTCACGTCAACAGCGGACGGTCACTTCTTCAGCGCCTCGCAGTCGTCGATCGCCTGACCCAGCGCACGAACCTCGTCCGGGGTCATCTCGACGACGAGCCGGCCACCACCCTCCAGGGGCATGCGGAGCACGATGCCGCGACCCTCCTTGGTGACCTCGAGAGGGCCGTCGCCCGTCCTGGGCTTCATTGCCGCCATGGGTGTTCCCTTCGTTGGCGCAGCGCACGGTCGTGCGTCACGTGTTCGCGTCCCGGTGTTCGCACACCGGTCTCTTCTCCATTATCCCCGTTCGCGCAGGCGTGACGAAATCGGGGTCCCCGCACGGACTAGGGCGGCCTCGACCCCCACGGGCTGTAGGTGAGCAGGACGCAGGTCCACCACACGAGTCCGAGCACCACCGGGACGAGCAGCACCGCCACCCTGCGCCGCCAGTGCGTGACGATCCGCTCCCCCGTCGAGGTCCGCATTGCGACGCTCGCGAGGAGCGCGGCGATCGGGAAGTCGAGCAGGAGGAACCTCCACATGCTCGTGATCGGGCGCACGACGGCGAAGAGGTACAGCGGGTAGGCCACCGCCCACGCCCGGGCCTCGACCGGGAGCCACCGACCGTGCCGCCCGAGGATGAGCGCGACGTAGGTGCCCGCGAGCGCGAGGAGGACGGCCACGCCGGCGAGCCCGCGCCCGTCCCACGCCCACTGGAGCCAGAGGATGAACGGGCCCGTCGCAGGCTTCTGGCCCCACGCCTCCTGGACGTCGAAGAACGCGGTCGGGATGCCACTGACGACACCTGCCACGACGGGCCACGCGATTCCGGACAGACCGGTGACGACGAGCATGACGGCGGCCGACGTCCGGGCCCCGCGCAGGGGGCTCACCCCGGCGGCACGTTCCTCGCGAATGCGCACGAGGAGGTGGACGAGGGCGGCGCAGCCGATGGCTGGTGCGACCCCGCGGGTGAACCCGAGCGGCACCGCGAGGAGGGCGACGACGGCATACCGGCGTCTCATGAGGTAGAGCAGCGAGGCGGCCACGAGGACGACGGCAAGGGGCTCGGTGTAGGGCTTGAGCATGACGCCGGTCGCCGGGTAGAAGCACCACAGTGCGGCGGCGACGAGCGCGAGCCGCTCACGACCCGGCTGCGGCTGGGCGTGGAGCCCGTGGCGGAGGACGGCCCAGATGAGGACGGTGCCGAGTCCGCCGAGGACGAGGTTGAGCCCGACGGCGGCGGGCGTGAACGGCAGGCCGAGGGCCATGAGCCCCCTCACGAGGAGGGGGAACAGCGGATAGAACGCCCACGCGCTGTAGGTGAGCTTGCCGGTGTCGGGGTCGGCGGGGAGGGGCACGGGATAGCCCTCGGTCGCGATGCTCTCGTACCACTCGGCGTCCCACAGCGAGATGAGGTCGCCGACGCCCGGGTCGAGGTGGCCGACGCCCGCAGGGTTCTGGAACCACGTCGCGGCCACCCACATCGCGCCCAGTGCGACGCCGCGGGAGGCGGCGTAGACGAGGAGCACGGCACGGACCGGGTGCGCCAGCGCGAGCGAGCCGAGGTGGCGGCGTCCGGCGACGGTGAGCACGGACCTCGAAGGCCGGGCGCTCCCGGCCGCACGCTCCTCGGTCGCGGTCACGACCGCAGGCCCCGGACGTCCCAGACGTAGACGTCCTCGACCTGTTGCGGCTCGCCGAGGACGGTGACGAGCGAGTCGCGCAGGGCGGCGGTCTGCTCACGCATCGGCAGGACCACGGTGTCGGTGCGCCAGGCGACGAGGTCAGCCTCGAACTGCTGCCGCTGCGCGTCGTTGGCGACGGTCAGCGTGTTGGCGGCGTTGACGTCGTAGAGCCACAGCGAGAACGGCCGCCGCGTCGCGCCGTACTGCCCGCCACGGTCCGGCTGCCCGTTGGGACCGACGAAGTAGCCCTCGACGATCGGGAACGCGAGCGTGTCGGCGGCGAGCTGCCAGTCGAAGGCGCGCGCGTCGACGATGTCGGTCGGCGGCACCGCGAGGATCGACCCGCCGTGGCTCCAGTCACGCCAGGCGTCACCGGTGAAGAACGTGGGTACGGCCGGCCTCGGGTCGACGACGAGTGGCGTCGGCAGGATCGGGAGGAGCGCCATCGCGGAGACCGCGACGGCGGCCCACCCGACAGCCTGCTCGCGCCGGGCGCGCGTCCCGTCGCGAGCGGTCTCGTCGCCCTCGTCGGCGCCGCTCCCGCGCAGCAGCGAGGACCGGAAGGCGGCGTCGATCCCGATGGCGAGCAGTCCCGCGAGCGCCGGGATGGCGATCATCGCGAAGCGGGTGGGCAGGACGTTCTCGAGGACGGGCAGCCCGTCGAAGAGCGACCACAGGGCCGGTATGCCGGTCGGCTGGCCACGCAGGACCACCTCCTCCCCCAGCGAGAGCCAGCAGGCGACCACGGCGAGGACGCCGAGTGCCTGCACGACTGGCCGCCGCGCGAGGACGACGACGATGACCCCGGCCAGGAGCCACAGGGGGATGCCGAAGAACGCGTTCTCCTCGGTGCGGTTCATCGACAGCGCCGCCGAGGCCCACGGGTCCGTGCCGATGGTGCGGGTGGCCCGCCCCCAGAGCGCGGCGAGGTCGTTGCCGCCGGGCGGGTGGTAGATCGAGGTGTAGCTCTGCCGTCCGGCGAACTGCCACCACAGCGGGACCGCCACGAGGACGAGCGAGACGGCCGCCCCGATGGCCACGCCCGGCGCCATGCGCGCGACGTCGAGACGTCGGTGCGCGAGCAGGACGAGCCCGACGACGAGCACGCCGATGGCCATGAGGAGCAGCGGCTCCTCGCCGATGAAGATCTGCCACGTGACGAGGAGGCCCAGGACCACACCGTCGCGAACCCTGCGGTCCCGCTCCGCGAGCCGCAGGACCCGGTCGAGGATGACGGGGAGGAGGAAGAGCGAGACGAAGTTCGGGTGGCCGTTGGCGTGCGAGACCATCGCCGGGGCGAAGCCGGTGACCCAGCCGCCGACGGCGGCGGCGGGACGGACGAGACCGCGGCGGCGCAGGAACCAGTACCAGGCGGCAGCGGTGCCGGCGAGACCGAGCAGCTCGACGACGAAGAAGGTCACGTGCGCGCCGAGGACCAGGGTGATTGGCGCGAAGGGCACCCCGAGACCGGTGACGGCAGCGTTGGCCATGAGGTTGACGCCGTCGGGGAAGTTCTGGCGGTCGCTGAAGAGCGGGTTCGAGAAGGTCGCGACGTTGTGGGCCGACGCCCCGAAGTACCACTCGAACGCCTGGTGGTCCTGGACACCCTGCGAGAGGTAGCCCGTCGAGACCTTGCCGACGAGGTTGGAAAGGACGTGCAGTGCCGTGCCGACGTAGGCAGCGACGACGACGAGGTCGGCCGTCCCCCAGTCGATGCGCCGGGTGCGGTCCGCCGCACCCGCTGCGTCCGCAACAGTCGTCGTGGGGCTCGCCGTCTCCTCGGACGCCGCCACGGCCTCGTATGCCGTCTCGTCGCCGGACTCGGCCGGCGCGCCCTCCTCGGGCCCTCCCCGCAGCCGCAGGTCGTTGGCGGCGATCTGGGCGTCGAGCCGCGCCAAGGCCTCGTCCACCCTCTGGGCCGGGTAGCCGACGAGCTGGAAGCGGAGGGTCTCCCCGCCGGGCGCGCGGCCGGGCGCGTCCCGTCGGGCGAGCAGCGCGGCGAGCACTGCCGCACAGGCGAGGACGGGAAGGCTCAGCAGCAGCGCCCAGATCACGGCTCGCCGCCGACGGCGTGGTTCGCGACGAGCCGGTCCACGACCCGCCCGAAGATCACCCGGCCGAAGATGTCGCCCAACGGACGCGTCACCGCCCGCAGCCCGGGGACACCGTCGAACCAGAGCTCCTCGGTCCACGTGAGACGGGAACCACCGGCATACGGGCTCACGACCGCCTCGGCCCACCCCTTGAGGGTGCCCGTCTTGCGGATCCGCCAACGCCGCGGCGCTTGCCAGGCCTCGACGACCATCGGGTCGTCGAAGCGGAGCGGCCCGAGGGCGGTGCGCACGGTGAAGCGCCAGCCCAGCGCGGGGTCACCGGGGTCCGCGAGGGTCGTCGTCAGCGGCACGGTGTCCGCGTGGTCGGCGAGGGCCGCGACGCGCGCCCACAGCTCGTCCGCGGGCAGGTCGCTCTCACGCGTCAGGGTGAACACGGCCGACCCTCTCCTTGCGCTTCTGCTCGGCGAGCTCACGCTCCCGCTCGGCGAACTCGCGCTCCTGCTCTGCGAGTCGGGTGCGCCGCGCCTCGAGGGCCGCGTCCACGTCGTCGACCGCGTAGCCGTAGACCGCTGTGCCGAGCCGGAGCCGGTCGACGTCCTCGCTACCCGGCTCGTCCGGGAGCGCGAGCGGGGGGCGCGTGCTCGTCGGCTCGCTGAGGGGGTCCGGCTCGAGCCTGCCCGTGGCGACGAGCACCGTCCCCGCGACGACGGCGGCGGCGAGCAGTGCCAGAACGACCCATTCCACGTCGCCGATCCTAGGCGGGAGGGCGGGCCGGCGGGCGACCCGCACCGCTCACTCGGCGTGGGTGCCTGTGCCCTCGGGCTCGTCACGGGCCAGCGCGCGGTCCGACTCGACGATGACCGAGATGGCCTCGTCGACGTCGTCGGTGACCGAGACGAGGTCGAGGTCCTCGGCGTTGATGGTGCCTGCGGTGAGCGCCGAGCCGCGCAGCCAGTCGATCAGGCCCTGCCAGTAGCCCGAACCCAGCAGGACGATCGGGAACGACGTCACCTTCTGCGTCTGCACGAGCGTGATCGCCTCGAAGACCTCATCGAGGGTTCCGAAGCCGCCGGGCAGCACGACGAACCCTTGGGCGTACTTGACGAACATCGTCTTGCGCGCGAAGAAGTAGCGGAAGTTCACGCCGAGGTCGACGTACTCGTTGAGACCGGTCTCGAAGGGCAGCTCGATGCCGAGTCCGACCGAGGTGCCGCCGGCCTCGCACGCCCCCTTGTTGGCGGCCTCCATCGCACCCGGTCCACCGCCCGTGATGACGGCGTAGCCGGCGGCGACGAGCCCGGCGCCGAGACGCTCACCGAGGGCGTAGACCGGGTCGTGCGGCTGGGTGCGCGCCGAGCCGAAGACGCTCACCGCGGGCCCGAGCTCGGCGAGCGCGCCGAACCCCTCGACGAACTCGGACTGGATCCTCATGACGCGCCACGGGTCCGTGTGGACCCAGTCGGCCGAGCCACGGCTGTCGAGCAGCCTCTGGTCGGTCGTCTCGTGCGGGACCTTGGACCGTCGCATGACGACCGGTCCCTTGACGTAGTCCTGCGTGGCGTCCCAGGGCTCCTGTGCGTCGGTCGCGTCGCTCACGGGACCAACCTAGGCGAGCCACCTGAGCATCGCGGCCTCCGACGCCACGAGCTGGTCGACTGGGCAGTGTTCCTCGTCGTGGTGCGCGAGGTTGGGGTCGCCGGGGCCGAAGTTCACGGCGGGCACCCCCATCGCCTGGAAGCGCGCGACGTCCGTCCACCCCTGCTTGGCGATGACGTTGACCCCGAGGGCGTCGACGAAGGCCCTGGCTGCCGGCAGGTCGAGCCCCGGGCGCGCCCCACCGGCGTTGTCGGTCACCGCGAACGTGAGCCCGTCGAAGACCTCGTGCATGTGCGCGACGGCGTCCTCCTCGGTGAGGTCGGGCGCGTAGCGGTAGTTGACCGACACGGTGCACCGGTCGGGGATGACGTTGCCGGCGATGCCGCCGGTGATGCTCACGGCGTTGAGCGCCTCGCGGTACTCCAGTCCGTCGACGGTCACCGTCCTCGGCTCGTATGCCGTGAGCCGGCTGAGGACGTCGGCCGCGTCGTGGATGGCGTTGTGCCCGTTCCACGGCCGGGCCGAGTGCGCAGCGGCGCCCTTGGTCGTGATGTCGATGCGCAGGGTGCCCTTGCACCCGCCCTCGACGATCGCACCCGTCGGCTCGAGCAGGACGGCGAAGTCGGCGTCCTCGATGAGGTCGGGCCGCTGCTGCTCCACGTGGAGCAGGCCGTTGAACTCGCTCTCGATCTCCTCGCCCTCGTAGAAGACGAAGGTGACGTCGCGGGTGGGGGCGGGCACCGTCGCGGCGAGCCGCAGCTGGACGGCGACACCACCCTTCATGTCGACGGTGCCCCGGCCCCAGAGCACCTCCCCCTCGCCGTCCCCTCCCGGCAGGCGGCGGGTCGGCAGGTTCGGCGGGTCGGTGAGCGGCACCGTGTCGATGTGGCCGGCGAGGACCACGCGCTCGTCGTGTCCCTGCTCGGTGCGCGCGACGACGGTGTTGCCGATGCGCGTCACGGTCAGGTGGCCCAGCGGGGTGAGGGCCTCCTCGATCGCATCGGCGATGGCGGCCTCGGCCCTGCTCACCGACTCGATGTCACAGAGCGCAGCGGTGAGGGTGACGACGTCGGCAGTGAGGTCCAGCGGCATGGGCACGACCCTATCCACGGCCGTGCTCGCGCCCCGCGGGGTGGGTCGAGCCGCTCCGACCCGCACTCTCCCCCGCCCCGACCTGCGGACTCGCCCGCCACGGGCCGAGGGGCTCTTCGGCGTGCAGGTGGGGCATCTAGTCTTGCGCGCATGACTTCGCGCGCGGCACACGGCTACGGCCTGCTCACCCTCCACGGCGACACCGTCCTCGACGCCTGGTTCCCCGCCCCTTCGCTGGGCGAGGCCTCCGCCGCCGAGGAGCCGAAGGGGCTCTCCGCGCTCGCCGTCGCCGACGAGGACCGCGGCGTCACCCGCGAGGTCCGGCTCGTCGAGGTCGACCTCGACGCGGCCCCCGCGGACACCGCCGACGCCTGGCTGCGCCTCCACCTGCTCTCGCACCGCCTCGTCGCACCCAACTCGATCTCGCTCGACGGGCTCTTCGGTGCGCTCACCAACGTCGTGTGGACCAACCACGGGCCCTGCGCGGTCGAGGGCTTCGAGTCCACGCGCCTCGCGCTCATGTCCCGCGGCCCGGTCCAGGTCTTCGGCATCGACAAGTTCCCGAGGATGACCGACTACGTCGTGCCCTCGGGCGTGCGCATCGCCGACGCCGACCGGGTCCGCCTCGGCGCCCACCTCGCGAGCGGCACGACCGTCATGCACGAGGGCTTCGTCAACTTCAACGCGGGCACGCTCGGCAGCTCGATGGTCGAGGGCCGGATCTCGCAGGGAGTCGTCGTCGGCGACGGCTCCGACATCGGCGGCGGTGCCTCGACGATGGGCACGCTCTCCGGCGGTGGCACCGAGCGTGTCGCCATCGGCGAGCGCTGCCTCCTCGGCGCGGAGTCCGGGCTGGGGATCGCCCTCGGGGACGACTGCGTCGTCGAGGCGGGGCTCTACGTCACCGCGGGCACGAAGGTCACGCTCCCCGACGGCACCGTCACCAAGGCGGCCGAGCTCTCGGGCCAGTCGAAGCTGCTCTTCCTCCGCAACTCCGTGACCGGCACCGTCGAGGCGCGCCCGCGCGACGGCCACGGCATCGTGCTCAACTCCGTCCTGCACGCCAACGACTGATGCCCCGCTCCCGCAACGGCTTCGCCCTGGCCGAGGAGCGTCCGCGCCGCGGGCCCGGCCGCTGGGTCGCGCGCGGGCTCGTCCTCACCTTCGTCCTCGTCGCCGGGCTGGGTGCGTGGTTCGGTGGCCGGTCGCTCTTCGAGAGTGTCCTCGGGCCGCGGTGCCAGGCCACCGCCGCGGGCTCCTCGGTCGACTTCGACCCCGAGCAGATGAGCAACGCGGCGACGATCACGGCGATCGCCCTGCGCCGCGGCCTGCCCGCCCGAGCCGCGACGATCGCCCTCGCCACGGCGATCCAGGAGTCGAAGCTGCGCAACATCCGCTACGGAGACCGCGACTCCGTCGGCCTCTTCCAGCAGCGGCCGTCTCAGGGCTGGGGCACGGTCGAGCAGATCCTCGACCCGGAGTACTCGACCAACAAGTTCTACGACGCTCTCGTCAAGGTCGACGGCTGGGAGACCGGCACGATCACGGTCGTCGCGCAGAAGGTGCAGCGCAGCGCCTACCCGGAGGCCTATGCCGACCACGAGCAGGAGGGTCGGATCCTCGCGTCGAGCCTCGCGGGGCACTCGCCTCGAGGCGTCGGCTGCCGCCTCGACGGGGCCGAGGGCGAGGCCGACGTCGCGCTCATCGGCCGACTCCTCGAGGCGGAGTACTCCCTCGGAGTCCGAGCCGTCGAGGGCACTCTCTCCGTGCAGGCCCCCAGCGAGCAGCTCGCGTGGTCGATCGCCTCGTGGTCCGTCGCCAAGGCGGTCGACACCGGGATCACCGGGGTGACCATCGGAGACCGGTCGTGGACCCGCAGCCGGGACTCCTCCGCGTGGGAGTGGCAGGTCGCCGACACCCCCGTCGGCCCGCTGGAGGTCCAGCTCCACCTCACCTGAGGCGCTGTCCCGTCTGCCGAGAGCGTCCGACGCTGTCGTGTCGTGGGACCGGCGAACGGGGTACGGTCGAGGCATGACATCGAACACATATTCGAACGATGCTCGCGATGACGACGTCCCCACCCGGACTGCAGGCGACGAGGTCGTCGACGACGCCTCACGACCCTCCGGCGGCGACGACGTCCTCGGCGCCCCCCGTCCCACGACGACCGAGAAGGACCCCAGCGACTGGGTGACCGGCGACGAGCCGATGACCGGCGCCCAGCGCAGCTACCTCGACACCCTCGCGCGGGAGGCCGGGGAGGAGCTGCCCGCCGACCTCACCAAGGCGCAGGCCTCGGAGCAGATCGACCGGCTCCAGGACGAGACGGGCCGCGACGGAAGCTGAGCGGACGGCATACGACGGCAAGAGCCCCGACCTGCGTCGTGCAGGTCGGGGCTACTTCGTATGCCGTGGTGCCGGCTCGCGTCAGCGGCTCGAGATCGCGGTGTAGTCGCGCTCGGTCGCGCCGGTGTAGATCTGGCGCGGACGGCCGATCTTCGTGGCCGGGTCCTCGATCATCTCGCGCCACTGGGCGATCCAGCCTGGGAGGCGGCCGAGGGCGAAGAGGACGGTGAACATCTTCGTCGGGAAGCCCATCGCCTTGTAGATGAGGCCGGTGTAGAAGTCGACGTTCGGGTAGAGCTTGCGCTCGATGAAGTAGTCGTCCTCGAGGGCGCGCTGCTCGAGCTGGAGCGCGATGTCGAGCAGCGGGTCGCCGACGCCGTCCTTGTTGAGGATGGTGTCGGTCGTCTTCTTGATGATCGCGGCGCGCGGGTCGTAGTTCTTGTAGACGCGGTGGCCGAAGCCCATGAGCTTGACCCCGTCCTCCTTGTTCTTGACCTTCTTGACGAAGGTGTCGACGTCGCCACCGCTCTGGAGGATGCCGTCGAGCATCTCGAGCACGGCCGAGTTGGCGCCACCGTGCAGCGGGCCGGACAGCGCGTGGATGCCCGCGGAGACGGAGTTGAAGAGGTTGGCGTGGGCCGAGCCGACGAGCCGGACGGTCGACGTCGAGCAGTTCTGCTCGTGGTCGGCGTGCAGGATGAGCAGCTGGTCGAGCGCCTTGACCATGTCGGGGTCGATGTCGTAGTCCGTCGCCGGGACGCCGAAGGTCATCCGGAGGAAGTTCTCCTGGAGCGACAGGCGGTTGTCCGGGTAGAGGAACGGCTGGCCGATGCTCTTCTTGTAGGCGTAGGCCGCGATCGTCGGCAGCTTGGCGAGGAGGCGGATCGTCGAGATCTCGACGTGCTCCTTGTCGAACGGGTCGAGGCTGTCCTGGTAGAAGGTGCCGAGCGCGGAGACGGCCGAGGACAGGACCGGCATCGGGTGCGCGTCGCGCGGGAAGCCGTTGAAGAAGGCCTTGAGGTCCTCGTGCAGCATCGTGTGCTGGCGCACCCGCTCGGTGAAGGCGTCGAGCTCGGACTGGGTCGGGAGCTCGCCGTAGACGAGGAGGTAGGAGACCTCGAGGAAGCTCGACTTCTCGGCGAGCTGCTCGATCGGGTAGCCGCGGTAGCGCAGGATGCCGGCGTCACCGTCGATGTAGGTGATCGCGCTGTTGCACGACGCCGTGTTGACGAAGCCGATGTCGAGGGTGGTGTCCCCCGTTTCCTTGAGGAGCTTCGAGATGTCGTAGCCGTTGTTACCCTCGGAGGCCTTCACGAGGGGGAAGCTGAGTTCGGTGTCGCGGACCTTGAAGGTCGCGCCGGCCGCTGCGTCGGTGCTCATCGTCTTTTCGGTTCCTCACGTCTCGGGCGAGCTCGCAGTGGGCGCCGCTCGCGCTCCAGTGACGCTACCTCAGAGGCCCGCGACGACGAAAAGCGTGGTCGCCATGGGGACCGGTGCGGCCCCGGACGGAGGGCGTCAGGACGGCGCGCCGAGGCGTGCCCCGGCCGCGGCGATCCGCTCGTCGGGGGCGGTGAGGGCGATGCGCACGTGCTGCGCCCCGGCCCGGCCGTAGAAGGTGCCCGGGGCAGCGAGGATGCCGCGCTCGGCGAGCCGGTCGAGCGTCGTCCAGGCGTCCTCTCCCGCGGTCGCCCAGAGGTAGAGGCCGGCGTCGCTCAGGGTCACGTCGAGCCCGAACGCGCGCACTCCCTCGAGGAGCGTCGCTCGACGCGCGGCGTAGACCGCCTTCTGCGCCTCGACGTGCGCGGCGTCGCCGACCGCCGCGGTGAGCGCGACCTGGACGGGCCACGGGACGATCATCCCGGCGTGCTTGCGGACCTCGAGCAGCCGCCCGACGAGAGCGGGGTCACCGGCGACGAAGGCCGCGCGGTAGCCGGCCAGGTTGGACTGCTTCGAGAGCGAGTAGACGCAGAGCAACCCCTCGTGCGAGCCCCCCGTCACCCGCGGGTCGAGGATCGACGGCGTCGTCGGAGGCTCGCCCTCACCGCGGTCGGTGCGCCAGTCGAGCTCGGCGTAGCACTCGTCGCTCGCGACGACGACCCCGTGACGACGTGCCCACGCGACGACCTTGGCGAGGTGCTCGACCCCGAGCACCTGTCCGGTGGGGTTGCCAGGACTGTTGAGCCACAACAGCTTCGGCGTGGTCGAGGGCGTCAGCGGTCCGAGCGCGGCAAGCCCGTCGACGACCTTCGGGGTCGCACCCGCGAGGCGGGCACCGACGTCGTAGGTCGGGTAGGCCGCGGACGGGAAGCCCACGACATCGCCTGCCCCGAGCCCGAGCAGCGTGGGCAGCCACGCGACGAGCTCCTTGCTCCCGACCGTGGGCAGCACGCCGTCCGGGTCCACGTCGGGCACGCCGCGGCGGGTCGCGAACCAGCTCGCCACGGCCTCGCGCAGCGCAGGGGTGCCCCACGTCTGCGGGTAGCCGGGAGCGTTCGACGCCGACCGCAGCGCCTCCTGCACGACCTCGGGCGTCGGATCGACCGGCGTGCCGACGGAGAGGTCGACGAGTCCCAGCCCGTCGTCGGTGGCAACAGAACTCGCCCGCTCCTTGACCGGAGCGAGCGAGTCCCAGGGAAAGTCAGGAAGTGAGAACGTCACTCGTCATGTTCCTGCGGCGGCAGCGCCGCGATCAGCGGGTGGTCCTTGGGGATGAGGCCCATCTTCGCCGCGCCGCCGGGGCTGCCGAGGTCGTCGAAGAACTCGACGTTGGCCTTGTAGTAGTCGGCCCACTGCTCCGGGGTGTCGTCCTCGTAGTAGATGGCCTCCACGGGGCAGACGGGCTCGCACGCACCGCAGTCGACGCACTCGTCCGGGTGGATGTAGAGCGACCGCTCACCTTCGTAGATGCAGTCGACCGGGCATTCCTCGATGCAGGCCTTGTCCTTGAGGTCGACACAAGGCTGCGCGATCACGTACGTCATGCCGCCATAGTATGCCGCTCGTGCCCACGCCTCTCGATGCCGTCCACCTCGGCGCGCGCGTCGTCGTCAGATCGCGGCTCGACCCCCTCCGCGAGGCTCCGCACGACGGCCCGTCGATGACCGACGCGGTCGGCACGCTCCTCTCCCGGAGCGAGACCGAGGTCGTCGTCGCGACCCGCCACGGGGACGTCACCATCCCGGTGGACCGCATCGTGGCGGCCAAGGAGGTCCCCCCACGGCCCAGCCGCCGTGGCGCCGCCCACCTGGCTGTGTCCGTCGACGACCTCCAGCGCGTCATGGGCCCCGCGTGGGGCGCCGTCGAGCGCGAACGGCTCGGCGACTGGGAGCTGCGCGCCTCGAGCGGCTTCACCCAGCGCGGCAACTCAGTCCTGCCCGTGGGCAGCCCGGGGCTCCCCCTCTCCGACGCGGTCGACCGCGTCGAGCAGTGGTATGCCGTCCGCGGCCTCCCCGCCAAGGTGGCCCTCGCCGGGCCGGTCGGCTTCGAGCCCGGTGACGACCCGCTCGGTGCCGAGCTGCTCGACCGCGGGTGGACCGCCGCGGACCGCACCCTTACCCTCACCGCGGCGACGGGCACCGTGGCCGGCGGGCCGGCCACCGCCGGTCCGACCGACGCGACCGCACGGTCCGCCGGCGCCGAACCCGAGGTCCGCATCACGCCGGATCTCGACGACGCCTGGCTCGATGCCTATGCCCTGAGCAGGCCCCTCGACCGGCAAGTAGCCGCCCGAGTCCTCACGGGTAGCCCGGCCCAGCTCTTCGCGAGCATCGCCGTCGGCGGCGGACTGGCCCAGCGTCTCGGTCTCGACACCCCGGCCTCCCGCGATCCTCGGCCCGTCGCCGTCGGCCGGCTCGCGGTCGCCGGCGGGTGGGCCGGTATCGCCGCCGTGTGGACCGCCCCGGCCATGCGCGGGCGCGGGCTGGCGACCCGGATCACGAGGTCCCTCGCAGCGCGCGCGGGGGCGGACGGCATACGGCTCATCCACCTGCAGGTGGAGGCCGACAACGCGACGGCGATCCGGGTCTACGAGCGCCTCGGGTTCGAACGCCACTCGAGCTACGTCTACCTCACCGCGCCGCGAGGCTGACCGACGGCTACTTCGCGTCGGGATGCGTGCAGGTGACGTCGTCCTCGGGGTTGTAGTGGGTGTTGAACGCCTGCGTCCGTACGGTGCGGCCGCCCTGCTTGAAGATCCGAGTGACGGTGACGTCGAAGCCGGGCGTGGGTGCCTGAGTGATGCACTCAGGTGACGGGTCGGTGATCTTCTTGGGCTGGACGATGTTGCGACGCGGGCTCTTGGTCGCCGTGACGTCCCACTTCTTGGTGCCGTAGAACGAGACCGTCACCTGACCGCCGGTGGAGCTGGCGCGGATGTAGATGCCGCCGTCGGTCGTGTTGACCCAGCGGTTGTCGGGATAGGGGTAGGAGATCGTCGCCTCCCGGCCCTCGGGATAGCGCGAGATGTAGAAGCCGTGCGCCATGTACTCCTTGAACTCGACGCCGGCGAAGAAGGCCGCGTTGAAGAGCGTCGTCGAGACCTGTGAGATGCCGCCGCCGTAGTTCTCGCTGAGCCGGCCCTCCGAGATGACGCCGCCCTTGACGTAGCCCTTGTCCGGGGTGCGGCGGCCGAGGACACCGTTGAGGCTGAAGGTGCCGCCCGGCGGGACGTAGGTGCCGTTGAGGGCCCGAGCCGCGATCCGGATGTTGGTGACGCGACCGCCGCCGTTGGCGTTGAAGTAGGTGGTGAAGGTCGAGATCTGGCCCTTGGGCAGGGTCGCCTGCGCCTTCTCGGTCGTGAACTTCGGCTGGGCCACGGTCACGGGCAGGATCGCGGCCCGCTCTTCCGACGTGAGCGCGGCCGTCACCGGACCGACGATCTTCGTGGTGTCGAGAGCGACGCCGGTTCGCGACGGGACCACGGCGGGCTGGCCGTCCCTGAAGGTCACGCTCGCGTCCTTCGCGGCGACGGTGGCCCCGGCCTTCGCGGCGGCCTTGCTCACGACGGCGACGACGAGCTTGTCGTCGAGCTTGGGGGTGATCCGGCCCTCGCTGTCCGCCGGGAAGCTGATGGCCGGAGCGAGCGCCACGGCCGGCACCTCGAACGTCTTGTCACCGGCCTTGATGCCGATCGGACCCGACATCGCCTTGTCGGCGAACTCCGTCTTCACCCGCTCGAGCTCCTCGGCGGTCACCTTGGGCGAGGACTCCTCGACGGGAGCGACGATCGGCGCGGAGCGCGGCCACGCGGCGGCGACGGTCTCGGCCGTGGGGTCGACCTCGACCTTCTGGCCCTTCACGGGCTCGACGACGGCGACCTTGCCGCCGGCGACCGAGATCGACCCGTCCTTCGGCGCGATCTCGAGCTCGGCGGCAGCCTTCTCGACGGCCGCCCTGAGCTTGTCCTCGTCGACCTTCGTCGTGAGGCCGCGCTCGACACCTCCGGTGAGGTGGCCGATGACCTTGACCGGGTTGAGGCTGAAGCCGGTGAGGTCGGCGACCGACTCGTCGAGGTCGACGGCGAGTCCGGCCTCCTTCGGGTCGATCGTGGCCTTCTTGTCGCCGGCGGTGAGCTCGATGGGAGCGGTTGCACGCTTCTCGACCCCCTTGGCCAGCGCGTCACGGGCAGCTGCCGGGCCAAGGCCGCCGATCTGGACGCCTCCGACGGTGGTGTCGCTCGGCACTCGACCGCTCGCCCACGCCGCGGCACCGACGTAGCCGACCACGAGCAGCGTGAGCGCACCGACGAGCGAGGCGATCGTGACGCGTCGGCGTCGTCGTGCCTGGCCCGTGTCGGAGTCGAATTCGCTGGTCATTGGTCGTGTCCTCGGTGGGTGTCGTGTGCAGGTGGTGTTGTCACGGGAGCGCTGAGTACTGTCCGCGGAAGTGTACGAGGGCGGGCGTGGGGTCACCCGACAGGCGAGCGGCACGCACCTCCCCCACGATGATGCTGTGGTCGCCCGCCGGGTGCACGTCGTGCACGACGCACTCCAGGGTCGACAGGGCTCCGTCGAGGAGGGGGATCCCGGACGAGGTGAGGGTGTGCGGGGTGCGGTCCATCTGGCCGGGAAGGGGTCGTCCGGGCGTCGAGAACCACACGGCCGCGGCGCGCTGGGACGCCGCGAGGACGCTCACGCCGAACTCCCCGCGCTCGAGGACCGCGTCGTGGAAGCGTGCGTCGGTCTCGACGCACACGAGCAGCAGGACCGGGTCGAGCGAGACGCTCGTGACCGAGTCCGCGGTGATGGCGTGGTGGTGGCCCGAGGCGGTCGTCGTGACGACGGCGACCCCCTTGGCGAGACGACCGATGACGTGCCGGTAGGCGTCGGTGTCGATCCCCATGGCGCCCTCCTCCCCCGTCGCCGTCACGCGTCGTCCCCGACCAGTCCCGGACGCCGGCCCGCCGGACCCTCGGACTGCACGAGCGCGCCCGTCGTGGGGTCGAGCAGGGCATAGCCCTCGCGCCCGGGCAGCCGGGAGGCGATGTTGTTGGACAGCGCGAACCACCCCTCGCCGACGACGACCTGGGTCTCGTGCGCGCGGAGCGCCTCCTGCTGCCGCTCGACGACGGACGGGTCGACGACGGCGTGCGTCACGAGGTCGTCGTCGACCACGGACGGCGGGTAGGGGTCGTTCGGCGACGGGACGGCATACCCGGTCCCGGAGGGCAGGTGCGAGGCGAGCCACACACGGTCCTCGACGGCCCACGACCGTGGGGTATGGGTGACGAAGAGCGGTGGCGCAGAAGGCATCTGGGCGAGTGCCCTGCGCACTGCGTCGTGCACCCGGATGTGGTCGGGGTGACCGTAGCCGCCCTGCTCGTCGTAGGTCACGACGACGTCCGGGCCGATGGCCTCGACCGTCGCGCGCACCTCGGCGGCGACCTCGTCGAGGTCCGCGCCGGCGAACGCGCGGTCGTGCGCGAATGCCGCCGACCCGACCATCCCGGAGTCCCGGTATGCCGGCCGCCCACCCGCGTCGGCCGCGCCGAGCAGGTGGGAGGTCACCCCCAGAGTGGACGTCGCACCGGCCAGCTCGCCGCGCCTGTGCTCGGCGAGCGGGTCACCGTCGGCGCCCTCGAGGTGGGCCAGCGCGGCCGGGATGACCTCGCCCTCCTCACCGAGGGTGCACGTGAGCACGTGCACGTCGTCGCCGCGCTCGACGTGGTGCAGGATCGCGACGCCCGTCGCCAACGTCTCGTCGTCGGGGTGGGCGTGCACGAACAGCAGACGGGTCACTGCCGGACCGCGATGTCCGCGAGCTCGACGACGCCGCCGATCACCTCGTTGGCGGAGAGGTTCCTGACGTCGCTGCCCGCGATGTAGAGAGCCCGCCGCTCCGCGAGCCCGATGTAGGCGCCCTGCCCTTGGAGCGTCGCGTCGAGGGCCGCCCACGCCTCCTCGCGTTTGGTCCGGTCGGCGATCCTGCCGATGCGCTGGATCTCGGCGTTGACCGTCGCGTCGGCGAAGGAGCCGTAGTCGCGGCCCGGACCGGCTGCGGTGAGGTTGATCGAGCTGTCGAAGAGCGCGGGCAGGATCGTGCTCGCCGAGGCCCACGCCGGCGACCAGTTCGACCAGAACACGTCGTAGCTCGACGCGGCGGCGGGTGCGCCGATCGTCTGGAAGTAGTCGTCCTCGAGCGGCGTCAGGGTCGGCGCGAAGCCGGCCTCGGTCCACCCCGCGACGAGCGCGGCCATCGCCTTGTCGGCGACCGGGCTGGAGCGGTAGACGACCCGCAGCGGCACGGGCAGGGTGAGGCCCGCCTTGCCGAGCAGGACCTTGGCGCGGTCGGCGTCGCCACGCGGTCCGGCCGCGATGGGATCCTCGTCATGGTGCGCGGGCAACGACTCGGGGATGAGGGTCGTCGTCGGGCGGCCGGTGGTCGATCCGCCGAGGGCGGTGACGTAGGCCTGGCGGTTCGTCGCGACGGCAAGCGCCTGGCGAGCCTCGGGCTCGGCGAAGACCGTGCTCTTGACGTTGGGGACGAGGTAGTCGACGAGGCCGGTACCGGCGGTGACCGACCGCTCCTTGAGGGTGTCGACCGAGACGATGTGCTGCTGGATGGCCTGCGGCGCCGGGCCGAGCGACACCGCGTTCCTCGCACCGTCGCCGTCGGCGATGATCTGCTGCGCGACCGTCTGGGTCTCGATCCCCTCCTGGTGCTCGATCCGGTCGGGATAGGCCCGGCGGACCTCGTCGGTCGACGCCTTCCAGTGCGGGTTGCGCTCCCACGAGCCACCGGTGGAGGCGCGCCACGGGGCGGCGAGCTTGTAGGGGCCGCTCGAGAAGGCGACGTAGGTGCCGTCCTTGCCCTTGTCCGCCGACTTCTTCATCGGGGCGAACGCGGGCTGGCTCACCATCTCGTTGAAGTCGCCCACCGGTGCGCTCAGCGCGAACGTGATCATTGTGCCCCGGCAGACCACGGCCTTGTCGTATGCCGCGGCGCCGGCCGCTGCCGCCGGTCCCGTCGCATAGGGGCCGGCATAGACCGAGGCGCCGTTGGGCTGCTTCGGCACCGCGAGGACCGCGAGGGCGTCGGTCGAGCCACCGGTGATGACCGTCGTCGCGAAGGTCCGCGAGATGCCGTACTTGACGTCCTCGCACGTCACCGGGGAGCCGTCCTCCCACGCGACGCCCTCGCGGAGGGTGAACGACCAGGAGGTGAGGTCCTTGTTGGGCGTGCCCGCGTCGGTGGCGAGGTCGCCGACGAGCCGCGACTGGTTCCGCGGGTCGGTGCTCGGCTGGTAGGCGGTGAGGGTGCGCAGGAAGATCCGGCCGGCGAAGGCCGCGTCGTCCCGAGCGCTGATCCGCTGCGGGTCCCAGCTGAGGACCGGGCCGAGCGAGAGCGCCTTGAGGGTGCCGCCGCGCTCGTCGACGCGGTCCCGCGCCGCCACCTGCGGGGTCTCGGCGGCGTCGCCGTCGCCACCGATGAGGCTGCACCCGGCCATGCCCGAGACGAGGAGCACCACGAGAGCAGCCAGCATCGCCCAGACACGGTGGCTGGGCTGACGTCGGGACTGGTGCCGGCTGCTTCGGGTGTTCACGTGCGGGATACGTCCTCGGTGCGGCGCGGGAGCGGGCGCCTCAGTTCTTGCGGGCGCGTGAAGCCGTCCGGCCACGCACGGTCTGGTCGAGCTCGACCTTGCGGATGCGCACGGCCTCCGGGGTGACCTCGACGCACTCGTCCTCGCGACAGAACTCCAGCGACTGCTCGAGGCTGAGCCTGCGCGGCGGGACCACCTTCTCGAAGTTGTCGGCCGAGGAGGCGCGCACGTTGGTGAGCTTCTTCTCCTTGGTGATGTTGACGTCCATGTCGTCGGCGCGGGAGTTCTCGCCGACGATCATGCCCTCGTAGACCTCGGTGGACGGCTCGACGAAGAGCGTGCCGCGCTCCTGGAGGTTGACCATCGCGTAGGAGGTGACCGGCCCCGACCGGTCGGCGACGAGCGAGCCCGACGTGCGGGTGGTGATCGTGCCGAACCAGGGCTCGTAGTCCTCGAAGACGTGGTGCGCGATGCCCGCGCCACGGGTCTCGGTGAGGAACTCGGTGCGGAAGCCGATGAGGCCGCGCGACGGGACGAGGAACTCCATGCGGACCCAGCCGGTGCCGTGGTTGGTCATCTGCTCCATCCGGCCCTTGCGGGCGGCGAGGAGCTGGGTGATGGCGCCGAGGTACTCGTCGGGGGTGTCGATGGTGAGGCGCTCGACCGGCTCGTGGAGCTTGCCGTCGACCTGGCGGGTGACGACCTGCGGCTTGCCGACGGTGAGCTCGTAGCCCTCGCGACGCATCTGCTCGACGAGGATCGCGAGCGCCAGCTCGCCACGGCCCTGGACCTCCCAGGCGTCGGGACGCTCGGTCGGGAGGATGCGCAGCGACACGTTGCCGATGAGCTCCTTGTCGAGGCGGTCCTTGACCATGCGGGCCGTGACCTTGGAGCCGCGGACGCGGCCGACCATCGGGCTCGTGTTGGTGCCGATCGTCATCGAGATGGCGGGCTCGTCGACCGTGATGACGGGCAGCGGGACGGGGTTCTCGGCGTCGGCGATCGTGTCGCCGATCATGATCTCGGGGATGCCGGCGATCGCGATGATGTCACCGGGACGAGCCGACTTGCCCTCCTCGAGCGGCTTGCGCTCGAGCGCCTCCGTCATGAGGAGCTCGGTGATCTTGACGCGCTCGATGGAGCCGTCGTGCTTGCACCACGCGACCTGCTGGCCCTTCTTGATCTCGCCGTTGAAGACGCGCAGGAGGGCGAGGCGGCCGAGGAAGTTTGAGGCGTCGAGGTTGGTGACGTGCGCCTGGAGGGGCGCCTCGGTGTCGTAGGTCGGCGCCGGGATCGTCGAGATGATCGTCTCGAAGAGCGCGGTGAGGTCGTCGCCGCCGGGCAGGCCGCCGTTCTCGGGACGCTCGAGCGAGGCGCGGCCGTTCTTGGCCGACGCGTAGACGATGGGGAACTCGATCTGGTCCTCGGAGGCGTCGAGGTCGATGAAGAGCTCGTAGACCTCGTCGACGACCTCTTGGATGCGGGAGTCGGGGCGGTCGACCTTGTTGATGCAGAGGATCACCGGCATCTTGGCCGCGAGCGCCTTGCGCAGGACGAAGCGCGTCTGGGGCAGCGGGCCCTCGGAGGCGTCGACGAGCAGGACGACGCCGTCGACCATGGACAGGCCGCGCTCGACCTCGCCACCGAAGTCCGCGTGGCCCGGGGTGTCGATGATGTTGATCGTCAGGCCGTCGGCGAGACCCGCGTCAGTGGCCGCCTTGCCGGCGTAGTGGACGGCGGTGTTCTTCGCGAGGATGGTGATGCCCTTCTCGCGCTCGAGGTCACCGGAGTCCATGACGCGCTCGCCGGTGGTCTCGACGGTGGCTCGCTCGGCGAAGGCGCCTGCCTCCCAGAGCATCTTGTCGACCAGTGTGGTCTTTCCGTGGTCGACGTGCGCGACGATGGCGACGTTACGGATGTCGTCGCGTGTAGTGATGGGCATGATGCCCAGTCTCTCAGGGTTTCGCTCAGGGACGAAAACGGCGGGACTCCGCCAGGACCTCACTCAGTGCGTCGACGATCGGGAGGTCCCCGGGAAGCCACGGCACGGCATACAGGTCGTCCGCCCCGAGCCAGCGGAGCTCGTCGTGGTCCTCGATCGGCTCGGGCACGCCCTCCGTCACCTCGGCGAGGTGGACCGTCATCGCGTATGCCGTTCCCAGCGGCCAGCGACCGCGCTCGAGCGGGCCGTCGACCCGGTCGCCCACGGAGACCTCGACGCCGAGCTCCTCGAGCAGCTCGCGGTGGAGCGCCTCGAGGCTGGTCTCGCCGGGGTCGACCTTGCCGCCGGGCAGCTCCCAGCCCCCGGCGAGCTCGGCCGGCTCGGTGCGGCGCGCGGCGAGGATCTGCGTCGGCCGCGCGAGGTCGTCGACGAGTGCTGCGGCGACCACCTCGACGAGGTCGTTCGGCTGCTCGGTGGACACGTCGCCACTCCTTCCCGGATCCGGGTCTCACTCCGATAAACAAATGCATGGTGCGGTTGTCGCGGGGCCGGATGTCGCTAGGGTCAACCCGTCCGCTGCAGAGACGCACGACGCACGTGCCCGACTGCATGGTCGCTCCACCCCTTTGTGGCCAACCGTGGCCCCAGAGGTTCGCACATCCAAGCGAGGTATCGATGACGTTCAAGCGCAAGGCGACTCCCTTCGCCGTGCTGACGGCCGCGGCCCTGGCCCTCACGGCCTGCGCCCAGTCCGACCGTGACGACTCCGGGTCGGACTCCGGCTCCACTTCCGGAGGCGGCTCGTCCACGTTCACCTTCGGCGCCGCCGGCGCCCCCAAGGTGATGGACCCCTTCTACGCCACCGACGGCGAGACCTTCCGCGTGACCCGCCAGATGTTCGAGGGTCTCGTCGGCATCAAGGCCGGCAGCGCCGAGATCGAGCCCGAGCTCGCCGAGAAGTGGGAGCCGGACGCATCCGGCACCAACTGGACCTTCACCCTGCGCGAGGGCGTGAAGTTCCACGACGGCGAGCCCTTCAACGCCGACGCGGTGTGCAAGAACTTCGAGCGCATGTTCGACCAGAACCCGGCCGGCCAGGTCGCCGCCGAGTACTGGGCCGGCACCTTCGGCGCGTTCAAGGCCAAGGCCGCCGAGTCGCTCTACAAGGGCTGCGAGGCCAAGGACGAGAAGACCGTGGTCCTCTCCGTCACCCGCCCGACCTCCGGCTTCCCGACCTTCCTCTCGCTCGACTCGCTCTCGATGCAGTCGCCGAAGGCCATGGACGCGGGCAAGGCCAACGACGTCGTCGCCCAGGGCGAGGGCTTCGTCTACCCCGCCTACTCCAAGGCCGGCGTGGGCACGGGCCCCTACAAGCTCGAGAAGTACGACGAGGCCAACAAGACCGTCACGCTCGTCCGCAACGACGACTACTGGGGCGAGAAGGCCAAGAACGCCAAGGTCGTCTTCAAGATCATCCCCGACGAGAGCACCCGTCGCCAGGAGCTCGAGGCCAAGAGCATCAACGGCTACGACCTCCCGAACCCGGCCGACTGGAAGGGCCTCGAGTCCGCGGGCAACAAGGTCGAGATCCGTCCCGCCTTCAACGTGTTCTACCTCGGCCTCAACCCGACGAAGAACCCGAAGCTCACCGACCTCAAGGTCCGCAAGGCGATCTACCAGGCCATCAACCGCGAGGAGCTCGTCAAGACGCAGCTCCCCGAGGGCGCCAAGGTCGCGACGCAGATGATGCCCGACACCGTGAGCGGCTACAACAAGTCCCTCCAGCCGGTGGCGTACGACCCCGCCGCGGCGAAGGCTGCGATCCAGGCGGCCGGTGGGCTCACCCTGACGTTCGCGTACCCGTCCGAGGTCACACGTCCCTACATGCCGAACCCGCAGAAGCTCTACCAGGCGATGGCGGGTGACCTCGAGGCCGCGGGCATCAAGGTCAACACGGTCACCAAGCCGTGGAACGGTGGCTACCTCGATGGTGTCGACGCCAACGCGTTCGACGCCTTCCTCCTCGGCTGGACGGGTGACTACGACTCGGCGCACAACTTCATCGGCACGTTCTTCGGCAGCCTCGACGCCAACAACTTCGGCCTCACGAAGCAGGCGTTCGGCAAGACCCTCGCCGCGGACCTCGCCAAGGCCGACTCGACGGTCGACGAGGCCGAGCGCACCGCGATGTACGAGAAGATCAACCAGCAGATCCAGGAGGAGTACCTCCCGGCGCTCGCGATCAGCCACTCCCCGCCGGCGCTCGTCGTCGGTGAGGGCGTCGAGGGCGTCGTCGCCTCGCCGCTCACCGCGGAGGAGTTCAGTGGCGTGACCGTCGGCGGCAAGTGAGCCTGACCGCTCGCACCCGTTGACGGAGGTGGCCGTCCCGGCGAAGGATCGCCGGGGCGGCCACCGCCATGATGCAAGGAGGAACTCGTGCTGAGGTTCATCGTCCGCCGGCTCGTGCAGATGGTCGGCGTGCTCATCGTGTTGTCGTTGTTGTTGTTCCTGTGGCTGCGCTCCCTTCCCGGAGGGACCGTCTCGGCGATCCTCGGTGAGCGCGCCACCCCAGCCTCACGGGCCGCCATGGAGGCCCAGTTCGGCCTCGACCAGCCCGTCTGGGTGCAGTACGCCAAGTTCGTCGGCCGCGTCCTGCAGGGCAACTTCGGCCCGTCGACCGCGGTGCTCCCCGGCCGCGACGCCTTGGACATCTTCCTGCAGAGGCTTCCCGCGACGATCGAGCTGAGCCTCTTCGCTCTCGCCATCGCCGTCGCCCTCGGCATCCCCCTGGGCTACTTCGCAGCACGTCGCAAGGAGACGTTCCTCGACAACGCGTCGGTGGTCGGCTCGCTCATCGGCGTCGCGGTCCCCGTCTTCTTCCTCGGCTTCCTGCTCCAGCGCGTGTTCGCCATCGAGCTGGGGTGGCTCCCCGTGTCAGGGCGCCAGAGCACGGGACTGGACGCGACCCGGATCACCGGCTTCTTCGTCCTCGACGGCATCCTCACCCGTGAGTGGGATGCCGCGTGGGACTCGTTCAAGCACCTCATCCTCCCGGCGGTCACCCTGGCGACCATCCCGTTCGCCGTGGTCTTCCGGATCACCCGCGCCTCGGTGCTCGAGGTCCTCGACGAGGACTACATCCGCACCGCCGAGTCCAAGGGCCTCACCGCCCGGATCATCCGGGGGCGTCACATCCTGCGCAACGCCATGCTGCCCGTGACGACGACGATCGGGCTCCAGGTCGGTGCACTGCTCGCCGGCGCGGTCCTCACGGAGACGGTGTTCGGCTTCGCGGGCGTCGGAGACGCCCTCGCCACGGCTTTCCGCCTGCGCGACTACGCGGTCCTCCAAGTCCTGATCCTTGCTGCCGCAGGCATCTACGTCATCGTCAACCTGCTGGTCGACATCATGTATGCCGTGATCGACCCCCGAGTCCGGACGAGGTGACCGCCATGAACCCCTCCCCCATGGACCCCCGCCCCAGCGCCAAGAAGGACCGTATCGACTCCCTGGCCGAGACCTCCGGTCGTGGTGGCACCGCCACCGCCGTCAAGGACGTCCACGTCGGCGCCGCGGGCAAGGTCAAGGACACCGGCGGCGTCTCGCTCATCGCGAGCGCGTGGGCCCGGCTGCGCCGCAACCCGGTCTTCCTCCTCGGGCTGGCCATCACCGTCGTCTTCGTCCTGCTCGCGCTCTTCGCCCCCCTCCTGGCTCCCAACGACCCGACCAAGCGGATGCCCGAGCTCCTCGAGGATCTGAGTCGATCCACCAACCCGGTCCCCGGGCCGGAGGCCGGCTTTCCCCTCGGCTCGGACGACTTCGGTCGCGACCTGCTCTCGCGGCTCATCGTCGGAGCCCGACAGACGCTCATTGTCGGTGTCTTCGCCACTCTCTTCGGGCTCGCCGGCGGCATCATCCTTGGCACTCTCGCCGGCGCCTTCGGCGGCTGGGTCGACTCCCTCGTCATGCGCATCGTCGACGTCATGCTCTCGGTGCCGTCTCTGCTCCTCGCGGTCTCGATCGCCGCGTTGGCCCCCCGGCCGTCCCAGTGGACGGTCATCATCGCCATCGCCGTGGTGCAGGTGCCGATCTTCGCGCGTCTCCTGCGCGGGTCGATGCTCGCCCAGCGGGCCAGTGACCACGTGCTCGCCGCGCGAGCTCTCGGCGTCAAGCAGAGTTCCATCGTCTTCCGCCACATGCTCCCGAACTCGCTCGGGCCGGTCATCGTCCAGTCGACGCTCGTGCTCGCGACGTCGATCATCGACGCCGCCGCTCTGTCGTTCCTCGGGCTCGGCAACCCCGACGACCGCCAGCCGGAGTGGGGGCAGATGCTCGGCGCCTCGCAGCAGTGGATCCGCGACTACCCCCATCTGGCGTTCTATCCCGCCGCCTGCATCATCGTCGTCGCGCTCGGCTTCACCCTCATGGGTGAGTCGCTGCGCGAGGCGCTCGACCCCAAGAGCCGGAGGTGACCCGCGCATGAGCCCCACCACCACCGCGGACCCGACCCCCACCGACCAGACCAACGTCGCCGACCGCGACAAGGCCCGACGTTGGCGCGAGGGCGGCAGTGAGCCACTCCTGCGCGTGCGCGACCTGCGCGTGACGTTCCAGCGCCAGGGCCAGGAGCCCTTCGAGGCCGTCCAAGGCGTGTCCTTCGACGTCCACCCCGGGCAGACGGTCGGCCTCGTCGGCGAGTCCGGGTGCGGCAAGTCCGTCACGTCGCTCGCGATCATGGGCCTGCTGCCCCAGCGCGGCAACAAGGTCACCGGCACGGTCGACTACGAGGGCACCAACCTCCTCGACCTGTCCGACCAGCAGATGCGGGACAAGCGGGGCAAGGACATCGCGATGGTCTTCCAGGACCCGCTGTCCTCGCTCAACCCGGTCGTCCCGATCGGCCTGCAGGTCACCGAGGTCCTCGAACGCCACCGCGGCATGTCCCGCAAGGCGGCCACACCGGTTGCCCGCGAGCTCCTCGACCGTGTCGGCATCCCCGACCCCGACCGCCGGCTCAAGGACTACCCCCACCAGCTCTCGGGCGGCATGCGGCAGCGTGCGCTCATCGCCATCGCACTGGCCTGCCAGCCGCGGCTGCTCATCGCCGACGAGCCGACGACCGCGCTCGACGTGACGATCCAGGCCCAGATCCTCGCCCTGCTCAAGGAGCTCGTCGAGGAGTCCGGCACGGCCCTCGTCATGATCACGCACGACCTCGGCGTCGTCGCCGGGCTCTGCGACGAGGTCAACGTCCTCTATGGCGGCCGCATCGTCGAGCGTGGCGACCGGCACGACCTCTTCGCCCAGCCGCGTCACCCCTACACGCACGGCCTGCTCGCCTCGATCCCCCGGCTCGACGCACCTCGCGGCCAGCGCCTCACCCCGATCCCCGGGTCGGTCTCGGACAACCTGCCGTGGACGAGCGCCTGCGCGTTCGCCCCGCGCTGCTCGCAGCCGATCGAGGTCTGCACGCAGAAGATGCCCGAGCTCGAGGAGCACCACCAGCGAGCCCTGCGCTGCTTCAACCCCGTGGAGGCCACCCGATGAGCCAGACGACCACCGACGCGACGCAGCCGACGGACGGCGAGCGGCCGGCATACGACAGCAGTGACGTCCTCGTCGACGCCAAGGGCGTCAAGGTGCACTTCCCCATCAAGCGCGGCGTCATCTTCGACAAGACGATCGGCCACGTCTATGCGGTCGACGGTGTCGACCTGCAGATCCGGCGGGGCGAGACCTACGGGCTCGTCGGAGAGTCCGGCTGCGGCAAGTCGACGCTCGGGCGGGCGATCCTCAACCTCGAGCCGCCGACCGACGGCACCGTGACCTTCGACGGCGTCGACATCGCCTCGCTCAAGGGCGAGGAGCTGCGCAGGAAGCGCCAGGACATCCAGATGGTCTTCCAGGACCCGCTGTCGAGCCTCGACCCGCGCCAGTCGGTCGAGTCGCTGCTCTTCGAGGGCATGAAGGCGCACGGACTCGCGAAGAACGCCAAGGAGGCCCGTCCGCGGCTCGTCGAGCTGCTCAATGCCGTCGGCCTGCCGGAGGCGGCCCTGGCCAAGTATCCGCACGAGTTCTCGGGCGGCCAGCGCCAGCGCATCGGCATCGCCCGCGCACTGTCGGTCAACCCCAAGCTCATCGTCGCCGACGAGCCGGTCTCGGCCCTCGACGTGTCGGTGCAGGCGCAGGTCGTCAATCTCCTCGAGGACCTCCAGGAGGAGTTCGGCCTCACCTACCTCGTCGTCGCGCACGACCTCGCGGTCGTCCGGCACATCAGCGACCGGATCGGGGTGATGTACCTCGGTGCGCTCGCCGAGGAGGCCGACGCCGACGACCTCTACGCCCAGCCGCTGCACCCCTACACGCGCGCGCTCATGTCGGCCGTTCCGGTGCCGGACCCGGTCGTCGAGGACCGCCGCGAGCAGATCCTGCTCACCGGCGACCTCCCCTCGCCGTCGCGGCCGCCGTCGGGCTGCCGCTTCCACACCCGCTGCCCGTGGCGGCAGGAGACCAAGTGCGACACCGAGCGTCCGGTGCTGCGGGTGCCGGACATCCCCGGCGTCGGCTCCGGCCACCGCGTGGCCTGCCACTGGACCGAGCAGATCGAGTCCGGTGAGATCGAGCGGCACGAGGTCGCGCCCGAGGTCACCGACCTCAGCGACCTCCTCGACGGCGACGACTCCCTCATGGGACCGGCGTCGATCTCCGAAGCGCTCTGATCCGGTCGAATCCGGCCCCTGACGGCGCCGTGGACGGTAACGTCCGCGGCGTCGTCGCCTTTTCTCGGCGGCCGTCCCTGCCATCCTTCCTGGAGGTTCCATTGACCGTCCGACGCATCGCCGCCGCGGGTGTCCTCGCCGCAGGCCTCGTCGCAGGCACCGCACTCGCGGCCTCGGCCATCACGGGCGGACAGCCCGACGGTGAAGGCCACCCGAACGTGGGCCTCATCGCGTTCTACGACGCCACCGGGCGCTACCGCTGCACCGCGAGCCTCGTCACTCCGACCGTGCTCGTCACGGCGGCCCACTGCACCGACGGCACCGTCGGCAAGACGGCCGTGACCTTCGAGACCAAGATCGCCGACGCTCCACCGTCGCCGCTGCCCGTCGCCAAGGACACCACGGCCGGCTACACCTCGGCCGAGCTCAAGGCGGCCGGCTACCTCTCCGGGACCGCGCACACGCACCCCGCCTACTCCGACTTCACGGACATGAAGAACTGGAACGACGTCGGCGTGATCGTCCTCGACGAGGCGGTGACCGGCATCGCGCCCGTCAAGGTCGCACCGTCGGGTTACCTCAACCGCTTCACCCCCAGGATCCTCAACCAGACGCTCTTCACGTCGGTCGGCTACGGCACCGAGGTCCGCCAGGCAGAGACCGGCCCGCGCAAGCCCACCCCGCAGTCGTACCCGCTGCTGCGCCGCGTCACCGAGGAGAAGGGCCAGAAGCTCACGCCGCAGATCCTCCAGGTCAACGGGAACGAGAACGACCCGTTCGGTGGCGGCGGCACGTGCTTCGGCGACTCGGGTGGCCCGACCTTCAAGGGCGGCTACCAGGTCACCGTGACGAGCTACGGCTACACGTCGAACTGCCGCTACCTCGGTGGCCTGCAGCGCATCGACATCCCCGTCGTCCAGGACTGGCTCGCCGGGTTCGGCGTCTCCGCCGCGTCCTGACCCCGGATTCGCACGCCAAGGCCGGTCCCGCACCTCGCGGGACCGGCCTTCGCGCGTTGCAGGCATCGCTCCCGTATGCCGTCCGCGACCGGACGTCGGATAGGCGCGCCTTGCTGGACGGACCCGCCCAGCCGGGACAGGCTGGAGCCATGAGCCGCAAGCTGACCGACGAGGAGGTCGAGCGCCAGCTCGCCGACCTCCCCCAGTGGACCCGTGAGGGCGACGCCATCGTCGCGACCATCGAGGCGCCGGACTTCCCCACCGCCATCGCGATCGTGTCCGAGGCGGCCGAGGTCGCCGAAGAGATGAACCACCACCCCGACATCGACATCCGCTGGCGCACGACGTCGTGGCTGCTCACGACCCACGACGCCGACGGCCTCACCCAGCTCGACATCGAGCAGGCCCACCGGATCACCGAGATCGCCCGCCGGCACGGCGTCACCGTCGATGGCTGAGCCGACCGACCTCGTCGCCGAGCACGACGAGCCGCACGACCAGTCGTTCGGCGAGCGCCTCAACTGGCTGCGCGCAGGCGTCCTCGGCGCGGGCGACGGCATCGTGTCGACGGCCGGCCTCGTCATCGGCGTCGCCGCCGCGACGACCGACCGCGGGACGATCTGGACCGCGGGCCTTGCGGGCCTTGCTGCGGGCGCGATGAGCATGGCGGTCGGCGAGTACGTCTCGGTGAGCACGCAGCGCGACGCCGAGATGGCCCTGCTCGCCAAGGAGCGCCGTGAGCTGCAGGAGGAGCCGGAGGCCGAGCTCCAGGAGCTCGCCGAGCTCTACGAGGCCAAGGGTCTCAGTCCAGAGCTCGCGCACGACGTCGCCGTCCAGCTCACCGCGCACGACGCCCTCGCGGCGCACGCCGAGACCGAGCTCGGCATCGACCCCGAAGCACTGACCAAGCCGTGGCACGCGGCCTGGGCGTCGCTCGTCGCCTTCACGGTCGGGGCGCTCATCCCGCTCGTCGCGATCCTCGCGGTCGCGCCCAGCGCTCGCGTCCCCGTGACCGTCGTCGCGGTCGTCCTCGCCCTGCTCCTCACCGGCTGGGTGAGTGCCCGGCTCAGCTCTGCCCGCGTCGACCGCGCGGTCTGGCGCAACATCGCCGGTGGCCTGCTCGCCATGGGCGTCACCTACCTCATCGGCCTCCTCGTCGGGACCCAGGTGGGATGACGCGCATCCTCGTCGTCCAGCACGAGCCCGAGGCACCCGGCGGATGGCTCGCCGAACGCTGGGTGGAGCACGGCATCACCATCGAGACGGTGCGTGGCGACCTCGGCGACACCGTTCCGGATCGGCTCCAGCACGACGCCCTCGTCGTCCTCGGCGGGGCGATGAACGCCTACGAGGACGACGCGTTCCCATGGCTCGCACCGACGAAGGCGCTGCTGCGCACCGCGGTAGCGGACGGCATACCGACACTCGGCGTCTGCCTGGGCCACCAGCTCCTCGGCGTCGCCCTCGGCGGCGAGGTCGCGCTCAACCCGAGAGGGCGCACGAGCGGGCTGGTTTCGTTGTCCCTCAGTGCTGCTGGCGCGTCCGATGACCTCCTGGCCGGGCTCGGCGGTCGCGACGTCGTCCACTACAACGGCGACGTCGTCAGCCGCCTCCCGCTGGGGGCGCGGTCGCTCGCGACGGGGCCCGACGGGTCGGTCCAGGCTGCCCGTTTCGGGACGCGGGCCTGGGGTGTGCAGTTCCACCCCGAGACGACCCCCGAGATCTTCAGGGGCTGGATGACGGGCTTCCGGCCCGAGCCGCACGAGGCCCCCGACTCCCCCACGACCTGGCTCGAGGCGATGGAGTCGCGTCGCGAGGCGCTGCGGACGACGGGGTATTCCGTCGCCGACGCCTTCGCGCGTCAGCTCGCTTCAGTGCCGGTCGACGCCTGAGGGGCCGGACCGCTCAGTCGCCCCGGGTGGCGCGGAAGAGAGGCTCCGCGAGCGTGGACCCCATGACGTCCTCGAGCGAGACCGGTCGTCCGTCCGGGCCGGTGAGCGGGAGTCGCCAGTTGGGGTACTCGTCCTCGGTGCCCGGCTGGTTGATGGCGCGGCGGTCGCCGACGACGTCCGCGAGCGAGACCGCGCGCAGCACGCTGGGGGTATGGCCGATCCAACGGTGCATTGCCTCGACCATCGACGCCGGCCCGGCTCCGGGCTCGAGCCAGCCGCGCGCCACGAGCGCGTCGCGGACCGTGGCGATCGAGTGCTCCTCGGCGGCCCGCTCCTCCTCGACCGGCCGGGTGAGCAGGCCCAGCCGCTCGCGGATGGCGACGTGCTCGAGCGCGAGGAAGCCGGCTGTCGGCGGCAGGTCGTGCGTCGTCACCGACGACAGGCAGAGCTCGCGGTAGCTCTCGGGAGGCGTCGGCGCCCCGTCGGTGTTCTCGAACCACATGATGCTCGTCCCGAGCACCCCACGCTCGCTGAGGTAGTCGCGGGCGATGGCGGGGACGACGCCGAGGTCCTCGCCGATGACGACGGCGCCGGCACGCTCGGCCTCGAGGCAGAGGATGCCGATGAGGGCCTCGTGGTCGTAGGTGACGTAGGTGCCGTCGGCAGGGGTGAGCCCTTCGCCCTGCGGGATCCACCAGAGGCGGAAGAGGCCGATGACGTGGTCGACGCGGATGCCCCCGGAGTCGCGCAGGACCGTGCGGACCATGTCGCGGAACGGCGCGTAGCCGAGCTCCGCGAGCCGCTCGGGATGCCACGGCGGCTGCGACCAGTTCTGGCCGAGCTGGTTGAACTGGTCCGGCGGAGCCCCGACCGTCACGCCCCTCGCGAGCGCGTCGGCCAGGCCCCACGCGTCGGCGCCGAAGGGGTGCACGCCGACGGCGAGGTCGTGGACGATGCCGAGCGACATGCCGGCCTCCGTCGCCTCGCGCTGGACCTCGCCGAGCTGGCGGTCGAGCAGCCACTGGAGCCACATGTGGAAGTCGACGAGGTCGGCCTGCGCCGCGGCGAACTCGGTCACCGCCGGTGACGCCGGGTCGTGGAGCTCGACCGGCCAGTCCGTCCACGGCAGCCCGTGGCGCTCGGCGAGCGCGCACCACGTCGCGAAGGTCGCCAGACCCTCCCCCTCGCGCTCACGGAAGCGCTCGAAGTCGCGCGCCCGCCGCCCCTCCAGCCCGAGTGCGTGAATGAGGCCGAGCGCCTCGCGCTTCGCCGTCCATGCGGCGTCGCGGTCGATCGTGTCCGTGGCGTCGAGGGCGCGGACCGAGTCGGCGAGCTCGTCGACCCGGGCGCGGGCACCGGCGTCGAGTCGCACGAGCTCGGGGATGTCGCCGACCCGGAGGTAGACCGGGTTGACGAAGCGCCGCGTCGTCGGCAGGTAGGGCGAGGCCTCCATCGGCACGACCGGCTCGGCGGCGTGCAGCGGGTTGACGAGGACGAACTCCGCACCGAGCTCCGTCGCCGCCCACGACGCGAGGTCGCCGAGGTCACCCAGGTCGCCCACGCCCCATGATGCGGCGGACCGCACCTGGTAGATCTGCGTCATGAGCCCGGTCACCCCGCCGTGGCGCAGCGCCTCGGGCAGCTCGAGCCGCTGCGGCGTGACGACGAGGGTGGCCGTGTCGGTGCCGTCGGTCACCGCCGGTGCGTCGAGGTGGGCAACGATGCGGTGCCACCCCGTCGGCAGGTCGCCGGGCAGCTCGAACGTCGCCTCACCGACCTCGCGCCCGTCGATGGTGCGCGGGTGGACCCAGCGCTCCACCTGGGGCACGTCGCGGGTCGTCCCGTCCTCGAGCTCCACGGTGAGTCTCACGCCGCTCCCGTGGGGCACGTGGGCGTGGACCCAGGGAGTCCAGCCGGCACGGCATACGACGGTGGGTGGGAGGGTGCGCCGCCACGGGCGGTTCTCGGCGTCCGCAAGCGCGGCCGAGACGGCCTCCTCGGAGCCGGCGTCGACGCCGAGAGCGCCGAGGACGGTGCGCAGGGTCCGGTCCGAGATGACCGTGTGCTGGCCCAGCCAGTCGTGGAAGTCGGTCGCCACACCGTGGGCGTGCGCGAGCTCGACGAGGGCGGCGGACGGGGCGGTGGGGGTCACGTCACCCATCCTGCCCGTATGCCGTCCGCGGACCGGTGAAGGGCGCCACCGCGAGTGCGGTGGCGCCCTTCGTGACGGGTCCGGTCAGGTCACGGGCTGGCCGTGGTCTCGTGCGGACCGACGTCGAGCTTCTCGACGCGGGGGTCGCCCGCGTCGGCGAAGTAGTCGCCCTTGATGGTCTCGTCGTGGCCGTTCGACACCTTCATGGCGTTGAGGACCGCGCTGAGGACACCGGCGATGACGAGGTTGATGACGAAGGCCGTCATCGCGATGTAGCCCATCTGCGCGATGCCCGGGATGTTGGCGAGCGAGCCACCGAAGTGCGCGCCCGTCACCGGGTTGACGACGTTGTAGGCGGACCAGGTGCCGTAGACCATGCCGACCGCCCAGCCGGCGAGCAGCGCCCACCGGTGGAAGAAGCGGGTGTAGAGGCCGAAGACGATCGACGGGAACGTCTGGAGGATCCAGATGCCACCGAGGAGCTGGAAGTTGATCGCGTTCTGCTTGTCGAGGAGCAGGACGAAGACGAGCGCGAACGCCTTGACGACGAGCGAGACGAGCTTGGAGACCTTGGCCTCCTGCTGCGGCGACGCATCCGGCTTGAGCCACTCGCGGTAGATGTTGCGGGTGAACGTGTTGGCCGCCGCGATCGACATGATCGCCGCGGGCACGAGCGCGCCGATGGCGATGGCCGCGAAGGCGATGCCCGCGAACCAGCTCGGGAACATGTCCTCGAAGAGCTGCGGGATGACGAGTTGCGCGTTGGGCTTGCCGTCGAGGCCGATCGGCTTCGTGCCCGCCGCGATGGCGACCCAACCGAGGAGGGCGAGGAGGCCGAGCACAAACGAGTAGGCCGGCAGGATCGCGGCGTTGCGCCGGATGACGTTGCGGCCGCTCGCCGACAGGCTCGCCGTGATCGAGTGGGGGTACATGAAGAGCGCGAGCGCCGAGCCGAGGCCGAGCGTCGCGTAGGCCCACATCTGCGTGCTGCCGGGGATGAACGCCCCCGTCGGCTTGCCCGTCGCCTCGTTGACCGTCGTCATCTTCTGCTCGGCGGCGCCGAAGATGGAGTCCCAGCCACCGACCTTGGTGGGCAGGTAGATGATCGCGACGATGATGACGAGGTAGATGAGCGTGTCCTTGACGAACGCGATGACCGCCGGGGCGCGCAGGCCGCTGCTGTAGGTGTAGGCCGCGAGCAGGGCGAAGGCGATGAAGAGCGGTGCGTCCTTGGCGATGATGTTGCTGCCACCGCCGAGGCCGACGACCTCCAGCACGGCCTGGATTCCGACGAGCTGGAGGGCGATGTAAGGCATCGTCGCGAGGAAGCCGGTGAGGGCGACGGCGAGCGAGAGCTCACGGCTGCCGTAGCGACCCTTGACGAAGTCGGCCGGGGTGACGTAGCCGTGCCGGTGGCTCACCGACCACAGCCGCGCCATGAAGACGAAGATGATCGGGTAGAGCACGATCGTGTAGGGCACAGCGAAGAAGCCCGCGACGGCACCGGTCGCGAACATCGCCGCCGGCACCGCGACGAACGTGTATGCCGTGTAGAGGTCGCCTCCGAGGAGGAACCACGTGATCCACGTGCCGAACGAGCGACCGCCGAGGCCCCACTCGTCGAGGGACTCCATGCTCGTCGGACGGCGCCACCGCGTGGCCATGAAGCCCATGACGGTGACGAGCAGGAACAGGGCCGTGAGGACGACCAGTGCGGTCCAGTTGACGCCGCTCATCGCCGGCCTCCCTCGGTGTCGGTGGGTCCGTCGGTGCCGCGGTCGGTGTCGGCCGCGCGGTCGTCTAAGGGCTGGCCGTCGTGCAGGTCGGTGTCACCGGCGTCGCCGATCGTCGCTCCCCGCTCGTGGCGGCCGTGGTGGCGGCCCGGGCGTCGCTGCGCGTCACCCATGGGCCGGTGCGGGCGCGCCCGGAGCACGAGCTGGTAGGCGGTCCAGGTCATCGCCGAGCAGAGGAACACCCAGAGGAACTGGTACCAGATGAAGAACGGGAAGCCCCAGAGCTTCGGCTCGACCTTGCTGTAGGAGCTGACCCACATGAGCGCGACGATCGGGATGAGCAGGAGCACCCCGGCCGCGGCGAGCAACCCCTTGTTGGCGGGTGGGACCGTGTCATGGTCCACGACCTCGTGTTCGTCCACGGGAACGACCTCTTTCGTCTCGGATGCGGGCACCGTTGAGCGCACCACCGCGACACAATAGGGGCTCGAGGTGGCGCAGGTCACAGTGGCGCGCCGCCGTCCTTGCCGCTCGGTCCCGGACCGTAATCCGGTTGCAGGGTGCGCTCTCGGTCGCGACGCTTGCCCGCATGGGGACACCCGAGGGCTTCGACTGGCACGAGCGCGGCGACGGCAGCGTGGTCATCACCCACCACGGGTCGATGGCGACGGTGCTGCGGGGTCGCCGCGCCCGCGACTTCGTCGAGGACGTCGAGGCAGGCGACGACCAGGAGCTCATGGCACGCGTCACCGGCAACTACAGGCGCGGCAACGAGCGCACCGCGAAGCAGCACCCGCGCAACCGCTGACGCAGGACGCTTGTATCCCTTCCGCCCCGCTCCCGGGGCCCGGCGCACCCGTCGGGGTCCTCGCGAAGGCGTCACCCGTCACGCTTCTCCAGGGACCGGACAGGCGACGAGCCCGGGCGTAGCCTCGAGACGGAGGTCGGCCATGAAACATCTGCCGCGCATCTGCCTGACGGTTCTGCTGCTCACCGGGATGGTCGTCGGCTGCTCCACGGACGAGCCGAAGGTCGGCCCGACAAGCTCGCCGTCGACGTCCGCCTCCGACTCCACCGGGCTCCCGTGGCCGGCCATCCAGAATGAGAAGCTGCCGTCCGAGGAGGTCCTCGCGCTGCGCCGAGAGCTCAGCCGCTGGGTGCAGGAGGGCTTCGTCAAGGGCGTCACTGCTGCGGTGGTCACGCCCAGGGGGGTGTGGAGCTCGGCCAGCGGGGTCGACGGGGCCGGCGCGACGCTCGACGCTCGGGCCGGGATGGCGCTGGGCGAGATCACGATGACCTTCGTCGCCGCCGAGGTCATGCTCCTCGCGGAGCGGGGCAAGGTCGACCTCGACCGGCCCGCCTCCACCTACCTCGGCTCTCCCCTGCTCTCGAACGGTGCGACCGTGCGTCAGCTGCTCAGCCAACGCTCCGGGATCCGCGGGAGCTGGGACTTCGAGGCCGTCGCAGCCAAGCCTGACACCCGCTGGACCCCCGAGCAGCTCCTCGCCACCTCGAAGACACCGAGCACGGCTCCGGGCGGGGACTACCGGTACGCCGACGGGAACTACGCGCTCCTCGGTCTCCTCGCCGCCAAGGTCGGGGGCGCGGACCTCGCCACCCTCCTCGAGCGCGACCTGTGGCATCCGCTCGGTCTCGAGCGCCTCGTGATCCAGGACCCTCAGACGATGTCTCCACCGCTGGCCGCGCCCGGCGCGGACGAGTCGCTGCCGCAGGCCATCCGGGACCGCACGTGGATCCCCTTCCGCTCGTGCGTCGGCGCCCTGGGCGGTGCCGGCGCCGGCGCCGGGGATGCGGAGTCGTTGGCGCGGTGGGGCTGCGCGCTCTACGGCGGCCTGCAGCTGCACCCGGAGTCGGTCGCCGAGATGACCAAATTCACCGAGGACCAGCACTACGGACTGGGGACCATCAACTTCGCCGACGACTACTGGCAGAACTTCGGCATGGACGGGATCGGCCACGTCGGCGCCATGCCCGGCTATCGCAGCGTGGTCGCCGTCTACCCCGAGCAGCAGCTGTCGATTGCGATCCTCGTCCCGTCGAAGGTCGACGCGCACCCCTTCGTCCGCCAGCTCGTCACCGCCGCCAGGCTCCTCGACTGATGACCCTGGCGACTCCGACGACGCCGACGCCGACGCCGACGACCCACCGGCATACAAGAAGGTCCCACGGATCGCGACCTCCATGCCGCGTTCTGTGGGACCTTGTCGACCGAACCCGACGGTCAGACGTTGAAGCGGAACTCCACGACGTCGCCGTCCTGCATGACGTAGTCCTTGCCCTCCATGCGGACCTTGCCGGCAGCCTTGGCCGCGGCCATCGTGCCCATCTCGTCGAGGTCGGAGAACGACACGATCTCGGCCTTGATGAACCCGCGCTGGAAGTCGGTGTGGATGACCCCGGCCGCCTGCGGCGCGGTCCACCCCTGCCCGATCGTCCACGCCCGCGACTCCTTGGGGCCCGCGGTGAGGTAGGTCTGCAGCCCGAGCGTGTGGAACCCGGTGCGCGCGAGCTGGTCGAGGCCGGACTCGGTCGCGCCGAACCCCTCGAGCATCTCCTGTGCGTCCTCGGGCGACATGTCCATGAGGTCCATCTCGAGCTTGGCGTTGAGGAAGACCGCGTCGGCCGGCGCCACGAGGTCCCGGAGCGACGACTGCAGACCTTCGTCGGTGAGCTGGTCCTCGTCGAGGTTGAAGACGTAGATGAACGGCTTCGTCGTGAGCAGACCCAGCGCCTTCGCCTCGGCGAGGTCGACACCGGCAGGCGGCCCGGCGGCATACAGGGTCCTGCCCTCCTCGAGCACCTTCTGGGCGGCGAGGGCGTTCTCGAGGAGCGGCTTGCTCTCCTTCTTGATGCGCGCCTCCTTCTCGAGGCGCACGACGGCCTTCTCGAGGGTCTGGAGGTCGGCGAGGATGAGCTCGGTGTGGATCGTCTCGATGTCGGACTCGGGCGAGATCTTGCCGTCGACGTGGACGACGTCGCCGTCCTCGAAGGCGCGCACGACCTGGCAGATGGCGTCGGCCTCGCGGATGTTGGCGAGGAACTTGTTGCCCAGGCCCTCACCCTCCGAGGCTCCGCGCACGATGCCGGCGATGTCGACGAAGGACACCGTCGCGGGGAGGATCTTCTCGGAGCCGTGGATCTCGGCGAGCCGCTCGAGCCGCGAGTCCGGCAGCGGGACGACGCCGACGTTGGGCTCGATGGTCGCGAACGGGTAGTTCGCGGCGAGGACGTTGTTCTTGGTCAGGGCGTTGAACATCGTCGACTTGCCGACGTTGGGGAGCCCGACGATTCCAATGGTGAGTGCCACGGGGACAGGAGTCTACCGGGGCGGCCGGCGTGCCCTCGCCACGCGACGGACGCCCCACCCCGCGAGCGCCCCCACGGCGAGGCCGGCGACCGCCAGCCCGGCATACGTACCCGCCGACCCGCCGTCCTCGTTGGTGAGGGCGTAGACGAGCGCGGCCACGCTGACGAGCACCCACACGAGGACGAACGCGACGCCGAGCAGCCCCGCCAGGAGGGCGAGGAACCTCCCGCCGCTCACCCCATGCCGCCGGGCGTCTCGCTGTTCTCGAGATAGATCGGGTATGCCGTGGAGCCGCCGTCCAGGACCCGCTCCAGCATCCGCGCGGTGTACGGCGCGACGTGGTCGGCCAGGTCGGCGGGCGCGACCCAGTGGACCGCCCTGATCTCCCGCCGCAGCAGCGTGAGCCCGTCGACGAAGCTGCGCTCGACCGCCCCGAGGTCGAAGAGGAAGAGCACGGCGTCGTCCCAGCCCCGCCACGGCGGCAGCCAGTTGACCGCGGAGAGCCCGTCGACGCCGACGGCGACCCCGAGCTCCTCGCTGATCTCGCGCACGACGCACGCGGCCGGGGACTCCTTGGGGTCGACGACGCCTCCCGGCAGGTCCCACTCCCCCTTGTAGGCGAGCTCGCACAGGAGCACCTCGCCGTCCTCGTTGCGCAGCAGCCCCTGGGCGATGTTGCGCTTGCGCGGCAGCCGCGAGTTGAGGATGTTGATGGCGGCATGGCGGCGTGACTCGGTCGCGGTGTCGGTCTCCCCAGCATCGGCCATGCACCGAGGCTAGCCTGCGAGGCGTTGTCGGCACCGCGTGGCACGGTGTGCCCCATGAACCCGTGGATCGCGTTGGTGGGCGGCATCGTTCTCGGTGCCCTGGCGGCCTGGCTCCTCCTCCGGCAGTCGTATGCCGTCCGCGCGGCTTCCGTGGCCACCGAGCGCGACCTGCTGCGCGAGCGGGTCGTCGATCTCGAGGCCTCGCTGGCCGAGGACCTCGAGACCGCCTCGCTGCTCGCTCCCCTGCGCGACGCGCTCGGCCGGGTCGAGCGCCAGGTCGGCGTGCTCGAGCGCGACAGGGTCGAGCAGTTCGGTGCGATCCGTGCGGTCATGGGGCGCGTCGAGTCCGAGGCCCAGCAGCTCGGCCGCCAGACGCAGTCGCTCGCGGGCTCGCTCCGGTCGTCGTCCGTGCGCGGGTCGTGGGGCGAGGTGCAGCTGCGACGCGTCCTGGAGACGTCGGGCATGCTCGCGCGCTGCGACTTCGAGGAGCAGGTGCGCGCCCGGGGTCGTCACGACCGCGAGGTCCGTCCCGACGTCGTCGTGCGGCTGCCCGGCGACCGCTCGCTCGTCATCGACGCCAAGGCGCCCATGGCCGCCTTCCTCGACGCCCAGACCGAGGACCTCGGCGACGACGAGCGCACCGAGCTCCTGCGCGACCACGCCCGAGCGCTGCGCCAGCACGTGCAGACGCTCTCGGCCAAGGACTACTGGGCGGCGTTCGACGCGACGCCCGAGATGGTCGTCTGCTTCGTGCCCAGCGACGCGATGCTCGCCGCCGCCCTCGCGGCCGACCCCGGGCTGCACGAGCGGGCGATGACCGAGCGGGTCGTTCTCGTCGGTCCCGGCGCCCTGCTGGCCCTGCTGCGCACCGTCGCCTTCGGCTGGCAGCAGGACGCGCTGTCGGCGAGCGCACGCGAGCTGCTCGCACTGGGGCAGGAGCTCTACCGCCGCCTCGCCACCCTCGGCACGCACGCCGCCAAGATGGGGCGCTCGCTCCACGCGACGGTCGAGAGCTACAACCAGTTCGTCGGGGCGCTCGAGTCGCGCGTCCTCGTCACGGCGCGGCGGATGCAGGACCTCGAGCTCGTCAGCGACGACCTGCCGGACCTGCCGCCGCTCCAGACCGGGCCGCGGGTGCTCACCGCCGTCGAGCTGCTCGAGGCCGTCTCAGCGCAGGACGCACGACCCGAGCTCCTGCCCGAGGCAGGGACGGCCTCCGACGCCGGCTCGGACTCCCGCGCGGGATAGCGACGTCCCCGCTCACACCGCGACTTCTTGCCCCGTTGCGACACCGACTTCTTGCCCCGTTGCGACAGTCGCGGCAACGCTCGACCGACGTGTCGCAGCGGGGCAAGAAGTGGTTCAGGCGGTCACTGCGCGTACTGCGGGTCGGTCGGCTCGACCCACTGGACGAGCTGGTAGACGACGCCGTTGGGGTCGGTCATCTGGAAGTAGCGCTCACCCCACGGCTCGGTCTCGATGGGCGTGACGACCTCGACGCCGGCGTCGACGAGGCGCGCGTAGTCGGCGTCGATGTCCTCGACCGTGAAGACCACGAGCAGGCCGTCGGCGCGACCCGCGGCCGCTGCCGGCTTGAACGTCGGCAGTTCGGTCCGCAGGTAGATGAGGTTCATGCCGGCGTCCTCGTGCGCCAGCGAGGCGAACCCGTCGGCGGCCATCGCCTCGGTGAAGCCCAGGTGCTCGCGCACCCAGGCGGCGGAGGCCTCGACGTCGGGGACGTTGAGGGAAATGGCGGAGTCGGTGATGCGCAAGGCGCTCTCCTGTCGTGGATGACTGCGTTCGCTTCAGTGTACGCAGTACGGTGTACGACGTACAACGCCTGTGTGCCACGATTGTTCCCGTGACGCCTCCGAGGACCCGCAGCACCGGCGCCGGTGAGCCGAGCCGGACGCTCGCACTGCTCTGGGGCGACCCCTCCGCCCAGCCGCGCAAGGGTCCGGGACGGTCCGTGACCGTGGCGCAGGTCGTCGATGCAGCTCTCTCGCTCGCCGACGAGGAAGGCCTCGGCGCCGTGACGATGCGAGCCGTCGCCCAGCGCGTCGGGGTCTCGGCGATGTCGGTCTACACCTACGTCCCGGGCAAGGCTGAGCTGCTCGACCTCATGGTCGACGCGCTCTACGCGCAGATGCCCCGTCCTGCGTGGGGGCGGTCGCGGTGGCGCAGCCGGCTCACCTCCGTCGCGGAGTCGAACCTCGAGCTGCTCACCACCCACCCGTGGCTCACCGAGGTCGCCGCGCTCAGCCGGCCCCCGCTCGGCCCGGGGGTAATGGCGAAGTACGAGCACGAGCTCTCCGCCCTCGACGGCAGCGGACTCTCCGACGTCGACACCGACGCGGCCCTCACCTACCTGCTCGGTTTCGTGCAGTCCCACGCCCGGTCGGCCCACGACGCCCGACGGGCCACGACCGACACCGCGATGAGCGACGAGCAGTGGTGGGCCGCCAACCAGCCCGTCCTCGAGCGGGCGCTCGACCCGACGGCCTACCCGCGCGCGACCCGCATAGGCGCCGCCGCCGGAGAGGCACACGGCTCCGCCTGGAGCGAGGCCGCCGCATGGACCTTCGGGCTGGCCCGCACCCTCGACGGACTCGCCGCCCTCATCGAGCGTGACTGAGGTCGATGGCGGCGAGGGCGAACGCGCAACGGTGCGCGGCCGGCATACGGCGGGGGGAACACTCCACAGTCCTTGACGGTTCAACTTCTCATGAAGGTTGACATCTGGTCCGACATCGCCTGCCCGTGGTGCTACATCGGCAAGCGCCGCTTCGAGAGCGCCCTCGCTCGGTTCCCGCACCGCGAGTCGGTCGAGGTGACGTGGCACAGCTACCAGCTCGACCCGTCGCTGCCGGAGCACTACGACGGCACCGAGCTGGACTACCTCGCGACGCGCAAGGGCATGCCGCGCGAGCAGGTGCGCCAGATGTTCGACCACGTCGCGGAGGTGGCCGCGGGCGAAGGGCTCGCCTACGACTTCGACTCCCTCGTCGTCGCCAACAGCCTGCTTGGGCACGAGCTCATCCACCTCGCCGCGAGCCATGGCCGCCAGGACGAGGCCAAGGAGGCCCTCCTGTCCGCGCACTTCGAGCACGGCGAGGACATCGGCGACGTCGAGACCCTCGTCCGCCTCGGGACGTCCATCGGGCTCGACGCCGGCGAGGTCCGCTCGGCCCTCGCCGACGGCACCTTCGCCGAGTCCGTCCGGGACGACATCGCACAGGCGCAGCGCTACGGCATCTCGGGCGTCCCCTTCTTCGTCGTCGACGAGAAGTACGGCGTGAGCGGCGCGCAACCCACCGAGCTCTTCACGCAGGTGCTCGACCAGGCCTGGGGCGAGGCTCACCCGCTGACGATGGTGAGCGCCCCCGGCGCCACTGGCGCGGAGGGCGACGCGGCCTGCGGACCGGACGGCTGCCCGGTCTGACGCGCACCCGATCGCGCACCGCAGACGTGCTGAGGGCGCAGCACCCACAGGGGGGCCGCGCCCTCAGCACGTCAACGGACGACCGTCAGTGCAGCGATCCGGCCTCGGCGAACGAGCCGTCGTGGCGCATCTTGTCGGACATGCCCGCGGCCTTGAGGTCACGACGGATCTCGTTGGGGAGCGAGAACATGAGCGACTCCTCGGCCGCCACGACGGGCTTGACGTCCTCGAAGCCGTGACCCACGAGGTAGTCGAGGACTCCGCGCACGAGGATCTCCGGCACGGACGCACCCGAGGTCACCCCGACCGTGCGGACACCCTCGAGCCACGTGTCGTCGATCTCCTCGGCGTAGTCCACGAGGTGGCCGGCCTTCGAGCCGTGCTCGAGCGCTACCTCGACGAGCCGCACCGAGTTCGAAGAGTTGCGCGAGCCGACGACGATCATGAGGTCGCACTCGGGGGCCATGTGCTTCACCGCGAGCTGGCGGTTCTGGGTGGCGTAGCAGATGTCGTCGCTGGGCGGGTCCTGCAGCGCGGGGAACTTCTCGCGCAGCCGACGCACGGTCTCCATCGTCTCGTCGACCGAGAGCGTGGTCTGGGAGAGCCACACGACCTTGTCGGGGTCGCGGACCTCGACGTTGTCGACGTCGTCGGGACCGTCGACGAGGGTGATGTGCTCGGGCGCCTCGCCCGCCGTGCCGACGACCTCCTCGTGACCCTCGTGGCCGATGAGCAGGATGTCGTAGTCGTCGCTGGCGAACCGCACTGCCTCGCGGTGCACCTTGGTGACGAGCGGGCAGGTCGCATCGATCGTCTTGAGCCCGAGCGCCTTGGCCTCCTCGTGGACGACCGGGGCGACGCCGTGCGCCGAGAAGATCACCGTGGCGCCCTCGGGGACCTCGTCGGTCTCCTCGACGAAGATCGCGCCGCGCTTCTCCAGTGTCGTCACGACGTGCTTGTTGTGGACGATCTCCTTGCGCACGTAGACCGGTGCGCCGTAGAGGTCGAGCGCCTTCTCCACCGTGACGACGGCCCGGTCGACCCCGGCGCAGTAGCCGCGGGGCGCGGCGAGGAGCACGCGCTTGGTGGCCTGGTCAGTCGTGGCGGTCATGCTTCCCATCTTACGGGCGCACCTGAACCCCCCCTGTATGCCGTCCGGCGGGAGTACCGTCGATGGACTGGGGTACGACGGGCACAGGAGGAGCCGATGTCGGCACGGACGCGCAGGGATCAGCTGGTTCGACGGGGAGTGGCAGGAGGACTGGCCGGCGCCATTGCGTGCGCGACGCTCTGCGTGCCGGGCACTGCCGCGGCCGGCGGTCTTCGCGCGGCGACGCCGCAGCGCACCGGCCCCGACCGCTGCATCATCGACACGGTCGGTGTGACCCCGACCGGTGACCACCTCTGGCGCTCCTACGACGGCACCCGCGTCCCGACCGCCTGGCCACCGCGCACCTCGATGCGCGACGTCTTCCCCGACGGCGCCGCGCGGCTGCTGTCGCGCACGTCCGTCGACCAGGTCGACGAGCAGTCCTTCGAGACCTACGGCTGGGTCGTCCTCGGCGACGTGCTCCACCACTTCGTCTACGCCGACACCGATGATGCCGTCCTCGAGCCCGGCGACCCGCGTCTCACCCGGATCGGCGGAGGGTGGTCGACGATGCGCGAGATGGAGGTCGCGGAGTACGCCCACCGTGACGTCACCACTCCGCGGACGACCCTCTACGGGCTCAAGGCCGACGGCTCGCTCCACCGGTGGGTCAGGTCGGGCACGACGTGGCGGGGTCACGAGTCCTTCGCGGGGTTCGCGTCGGTGAAGTCGATGACGCTCATCAGCATGACCGCGACCTACGACACCTTCCTCATGAACACGCGCGGCGGCGCGCTCTACACCGTGCGCATCCCCATCGCCTCCCCGATGAGCCCCGTGGTCACCGTCGTCCGCACCGGGACGTGGCAGGGGCTCGAGACCCTCATCGCCGACGTCTGCGGCGGCAACGGGACCGTGCTCGTCGGCGTCGACCACGACACCGGACTGGCCTACCTGTATGCCGTCGGGCACGCGATCGGCACGAGCACGGTCATCCGGGGTCTCGGCCGACTGCCCGGCACGTTCCCGGACAAGGTCAGTGCCCCGGGTGTGCCGTCGCCGCGGTCGGATGTCGAGCCTCCTCCGTTCGGGGAATGAGCGGCGCCCGCGCCAAGGTGAAAAAATCCTCCTTCGGACATGGGCGTCCGGAACCGAGGCACAAGGGGTTGGGGCCATGTCCACACGCACACGACTGGGCCGCCTGGCAGGAGTCGTCGGGGTCGCGTCGGCCGCGGCGGCGCTTCCTCACGCGCACGCCAGCGCGCAGGACGCGAAGCGGTGCTCGATCAGCGTGGGCGTGGTCACGCCGGACGGGAGGCAGGGCAGCGCCACGTTCACCGCGACGCAGCCGGTGACGTCGACGCCACCGCGCTTTGACGCTGGACCCGTCTTCGCGCCGGGTGTCGCCAGGCTCGCCTCGGACGCGATCATCGAACCAGTGGTTCCCGCGGACGCCGAGACGCGAGGAAGCGTCGTCCTCGGCGACTCGCTGTACACCTACGCCTACCGCTACCAGCCCAAGCCGCCGAGTGGCCTCACCTTCACCCGGATCGGCAGTGGCTGGGGCGCCATGAAGGCCCTCTCCATCGTGCAGTACTCACCGCTGAACGCCACCGAGGCGACCTCGCACCACCGCACCTACGCCCTCGCATCCGACGGCACCCTCAACCGTTGGGAGGTCCGTGCGGGTGGCTACGCGGCGAAGGAGTCCGCTCCCGGCTTCTCCTCGGTCAGGGCGATGGCGCACAACAGCCAGACCACGACGTACGACACGTTCCTCGTCACCACCAACGGTGGCGCGCTCTACACGGTGCGGATCCCCCTCGCGAGGCCGATGAAGCCCGTGGTGAAGGTGGTCCGCACGAGCGGGTGGGCCGCCCACGAGTCGCTCGTCGCCGACGGTTGCGGCAGGCAGGGCACCCTCGTCGCCGGGATCGACCGCGACACCGGCACGGTGCGTCTGTATGCCGTGGGGCACGCGACCGGGACGACCACCCCGATCGTCGACCTCGGTGTGGCCCCGACGAAGCTCACCGGTTCCCCGACCTACCTGTCGACCGTCGCCCCGTTCGCCCGGTCACCACTGTTCGGCGAGTGAGGCCGACCTTGGCCGCCGCGTCGTCGTGACGGTGGCGCGTCGAGGCTCGCGGTGTCCGTCGGGCAGTGTTGACTGAGCGGCATGTCCCTCCCGGAGCGTGCGGCCGACACGACGGCCGAGTCGCCGTGGCCGGTGCGCCTGCTCTCGATGAAGATCGCCGACTACGTCGAGAAGATGTCGGTGGTCTGGGTCGAGGGGCAGGTGGTCCAGCTCAACCGCCGCCCGGGAGCCCGCACCGCCTACCTCACCCTGCGCGACGCGGACGTCGACATGTCGCTGTCGGTCTCGATCCACGTCAACGCCCTCGACGCCATGGCGGCGCCGGTCAGCGAGGGACTCAGGGTCGTCGTGCAGGCCAAGCCGTCGTTCTGGACCCAGCGAGGGACCCTGACGATGGACGGCCGCCAGATCCGCCCGGTCGGCGTGGGCGAGCTGCTCGCTCGGATCGAGTACCTCAAGCGCAACCTCGCGAGCGAGGGCCTCTTCGACGTCGACCGCAAGCGACCGCTGCCCTTCCTGCCGCGACGCATCGGGCTCATCTGCGGCCGGGCGAGCGCGGCGGAGAAGGACGTCGTCGAGAACACCCGACGCCGCTGGCCGACAGCCCGCTTCGAGATCCGGCAGGTGGCGGTGCAGGGCTCCACCGCGGTCACGGAGGTGACCCAGGCGCTCGGCGAGCTGGACGGCATACCGGACGTCGACGTCATCGTCATCGCACGTGGCGGCGGAGGGGTCGAGGACCTCCTCCCCTTCAGCAACGAGGCCATGCTGCGCGCCGTCGCCGCGGCGCGGACCCCGGTCGTCAGCGCCATCGGGCACGACGTCGACACCCCGCTCCTCGACCTCGTCGCCGACCACCGGGCCTCGACCCCGACCGACGCCGCCAAGGCGATCGTCCCCGACGCCGAGCGCGAGCACCACGCCGTCGACGCGGCGCGGTCCCGGGCCCGTCGCGCGCTCGCGTCCCGGCTGCACCACGAGCGGCGCCGGCTCGTCGAGCTGCGCTCACGCCCCGTGCTCGCCGACCCCGGTGCGTTCGTCCGGGTGCAGCGGGACGTGGTCTCAGCACTCCGCTCGCGCGCCCACCACCGCGTGGAGGCACAGGTGCACCGCCACCAGGACCACATCGGGCACCTCCGGGCCCAGGTGCGCACGCTCTCGCCGCAGTCGACCCTCGACCGGGGCTATGCGATCGTCCAACGGGTCGACGGCGCGGTCGTCCACGACCCCGCCGAGCTCGAGGTCGACGAGCTGCTCCACGTCACCGTGGCTCGGGGCGACTTCGGCGTCCGGACCGAGGGTTAGGGTGCACGTCATGGCCAAGGACACCCCGCAGCCCGAGTCGGACGAGACCGTTGTCGCCGCACCCGAGGTCGACGAGGCCAACGCCGACGTCGCCGAGATGAGCTACGAGGCCGCCCGCGACGAGCTCGTCGACATCGTCGCCCGGCTCGAGAACGGCCAGGTCGGGCTCGAGGACAGCATGGGCCTGTGGCAGCGCGGCGAGGTGCTGGCCGCCCACTGCGCGCAGTGGCTCGACGAGGCCGAGGCCAAGCTCAGCGAGTGACGGCGTGGCTCACGTGACCGGGCCCAGGTGCTCGGCGACGAACGCGAGCTCCTCGAAGGTGCCGGTCCCGGTGAGCAGCGTCGTGAGCTCGCCCGAGCCGGTGCGGCGGTCGACCAGGCTGTTCTGCACCTTGCCGCCCCGCTCGTACTTGACCCACGTGGTCCCGGCGGCCTCGAGCTCGCCGACGCGTCGTGCCCGGTTCGTCTGGGCCTCGACCCACGCCCGGGTCGCGTCCCGCGTCTGCTCGACGGCGACGTAGTTGCCCGACGGCGCCTGGTAGCCCGCGTGCCACGTCATGAGCCCGTCGGTGCCACGGACGTAGCGGGCGCTCGTCGTCTTCCAGTCCTTCGGCAGGTCGACCGCCTCCGAGATAGGCCAGCCGCTCTGCTCCGCCACGTCGACCGCGGTCGCGTGCACGTCGACGACGGGTCCACCGATGCTGTTGACCCGCGGGGTCATGAACCAGATGAGGCCCATGAGCGCCCCGATGACGAGCAGGGACCGCACCATGTTGGGGACGGATCCCGAGGAGTAGTGGCTCTTCGCCGGCGTCTGGCTCACCCCTCCATGGTCGCCGATGACCGCACGATTCCCCATATCGGGTCGGCGATAGAGTCGGGCCACCGCTCCCCGGCCGCCGCTGACCGGCTGCCGCGCCACGTCACGAAGGACAGGTTCCTCATGCCCGACGCCCCCTCCGCGAACGTCCCCGACCGCAACCTCGCGCTCGAGCTCGTCCGGGTCACCGAGGCCGCCGCGATGGCAGGCGGGCGATGGGTCGGACGAGGTGACAAGAACCGCGCGGACGGCGCCGCCGTCGAGGCGATGCGTGCCCTCATCTCCACCGTCGAGATGCGCGGGACCGTCGTCATCGGCGAGGGCGAGAAGGACAACGCGCCCATGCTCTTCAACGGCGAGCAGGTCGGCAACGGCGCGGGCCCCGAGGTCGACGTCGCGGTCGACCCGATCGACGGCACGACCCTCACCGCCAAGGGCATGCCCAACGCCATCGCCGTCATGGCCGTGAGCGACCGGGGCTCGATGTACGACCCGAGCGCCGTCTTCTACATGGACAAGCTCGTCGCCGGTCCCGAGGTCGCGGACGTCGTCGACATCCGCCTGCCTGCGGCCGAGAACGTCCGCCGCATCGCCAAGGTCAAGAAGGAGCGCCCAGAGGACGTCACCGTCGTCATGCTCGACCGCCCCCGCCACGAGGCCCTCGCCCGCGAGGTGCGCGACACCGGCGCCCGGATCAAGCTCATCTCCGACGGCGACGTCGCGGGCGCCATCTCGGCTGCGCGCGAGACCACCGGCATCGACCTGCTGCTCGGCATCGGCGGCACTCCCGAGGGCATCATCACCGCCTGCGCCATCAAGTGCCTCGGTGGCGTCATCCAGGGCCGGCTCTGGCCGCAGGACGACGACGAGCGCCAGAAGGCGATCGATGCCGGCCACGACCTCGACAAGGTCCTCACCACCGACGACCTCGTCACCTCCGACAACTGCTTCTTCGTCGGCACGGGCATCACCGACGGCGAGCTGCTGCAGGGCGTGCGCTACTCCCGGGGCCGCGCCACGACGAACTCGATCGTCATGCGGAGCAAGTCCGGCACCGTCCGCGTCATCGAGAGCCACCACGTGCTCGACCGGACCGCGGGCCTCCCCCGGAGCGAGGGCTGACATGACCACCGACGCCGCGCCCAGCACCCCGGTCCTCGTCGTCGGCGAGACCCTCGTCGACATCGTCCACACCCCCGACGGGGCCGTGACCGAGCACGTCGGCGGCTCCCCCGCCAACGTCGCCATGGGCATCGCCCGCCTCGGGCACGAGACGGTCCTCGCGACGACGCTCGGCGACGACGGCCACGGCCGGCGCTGCCGCGAGCAGATCACCGACCACGGCGTCACCATCGAGAACCTCGACGCCGGCGGTCACGGGACCTCCACCGCTAAGGCCACCCTCGACGACTCCGGCGCGGCGGAGTACGACTTCGACCTGCACTGGGAGCTGCGCCCGGTCGACGACCTCGCGCGCTTCGGCCACGTCCACACGGGGTCGATCGCGGCCACCCTGCTGCCCGGCGCCGAGGTCATCACCCGCACCCTCACCGACGCCCGCGCGCACGCGACGATCTCCTACGACCCCAACGTCCGGCCGACGATCATGGGCACCGTCGACGAGGTCCGCGTGCGGATCGAGGAGCTCATCACCGTGAGCGACGTCGTCAAGGCGAGCGCCGACGACGTCGAGTGGCTGTATGCCGGCCGCTCCCTTCCCGAGGTCATGGCCGCGTGGGGCGGGCTGGGTCCCGGCCTCGTCGTCGTCACCCGTGGCGGCGACGGCGTCACCTACCGCGTGAGCTCGACCGGCGAGGTCGGCGACGCACCGGCACGGGTCGACAGGGTCGCCGACACCGTCGGCGCCGGCGACTCGTTCATGGCCGGACTCGTCTCCGGGCTCCTCGACGCCGGGCTGCTCGGCGACGCCGCCGCCCGCGACCGACTGCGCGCGGCGACCCTCGACGCCGTCACCCCCGCCGTCGAGCGAGCGCTCGGCACGAGCGCCGTCACGGTCGGCCGCTCCGGCGCCTACGCCCCCACCCGTGAGGAGATCTGAAGGACACCATGGCTGACTTCGCCTACGAGGACCTGCTGCCGGTCGGCGCCGACGACACGGCATACCGGCTGCTCACGACGGACGGCGTCGAGGTCGTCGACGGACCCGGCGGGCGCAGGTTCCTCCACGTCGCGCCGGAGGCGCTGCGCCTGCTCAGCCAGACCGCGATGCACGACATCGCGCACTACCTGCGCCCGGCGCACCTCCAGCAGCTCCGCAACATCCTCGACGACCCCGAGGCGAGCAACAACGACAAGTTCGTCGCGCTCGACCTGCTCAAGAACGCCAACATCGCCGCGGGCGGTGTCCTGCCGATGTGCCAGGACACCGGCACGGCCATCGTCATGGGCAAGCGCGGGCAACACGTCCTCACCGAAGGCACCGACGAGCGCGCCCTCTCGCGCGGCATCTACGACGCCTACACGACCCTCAACCTGCGCTACTCGCAAATGGCACCCGTGACGACGTGGGAGGAGAAGAACACCGGCTCCAACCTTCCCGCGCAGATCGAGCTCTACGCCGACACCGCGGAGGGGCACGAGACGGCATACAAGTTCCTCTTCATGGCCAAGGGCGGCGGCAGCGCCAACAAGTCCTTCCTCTTCCAGGAGACCAAGGCGGTGCTCAACGAGGCGGCGATGATGCGCTTCCTCGACGAGAAGCTCCGGGGGCTGGGCACGGCGGCCTGCCCGCCCTACCACCTCGCCATCGTCATCGGCGGCACGAGCGCCGAGTTCGCCCTCAAGACAGCGAAGTACGCGAGCGCGAAGTATCTCGACAGCCTCCCGACGAGTGGCGACCCGGCGACCGGCCACGGCTTCCGCGACGTCGAGCTCGAGGGGCAGGTGCTCGAGCTCACGCGCGAGTTCGGCATCGGCGCCCAGTTCGGCGGCAAGTACTTCTGCCACGACGTACGCGTCGTGCGCCTCCCCCGCCACGGCGCCTCGCTGCCCGTCGCGATCGCGGTGTCGTGCTCCGCCGACCGCCAGGTGCTCGGCAAGATCACGCCGGAGGGCGTCTTCATCGAGCAGCTGGAGACCGACCCGGCCCGCTTCCTGCCCGACAACACCCACGAGGGGCTCGCCGAGCACGACGACGAGGCCACCGGGGCCGGGTCCACGGGACAGGGTGCAGTCGTCGAGATCGACCTCAACCGGCCGATGGACGAGATCCTCGCCGAGCTGACGACGCACCCCGTCAAGACCCGGCTCTCGCTCACCGGACCGCTCGTCGTCGCCCGGGACATCGCTCACGCCAAGATCAAGGAGCGCCTCGACGCCGGCGAGGAGATGCCCGCCTACCTGCGCGACCATCCCGTCTACTACGCCGGCCCCGCCAAGACCCCTGCGGGCATGCCGTCCGGCTCGTTCGGACCGACGACCGCCGGCCGGATGGACTCCTACGTCGAGCAGTTCCAGGCGGCCGGCGGCTCGAAGGTCATGCTCGCCAAGGGCAACCGGAGCAAGCAGGTCACCGACGCCTGCGCGTCCCACGGAGGCTTCTACCTCGGCTCGATCGGGGGCCCCGCCGCCCGCCTCGCGCAGGACTGCATCAAGAGCGTCGAGGTCCTCGAGTACCCCGAGCTCGGCATGGAGGCGATCTGGAAGATCGAGGTCGAGGACTTCCCCGCCTTCATCGTCGTCGACGACAAGGGCAACGACTTCTTCGCGTCCGTCACCAAGCCGCTGGCCATGACCATTCCCAAGAGAGCAGGACTGCTGTGAGCGAGAACCCCACTGCGACAGGCGAGTTCGACGACCTCCTCGAGGCGAACCGCACCTTCGCGCAGACCTTCGACCTCGGTGGCTTCGATGGTGTCGCCCACGCCGGCATCGCGATCGTCACGTGCATGGACTCGCGCATCGCCCCCCTCGGCATGCTTGGCCTCTCCCCCGGCGACGCCAAGATCTTCCGCAACCCGGGCGGCCGCGTCACCTCCGCCGCGCTCGAGGCGCTCGTCCTCGGCGTGCACCTGCTCAACGTGCAGCGCATCCTCGTCGTCCCGCACACCCGGTGCGCGATGACGAAGTACTCCGAGGTCGAGCTGCGCGAGGTCATCGGCGAGAAGGCCGGCACCGACGCGTCGTGGGTCGGCTTCCACGTCGTCCCCGACCAGGAGGCCGCGCTCAAGGCCGACGTCATGGCCGTGCGCTCGCACCCGCTCATCCCCGACACCGTCGCCGTAGGCGGCTTCCTCTACGACGTCGACAGCGGCCTGCTCGAGCAGCGCATCTGACCTCGACCCAATGCGCGTTCGGCCCGTGAGGAGCGCAGCGACGAACGGGCCGAACGCGCAATGAGTCGGACAAGAAGGGGGTATGCCGTGCCGTCACCTCGCGTGACCGGGCTCACCGTGCATCCGCTCAAGAGCGGGGCGATCCGTCCTGTCCGGACCGCCACCGTCGAGCGCGCGGGGTTCGTGGGTGACCGTCGCTGGATGGTCGTCGACGTTGACGCGCGGCTCGTCTCGGCGCGTGAGGTCCACCGGCTCTTCTCGGTCGTCGCCGACACCCCGGAGACGTCGTCCGACGTCGGGGCCGGCCTGCGCCTGCGCGCGCCCGGCCGACCCGACCTGCACCTCGACGACAAGGGCGGGTCCGAGGTCGTGCCGGTCCGGCTGCACCGCCACGACCTCACCGGCGCCCTCGTCTCCCCCGAGGCCGACGCGTGGCTCAGCGAGGCCGTCGGGCAGCCGGGCCTGCGCCTCGTGCGGTGCGTCGACCCCACGGCCCGGGCGCTCAACCCGGCCTACAGCCGGGACGGCGACCACACGGCATACGCGGACGGATATCCGGTGACGCTCGCGAGCCGCAGTTCGCTCGACCGGCTCAACGACTGGATCGCCGAGACCGCGGTCGAGCGGGGCGAGGAGCTCCCCGAGCCGCTGCCCATGGAGCGGTTCCGGCCCAACGTCGTCATCGGGGGCGACCTCGAGCCGTTCGTCGAGGACTCGTGGAGAAGAGTGCGGCTCGGTGAGGTGACGTTCCGCGTCGCGAAGCCGGTCGACCGCTGCGTCATGACGACGATCGACCTCGACTCGCTCGAGACCGGCAAGGAGCCGATCCGCACCCTCGCCCGGCACCGTCGCTGGGACGGCGCGACGTGGTTCGCCGTGCAGCTCATCCCCGACGGCACGGGCGTGGTCCGCGTCGGGGACGAGGTCGTCCCCGACTGATGGTCAGACCAGGGAGTCGAGCGCCTCGGCGATGGGGGTGTCGCCGTTGTTGAAGCGGATCGTGCGGCCTGCCAGCTCGGGGTGCTCGACGACGTGTGCGATGACCGCGGCGACGTCGTCGCGGGTCACCTCACCGCTCTCTTCCGCATCCACGTCGACCTGCCCGGTTCCCGGCTCGTCCGTGAGCGTGCTCGGCCCGAGGACGACCCACCGCAGGTCCGAGCCGCGCAGGTGCTCGTCGGCCGCCGCCTTGGCCTCGGCGTACGCAAAGAACGGGTTGTCCTGCGGCACACCGTGATCCGACCCGGCCCCGAAGTAGGAGACCATGACGTAGAGCGGGTCCGCGAGGGTCGCTGCCGCGTCCATAGAGCGCACTGCGGCCTCGTGGTCGACCGCCCGGGTCCGCTCCGGTGAGCCGCCACCGGCGCCGGCCGACCAGACGACCACGTCCGCGCCCGCGAGCGCCCGCGCCATCTGCTCGGTCGACATGCTCTCGGCGTCGTGGACCGCCGCGGTGGCGCCGGTCGCCTCGACGTCGGGGACGTGGTCGGGGTTGCGCACCCACGACGTCACGTCGTGGCCGGCGTCGGCGAGGAGGCGGGAGGCCCGCAGGGCGACCTTGCCGTGCCCACCGATGATCGTCACGGCGGCCACTGTCAGGCCACCCTGCTCGTCACGGTGACGTCGATGTTGCCGTGCGTGGCCTTGGAGTAGGGGCAGCCGAGGTGGGCGCGCTGCACGAGGTCCTTGGCCATGGCCTCGTCGAGACCGGGCAGGAGCGCGTCGATGTCCACGGCGATGCCGACCCCGGTGTCGGTGAGGCCGAAGCTCACCGCCGCGCGCACGGCGAAGCCCGTGATGTCGACGCCGGCCTCACCGGCGACGTGGCCGAGGGCGCCACCGAAGCAGGCGGCATAGCCGGCGGCGAAGAGCGTCTCGGGGTTGGCCTTGGGGTTCGACCTGCTGCCGGGCTTGCCGAGCTCGAGCTCGATGACACCGTCCTCGCTGCGCACGGTGCCGTCACGGCCACCCTCGTTGGTGGCGGCGGTGGTGTAGAGGGTCTGGTTGAGGGCTTCGTAGGGCATGGGAACACCCTGCCCCACGAACGGCCACGGGACTAGGTTGGGTCCATGACGTTCGACACGAGGTTCCCCGACGGCTTCCTCTGGGGAGCGGCGACCGCGTCCTTCCAGATCGAGGGCTCGACGACGGCCGACGGCCGCAGCCCCTCCATCTGGGACACCTTCTGCGACGTCGAGGGCAACGTCGTCAACAAGGACACCGGCGACCCGGCCTGCGACCACTACCGCCGCATGCCGCAGGACGTCGTCCTCATGAAGGAGCTCGGGCTCGACGCCTACCGCTTCTCCGTCGCGTGGCCGCGTGTCATCCCGACAGGCACCGGCGAGGTCAACCCCGCCGGGATCGACTTCTACTCACGCCTCGTCGACGACCTGCTCGAGAACGGGATCCGGCCCTTCGTCACGCTCTACCACTGGGACCTCCCCCAGGTCCTCGACGACCGCGGCGGCTGGCTCAACCGTGACATCAAGGACTGGTTCGCCGAGTACACCCAGACCGTCGTCAGCCACCTCGGTGACCGCGTCACCAACTGGACGACCCTCAACGAGCCGTGGTGCTCCTCGCTGCTCAGCTACACGCTCGGCCACCACGCCCCGGGGCACACCGACAGGGTCGAAGGGCTCGTCGCCGCCCACCACCTCATGCTCGCCCACGGCACGGCGGTCCCGGTGATCCGCGAGAACTGCCCGGGAGCCGAGGTGTCGATCACGCTCAACCCGACGCAGGTCTACGGCCCCGACAACCCCACCGAAGCGGACCTCGACGCGGTCCGCCGGGCCGACGACGCCCTCAACGGGATCTTCTTCGGGCCGCTCTTCCACGGCGCCTACCCCGAGTCGCTCCTCGAGAACACGGCCGCGATCACCGACCACGCCTACATCCACGACGGCGACCTCGAGGTCATCAGCGCCCCGCTCGACAACCTCGGCGTCAACAACTACTTCCCCACCCGGGTCAAGCACACCGAGGGCGCGGTGCACCCGCTCCCGGGCGGGGAGGGTGTCGAGGAGACCGACCCGCACCCGCCACTCACCGACATGGGCTGGGAGATCTCGCCCCAGGGCCACCACGACATCCTCATGCGCTCCGCGCAGGAGTGTGGCCTGCCGATCTACATCACCGAGAACGGCTCGGCCTGGCCCGACGAGGTGAGCGAGGACGGCGCGGTCCACGACCCGGACCGGACGGCATACCTGCACGGCCACCTCGACGCGGTGAAGCAGGCGATCGACGACGGTGCGGACATCCGCGGCTACTTCGCCTGGTCGCTCATGGACAACTTCGAGTGGGCGTTCGGCTACAGCAAGCGCTTCGGCATCGTCCACGTCGACTACGAGACCCAGAAGCGCACGGTCAAGGACTCTGGCCACGAGTACGCCCGGATCATCGCCGCCCACCACGGCTGAGCCGCGTCACACGGTCGCAACACAGGTCACGATTTCGGCCCTTCAACGGACAAAACGGTCGTATGCCGTGCACCGCTGGGTAGGGTCGCCCCCAGTCGGTCGTGGGACCCCACGCCAACAGTCCACAAGGAGTACCCCGTGAGCACCTCACGCACCCGCCGGGTCGGTTCCCTCGCCGCCGCGGCCCTCATCTCCGTCCTCGGCCTCGCGGCCTGTGGCTCCGACGACGGCGAGGGTGGCGGCACCGCCACCAACGCGTCCGGTGTCACCACCGTGACGTCAGGCAAACTCAAGGTCTGCACGCACCTGTCCTACAAGCCGTTCCAGTTCAAGGAGGGCTCGAAGGTCGTCGGCTTCGACGTCGACCTCATGGACCTCGTCGCCAAGAAGCTCGGCCTCGAGCAGGAGATCGTCGACATCGAGTTCGCGCAGATCACCTCCGGCGCCGTCTTCGCCTCGAAGAAGTGCGACGCCGCTGCCGCCGGCACGACGATCACCGACGAGCGCAAGAAGGCCGTCCTCTTTTCCGACCCCTACTTCGACGCCACGCAGGCGCTCATCGTCAAGAAGGACTCGGGCATCAAGGACCTCGCGGGCCTCAAGGGCAAGAAGCTGGGCGTCCAGACCGACACGACCGGCCAGTCCTACGCCGAGGAGAACAAGGGCTCCAACGGCTACGAGGTCGTCGTCTTCGACGACCTGTCGACCGAGATGGCGGGCGTGCTCTCCGGCCGCGTCGACGGGGCGATCAACGACAACGGCGTCGTCTACGACTACGCCAAGGACAACCCGACCACCGAGGTCGTCACGGAGTTCGACACGGGCGAGCAGTACGGCATCCTCTTCAAGAAGGACGACGCCAACGCCACGAAGCTCGCCGAGACCACCAACGAGGTCATCAAGGCCGCCAAGGCGGACGGCACCTACAACACCATCTACAAGAAGTGGTTCGGGGTCGACGCCCCCAAGTGACCCTTCACTGACGTCGGGGGCGGCGGTACGGTTTCGACCGGCCGCCGCCCTCGCGTTGCAGGCCCCAGACCCGTCGGTCGCCAGGAGGACCCGTGAGCACGACCACTGAAGCAGTGCCGAAGAAGAAGCTCTCCCCGCGCAGACGCGCCCAACGCATCCGATGGGTCCAGTACGCGATCCTCGGTCTGGTCGTCGTCGTCCTGGCCCTCACCGTGAACTGGAGCGAGGTCCAGAGGAACTTCTTCGACGTCGAGGACATCAAGCTCACGTTCACGTCGGGCCTGGGCACGGCGGTGAAGAACACGTTGGTCTATACCGCCGGCGCCTTCGTCATCGGGCTCGTGCTCGGCACGGTCCTCGCCCTGATGCGGCTGTCGTCGGTCGGGCCCTACCGATGGATCGCCACCGCCTGGATCGAGTTCTTCCGGGGCCTGCCGGCGCTCCTGGTCCTGCTGGCCTTCGGGTCGCTGTCGATCGCCTTCCCCGGCCTCATCATTCCCTTCGACCCCTACGGGACGGTGTGGCTCGGCCTTGGCATCGTCGCCTCGGCCTACATGGCCGAGACGATCCGTGCAGGCATCCAGGCGGTCTCCAAGGGACAGGTGGAGGCAGCCCGGTCGCTGGGCATGACGGCCGGCATCGCGACCCGCAAGATCGTGCTGCCCCAGGCGTTGAGGATCGTCATCCCGCCGCTGACCAACGAGCTGATCCTCCTCATCAAGGACTCGTCCCTCGTCTTCATCCTCGGCATCTCCGCGAGCGGGTTCGAGCTGACCAAGTACGGGCGCGACCTGGGCAACCAGACCGCGGGTCTCACCCCGTTGACGGTGGCCGGCCTCTGCTACCTGTTCATCACCCTGCCCCTCTCCATCCTCGTGCGCCGGATGGAAGCCCGTCAGAAGAAGGAGCGCTGAGCATGACCGCCTCCAGCACCCGGTCCGGCGCCCCCGTCGTCGAGGTCACCGACCTGCACAAGTCCTTCGGGTCCAACCACGTCCTCCAGGGCCTCAACACGACGATCCACCAGGGCGAGGTCGTCTGCGTCATCGGCCCGTCGGGGTCGGGCAAGTCGACCTTCCTGCGCTGCATCAACCTCCTCGAGGAGCCGACGAGCGGCTCGATCAAGGTCGGCGGCGACGAGGTCACCGACCCGGACTGCGACATCGACGCCATCCGCCGCAACATGGGCATGGTCTTCCAACAGTTCAACCTCTTCCCCCACCTCTCCGTGCTCGACAACTGCACCGTCGCCCAGACGACCGTGCTCAAGCGGAGCAAGTCCGAGGCTCAGGCCAAGGCCCGCGAGAACCTCGAGAAGGTCGGGCTGTCGGATAAGGCGGACGCCTACCCCGCCCAGCTCTCGGGCGGTCAGCAGCAGCGCGTGGCCATCGCCCGGGCGCTGTCGATGGACCCCCAGCTCATGCTCTTCGACGAGCCGACGTCGGCGCTCGACCCCGAGCTCGTCGGAGACGTCCTCTCGGTCATGCGCCGGCTCGCCAGCGAGGGCATGACGATGTTCGTCGTCACCCACGAGATGGCCTTCGCCCGTGAGGTCGCCGACCGCGTCATCTTCATGGACGGCGGCAACATCGTCGAGGAGGGCGCGCCCAGCCAGGTCATCGGCGACCCGCAGGAGGAGCGCACCCGCGTCTTCCTCCAGCGCGTGCTCGACCCGACGCACGTCGACCCGGGAGCCGAGGACGCGGCATACAACAAGCGTCACGAGCACGACACGACCGGCAACGGCTTCACGGCGCCGCACGACACCCACGGCCACTACGGCGGCGGCGCCTTCGGCTGACCCCAGTTTTTGCTCCCCATGGGGAAACCCTGAGGGTCCGGACGGATTATTTCCGTCCGGACCCTCAAGGTTTTCTCCCCAGGAGCAAAAGCTGAGGCGGCGGTCAGAGGGTGAGGCGCTCCTTGACGACCGTCACGAGACGGTCGGCGACGGCCTGGGCGTGGTCGGCGGTCGCGGCCTCGACCATGACGCGCACCACCGGCTCGGTGCCGGACTTGCGCAGCAGCACCCGGCCGGAGCCGTCGAGCTCGCGACCCGCCTCGGCCACGGCAGCCTGCACGTGCTCGTCGGTCTCGACGCGGGCCTTGTCGACGCCCTTGACGTTGATGAGGACCTGCGGCAGGCGGGTCATGACCGTGCCGAGCTCGGCGATGGTCTTGCCGGTCGCGACCATGCGGGCGGCGAGCATGAGTCCGGTGAGCACGCCGTCGCCGGTCGTGCCGTGCTCGAGGAGGATGACGTGGCCGGACTGCTCGCCGCCGAGGGTGTGGGCCGAGGCGCGCATCTCCTCGAGGACGTAGCGGTCACCGACGCCGGTCTGCTTGACCTTGATGCCCTCGCGCTCCATCGCCTGCAGCAGGCCGAGGTTGCTCATGACCGTCGCGACGAGGGTGTCGTCGTGCAGGGCGCCGCGCGACTTCATGTCCACGGCAAGGATGCCCATGATCTGGTCGCCGTCGATCTCGTTGCCGTCTGCGTCGACGGCGAGGCACCGGTCGGCGTCGCCGTCGTGCGCGATGCCGAGGTCGGCGCCCTTCGCGACGACGGCGGCCTTGAGGTGCTCGAGGTGGGTCGAGCCGTAGCCGTCGTTGATGTTGAGCCCGTCCGGCTCGGTGCCGATCTCGATGACGTCGGCCCCGGCGAGGCGGAAGACCTCGGGCGAGACGGACGAGGCGGCGCCGTGGGCGCCGTCGATGACGACGGTGAGGCCGTCGAGCCGGTTCGGGAGGGCCTCGAGCAGGTGGGCGACGTAGCGGGCCTGCCCGGCGCGGTTCTGGAGGACGCGACCGACCTGCGCCCCCGTCGGACGCTCCCAGTCCTTGCCGAGACCGGCCTCGATCTCGTCCTCGACGGCGTCGGGCAGCTTGTGACCGCCCGAGGCGAAGAACTTGATCCCGTTGTCGGGCATGGCGTTGTGCGACGCGGAGAGCATGACACCGAAGTGGGCGTCCATGTCGGCCGTGAGGAACGCGACGGCCGGCGTGGGCAGCACGCCGACGTTGTGCACGTCGACTCCGGCGGACGCGAGCCCGGCGACGACCGCCGCGCCGAGGAACTCACCCGAGGCGCGCGGGTCCCTGCCCACGACGGCCTTGGGCTTGCGTCCCGACTCGCGGGCCTCGCGGCCGAGCACGTGGGCGGCCGACACGGCGAGCTGCAGCGCGAGGTCGGCGGTGATGTCGACGTTGGCGAGCCCCCGGACGCCGTCGGTCCCGAACAGTCGTGCCATGCGTATGCCGTGCCTTTCGTCGGTTCACAGGTGGTGCGTGGTTCCGGCCCCGCAAGGAGCCGACGAGACAACCTACCCCCGCGCGCGCGAGACGGCATACCGAGCAAAAGGGTCGAGAGAAGAGAACACGCCGTGCGCCCGGGTGGGCACACGGCGTGTTGTCTACTCTCGACAGCGCGGGATCAGCGCTTGGAGTACTGCGGGGCCTTGCGGGCCTTCTTGAGACCGGCCTTCTTGCGCTCGGGCACGCGGGCGTCACGGGTCAGGAAGCCGGCCTTCTTGAGCGCCGGACGGTTCAGCTCCTCGTCGACCCCGTTGAGCGAGCGGGCGACACCGAGGCGGACGGCACCGGCCTGACCCGAGGGGCCACCACCGTGGACGCGGACGAGCACGTCGTAGGCGCCGTCGAGCTCGAGGACCTTGAGCGGCTCGTTGACGATCTGCTGGTGCACCTTGTTGGGGAAGTAGGCCTCGAGGGTGCGGCCGTTGATCTTCCACTCGCCGGTGCCGGGGACGATGCGCACGCGGGCCACGGCCTGCTTGCGGCGACCCGTGGCGGCACCTGGGGCGGAGGCGGAGGGACGACGGGCCGGCTCGCCGCCGACCGTGGCGTCGGCCGAGGTCTCCGAGGTGTACTCGGTGATCTCCTGGTCGTCGGCGTCCGTGCCGAACTCGTCGACCTGGTCGATGCTGGTGTTCTCGGTCATCACTGGGCCACCTGGGTGATCTCGAAGGGCTTGGGCTGCTGGGCAGCGTGGGGGTGCTCGGAGCCGGAGTAGACCTTGAGCTTGGTCAGCTGCTGGCGACCGAGCGAGGTGCGGGGAAGCATGCCGCGGATGGCCTTCTCGACGGCCTTCTCGGGGAACTTGTCGAGCATCTCGACGTAGCTGCGGCTCTTGAGACCGCCCGGGAAGCCCGAGTGGCGGTAGGCCTTCTTCTGCTCCGCCTTGGCGCCGGTGAGGGCGACCTTGTCGGCGTTGATGATGATGACGAAGTCGCCCATGTCCATGTGGGGGGCGAAGGTCGCCTTGTGCTTGCCGCGCAGGAGCGTCGCGGCCTGGCTCGCGAGACGACCGAGCACGACGTCAGTGGCGTCGATGACGTGCCACTGCCGCGTGATGTCGCCCGGCTTCGGGGAGAAGGTACGCACGGTTGTTGCCTAACGTGTGTGTCGGATCGGGAAGCCTGCGGTCGCGCTCGGGTCGAGTCGACAACCCCAGGGGTATGCCGTGTGCTCCCGCCAGGGGTTCCACCTCTCGGGCCACCCCGGAAAGGGCGCACGGCACAACAGTCCTCAAGTTTACGGAGAAGTCCGTCCGCACCCAAATCCCTCCGACAACCGCCGGAAACGGCACCTGACCTGCGAAAACACCGCTGCAAACCGAGGGTGCATAATAGTTGTGCAAACGGAGTGTGCAGAGGTATTGTGCATGCATGACCTCCACCTCCCCTCAGGCTGACGGGCGCCTGACCGGCATACGGCTCGACGCGACGTCGCTCAAGGTGCTCGCGCACCCTCTGCGCTCGCGCCTGCTCAGCGCGCTGCGCCGGGGCGGCCCGGCCACCGCGACCGACCTCGCCACCGCGCTCGGCACCAACTCCGGTGCGACGAGCTACCACCTCCGCAAGCTCGAGTCGGTCGGCCTCGTCGCCGACACCGGCGAGGGGGAGGGCAAGCGGCGGCTCTGGCGCGCGGCCACCGAGAGCCACCAGTTCGAGCCGAGCGACTTCGCCGGCGACGAGGACTCCGAGACCGCGCTCAACTGGCTCGTGCGCGACTACACCCGTCACTTCGCCGAGCAGTTCGAGAAGTGGCTCGACGTCGAGGCCGCCTGGCCGATCGCCTGGCGCGACGCCGCGGGCATGAGCGACTCCTACGTCATCGCCACCCCTGCCCAGCTCGAGGAGATGAAGGCCGAGATCGACGACGTCATCGCGCGCTACCGCCGCGTGGGCCAGGGCAACCCGGCGGCTCGCCGCCTCGCGGTCTACAGCGTCACCTACCCGCTCGACCTCGACCGCATCCCGCGAGGTGAGGACTCGTGACCACCACCCTGTCCCCCGACGCCGCCAAGCGCGTCTTCTACGTCCTGTCGACGACGCGCTGGCTCCCCGTCGGCTTCGTCGTCGGCATCTTCACCCTCGTCGCCCGCGAGCGCGGGCTCTCCATCGAGGAGATCACCCTCTACATGACCGCGCAGGGCGTCATGGTCCTCCTGCTCGAGATGCCGACGAGCGGCTTCGCCGACGTGCTCGGCCGCAAGCCGGTGCTCCTCGCGGCCGGCGTCGTCAACATCGTCGCGGGCGTGGCCTACCTCTTCGCCCAGTCGTTCTGGGCCTTCGCCCTCGCCGCCGGTCTCATGGGCGTCTACCGCGCGCTCGACTCGGGTCCGCTCGAGGCGTGGTACGTCGACACCGTCCACGAGCAGGAGCCCGGGGCCGACGTCCACAAGGCCATGTCCATCCAGGGCGTCCTCGTCGGCGTCGGCATGGGCGGCGGTGCCCTCGTCTCCGGCGCGCTCGTCGCGTGGCACCCGTTCGAGGACTCGAGCCCCCTGCTCCTGCCGATCCAGGTCTTCGTCGCGTTGTGCGTCGTCCACCTCGTCGCCACCCTCGTGCTTCTGTCGGAGACGCCGCGCTCCGAGGGGCGCCTCGGCGGCCGCCTCGCGTCGTCGGTGCGCGAGACGCCAACCGTCATCCGCGACGGGCTGCGGATGCTCGGCTCCAACCGCGTCCTGCGCTACCTCGTCCTCGTCGAGCTCTTCTGGGTGACCGGGATGATGGCCTACGAGACCCTCATGCCGCTGCGCCTGGCCGAGCTGTTGGGCTCCGAGGCCGAGGCCGGCGTGTGGATGGGTCCGGCGGCGGCCGGCGGCTGGGCGCTGTTCTCGTTCGGGTCCTGGCTCGGGGGCTGGCTCGCCGAGCGCCTCGGGCTCGTGCGCGCCGCGATCGTCGGCCGCGTCGTCAACGGGCTCGGTGTCGTCGTCATGGGCCTGGCGCTCGGGCCGGTCGCGCTGCTCGTCGCCTACCTCTTCACCTACACGCTCCACGGTGCGGCGAGCCCTGCCTACGTCAGCCTCCTGCACCGCGAGGCGTCGTCGAGGAACCGCGCCACCGTCCTGTCGATGAGCTCGCTCGTCATGCAGGGCGGCGGCTCCGCCGTGGGTCCGCTTCTCGGGCTCCTCGCCGCGCGGACCTCGATCTCGACGGCGATGGTCGTCGCCGGTCTCATCAGCACCGTCGGGTTCGTCTGCTTCCTGCCCGCCCGTCGGCGCGACCGCGCCGACGCCGAGGTCGAGAATGCAGAGGTGACGCCGTCACACGGGTGAGCACGACGCACGGGTGACCGGACGGCATACACGGGACGAGGCAAGGGAGCACGTCATGCGCAAGGTCGTGGTGAGCCAGATCCTCTCGCTCGACGGTCGGATCACCGGCCCCGGGGGCGACGTCATGGTCATGCCCTTCGACGACGGGTTCAGCGACAACAACGCCGAGCTCCTCCGTGGTGCCGGCACGGTCCTCCTGGGCCGGACGACCTTCGAGGGGTTCCGCGACTACTGGCCCGACGTCCGGGACGACCCCGACCAGCCCGAGCTCGAGCGCGAGATCTCGCGGCTCAACTGGGCCGTGGACAAGGTCGTGGTCTCCGACACGCTCACGGCCGAGGACACCGAGCCGTGGTCGGCGACGACGCGCGTCGTCCCCCGGGTGCAGGCGCACGAGGTCGTCCGGTCACTGCGCGAGGAGGAGGGCGGCGACGTCGTCGTCTTCGGCAGCCACGTCCTGTGGAACGACCTGCTCTCCCATGGCCTCGTCGACGAGCTCCACCTGCTCTTCGGGCCGGGCGTCGTCGGCACGGACGGCATCCCGGCGTTCGAGGACGCGGCACCGGCTCGCTTCCGGCTCCTCGACGTGCACCGCTGGGAGGGCTCCGACCTCGTCCGCCTCCGGTATGCCGTCCACCCCGCCTGACGCGGCCCCGCGCCGCCCGCCGCCGCAGCTCCCCGGCCCATCCGACTTATTGCCCTTTTGCGCACGTCCTCGTGAACGTGGGCCGATCATGGAACGGCGCAAAAGGGCAATAAGTCGTACCCGTGGTGGTCAGGAGCTCGTGCTCGTCACCGTCGTGAGGTGGGTTGCCGAGTCGTAGACGAAGTTCGTCCTCGCCCCGTCGCTCGGCACCGTGACCGTGATGTTGCCGCCGCTCGGCGAACCACCGGAGCCGTAGCTCTCGGTCCACGACCGGTCGTGGGCGATCTTGAACTCCCACGTGCCTGCGGGGATCTTCGTCGTCGCCCAGGTGAAGACGCCGTCACCGTCCTTGTCCTGCAGCCAGGGCCGCATGCACGCCGGGCTCCAGTCCTCGGCGCAGCCCAGCTCGGACTGGAAGGAGCCTGCGGCGGTGACGATCTCGGTCTCCTCGTCCGAGGTGACCCAGTGGGTCGTCGGGTCGTAGAAGAACGTCACCGATCCGTCAGCGGTCTCGTAGGAGATGTTGGCGCCGTCGCGCACACCCTTCTCGCCGTAGTTCTCGGTCCAGACCTTGTCCAGCGTCGCCTTGTAGGAGTAGGGACCCGGAGCGACGGTGAACGCCTTCTTCCAGATGCCGTCGTTGGCGTCGAACGTGAGCTGCGAGGCGTTGCAGGTCTCGTCCCAGTCCTTCGGGCAGCCCATCTCCGAGTTGTGGGTGCCGGGGACACCCACGGTCGAGGGCTGGGTCGCCGGCCGGTCGCCGATCTCGCCCTCGGTGGAGCCGCCCTTCTTCGGCGCCACGACCGAGGCCCACGAGGCGCTGGCCGCGACCCGGCCGGCGGCGTCGCGCACGACGGCGCGGTACTCGAGGAGCGAGCCCAACGGCATACCGGAGACGTCGTGGAAGACACGGAACGGTGCGTTGTCGTCGGTACCGATGGGGCGCCACGTCGTCGTGCCGACCGGGCGGTAGAGGAACGTCGTCTGCGCGAACGTGCTGGCCGAGACGTCCGCCGCGATCTCGGCACGGTCGGCGACCGTGTGGGCCGCGCCGGTCGAGAGTGACACCGTCGGCGCGGCGCCCGCGGTCGAGATCGGCTTGTTGGCCCGCCACACGCTCACGGTGAGCGGCGGGACGGTGACGGAGACCGTGCCGTCGCCGGCCGGCTTGACCGCGGTGTCGGTGCCGGACACCGGGGTGAAGACGACGCCCTTGCCCTTGCTCCACGTCGGGAAGCTGGCCTTCGACGGGGTCGTCGCGTTGTTGGCGGCGACGAGGTACTCGACCTTCTGCCCTGCGTCGATCCGGGAGACGGCGAAGACGCCGGCGCCCTCCGCCGCGTAGCGCTGCACCTGCGCGCCGTCCGCGAGCGCGGGGTGCTTGGCACGGACCGCCGAGAGCGCCTTGAGGTGTGCGTAGAGCGGGTGGTCGGTGGCGTAGCGGTCGCGCGAGCCCTCGGGCCCGGCGAGAACGTCCTCGGTGTTGTAGATGTCGACCTTGCTCGCGAACATGTCCTCGCGGGCGAGCTGGTCGCCGCCGGTGCCGATGAAGCCCTGCTCGTCGCCGTAGTAGGTCACGGGGTTGCCGCGGGTCGCAAACATGAGCGACTGCGCGAACTTCACGCGGGCGAGGTGCTCGGCCTCGTTGGCGCTGGAGTCCTTGAGGAACATCGCGGCACGGCCCATGTCGTGGTTCCCGAGGAACGTCGGCAGCTGGTAGGCGTTGCTGTCGGCGTCGGTGTACCAGTCGTCCTTGGAGAAGAAGTCGGCGAGCACGTTGGCAGGCTTGCCCTTGGCGAAGTCGACGCCCTGCTGCTGGAAGCCGAAGTCGAGGGTGGCCTGGAGCTTGCCGCGGGTCGTGTACTCCGACATGACCGCCGGGTTGCCGTCGTAGACCTCACCGAAGGCGAAGAAGTCGTCGTTCTTCTTGGCGGCGTGACCAAGCAGGTCCGGCATGAACTTCTGCCAGAACTCGAGGTTGACGTGCTTGACGGTGTCGATGCGGAAGCCGTCGATACCGAAGTCGACCCACTGCTTGTAGATCTCGCCCATGCCCTCGACGACCTCGGGACGCTCCGTGAAGAGGTCGTCGAGACCGATGAAGTCGCCGTACGTCGAGGACTCGCCGGCGAAGGTCGAGTCGCCGCGGTTGTGGTACATCAGCGGGTCGTTGAGCCACGACGGCGTCTTGGCGTCCTCGTCACCGGGGTGGAGGAACGGCGTGTAGGGGAACGACGTCTTCGGGTCCATTGCCGGGAACGCCTTGTTGACGTAGTCGCGGTCGTCGAAGGCCTTCCCGGAGGCGTCCTCGTAGGGGTAGTTCTTCTTGGAGCGGTAGGTGTACTGCCCCTCCTTGTAGTCGATGACGTCGGCGGTGTGGTTGGTGATGATGTCGAAGAAGACCTTCATCCCCTTCTTGTGCGCCGCCGCGATGAGCGCCTTCATCTCCTCGTTGGTGCCGAGGTGCGGGTCGATCTGGGTGAAGTCGGTGATCCAGTAGCCGTGGTAGCCGGCGCTCTCTTCGCCCGGCTTGCCCTGCACCGGCTTGTTCTTGAAGCTCGGCGTCAGCCAGATCGCCGTCGTGCCCATGCCCTTGATGTAGTCGAGCTTGTTCATCACGCCCTTGAGGTCGCCACCGTGGTAGAAGCCCTTGTGCGTTGGGTCGAAGCCGGTCGTCAGCGGTCCGCCGGTGAGGCCGCCGCGGTCGTTGTCCTTGCGGCCGTTGGCGAAGCGGTCGGCCATGAGGAAGTAGAAGCGCTCACGCGTCAGCGGCGAGCGCAGCGACGTTCCGGCGAGCTTCGCGTCTGCGGCTGTCGTGCCGCCGGAGAGGTTCTTGGGCGTCACCGTAACGAGGTGGGTCACGTCGTCGTAGGTGAACTCGAGCGTCGCGGGACCTTCGAGCACGAGCGGGATGTTGGGGCCGTCGAAGGCTCCCCCAGCGCCGTAGTTTGCGTCCCACGAGTCGTTGAGCGCGATCTTGTACTCGTACGTCCCCTTGGGGAGGCTGAACGTCTTCGTGTATGCCGTGGTGTCACCGACCCGGGTCAGCTCCGAGGCGGCGCACTCGGGCTTCCAGTCCTCCGGGCAGCCGATCTCGTCCTGGAGCGAACCGACGAGGGCGACGGACACGGTCTCGGCCGAGGCGGGGAGGCTGGCCCCGAGGACCGGGGACAGGGCGACCGCGGCCCCGGCGGCGACGGCATACAGGCGGCGTGGGATGGGCATCGTTGCTCCTCCAGGGGAAGTCCCGCGTCACCCTCGTTGGTGCGCGGCGCACAGGTCTGCGGAGGAGGCTAGCTGCGTAAACGTTTTACATGAAGCCCGCGACGGGACTTTCCGCGCCACCCACACCCAGCCTCCGCTCAGGCCCGCACGGCAGGATGTCGCCCGTGAAGCAGTTCGTGCTCGGGGCGACGACGATGCTCGTCGCCCTCGTCGTGGCCGTGCTGGCTCTCGTCTGGTCCGTCGGCAGCCCGGGGTCGGGTGCCGACGTCGACGTGCCGACGGCCAGCGCCTCCCCCCGGCCCTCCGCCCCGGCAGACCTCGCGCGGGGCGAGACGTGGTTGGGCGAGGTGCGGCTCACGAGCAGCCAGGTCGTCACCGGCGACGGCGGACTCACCGACGTCACCGCGATCGGGTCGGGTGTCACCCTGACCCGTGACGGGCTGCGCGCGCAGCGCCTCGACATCGATGCGTCGCTGCCCTTCGCGACGGCAGCAGCGCAGATCGGCGGCGGCGTGACGCTCTTCGCGGCCGACGACGGGCTGGCCGGCCTGCGGCGCAAGGTGAGCGTCCTCGGTCGCGACGTCGAGGTCCGGGCGACGGGGTCGGTCCGCGCGCAGGGAGGGCGGCTCGTCATCGAGCCGCAGACGATCGACCTCGACGGACCCGACTGGCTCGACACCGCGGCCTCGTCGATCGTGCGCGAACTCGTCACCATCCGCCACACGATCGAGGGTGTGCCCGAGGGCATGGCCCTCACCTCGGTGTCCGTGCAGTCCGACGGCTTCCGCGCCCACCTGCGCGGTGCGGACGTGACGATCAGCGATTGAGCGGCTGACTGCCCCGTTGGGACACGCTGACGCAGGCCGTCGGCCGACGACCGTGTCGCAACGGGGCAATCAGTCGATGAGGGTACGGGTGGAGCGCGCCTCCTCGGCGCGCGCCGCGAGGTCGGCGTCCGCGGGGTAGGAGACCTCCTCGAGCGAGAGGCCGTGGGCCGGCATGACCGCGACGCGGGGGTCGCGCTGACGTGCGCCGAGGATGTCCTGCGGGAAGCCGACCGGCGCCCGCCCCTGACCGACCGGGACGACGGACCCGACGAGCGCACGAACCATGCTGTGGCAGAACGCATCCGCGACGACGCGCCCCTCGAGGATGCCGTCGTCGCCACGGCTCCAGGAGTAGTCGAGCAGCGTCCGGACGGTCGTCGCACCCTCGCGCCGCTTGCAGAAGGCGGCGAAGTCGTGGAGGCCGACGAGCCGGCCCGCAGCGTCGGACATCGCCGTCACGTCCAGCTCGTCCTTGACGACGACGGTGTCGCGCCGTCGCAACGGGTCGAGGGTGCCCGGGTGGTCGCAGATCCGGTAGGTGTAGCGCCGGCGCAGGGCAGAGAAGCGGGCGTCGAAGCCTTCCGGCGCGACAGCGACCGACCGCACGACGACGTCCGGCGGCAGGATGCCGGCGAGCCGGGTCCTGGCCGCCTCCTCGGGTGAGCGCGACGAACGACCCGGCAGGCCGGCATACGCGGCCCTGTCGATGTCGGCGTGGGCGACCTGCCCGCGGGCGTGGACTCCTGCGTCGGTGCGCCCGGCAACAGTGAGCCGCACGGGATCCGGCGCGCGAAGGAGTGTCGTCAGCGCGGCGGAGAGCTCGCCCTCGACCGTGCGCCGACCCGGCTGGGCGGCCCACCCGGAGAAGTCGGTGCCGTCGTAGGCGAGGTCGATCCGCACTCGCGTCAACGTCATGGTTCCGCAGCCTAGCCACCGCCGCTCCGGGGGCCTCCGGCACGACCTCGCGGGGAGTCCTCCCCATCGCCACCCGGGTGGAGGTGCGTCAGGGTGGCAACGGTCCGGCGTGGCGTCGGACCTCGTCTCAGACCAGGGGTGGATTCTCATGCGACACGTACTCGCCCGGCTGTGCGCCGGGTTCCTCCTGCTCGTCGGCGGCCTCGCCGTCGCGGCACCGCCGGCCTCCGCGGCCATCAACCACGAGGTCCCCTTCCCGTGCGGCCAGACGTGGACGGGGCAGACCCGCACCAACCACAGTCCACTGCGCTCGATCGACTTCAACCGGACGAACGACTCCAGTGACGCGGTCGCCGCGAGCGCGGCCGGCACGGTGGTGCACCGGGGCTCGATGGCCGGCACGTCCTACGGCAACCTCGTCATCGTCCGGCACTCCGACGGCACGGCGAGCTACTACGCGCACCTCTCCGGGTTCGCCGTGAGCCAGGGGCAGTCCGTCTCGCAGGGCCAGGTCCTCGGCTACGTCGGCGGCACCGGCTTCCCGAAGACGCCGGGCGGCTTCGGCGCCCACCTCCACTACGAGCAGCGCAGCGCTGTCGGTGGCTCGGCGGTCTCCATCCGCTTCGACGGCGTCACCGTCCTCTACTACGGCACGAAGGGCTACACGAGCAGCAACCGGTGCGGCGGTGCGTCGAACCCCTACACGGCCAAGGAGGTCTGCGGGTCGGGCTACGCGGTCATCGACTCCGCCGCCATCGGCACCAAGGGCCGGGCCTACCTTCTCTACAACTCGGGCAACGGCTACAACTGCGTCGTCACGCTCAAGACGAGCGGCTTCACGGCGAGCTCGACGTCGGCCTTCCTCGAGGTGCAGGGCAAGGCGCGCGTCACGGACTCGGGCAGCTACACCTACTACGCGGGACCCGTGCGGCGGGCCGCACCGGGCACGTGCGTGAAGTGGGGAGGCTCGATCACGGGCACGTCCTGGACCAGCCCGTTCGAGCACTGCGGCTGACCGCGCCGATGTGCCCGTGACTCGGGCCCGCCCGTGGCAGGCTGCACGGTCGGGCCCGAGCCCGGCGCAAAGCCGCTCGCTGCGGGCACGAGCCTTCCCTAGGCTGGTGCGTATGGACCGCCCCTCCCTCACCGACGCCCTCCGCCACCGCGACACGGTGCTGCGGGCGTTCGTCGGCGCGGACGGGCGGCTCGCCTCGATCCCGACGCGGATCTCGAAGCGGCTCGTCGTCCTCGACCTCGTCGCGCAGGACTTCGCACTCGGCGAGATCTACCCGGAGGCGCAGGTCAACGAGATCCTCCGGCGACGCCACCCTGACCACGCAGCCCTGCGCCGCTACCTCGTCGAGGAAGGCTTCCTCGACCGACGGGACGGCACCTACTGGCGCTGTCAGGGCACCGTCGAGATCGGCTGACCCGAGCTCGACTGCAGCGCCGCCTCCTCGGCGAGGGTCTCCGGGTCGGTGGGCACCCCCGCCGTGATGACCGTGCCGTCGGCACGCACCACCGGCGCCGGCTGGCGCGGCACGAGGTGCGTGAGCCGCGGCCCCTGCCCGTCGAGCGGAACGCGCGTGGGACCGTCGGCCCCCACCTCGTGGCTCTCGCCGCGCACCGACACCGTGACCGGGTCGCCCTCGAGGAGAGTGAAGGTGATCGACTCCTGCTCGAGCTCGACGCGCAGCCTCGTGTCGTGGACCCGCAGGGGGAACCTGAGGCTCGGCCACGCGCTCGGGAGTCGGGGGTCGAAGGTGAGCCCGTCCCCGTAGTCGCGCATCCCGGCGAACCCGTAGACGAGGGCGTTCCACACCCCACCGGCCGAGGCGATGTGCACGCCGTCGGAGGTGTTGCCGTGAAGGTCGGCGAGGTCGACGAAGAGGCCCGAGAGGAAGTAGTGCATCGCCCACTGGTGGTGCCCCACCTCGGCGGCGATGATCGACTGCACGACCGCGCTCAGCGAAGAGTCGCCCGTGGTGATCGGGTCGTAGTACTCGAAGTTGCGCCGCTTCTCCTCCGAGGTGAAGCGGTCGCCCTGGAGCAGCATCGCGAGGACGACGTCGGCCTGCTTGAGCACCTGGAACCGGTAGATGACGAGCGGGTGGTAGTTGAGCAGCAGCGGCCGCTTCTCCGGCGGGGTCTGCGAGAGGTCCCACAGCTCGCGGTCGAGGAAGTTCTCGTCCTGCGGGTGGATGCCCAGCCCCTCGTCGAAGGGCACTGCCATGTGGGCCGCGCAGTCCTCCCACTCGTCGACCTCCTCGTCCTGGAGGTTGAGCCGGGACCGCAGGAGCGCGTATGCCGTGGGGTCGTCCTCGCGCAGGCCCCTCACGACCGCGGCCGCCCGCTCGAGGTTGAACCGGGCCATGACGTTGGTGAAGAGGTTGTTGTTGACGACCGTCGTGTACTCGTCCGGTCCGGTGACGCCGTGGATGTGGAACGTCCGCCCGCCGTCGACCCGCCAGAAGCCGAGGTCGGCCCACAGGCGTGCGGTCTCGACGAGGATCTCCGCCCCGTCGCGGCGAAGGAAGTCCTTGTCGCCGGTCGCGTCGCAGTAGCGAGCCACGGCATACGCGACGTCCGCGTCGATGTGGTACTGCGCGGTGCCTGCTGCGTAGTAGGCCGATGCCTCGAGCCCGTTGATCGTCCGCCACGGAAAGAGCGCCCCGCGCTGGGCGAGCTCGCGCGCCCGCGCACGGGCGTGCTCGAGCAGGTTGACCCGGAAGCGCAGGAGGTTCTTCGCGGCCGTCGGGAAGGTGTGGGCGAGGAACGGGACGACGTAGATCTCGGTGTCCCAGAAGTAGTGGCCCTCGTAGCCGCTGCCGGTGACGCCCTTGGCGGCGACCCCGAGCTGGTCCGCGCGGGCCGAGGCCTGCGCGATCTGGAAGAGGTTCCAGCGCACGGCCTGCTGCACCTCCGGATGGCCCTCGACCTCGACGTCGGCGTTGGCCCAGTACTTCTCCACCCAGCTCTGCTGCTGGTCGAGCTGGACCTGCACCCCGTCGCGCCGGACCCGGTCGAGGGTGCGCCGGCAGCGGTCGAAGAGCTCGCGCGCCGGCACGCCACGGGAGGAGTGGTAGGCGACAGCCTTGGTGACCCGGATCGTCTTCCCCTCGGCGGCGTCGACCCGGTAGACCTTCTTGCCGAGGTCGGGCTCGGTGTCGATGAGCTCCTCGACGACGTTGTCGGTCTCGATGGTGTGGTCGGCGCCGACGGCAAGGGTCATGCCGGAGCGGGCGCACTTGTAGCCGAGGATCATCCGTCGGTCGCTGTGCCAGTCGCCCTGCGGCACGAGCACGCGGGAGGTGAAGGCGCCGGCCTGGCGCGGGTCCCAGCCGTCCTTCTTGGCCATCGCCTCGCGGTCCTGGTACTCGTCGGCGCCGTCCTGCCGGTTGAGGATCTGACTCGAGATGACGACGGGCGCGCTGCCCGCGAGCATCGTCACCTCGATGGAGAGGATCGCGAGGTGGCGCTCGACGAACGAGATCATCGCCGTCGTGTCAACCTGCACGACCTTGCCCGACGGCGTGCGCCAGACGAGGTGGCGGCGGAGCGTGCCGTCGCGGAAGTCGACCGAGCGCTCGTACTCGACGAGGTCGGCGGTCGAGACCAGCAGCGGCTCGTCGTCGACGTAGAGCTTCATGACCTTGCTGTCGGGCACGTTGACGATCGTCTGACCGGTGTGCGCGAAGCCGAACGCCTGCTCGGCATGGTGGATGTCCCACGTCTCGTGGAACCCGTTGACGAAGGTCCCGTGCGCCGCGGACGGGCGACCCTCGGGCGGGTTGCCGCGCATCCCGAGGTAGCCGTTGCCGATGGCGAAGAGGGTCTCGGTGAGTCCGAGGTCGTTGTCGCTCGGGAACCTCTCGACGAGCCGCCACTCGTCGATGGGGAACCGCTCGCGGTCGAGCGGGTCGGTGCCGTCGAAGTCGAACCTCACGGCAGCAGCTCCTCGAGGTCGCGCACGACGACGTCGGCACCCGCGGCGGTGAGGCCCTCGGCCCCGGCGCCGCGGTCGACGCCGACGACGAGGCCGAAGTCGCCGTCCCGCCCGGCCTTGACGCCCGACGTCGCGTCCTCGAGGACGACGGCGCGCTCCTTGGTCACCCCCAGCTCGCTCGCGGCGTGGAGGAAGGTCTCGGGCGACGGCTTGCCCGCGAGCCCCAGCTCGGCCGCGACCGCACCGGAGACGACGACCGGGAAGCGGTCCGCGATGCCCGCGGCCTCGAGCACAGCCGGCGCGTTCTTCGACGAGGAGACGACGGCCATCTTCGTGCCGCGCTCGGCGAGGGCGTCGAGCAGCCGCAGCGAGCCGGCATACGCCTCGACGCCGTCGCGCGCGAGGACCGCGTTGAAGGCGTCGTTCTTGCGGTTGCCGAGACCGCTCACGGTCTCCTCGTCGGGGCTGTCCGAGGGGTCGCCCTCGGGCAGCTCGATGCCGCGCGAGGCGAGGAACGCGCGGACGCCGTCGTAGCGCGGCCGGCCGTCGACGTGGTCGAAGTAGTCCTGGTCGGTGTAGGGCTCCTCGATGCCCTTGGACGCGAGGTAGGCGTTGAACATCTCGTCCCACGCCCTCATGTGCACCTCGGCCGTCGGGGTGAGCACGCCGTCGAGGTCGAAGAGGGCAGCGTCGTAGGAGTTCCAGTCCATGGCGACCAGCCTACGGAGGTCTCCTGCCTCGACACGAACCGAGAGCCGTGCGCGGGAGCGTGCGAACGGCATACGGAAGGGCCGGTCACCTCACGAGGAGGTGACCGGCCCTGTCACGTATGCCGTGGAGCAGCAGGTCAGGCGTCGTCGCCCTGCGCCTGCGCGGCCTCGCCACCGGCCGGCTCGAAGCCGGCAGCCTTGGCGTCCTCGGCGGAGGTGAACCAGAACTCGGCCTCGGTCTGGTCGTACCACTGCGAACCCTCGACGTGGTACTTGCCGGAATCGGCGTTGCCCTTGACCGAGTAGCCCTCGGGAGCGGAGCCGTCCTCGTTCGCGGCGACGGAGCCCTTGGGCAGCTCGACCGCGGCAGCGGCCTCGGTCGCCTCGGGGGCCTCGGTGGCCGGAGCCGCCGTCACGGGGGCCTCGGCCTCGGCGGCCTTGGACTCCTTGGACTCCTTGGCGGCACGCTTCGTCGCGCCCTCGGCCTCCTTGACGGTGGCCTTCTTGGCGACGGGCTCGCGGACGAGCTCGATGACTGCCATGGGGGCGTTGTCGCCCTTGCGGGGACCGATCTTCGTGATGCGCGTGTAGCCACCCTGGCGCTCGGCCATGTCGGGGGCGACCTCGACGAAGAGGCGGTGCACGACGCCCTTGTCACGGACGACCGTCATGACCCGGCGACGGGCGTGGAGGTCACCGCGCTTGGCGAAGGTGATGAGGCGCTCGGCGAGCGGGCGGAGGCGCTTGGCCTTCGACTCGGTCGTCGTGATGGAGTCGTGCTCGAACAGCGAGGTCACGAGGTTGGCCAGGATGAGCCGCTCGTGAGCCGGGCCGCCTCCGAGACGGGGACCCTTGGTGGGGGTAGGCATGTCTTTACTCCTAGAGGTTAAGTCAGAGTCAGAGCTGCTCGTCCTCGGCGAACGACGCGTCCTCGGCGTCGTCGGCGTCGGAGAAGCTGAACTCGTCGTCGTAGGAAGCGATCTGGCTCGGGTCGAAGCCGGCGGGGCTGTCCTTGAGCGCCAGGCCCATGCCGTGGAGCTTGGCCTTGACCTCGTCGATGGACTTCTGGCCGAAGTTGCGGATGTCGAGCAGGTCCGCCTCGCTGCGACCGACGAGCTCACCCACGGTGTGGATGCCCTCGCGCTTGAGGCAGTTGTAGGAACGGACCGTGAGGTCGAGGTCCTCGATGGGCAGGGCGAGGTCCGCGGCGAGCGCGGCGTCCGTCGGCGACGGGCCCATGTCGATGCCCTCGGCCTCGACGTTGAGCTCACGGGCGAGGCCGAAGAGCTCGACGAGGGTCTTGCCGGCGGAGGCGAGCGCGTCACGCGGGGAGACGGCCTGCTTGGTCTCGACGTCGAGGACGAGGCTGTTGAAGTCGGTGCGCTGCTCGACTCGGGTCAGCTCGACCTTGTAGGTGACGTTGAGGACCGGGCTGTAGATGGAGTCGACCGGGATGCGGCCGATCTCCTGGTCACCGGACTTGTTCTGGGCGGCGGAGACGTAGCCGCGACCGCGCTCGACGGTCAGCTCCATCTCGATGCTGCCCTTGTCGTTGAGCGTCGCGATGTGCAGGTCAGGGTTGATGACCTCGACACCGGCCGGCGGCGCGATGTCGGCGGCCGTGACGGCGCCCGCACCCTGCTTGCGCAGGTACATGACGACCGGCTCGTCGTGCTCCGAGGAGACGACCAGACCCTTGATGTTGAGGATGATCTCGGTGACGTCCTCCTTGACCCCGGGGATCGTGGAAAACTCGTGGAGCACGCCGTCGATGCGGATGCTCGTCACGGCGGCACCCGGGATGCTCGAGAGCAGGGTGCGGCGCAGGCTGTTGCCGAGCGTGTAGCCGAAGCCCGGCTCCAGCGGCTCGATGACGAACCGGCTCCGGTTCTCGGAGATGACGTCCTCGGAGAGGAGTGGACGCTGTGCGATGAGCACGGTGATTTTCCTTCCCACGGGCGACCGCTATATGACGCCTCGTGAAGACCGAGCCACAAGGGCTCGAACAGCCCAGCTCACCTCTGTCTGTGAGCTCGGCAGACCTTGCTGTATGCCGTGATGCACTGAGGTGCCCACGGCCCCGACTTCTTGCGACTTTCGGCGCAGACCGCGGTCGGCACGCCGACGGTGGAACGCGCCGAAAGTCGCAAGAAGTCGGCTGAGATCAGTTCTTGGAGTAGAACTCGACGATGAGCTGCTCGGTGAGCTGGCTGTCGATCTGCGCACGCACCGGGAGCGAGTGGATGAGGATCTGCAGCGAACCCGGGACGACCTGGATCCAGGCCGGGGTCGGGCGGTCGCCGAAGGTCTCGCGGGCGAGCTGGATCGGCAGCTTTTCCGCCGACTGCTTGCGCACGGTGATGATGTCGTACTGCTCGACGCGGTAGGACGGGACGTCCACGCGCTTGCCGTTGACCTCGAAGTGGCCGTGCGTCACGAGCTGACGGGCGGCACGACGGGTGCGGGCGAGGCCCGCGCGGTAGATGACGTTGTCGAGTCGGGACTCGAGAATCGTCAGGATGTTCTCACCGGTCTTGCCGGGGCGGTTCGCCGCTTCCTTGTAGTAGCGGCGGAACTGCTTCTCCATGACGCCATAGGTGAAGCGGGCCTTCTGCTTCTCCTGCAGCTGGGTGAGGTACTCCTTCTCCTGCATCCGGCGACGGCCGTGCTGGCCGGGCGGGAAGGGACGCAGGTCGAAGTTCTTGTCGCCGCCGACGAGGTCGACCTTGAGGCGACGCGACTTCTTCGTGATGGGGCCGGTGTAACGAGCCATGGTGTGGTTTCTCTCTCCGTCTTCTCAGGCGCTCAGACGCGACGGCGCTTGGGCGGGCGGACACCGTTGTGCGGCGAGGGCGTGACGTCCTGGATCGAGCCGACCTCGAGACCGGCAGCGGTCAGGGAGCGGATCGCGGTCTCGCGGCCGGAGCCGGGACCCTTGACGAAGACGTCGACCTTGCGCATGCCGTGGTCCATGGCGCGGCGGGCAGCAGCCTCGGCGGCGGTCTGCGCGGCGAACGGGGTGGACTTGCGCGAGCCCTTGAAGCCGACCTGGCCGGCCGAGGCCCAGCTGATGACGGCACCGGTGGGGTCGGTGATCGAGATGATCGTGTTGTTGAACGTCGACTTGATGTGGGCCTGGCCCACGGCGATGTTCTTCTTCTCCTTGCGGCGCACCTTCTTGGCGCCCGCAGCCATACGGCCCTTGGGAGGCATTACTTACCAACCTTCTTCTTGCCGGCGACGGTGCGCTTCGGACCCTTGCGGGTGCGCGCGTTGGTCTTGGTCCGCTGACCGCGGACGGGGAGGCCGCGACGGTGGCGCAGACCCTCGTACGAGCCGATCTCGACCTTGCGGCGGATGTCGGCCTGGACCTCACGGCGGAGGTCACCCTCGACCTTGAGGTTCTCGTCGATCCAGTCGCGCAGGGCGACGAGGTCGGCGTCGGTGAGGTCCTTGACGCGGGTGTTGGGGTCCACGCCGGTGGCGGCGAGGGCCTTCTGCGAGCTGGAGCGGCCCACACCGAAGATGTAGGTCAGTGCGATCTCGACGCGCTTCTCGCGCGGCAGATCGACTCCTTGGAGACGTGCCATCGTGTGATGGTTCCTGTTCTGTGTTTCCGGAGGTCTGGTGCAACGCCGGTCCGGGCTTGCTCCACGGCTGTCCGTGGTTCCCGGTCCCCGGCCTCCGGGCCGGGGGTGACGTCCCTCGCTCACCTCTTCAGGTGACGCTCGAGGGGGTCGGGCGCTGCGTTCTCATCATGGATTTCTTGCGTGTGCTCGAAGCTGTGCCTCGTGCGGGTTCCCTCGCGGGAATGGGTCTGCGTTCAGCCCTGGCGCTGCTTGTGGCGCGGGTTCTCGCAGATGACCATGACCCGGCCGTTGCGGCGGATCACCTTGCACTTGTCACAGATCTTCTTGACGCTCGGCTGAACCTTCATGTCGCCTTTGCTGTCGTGTCGATCCGTCCCGGGCCAGGACGTCTGTCCCGGGTCTTGCTGGTGTTGCGGGGTGCTGCTGCTTCGGGCGGACCCGGTCAGCGGTAGCGGAAGACGATGCGGCCTCGGGTCAGGTCGTAGGGGCTGAGCTCCACCACCACGCGGTCCTCGGGGAGGATCCGGATGTAGTGCTGGCGCATCTTGCCCGAGATGTGGGCGAGCACCTTGTGCCCGTTGGTGAGCTCCACGCGGAACATCGCGTTGGGGAGCGCCTCAACGATGGTGCCCTCGATCTCGATGACGCCGTCCTTCTTGGCCATACCCTCTCAATCCGTTGCTGGCCCCACCCTGGGTGCGGCGCGAAGGCCACCAGTGGAACCATGGAGATGTGGCCGCGCGTGCGGGAGCACACGAGACCGACGCTCCATCCTACGGGAGCCCGCGCCGAGCACGAAATCGACGCCTGCCTGCCAGACGAAGGTCGTATGCCGTCCGCGACCCCGGGTCGATGATCCTCCCAGCACGCTCGGTGAGACTGTGCCCATGACCGTGCGCATCGCCGCCGTGGGGGACCCCGGCCACCTCGAGGACCAGCAGTCGCTCGCCCGTGCCCGGGCGCTCTCCCGGGGAGTCGCCCCCGACCTCGAGTGGTCGCCGTTGACGACGCGGCGGGTCGAGGGCGGCGACCTCGCCGGCTTCGACGCGCTGTGGTTCCTGTCCTGGCCCGAGGCACCGGAGGCGGAGGGTCTGCGCCGCGCCGCATGGGGCGCGCACGGCTCGGGCACCCCGGTGCTCGTCTCCCCGACCGAGCCGCCCGCGTGGTTCGTCGGGCAGGCGCGGCAGCGGGCGGCATACCGGCTCGTCGCCGAGAAGCGGGCTGCCGAGGCCGCCGCGCTCGAGGCGGGCGAGCGGGAGCCGCGCACCTACGTGCACCAGATGCGGGGGCCGCGCTACCGCTGGTGGCGGCCGCTCCTCGCCCTGGCGGTGGCCGTCGGGGTGTGGCTCGTGAGCGCGGCGGTGCTCTCGGTGCCGTCCCTCCTCCTCGTCGAGTCCGAGGAGGAGATGCTCAACCCCCTCGACCCGTGGGCCTCCCTGTCGCTGAACCTGCTCCTCGCGGCGCTCGTCCCGGCCACCCTCGTCGGGCTCTGGGTGGGGTTCCGACGCAGTCCGTGGCGGGTGCTGTCGGTCACCGGAAGGCTCCGGTGGGGCTGGCTGGGCTGGTGCCTGCTCGTCGTCACCCCGTTGTGGGGGGCCTACCTGCTCGTGACGTGGTTCGTCTTCGACCAGGAGGTCCTCGACCGACCGGAGAGCTGGGGCGCGCTGCTCACCATCACCCTGCTCACGACTCCCCTGCAGGCGGCCGGCGAGGAGGTGGCCTTCCGGGGCGGGCTCGTGCAGGGAGTCGGCGCGTGGGTCCGCTCCCCCTTGGTGGCCCTCGCGCTGACCGCCGCGCTGTCGACCGCGACCTTCGCCGCCGCGCACGGCTCGGCCGACCCGTGGATCGTCGTCGAGCTCGGATCGCTCGCCGTCGCCGGCTGCTGGCTGGCGTGGCGGACGGGCGGACTGGAGGCGGTCATCGTCCTCCACGTCGTCAACAACGTCCTCATCATGGTCACCGGCATCCTGCTCGGCGGCCTCGAGGAGTCCTACATCTCAGGCGAGACCCAGGGCTCGCCGGTCTCGGCGGCGATGAACGTCGTCGCGACAGCGGTCGTCACCGCGGTGCTGCTCTGGCTGGCGAGGCGCCGCGGCGTCGCCCCGGCCGGCTGGCGCACCCCGGCCACGGGCTGACCGACGCGATCAGTCGGGTCGCGCAGCGAGGAAGAGGTCGAGGATGCGGGCGGCGCCGTCGACGGCGCTGAGCTCGCCGGACCGCACGGCTGCCTCGATCTCGGCACGCTGCGAGCGGACCGCCGGCGCCACGCGCACGGCCTCCTCGAGGTGGGACTCGACGAGCGCCCACATCCAGTCCTGCTGCTGCTGGGCGCGCCGCGACTCGAGCGAGCCCTGCGACTCGAGGTGCTCCCGGTGCTCGAGCACCGCCGCCCAGACCTCGTCGAGGCCGGCGCCCGTCTGCGCCGAGCAGGTGAGCACCGGCGGGCGGCGCACATCGGCGCCCGGCAGCATGAGCCGCATCGCGGCGGCGAGGTCCTTGGCCGCGGCCTTCGCGGGGTTCTCGCCGTCGCCGTCGGCCTTGTTGACCGCGATGACGTCGGCGAGCTCGAGGATGCCGCGCTTGATCCCCTGCAGCTGGTCGCCGGCACGAGCGAGGGTGAGCAGGAGGAACGTGTCGACCATCTCGGACACGGCGATCTCGTTCTGACCGACGCCGACCGTCTCGACGATGACGACGTCGAACCCGGCTGCCTCGAGCACGAGCATCGACTCGCGTGTCGCCCGCGCCACTCCCCCGAGGTGCCGACCGCTCGGGCTCGGGCGCACGAACGCGGAGTCGCTCGCACCCAGCTCACCCATCCGCGTGCGGTCACCGAGGATCGAACCACCGGTGCGCCGCGAGCTCGGGTCGACGGCGACGACCGCCACCTTGTGCCCGGCCTCGATGAGCCGCAGCCCCATCGCGTTGACGAAGGTCGACTTGCCGGCGCCCGGCACCCCCGAGACACCGACCCGGACCGCCGAACCCGTGTATGCCGTGAGCTCCCGCAGGAGCGCCCGTGCCCTCTCGCGGTGGTCGGGCCGGCTCGACTCGACGAGGGTGATGGCACGGGCGACGGCAGCGCGCTGCCCCGCGCGGATCCCGTCGAACAGCTCGTCGGTCACGCGCCACCCGTGGCGTCGGCGGCGACGCCCGCGCTCGGGTCGTCCGTCGGCTGCGCGTCGCCGTGGAGCCGCGAGCGCAGGTCGCCGATGAGGTCGATCGCAGCCGTCGCGATGACGGTGCCGGGCGGGTAGATCGCGTCCGCACCCGCGGCGCGCAGGTCGTCGAAGTCCTGCGTGGGGATGACGCCACCGACGACGATCATGAGGTCCTCGCGACCGAGCGCGTCGAGCTCCTTGCGCAGCGCAGGCACGAGCGTGAGGTGACCGGCGGCGAGCGACGAGACCCCGACGACGTGCACGTCGGACTCGACGGCCTGGCGCGCGACCTCCGTCGGCGTCTGGAAGAGCGGACCCACGTCGACGTCGAAGCCGAGGTCGGCGAAGGCCGTCGCGATGACCTTCTGACCACGGTCGTGGCCGTCCTGGCCCATCTTGGCGACGAGGATGCGGGGCCGGCGACCCTCGGCTTCCTCGAACTCCTCGACGAGGTCCTGCGCCCGGCGCACGTTGGCGTCGGAGCCGGCCTCGTCGGAGTACACGCCACCGATCGTACGGATCTGGGCGGTGTAGCGGCCGAAGGCCTCCTCCATCGCCTGCGACATCTCGCCGACGGTCGCCTTGGCCCGGGCCGCGTCGATGGCGAGCGCGAGCAGGTTGGTCTCGAGGCTGCCGTCCGAGCCGGCCCGCGCGGCCGCGGTGAGGCGCTCGAGCGCGGCACGGCATACGGTCTCGTCGCGCTCGGCGCGCAGGCGCTCGAGCTTGGCGACCTGGCTGGCGCGCACGGCCGCGTTGTCCACCTTCAGGACCTCGATCTCCTCGTCGAGGTCGGGGACGTAGCGGTTGACGCCGATGACCGGCTGCTGACCGGAGTCGATGCGAGCCTGGGTGCGGGCGGCCGCCTCCTCGATGCGCATCTTGGGGATGCCGGCCTCGATGGCCTTGGCCATGCCGCCCGCGGCCTCGACCTCCTCGATGTGCGCCCACGCCCGCTCGGCGATGTCGTGGGTGAGCCGCTCGACGTAGGCCGAGCCGGCCCACGGGTCGATGGTGCGGGTCGTGCCCGACTCCTGCTGGATGACGAGCTGGGTGTTGCGGGCGATGCGCGCGCTGAAGTCGGTCGGCAGCGCGATCGCCTCGTCGAGGGCGTTGGTGTGCAGGCTCTGCGTGTGGCCCTGCGTCGCCGCCATCGCCTCGATGCACGTGCGGACGACGTTGTTGAAGACGTCCTGCGCGGTGAGCGACCACCCACTCGTCTGGCAGTGCGTGCGCAGGCTGAGCGACTTGGGGTTCTTCGCGCCCTGCTCCTCGACGAGCCGCGCCCAGAGGAGGCGGGCCGCGCGCATCTTGGCGACCTCCATGAAGAAGTTCATGCCGATCGCCCAGAAGAAGGACAGCCGCGGCGCGAAGCGGTCGACGTCGAGCCCGACGGCCTTGCCCGCGCGGAGGTACTCGACGCCGTCGGCGAGGGTGTAGGCGAGCTCGAGGTCCTGCGTCGCCCCGGCCTCCTGCATGTGGTAGCCCGAGATCGAGATCGAGTTGAAGCGCGGCATCTTCTCGGAGGTGAAGGCGAAGATGTCGCTGATGATCCGCATCGACGGCTCGGGCGGGTAGATGTAGGTGTTGCGGACCATGAACTCCTTGAGGATGTCGTTCTGGATGGTCCCCGAGAGCTGCTCGGGTGCAACGCCCTGCTCCTCGGCCGCGACGACGAAGAGCGCGAGCACCGGGATGACGGCCCCGTTCATCGTCATCGACACCGACATCTGGTCGAGAGGGATGCCGTCGAAGAGGGTGCGCATGTCGTAGATCGAGTCGATCGCGACACCGGCCATGCCGACGTCGCCCTCGACCCGCGGGTGGTCGCTGTCGTAGCCGCGGTGGGTCGCGAGGTCGAACGCGACGCTCAGGCCCTTCTGCCCGGCGGCGAGGTTGCGGCGGTAGAAGGCGTTGGACTCCTCGGCGGTGGAGAAGCCGGCGTACTGACGGATCGTCCACGGCTGGTTGACGTACATCGTCGGGTAGGGACCGCGCAGGAACGGCGGGGCGCCCGGGATGGTGTCGAGGAAGTCGAGCCCCTCGAGGTCGGCCTCGGTGTAGAGCGGCGGCACCTCGATCTGCTCGGGGGTGGTCCAGACCTGACCGTCGACGGTCGCGGCCTCACCGCTGGTGCTCACCGTCGGCTCGCCGAGCTCGACCTGGCTGAAGTCGGGGATGGTGCTCATGCCGGTGCTCCCATGACGTCGAGGAGGGAGGACAGGAAGTCGACGACGTCCATGCCCGGGGTCACGCCCTCGTAGCCCTTGCCGGCCGCGACGAGCACGGCCTCGGACGGCTCGCCCGCGTCGACCGCGTCGATGCCGGCGACGGTGAGCAGGTTGACCGCGTCGACGCGCCGGTCGCCCGCGCGGGGGACGTCGAGCAGCGGCACGGCGACCCGTGGGGCGTGTCCGTGTCGAGCCGCGTATGCCGTCGAGCGGTCCCGGAGCGCCTCGAAGACGGCCGAGTCGCGGTGGGGCTCGAGGGCCTCGGGCGACACCGTCAGCTCGCGGCGGGCCCGGCGCTCGAGCCGCTTCTCCCCGGCCAGCGGGAAGGTGCTCACCCCGGTGATGGGACGCACGCGTGTCGCCAGCTCGGCGTCGCGCTCGGCGACGGCATCCGCGATGCGCTCTGCGACAAGCCCGTTCGCGAGGGCGTCGACCATGCCGCCCGCGCGCTCGACCTCCTGGAAGGTCGACCAGGCCGCGGTCGCCACCTCGTCGGTGAGCGCCTCGACGGCCCACGCGCCACCGGCAGGGTCGGTGACCCGCGCGACGTTGGACTCCTCGGCGAGCAGGATCTGCGTGTTGCGGGCGATGCGCCGCGAGAAGGGGGTCGGCAGCCCGGACACGGTGTCGAAGGGCAGCACGGTGATGGCGTCGGCGCCCCCGAGGCTGGCGCCGAAGGTCGCGAGCGTGCTGCGCAGGATGTTGGTCCACGCGTCGTCGCGGGTGAACATGCGCCCGGAGGTCACGGCGTGCGTGCGGGCACCGCGCGACCGCTCGGGCACGCCGATGCTCTCGCCGACGCGCGCCCACGTCCGGCGCAGCGCGCGCAGCGCGGCGGCTGCGAGGAACTGGTCGGCGCCGGCGCTCACGCGGAACTCGACGTGGCGGAAGGCCTCCTCGACGGAGACACCCTCGGCCTCGAGGTGGCGCAGGTAGGCCACACCGGTCGAGAGCGCGAAGCCCACCTCGTCGGGCACGGTGGCCCCGGCGTCGGCGTGGACGCGGGTGTCGACGGTGATCGCACGCACCTCGCCGTGGTCGGCCAGCCTCGCGACCGCCCCGGCGAGCGGGGCGAGGTCAGGGGCGGTGCCGGTGCGGGCGGCCGCGCCGACCGGGTCGTGGCCGAGGTTGCCGGAGCCCGCGGCGGAGGCCGAGAGGACGGCATACAGGGCCTCGGCGGCGCCCACCTGGTCGTCCCACGACGACACGACGACGGGTGCGAGGTCGAGCCGCACGTCCGCGAGCGCCTCGGCGACGTCGGCGGGGGCGAGGCCGTCGGCGCCGACGTGGAGCCACACGGAGGTGACGCCGTTCTCGAGGTCGGCGAGGACCGCTTTGCGGGTCGCCGCGGCGTCGGGGTCGTCGTGGAGTTGGCGGACGTCCCAGGGCACGTCGGCGTCACGCAGGGCCCGGCCACGGGTGAACGGCATGGCGCCCGGGACGCCGAGCAGTGCGGGCTCGTCGGCCCGGGTGTAGAGGGGCTCGACGACGAGCCCACCGGGGAGGTGGCTGCGCATCGACTCCACGGCGGCGTCGGGGTCGAGCTGCTCACCCTCCGGCCGGCTCTTGTTGACGACGGCCGCTGCGAGCTCGCGCCACTCGGCCTGCGTGCGCTCCGGGAAGTGTGCCGCCAGCGTCATCGCCGCGGGCCGCTTCGGGGCCACCGTCATCCACCGCTCCTCTTGGCTGGTCCGTGCGGTCCGCACCTGCGTCGTGAGGTCTGCGGACCTCTCGTCACCCTACCGGCGGGCCCGTCGCGGCTGGACGAGAGTTTCAGCACACCAGCGGTCAGGCCAGACGCTCGTATGCCGCTCTCAACCGTTCGCTCGCGAGCGGCCCTTCGCGGTCGGGCAGGGGCACCCCGAGGTGACGCCACCGGAGCTCGTCCATGAGGTCGGCGACCATCGCCGGGCCGCCCTCCTCCATGAGCTGTTGGCGGATGGTGAGCTGCGGGCTCGTCTTCCGGTGCGCCCGACCCCACGTGCCGAGGGCGACGAGGATCGGCAGGGTCTGGATGCCGACCTCGGTGAGGGTGTAGCGCGCCCGCTGGCCCCGGATGGCGTCGTCGCGGGTCAGCAACCCGGCCGCGACGAGCGACTTGAGTCGCGACGAGAGCACGTTGCTCGCGATCCCCTCCTCCGAGGCACCGAGCAGCTCACGGAAGTAGCGCCGGTCGCCGAACATGACATCGCGCAGCACGATGAGGCTCCACGGATCCCCGAGGGCCTCGACGGCGGCATTGATCGGGCAGCCCGACCGCGGTTCGCTTCGCATCATCTCCTCAAAGTGCTTGCCATTAGCAATCACTCTACTCTAACGTGGCGAGTGGTTGCCCTTCGCAATCAGTCGACGTCAGGAGAGGTCATGTCCCTCGTCAGGGTCACCCAGTTCAGTGTCTCGCTCGACGGCTTCTCGACCGGAGAGGGACAGTCCCTCGAGTCGCCCTTCGGCCACGCAGGCTCCAGGCTCATGGACTGGTTCGGTGCGACTCGTCTCGGTCGACAGGTGCACGACGACGACGCGCCTGCGCGCCGCGGCATCGACGACGCTCTCGTCTCCTCGGGCTGGGACGGCAGTGTCGGCGTGGAGATCATGGGCAGGGGCAAGTTCGGCCCCCAGACGGGGCCGTGGACCGACGACCGATGGCGTGGCTGGTGGGGTGACAACCCGCCCTTCCACACGCCGGTCTTCGTCCTCACGCACCACCCGCGACCACCGTTGGAGATGGAAGGTGGCACCACGTTCCACTTCGTCGACGGCACGCCTGAGGACGTGCTGGCGCAGGCCCGGGAGGCCGCGGGCGGCCTCGACGTCCGCATCGGCGGTGGCCCGAGCACCGTGCGGCAGTTCCTCGCGGCCGGGCTCGTCAACCTCATGCACGTCGCGCTCGTGCCCATCGTCCTCGGCCGTGGGGTGTCGCTGTGGGAGGGCCTCGAGGGTGTCGAGGACGGCTTCGACATCGAGACGGTCCACTCGCCCACCTCGGGCGTGACCCACCTCCTCTTCCAGCGCAAGGAGGGGTGATGGGACGCCTGCGCTACGGCATGCTCGTCTCGCTCGACGGCTACGCCCGCGACGCCTCGGGCTCCTTCGACTGGGCCATGCCCAGCGACGAGCTCCACGGCTTCGTCAACGAGCGCGAGCGCGAGGTCGGCACGTTCGTCTACGGCCGCGGCCTGTGGGAGGTCATGCGCTGGTGGCAGGACTCGCCCGCGGACGACGAGCCCGAGGCCGCCCCCGAGCACCACGAGTTCGCCGCACTGTGGCGCGGGGCGGACAAGGTCGTGGTCTCGACGACGCTCGACCCGCCGGCCGAGCCACGCACCGAGGTGTGGCCGAACCTCGATCTCGACCGGCTCGCCGCCCTGGTGCGCCAGAGCCCCGGCGACGTGAGCATCGGTGGCCCGACCCTCGCCGGGCACGCCCTGCGCGCCGGGCTCGTCGACGAGGTCGCGGCCTACGTCGTGCCGCACGTCGCCGGCGGTGGTCTGCCGTGGCTGCCCGACGGGTGGACCTCATCCCTCGTGCTGCGCGAGCAGCGCGCGTTCGACGGCGGCGCGGTCGCGCTCGTCTACGACGTGCCGCGCCGCTGAGGGCTCTCCCGAGCCGTCAGTCGCGCCAACCAAGGGCCGGCGCGACGTGGGTCAGGATGCTCTCGATCAGGTGGGCGTTGTAGTCCACCCCGAGCATGTTCGGGATCGTCAGCAGGAGCGTGTCGGCGGCAGCGACCGCCTCGTCCTCGGCGAGCTGACGCACGAGGTCGTCCGGCTCCCCGGCATACGACTTGCCGAAGCGCGCGACGGTGCCGTCGATCATGCCCACCTGGTCACTGCTCGCGCGGTCGGCGCCGAAGTAGGCGTGGTCCTCGGCGCTGACGAGCGGGAAGATGCTCCGGCTCACCGACACCCGCGGCTCGCGCTTCCACCCGGCCTCCCGCCAGGCCTCGCGAAAGAGCTGGATCTGCTCGGCCTGGAGCTGGTGGAACGGCACGCCGGTGTCCTCCGTGAGCAGTGTCGAGCTCATGAGGTTCATCCCCTGCGCGGCGGTCCACTGCGCCGTCGCGCGCGTCCCGGCGCCCCACCAGATGCGGTCGCGCAGGCCCTCGCTGTGCGGTTCCACGCGCAGCAGGCCCGGCGGGTTGGGGAACATCGGCCGCGGGCTCGGCTTCGCGAAGCCCTCACCCTCGAGGACCTCGAGGAACCTCGCCGTGTGCCGCCTCGCCATGTCCGCATCGGACTCGCCCTCGCGCGGGTCGTGGCCGAAGTGGCGGTAGCCCTCGACGACCTGCTCGGGCGATCCCCGGCTGATGCCGAGCTGGAGCCGTCCGCCCGCGAGGAGGTCGGCGGCGCCGGCGTCCTCGGCCATGTAGAGCGGGTTCTCGTAGCGCATGTCGATGACGCCGGTGCCGAGCTCGATGCGGCTCGTGCGGGCTCCCGCAGCTGCGAGCAGCGGGAACGGTGAGGCCAGCTGCTGGGCGAAGTGGTGGACGCGGAAGTAGGCACCGTCCGCCCCGACCTCCTCCGCGGCGACCGCGAGGTCGACCGACTGGAGCAGCACGTCGGAGGCGCTTCGCACCGCCGACTGCGGGTGCGGGTTCCAGTGGCCGAAGGAGAGAAAGCCGATGCGCTTCATGCCCGTTCAACGCCTCCCCGTCGTCGGCATTCCGCGCCGTCAGGCGAGCGGCGCGAAGGGGGCGCCGAGCTCCCGGAGCCTGGCCTCGCCGCCGTCGACCGCCGTGAGCACCCAGAGGCCCTGCGACGTCGCAGCGACGGTGTTCTCCCAGTGGGCTGCGCGCGACCCGTCGTTCGTGACGACGGTCCAGTCGTCCTCGAGGACGCGGTTGGCCTCGTCGCCGAGAGTCACCATCGGCTCGATCGCCACGGTCGTCGCGTCGACGACGATCGGGCCCTTGCCGCTCACGCGGTAGTTGGGGACCTGCGGGTCCATGTGCATCGACGTGCCGATGCCGTGGCCGACGTAGTCCTCGACGATGCCGTACTCACGGCCACGCCGCTCCCCCGCCTCGGTGAGGCTGTCCTCGACGGCCGCGCCGACGGCATACAGGCTCTGCCCGACGGTGAGCGCGGCGATGCCGGCCCACATCGAGGCCTCGGTGTCGTCGATGAGCTCGAGGTCCTCGGGACGCCCGGCCTCACGACCGCCGACGATGACCGAGATGGCGGCGTCGCCGTGCCAGCCCTCGACGATCGCGCCGCAGTCGATCGAGAGCAGGTCGCCCTCCTCAAGAACGCGGGAGCCGGGGATGCCGTGCACGACCTCCTCGTTGACCGAGGTGCAGAGGGTCCCGGTGAAGCCGTGGTAGCCGAGGAAGCTCGGAGTGCCGCCGCCGTCGCGGATGTGGGCCTCGGCCAGGGCGTCGAGCTCCTTGGTCGTCATGCCGGCGCGGACGGAGTCGCGCACGAGCTCGAGGGTGCGACCGACGAGGAGCCCGGCGGCGCGCATGAGCACCACCTGCTCGTGAGTCTTGGCCTCGATGCGCTCACGTCCGAACAGTCCCATGGAGGGCAACCTACCGCCGCGGCTCCCACTCCCCGAATCGTTCTGGGGGTGCGGGAGCCGCGGGAGGGGTGGGTCGGAAGGGGTCAGGAACGGGCGTCGGCGAGGTCGCCGACCTTCGCGTGCAGGTCGGCGAGCAGCGAGCGGAGCTCACCGGTCGCGACCTCCCCGGCGTCGACGACGGAGCCGTCGACCGTGAGCTGCTCGGGGAAGGTCAGCCCCAGATCTCCGACGACGTCGGCCTGGACGTGGGTCAGCACCTTGGCGAGGTCGGCGCGCGCGTCACCGGCTCCGGACCACCCGTAGCCGACGATGCCGATCGGCTTGGACTGCCACTCGGCGAAGAGGTAGTCGACGGCGTTCTTGATCGGGGCCGGGAAGCTGCGGTTGTACTGCGGCGTCACGACGACGATGGCGTCGGACTCGAAGACCGCGCTCGCCCACGCCTGCGTGTGCGGCTTGGCGTAGTTGCCGTTGCGGGGCATGTCCTCCTCGTCGAAGAACGGCAGGTCGATCTCGGCGAGGTCGAGGACCTTGACCTGCCAATGCTCGGCGTCGGCCTGCTCGCTCACCCAGGAGGTGACCTTGTCGCCGATGCGGCCGGGGCGGGTGCTGGACACGATGATGCTCAGTTGATTCACAGTTCAACCAACCTCGTATGCCGTCCGCCCATTCCCCAAGCAGTCGAGAGTAGAAGACACCCCGTCACGGTCGGCCTCGGGCGGGAACCTCCCTACTCTCGACTGGCGGGGTCAGGCGATGAGCAGCGTGGCGGGATCCACGTCGAGAGCCCTCGCCATGAAGAGCAAGGTCTCGACCCGGCGCGGGGTGCGGTGCACGTCCTCGGAGAAGATCTCGCGGACGGTGTGCCCGAGGGCCTCCAGCCGACGGCGCCGGACCTCGTCCCCGCTGCGGCGCCGGATCTCGGCGTGCGGGGCGCCCTGGTACTCGGCGACGACCCGCCGGCTGCGCCAGAGGAGGTCTGCCTCGGCCACGAACTCGCCGGCCTCGTCGACCACGACGCCGTTCACCTCCGGCTCGGGGAACCCGGCACGCACGAACATCAGGCGCGACCGCGTCTCCATCGGTGACGCGACGCGCGGCCGCACCAGCCTGAGCGCCTCCGCCAGCATCACCTTGCCCCGCGGCCTCACCCGCGAGTGCAGCGCCTCGTGCAGCGCACGCACACCGGGAGACGTGACGCTCCCACTTCTCACCCGCACCCCTGAGCGAGCGTCGATGAGGGCCACCGCGGCGTCGCCGGCGACGACGAGGTCGTCGACATCGACTGTTCCTCGCCGGAGCTCGCCCAGGTCGCACCACGTGTCCGCCGCGGAGACCACCGCGATCCCCTGGACCGTCGTGGTCCTGCGGCTCTCCAGACCGCGGTGTCCCACGCAGCCTGCTCGCTCCACCCACCCGTCCGACGTCGGCGCCATGACGTGCAGACCGGCGCTCGGCGCCTCGGCCTCGAGCCGCATGGGCAGCGGCAGCCCCAGCAGGAGCGCGGCGGTGACGTGCGAGAACGCGCGGGCGGACGGCATACCCGCGGCGTAGGCCACCGCACGCTCGGCGAGGGTGACCGGCTCCGTGAGCGAGTGCGCGCCGTGCGTCGGGTGGACGAGGTCACTGCGGTAGACGCGCATCGCGGGCAGCCCGAGCTCCCTGGCCCGGACCGTCGAGAACGGCCCGCTCGCCAGCTCGTCGGGCAACGGCCGCGGTCGCATGCCCACGAGCGTCGCCGAAAGCGCGCACCTCGTCGGCCCGTCATCCACAGGCGCCGGTCGAGAGGAGACAGAACCCCGCCTCCGAGGGGACGGGGCGGGGCTCTGTCTACTCTCGACTGCTGGGGAGGCGAGAGGTGAGGCGCGGAGGTCAGGCCAGGGCGGCGATGATCCGCTCGGTGACCTCGTCGACCTCACCGAGGCCGTCGACCTCGACGAGGAGCCCGCGCTCGGCGTAGAGCTCGACGAGCGGGGCGGTCTCGCGGCGGTAGATCGCCTGACGCTCGCGGATGACCTCCTCGGTGTCGTCGGCGCGACCCTCGATCTCGGCCCGCTTGAGCAGGCGCGTGACGACCGCGTCCTCGTCGACGGTGAGCGCGAGGACCTTGTCGAGCCCGTGGTCGTGCTTGCCGAGCATCCAGTCGAGCGCGGTGACCTGGCCGGTCGTGCGGGGGTAGCCGTCGAGGAGGAAGCCCTCGCGGGCGTCGTCCTCGTTGAGGCGGTCCTCGACGATGGCGTTGGTGATGTCGTCGGAGACGTAGCCGCCGGAGGCGGTGATCTCCTGCACCTGCTTGCCGAGCTCGGTGCCGTTCTTGATGTTGGCGCGGAAGATGTCGCCGGTGGAGATCGCCGGGATCCCGTAGTGCTCGGCGATGCGCGCAGCCTGCGTGCCCTTCCCCGCACCGGGGGGTCCGAGGATGATGAGGCGCCTGCCCGTGGACGTCATTACTTGAGGAACCCTTCGTAGTGGCGCTGCTGCAGCTGGGACTCGATCTGCTTCACGGTCTCGAGACCGACGCCGACGATGATGAGGATCGACGTGCCACCGAACGGGAAGTTCTGGTTGGCGCCGACGAGCACGAGGGCGATGAGCGGGATGATCGAGATCAGCGCGAGGTAGATCGCACCCGGGACGGTGATACGGGTGAGGACGTACTGCAGGTACTCGGCCGTGGGTCGCCCGGCGCGGATACCCGGGATGAAGCCGCCGTACTTCTTCATGTTGTCGGCGACCTCGGTCGGGTTGAACGTGATCGACACGTAGAAGAACGTGAAGAAGAGGATGAGCAGGATGTAGGTGAGCGCGTACTCCCACGTGTCGCCGCCGGCGAAGTTCGCGTCGATCCACTGCACCCAGCCGGGGCTGGAGCCGTCGGCCTTGCGGTTGAACTGCGCGAGAAGCGTCGGCAGGGCGAGCAGCGAGCTCGCGAAGATGACGGGGATGACGCCGGCCATGTTGACCTTGAGCGGGATGTAGGTCGAGGTGCCGCCGTAGACGCGACGCCCCACCATCCGCTTGGCGTACTGGACCGGGATGCGGCGCTGGCTCTGCTCGACGTAGACGACGAGCGCGATGATGACGAAGCCCATGAGGATGATCCCCAGGAAGATGTCCCAGCGGCCCTCCCGCTGCTGGATGGCCCAGAGCGCACCGGGGAACGTCGCGGCGATCGACGTGAAGATGAGGATCGACATGCCGTTGCCGACACCCTTGTCGGTGACGAGCTCACCGAGCCACATGACGAGGCCGGTGCCGGCCGTCATCGTGAGCACCATGATGAGGATCGTGACGATCGAGTCGTCCGTGAGGATGTTGGTGCAAGCCGGGTTGGCGAACAGCTGCGAGGGGTTCTGCGCGAACGTGATGAACGTGGCCGACTGGAGGACGGCGAGCGCGATCGTGAGGTAGCGCGTGTACTGCGTCATCTTCGCCTGCCCGGCCTGGCCCTCCTTCTTGAGGGCCTCGAACTTCGGGATGACGACGGTGAGCAGCTGGATGATGATGCTCGCCGTGATGTAGGGCATGATCCCGAGCGCGAAGATGCTCAGCTGGAGCAGCGCTCCACCACTGAACAGGTTCGCCAGACCCAGCAGGTCGTTGGCGTCGCCTGCACCCTCCTGGCACGCCTGGATGAGCGAGTAGCTCACACCGGGCGTCGGCACGTGGGCGCCGAGCCGGTAGATCGCGATGATCGCGAGGGTGAACAGGATCTTCCTGCGCAGGTCGGGCGTCTTGAACGCGCGGCCGAAGGCGGTGAGCACAGGTCCTCCAGGTGGGCGGCAGGTGCCGCGTCGGTGCGGTGCGGCTGTGGCCACACCGTCGTGGTGATCGACGAACAAGATACCCCGGTGTGGAGGGCGGTCAGCGACCGCCGCCCTCACAGGGGGACAAACGACGTATGCCGCAGAGCGAGTTCCGGAGATCGCCTCCGGGAACCGCGCCCTGCGGCATACGAACCATGCAGGTTCAGCTTCAGGCGGACTCGCCCGAGGTGGTCGAGCCGCCAGCGGCTTCGATCTTCTCCTTGGCGGTCGCCGAGAACTTGTCGGCGGTGACGTTGACCGCGACCGAGATCTCGCCGGTGCCGAGCACCTTGACGAGGTGGCCACGACGCACCGCACCCTTGGCCACGAGGTCCTCGACCGTGACGTCGCCACCCTGCGGGTAGAGCGAGGACAGCTTGTCGAGGTTCACGACCTGGTACTCGGTCTTGAACGGGTTCTTGAAGCCGCGCAGCTTCGGGAGACGCATGTGGAGGGGGGTCGAGCCACCCTCGAAGCGCTCCGGAACCTGGTAGCGCGCCTTCGAGCCCTTGGTACCGCGACCGGCGGTCTTGCCCTTGGAGCCCTCACCACGACCGACACGGGTCTTGGCGGTCTTGGCTCCGGGGGCCGGACGCAGGTGGTGGACCTTGAGGGCGGTGGCCTTCTGCTCCACGTCAGCCTTCTTGTCGGCCATGATCACTCAACCTCCTCGACGGTGACGAGGTGCGTCACCGTCTTGACCATCCCGCGGATCTCGGGACGGTCCTCCTTGACGACGACGTCGCCGATGCGCTTGAGACCGAGGCTGCGCAGCGTGTCACGCTGGTTCTGCTTGCCGCCGATCTCCGAACGGGTCTGGGTCACCTTGAGACGGGCCATCACGCACCTGCCTTCGCGGCGTCACGGGCCTCGGCGATGCCGGCGGCCTGGGCGCGCAGCATTGCGGCGGGGGCGACGTGGTCCACGGGGAGGCCGCGGCGCGCAGCCACGGACTCCGGACGCTCGAGCTCCTTGAGGGCCTGAACGGTCGCGTGGACGATGTTGATGGCGTTGTCCGAGCCGAGGCTCTTGGACAGCACGTCGTGGATGCCGGCACACTCCAGGACCGCACGCACCGGGCCACCGGCGATGACACCGGTACCGGGGCTGGCGGGGCGGAGCATGACGACACCGGCAGCGGCCTCACCCTGGACGGGGTGCGGGATCGTGCCCTGGATGCGCGGGACCTTGAAGAACTCCTTCTTGGCCTCCTCGACACCCTTGGCGATCGCGGCGGGAACTTCCTTGGCCTTGCCGTAGCCGACGCCCACGGTGCCGTCGCCGTCACCGACGACGACGAGAGCGGTGAAGCTGAAGCGACGACCACCCTTGACGACCTTGGAGACACGGTTGATGGTCACGACGCGCTCGAGATACTGGCTCTTCTCGGCCTCGCGACCGCCGCCACGACGGTCGTCGCCGCGGCCACCGCGACGGTCGCCGCCACGGTTGTCGCTGCGGTTGTCGGACGCGGGACCGGTGCCTCGACGCTGGGGTCCTGGCATCAGATGTTCCTCATTTCAACACTGGTGTGGGAGAGCATGTGGGTCACAGCGACAGCCCACCCTCGCGGGCGCCGTCGGCGATGGCCGCGACACGACCGTGGTACTTGTTGCCACCACGGTCGAAGACGACGGCCTCGACACCGACTGCCTTGGCACGCTCGGCGACGAGCTCGCCGACCTTCTTGGCCTTGGCGGTCTTGTCACCGTCGAACGAGCGGACGTCGGCCTCCATGGTCGACGCCGAGGCGACGGTCTTGCCCACGGTGTCGTCGACGACCTGGACGAAGACGTGGCGCGAGCTGCGCGACACGACCAGGCGGGGACGGACAGCCGTGCCCGCGACCTGCTTGCGCAGACGAGCGTGGCGACGGCCGCGAGCGGCGACCTTGCCCTTGGCGCGCTTGATGATCATTGCCATGGCTTACTTACCAGCCTTTCCGACCTTGCGGCGGATGTGCTCGCCGGCGTAGCGCACGCCCTTGCCCTTGTAGGGGTCGGGCTTGCGGAGCTTGCGAATGTTGGCGGCAACCTCACCGACGAGCTGCTTGTCGATGCCCTCGACCTGGAACCGAGTGGGGTTCTCGACGGTGAAGGTGATGCCCTGCGGCGGCTCGACCGTGATCGAGTGCGAGTAGCCGAGCGCGAACTCGAGCGAACCGCCCTTGTTCTGCACGCGGTAACCGGTGCCGTGGATCTCGAGCTTCTTGACGTAGCCCTCGGTGACACCGAGGACCATGTTGTTGATGAGCGAGCGGGTCAGGCCGTGGAGCGAACGCGACTCGCGCTCGTCGTTGGGCCGGGACACCTGGACCTCGCCGTCGGTCTTCTCGACCGTGATCGGCTGCGCCACGGTGTGCGCGAGCTCGCCCTTGGGACCCTTGACCTTGACGGTCTGGCCCTCGACGTTGATCTCGACACCCGAGGGGATGGCAACCGGAAGACGTCCGATGCGCGACATGTCAGATCCCCTTACCAGATGTAGGCGAGGACTTCCCCACCCACACCCTTGTTGGCGGCCTGCTTGTCGGTGAGCAGACCGGACGACGTCGAGATGATCGCGACACCGAGACCACCGAGAACCTTGGGCAGGTTGGTGGACTTGGCGTAGACGCGCAGTCCGGGCTTGGACACGCGGCGCACACCCGCGATGGAGCGCTCACGGTTGGGGCCGTACTTGAGGTTGATCGTCAAGGTCTTGCCGACCTCGGCGTCCTCGACGGACCAACCGGAGATGTAGCCCTCGGCCTCGAGGATCTCCGCGATGTGCGACTTGAGCTTGCTGAACGGCATGGCGACCGTGTCCTTGTGCGCCGAGTTGGCGTTCCGGACGCGGGTCAACATGTCCGCAATCGGGTCAGTCATTGTCATTGGGCTTCTCCGCCCTTCTCACCGTGGTTTCATCCGGAGCCCAAAGCTCCGGCTGACCTTCGATGTAGATGGTCTTGTGTGTATGCCGCGTGGTCGCGGCGGTGAGGTGTGCGCGGGGCAGGGCCCCACGGCATACCGGGGATGTTCAGTTCTGGGACGTCACCAGGACGACTTGGTCACGCCGGGGAGCTCGCCGCGGTGGGCCATCTCCCGGAGGCAGATCCGGCACAGGCCGAACTTGCGGTAGACCGAGTGGGGACGGCCGCAGCGCTGGCAGCGCGTGTAGCCGCGCACCTTGAACTTCGGCGTCTTGTTCGCCTTGTTGACAAGAGCGGTCTTGGCCATCTCAGTTCTCCTTGAAGGGGAAGCCGAGCGCCTTGAGCAGCGCGCGTCCCTCGTCGTCGTTCGTCGCGGTGGTGACGATGGTGATGTCCATGCCCCGCACGCGGTCGATCTTGTCCTGGTCGATCTCGTGGAACATCGACTGCTCCGTGAGGCCGAAGGTGTAGTTGCCGCGGCCGTCGAACTGCTTGGGGTTCATGCCACGGAAGTCGCGGATGCGGGGCAGCGCGACCGCGATGAGGCGGTCGAGGAACTCCCACATGCGGTCACCGCGCAGCGTGGTGTGCGTGCCGATCGGCATGCCCTCACGCAGCTTGAACTGGGCGATGGACTTGCGCGCCTTGGTGACGACCGGCTTCTGGCCGGTGATCGCCGTGAGGTCGCGGACCGCGCCCTCGATGAGCTTGCTGTCCTTGGCTGCGTCGCCGACACCCATGTTGACGACGACCTTGACGACGCCGGGAACCTGCATGACGTTGGCGTAGCCGAACTGCTCGAGGAGGCCGGCGCGGATCTCGTCCGCGTAGCGCTGCTTGAGGCGCGGGGTCACCGCGGTGGTGGTCTCAGTCATCAGGCTCACAGGTCCTTGCCCGAGCGCACGCCGACGCGGGTCCGGACGGCCTTCTGGCGTCCGTCACGCTCGACGGTCTCGACGCGGGTCTTGGTACGGGTCGGCTTCTTGTCGGACGGGTCGACGACCTGCACGTTGCTCACGTGGATCGGCGCCTCCTGCACGACGAGGCCACCGGTCTGGCTGCCACGGGCAGTCTGGCCGGCCTTGGTGTGGCGGGTGACGCGGTTGACGCCCTCGACGAGGACACGGTCGTTCTCGCGGTAGACCGCGATGACCTTGCCGGTCGAACCCTTGTCCTTGCCGGTGAGCACCTGGACGGTGTCACCCTTCTTGATGCGGAACTTCGCCATGGCTCAGAGCACCTCCGGGGCCAGCGAGATGATCTTCATGAACTTCTTGTCTCGAAGCTCGCGGCCCACCGGGCCGAAGATGCGGGTACCACGGGGGTCACCGTCGGTCTTGAGGATCACTGCGGCGTTCTCATCGAACTTGATGTAGGAACCGTCGGCGCGACGGCGCTCCTTCTTGGTGCGGACGATGACGGCCTTGACCACGTCGCCCTTCTTGACGTTGCCACCGGGGATGGCGTCCTTCACCGTGGCGACGATCGTGTCGCCAATACCGGCATACCGGCGACCCGAGCCACCGAGAACACGGATGCACAGGATCTCCTTGGCACCGGTGTTGTCGGCGACGCGCACTCGCGACTCCTGCTGGATCACTTATCTGTCTCCTATACGTCGTGCTGGTTCTCTGCTGGCCTGAGGGCGGCAGAGCCTGGCCGAACTTCGGGGGTCGCGGGGGGCCGGAGCCCCCCGCAAAGCTTTACTTGGCCTTCTCGAGGATCTCGACGAGGCGCCAGCGCTTCGTCGCCGAGAGCGGGCGGGTCTCCATGATGAGGACACGGTCGCCGATGCCGGCGGTGTTCTCCTCGTCGTGGGCCTTGATCTTGGCCGAGCGGCGCATGACCTTGCCGTAGAGGGCGTGCTTGACGCGGTCCTCGACCTCGACGACGACGGTCTTGTCCATCTTGTCGCTGACGACGTAGCCCTGGCGGGTCTTGCGGTAGTTCCGAGTGCTCTCGGTCTGCTCGCCGGTCACGTTCTCGTCCTTCACGTTGTCGCTCACTTGCTCTCCTCCGACTCGGCCGGGGCGGAGCCGATGCCGAGCTCGCGCTCACGCATCTCGGTGTAGATCCGCGCGATGTCCTTGCGGACGGCGCGCAGACGGCCGTGGTTGTCGAGCTGGCCGGTCGCGGACTGGAACCGCAGGTTGAACAGCTCCTCCTTGGCCTTGCGCAGCTCGTCGACGAGACGCTCGTCGTCGAACCCACGAAGCTCCTTGGAGATCAGGTCCTTGGAACCGACTGCCATCAGAAGTCACCACCCTCACGCTGGACGAAGCGGCACTTCATCGGCAGCTTGTGCATGGCCAGGCGCATGGCTTCGCGCGCGACCTCCTCGGACACACCGGAGATCTCGAACATGATGCGTCCGGGCTTGACGTTGGCGATCCACCACTCGGGCGAACCCTTGCCGGAACCCATGCGGGTCTCAGCCGGCTTCTTGGTGAGCGGGCGGTCGGGGTAGATGTTGATCCACACCTTGCCGCCACGCTTCATGTAGCGAGTCATCGCGATACGCGCGGACTCGATCTGACGGTTGGTGACGTAGGCCGGCTCGAGGGCCTGGAGGCCGTAGTCACCGAAGGCGATGGACGTCCCACCCTTGGCAGCGCCCGAGCGACCCGGGTGGTGCTGCTTGCGGTGCTTGACGCGACGGGGAATCAACATCAGCTGGACGCTCCCTCGGTGTTCTCCGCCGGGGTGGTGGCGGCAGGGGCCTCACCCGTGGACGCAGCGCCGGTGTTCTCGGCGCGGTCGCCACGACGGGCGCGGGCGGGACGGTCGGCGCCGTCACGACGCGGGCCACGGCCCTGGCGAGGCGCGATGGCCTGCTGGGCAGCGAGCTCACGCGCGGTGAGGTCACCCTTGTAGATCCAGACCTTCACGCCGATGCGGCCGAAGGTGGTCCGGGCCTCGTAGAAGCCCACGTCGATGTTCGCGCGAAGGGTGTGCAGCGGCACGCGACCCTCGCGGTAGAACTCGGTGCGGGACATCTCGGCGCCGCCGAGACGGCCGGAGACCTGCACGCGGATGCCCTTGGCACCGGCGCGCGTCGCCGACTGCATGCTCTTGCGCATGGCGCGACGGAAGGAGACGCGAGCAGAGAGCTGCTCGGCGACGCCCTGGGCGACGAGCTGCGCGTCGGTCTCGGGGTTCTTGACCTCGAGGATGTTGAGCTGCACCTGCTTGCCCGTGAGCTTCTCGAGCTCGCCGCGGATGCGGTCGGCCTCGGCGCCACGACGACCGATGACGATGCCCGGGCGCGCCGTGTGGATGTCCACGCGGACGCGGTCGCGGGTGCGCTCGATCTCGACCTTGGAGATGCCCGCGCGCTCCATGCCCTCGGACATGAGCTTGCGGATGGCGACGTCCTCCTTGACGTAGTCGCGGTAGCGCTGACCCTCCTTGGTGGAGTCAGCGAACCAGCGGCTGCGGTGCTCGGACGTGATACCCAGACGGAAGCCGTGCGGGTTGACCTTCTGACCCATTAGCGGTTGCCTCCCTTGCTGGGCTTGGGTGCGACGACCACGGTGATGTGGCTCGTGCGCTTGTTGATGCGGGACGCGCGACCCTGTGCGCGCGGACGGAAACGCTTCATCGTGGCGCCCTCGTCGACGAACGCCGACGTGATGACGAGCTCGCGCTCGTCGAAGCGCTCGGCCGTCTTGTCGGTCTTGACGCGGGCGTTGGCGATAGCGCTCTCGAGGACCTTGAGGATCGGGTCGGACGCCGACTGCGGGGCGAAGCGCAGCGTGGCGATGGCCTCGCTGGCGTTGCGACCGCGGATGAGGTCGATGACGCGACGCGCCTTCTGCGGGGTCACCCGGACGTGGCGGGCCTGGGCCCGAGCCTCCAGGGTGACCTCGGCGGACTGGGTGGTGTTGGTGGCCATCAGCGGCGCCGGCCCTTCTTGTCGTCCTTCACGTGACCCTTGAAGGTGCGCGTGGGTGCGAACTCGCCGAGCTTGTGGCCGACCATCGACTCGGTGACGAACACCGGGACGTGCTTGCGGCCGTCGTGGACGGCGAGGGTGTGGCCGAGCATGTCCGGGCTGATGACCGAACGGCGCGACCAGGTCTTGATGACGTTCTTGGTGCCCGCTTCGTTCTGGACGTCGACCTTCTTCTGAAGGTGGTCGTCGATGAAGGGGCCCTTCTTCAAGCTACGAGGCATGTGTCAATGGCTCCTTGTCAGCGCTTCTTGCCGGTGCGGCGTCGGCGGACGATCATCTTGTCGCTGGGCTTGCCGGGGCGGCGGGTGCGGCCCTCGGGCTTGCCCCACGGGCTCACCGGGTGGCGACCACCGGAGGTGCGGCCCTCGCCACCACCGTGCGGGTGGTCGACCGGGTTCATGACGACACCACGGACGGTCGGGCGCTTGCCCTTCCAGCGCATGCGGCCGGCCTTGCCCCAGTTGATGTTGGACTGCTCGGCGTTGCCGACCTCGCCGATCGTCGCGCGGCAGCGCGCGTCGACGTTGCGGATCTCGCCGGACGGCATACGCAGCTGGGCGTAGGGGCCGTCCTTCGCGACGAGCTGGACGCGGACGCCGGCCGAGCGCGCGATCTTCGCGCCGCCACCGGGGCGGAGCTCGACGGCGTGGACGACCGTACCGGTCGGGATGTTGCGCAGCGGAAGGCTGTTGCCGGGCTTGATGTCGGCACCGGGGCCGTTCTCGATGTTGGCGCCCTGCTCGAGACCCTTGGGGGCCAGGATGTAGCGCTTCTCACCGTCGGCGTAGTGCAGCAGAGCGATGCGGGCGGTGCGGTTGGGGTCGTACTCGATGTGAGCGACCTTCGCCGGAATGCCGTCCTTGTCGTGGCGACGGAAGTCGATGAGGCGGTAGGCGCGCTTGTGGCCACCACCGATGTGACGCGTCGTGATGCGGCCGTTGTTGTTGCGGCCACCGCTCTTGGTGAGCGGGCGCACGAGCGACTTCTCGGGCGTGGAGCGCGTGACCTCGACGAAGTCGGCGACGCTGGAGCCGCGACGGCCAGGCGTCGTCGGCTTGTACTTGCGGATACCCATGTCGTGTTTCCTTAAGTTCCTCGGTCGTCTCTCAGGCGCCGGCGCTGCCGAAGATGTCGATCGTGCCCTCGCGGAGGGTGACGATCGCGCGCTTGGTGTCCTTGCGCTTGCCCAGGCCGAAGCGCGTGCGGCGCGTCTTGCCCTTGCGGTTGAGCGTGTGGACCGAGTCGACCTTGACGTTGAAGATCTGCTCGACGGCGATCTTGATCTCGGTCTTGTTCGAACGCGGGTCGACCACGAAGGTGTACTTGCCCTCGTCGAGCAGCCCGTAGGACTTCTCGGACACGACCGGTGCGATCAGGATGTCGCGGGGGTTCTTCCCCTGGAATGCAGAGCTCACTTGCCCTCCTCCTCGGAGACCTGCTGAGCGGCCTCGCCACCGGCCGGGACGAACCCGGCGGCCTTGGCGGCCTCAGCGGTGCGGAACCACACCTCGGCCTCGGTGTTGTCGTACCAGCGCGAACCGGGCACGTGGTACTTCATCGAGTCCTTGTTGCCCTTGACCTCGAAGCCCGCGGGAGCGGAGCCGTCCTCGAGGGCGGCGGCGCTGTCGGGGCCGAAGCCACCGTCGGCGTCGGCCTCGGCGGCCTCGGTCTCGACGACCTTGGCGGCCTTGGTCGCCTTCGGGGCCTTCTCGGCCTTGGCCGGGGCGGCGGGCGCCTCGGTGACGACGGCGGTCTCGGCGTCGAGCGGCTTGACCGCAGCGGCCGGACCGGCGACGAACGTGTCGAGCGCGGCCTGGGTGAAGACCACGTCGTCGGCGCACAGGACGTCGTAGGTGTTGAGCTGGTCGACCGCGATGACGTGGACGTGGTCCAGGTTGCGGACCGACTTCATCGACACGATGTCGCTGCGGTCGAGGACGACGAGCAGGTTCGGGCGGTCGGTGAGGCCGAGCAGCAGCGCCGCGGCGTCCTTCGTCGACGGGGCGTCGCCCGAGACGAGCGAGGCCACGACGTGGATGCGGCCGTTGCGGGCGCGGTCGGACAGGGCGCCACGCAGGGCGGCGGCCTTCATCTTCTTGGGGGTGCGCTGCGCGTAGTCACGCGGCGTCGGCCCGTGCACGACACCACCACCGGTCCAGTGCGGCGCGCGGGTCGAGCCCGCACGGGCGCGACCGGTGCCCTTCTGGCGGTGCGGCTTGCGTCCACCACCGCGGATCTCGCCGCGGGTCTTGGTCGAGTGCGTGCCCTGGCGCGCGGCGGCGAGCTGGGCGACGACGACCTGGTGGATGAGCGGGACGTTGGTCTGCACGTCGAAGATCTCGGCGGGCAGGTCAGCGTTCACGGTCTTGGCGGTGGCCATCCGGGTCACGCTCCCTTCACGGCGTTGCGGACGAGCACGACCGCACCGCGGGGACCGGGGACGGCGCCCTTGACGAGCAGCAGGCCCTTCTCGGCGTCCACGGCGTGGATCGTGAGGTTCTGGGTGGTCTGGCGCACGCCACCCATACGGCCGGCCATGCGCATGCCCTTGAAGACACGACCCGGGGTGGCGCAGCCACCGATGGAGCCCGGCTTGCGGTGGTTCTTGTGTGCACCGTGGGAGGAGGAGACGCCGTGGAAGCCGTGACGCTTCATGACACCGGCGAAGCCCTTGCCCTTGGTGGTGCCGGAGACGTCGACCGAGGCACCGGCCTCGAACGTCTCGGCGGTGAGCTCCTGGCCCAGCGAGTACTCGGCGGCGTCCGCGGTGCGGAGTTCGACGAGGTGGCGGCGCGGCGTGACGCCGGCCTTCTCGAAGTGGCCGGTGAGCGGCTTGGTCACCTTGCGCGGGTCGATCGCACCGAAGGCGATCTGGACGGCGCTGTAGCCATCGGTCTCGGCGTTGCGCACCTGCGTGACGACGCAGGGGCCTGCCTCGATGACGGTGACGGGGACGAGCTTGTTGTCGGCGTCCCACACCTGGGTCATGCCGAGCTTCTTGCCCAGCACGCCCTTCACGGTCTTGGTAGCAATGTCAGTCATCAGTCAACCCTCAGAGCTTGATCTCGATGTTGACGTCAGCCGGCAGGTCGAGTCGCATCAGCGAGTCGACGGCCTTGGGCGTCGGGTCGATGATGTCGATGAGGCGCTTGTGCGTGCGCATCTCGAAGTGCTCGCGGCTGTCCTTGTACTTGTGCGGCGAACGGATGACCACGAAGACGTTCTTCTCCGTGGGCAGCGGCACAGGGCCGACCACCGTCGCGCCGGCACGGGTCACCGTGTCGACGATCTTCCGCGCCGAGTTGTCGATGACCTCGTGGTCATACGACTTCAAGCGGATGCGGATCTTCTGTCCCGCCATCTTGGCTTCCGTCTCTCTCTCGCCGTCTTCTTACTTCTGTCTCTGGCCGGTTCCCAGTCCGACCCCCGAGGTCGGGCGTGTCGCGCCCGCTCCGCGGCCCGACGGCATACGCGTCCTGCGTGTGTTCGTCGGATGGATCGAAGCTCCGGGATTCCGGAGCTGCTCTGGCCTGCCGTGTGTCGCCCCGGCGTGGCCGGTTCGATGCGTTGTCACGTGCAGTGGCGGTTCGGTGTCTCCTCGACCGGGTCGAGGGGACGGCGTCCCGCACCAAGCAACTTCACAAGTGTGCCAGAGGCTGCGGCGACCTACCAAATCGGGCCGAGAGCGGACGGCATACCCGCTCTCGTGGCGCGTCGGGAGCGCTCCGTCAGGGGCGCGTGCCCCGGGTCGGAGACTCGTCGTCGTCCACCGAGGCCTGCTCGCGCAGGCGGCGGCCCTCCTCGAGGTGCTCCTCGTGCTGGCGGCGCCGCTTCTCGGACGCGGTGACGTCGCGAGGGGGGAGCTGGAGGGTCTCCTCGGCCTCGATGCCGGCCTGGAGCTGACGCGAACGCTCGAGCTCGGAGTCGACCTCGGCGCCGAAGAGGAGCGCGAGGTTGGTGATCCAGAGCCACAGGAGGAAGACGATGACGCCGGCGAGGGAGCCGTAGGTCTTGTTGTAGGAGCCGAAGTTCGCGACGTAGAACCCGAAGAGCACGGAGGCGAGCACCCACACGACGATGGCGATCGCCGCTCCGACGCTGATCCACCGGAACGTCGGTTGCCTGACGTTGGGCGTGGAGTAGTAGAGCAGCGCGACGAGGATGACGACGACGAGGAGGATGACCGGCCACTTGGCGATGTTCCAGGCGGTCACGGCGCTCGACCCGAGGCCGATCGTCTCCCCCACGGTCTCGGCGAGCGGCCCGCTGACGACGAGCGCCACGAGCACGAGGGCCACCATGATCACGCCGACGAGGGTGATGAGCAGCTGGACCGGGCGGAGCTTCCAGAACGGGCGGCCCTCGTCGATCTGGTAGATCCGGTTCATGGCCCGCCCGAACGCGCCGACGTAGCCCGACGCCGACCAGAGCGCTCCGGCGAGACCGGCGACGAGGGCGAGGCCGGCCGCGTTGGCCTGCGTCATCTGGTTGATCGGCCCCTCGAGCTGGTCCGCCGCGTTGGCCTGCCCGAGGTCGCGCACCATGTCGAGCAGCGCGGTCGTCGTGCTCTCGCCCTGCCCGAAGACGCCGAGCAGGGAGACGAGCGCGAGCAGCGCGGGGAAGAGCGACAGGACGGAGTAGTAGGTCAGCGCGGCCGCGAGGTCGGTGCAGCCGTCCGCGGTGAACTCCGCCCAGGCCTTCTTGGCCGTGTACTTCCACGACGGCTTGGTGATGTCACCCAAGGAGTCGGGCTTGGCGTCCGAGTTCTCGTCGGGTGCGGTCCGTGCCTTGGTCGAGCTTGCGCCTTCGTGAGCCATGCGTCGACCGTACCCACGGGACGGAGGCGGCATGCGCCTCGAGCCCTTGCCCTCCCAGGGCACGCGACAGCCCCCGCGGCTCCCTGTCCCGCGAGGGCTGTCGTCGTGCGTGGCCGCGCAGCGTCAGCGGGGTCCGCCACCGCCGAGCACGCCGGCGTCGAACGCCTTGAGGACCGACGCCTTGTCGGCGGCGGTGAGCGTGCCGTCGGAGACGGCCTCGTCGAGCCGCTCCCCCAGCCGCGTTCGGTGCTCGGCCTGGTGCGCGTCGCGCACCTTGTCGAGGGCCGCGGTGAGCTCGTCCTCGGTGATCCCGAGCTCCTTGGCCAGGGCCGTGACGTATGCCGTCCGCCTGGCCTCGCGGTCGGCCTCGCTCGGCGCGGTGCCCTCGGCGGGCTTCTCGGTGGGCCGGTTGGCCTCGCGCACCTTCTCGATGGCGGCCTCGACCTCGGCCTCGTCGATGCCCAGGGCCACGGCGAGCGCGGCCCCGTCGGCGCCCTTCATGCCGCCGTGGCCGCGGCCTCCGCGACCGTGGCCGTCGGTGGGGGTGCCGGGCTGCTCGGTCGACGTCGACGAGGACGGCGCGGGCGTCGGCGTGCTCTCGGCGAGCGCGGCGTTGGCGCCGAAGCCGGCGAGCGTGACGGCGGCGGCGCCGGCCACGCCGGCGAGGACGTTGGTGGTCGTGATCCTGGGCATGAGGGGTTCCTCTCGTCGGAGCCGACCGGGTGTGGTCGACCGTGCTCCCTCCACAGTGGGTGCAGGGCCTTGGGCGGGGCCATGGCGAACCTGTCACGAACCTGTGGGTCCGGGCGCGGTCTGGACGGGCATGCGCGGAGGTGGGCGGACGGCATACGACGCCGTCCGACGGGCCCACGAGCGGGAGATGCGGAAGGGCCCCGCCTGCCGAAGCAGACGGGGCCCTTCTCGATGGTGAGCCTGCGGCTCGACCGGCGTCAGATCACTTGGTGATCGCGGTGACGCGGCCGGCGCCGACGGTCCGGCCACCCTCGCGGATGGCGAACTTGAGGCCCTCCTCCATGGCGATCGGCTGGATGAGCTCGACCGACATCTCGGTGTTGTCACCGGGCATGACCATCTCGGTGCCCTCGGGCAGCGAGACGACGCCGGTGACGTCCGTGGTGCGGAAGTAGAACTGCGGGCGGTAGTTGTCGTAGAACGGCGTGTGACGGCCGCCCTCGTCCTTGGAGAGGATGTAGACGTTCGCCTCGAAGTTCGTGTGCGGGGTGATCGAGCCCGGCTTGCAGATGACCTGCCCGCGCTCGACGTCCTCGCGCTTGGTGCCACGAAGGAGGAGGCCGACGTTCTCACCGGCGCGACCCTCGTCGAGGAGCTTGCGGAACATCTCGATGCCGGTGACCGTGGTCTTGGCGGCCGGACCCGGGTGGATGCCGACGATCTCGATGTCCTCGTTGACGTTGAGGATGCCGCGCTCGATACGACCGGTGACGACGGTGCCACGACCGGTGATCGTGAAGACGTCCTCGACGGGCATGAGGAACGGCTTGTCGACGTCGCGCTCGGGCTCCGGGATCGACTCGTCGACCGCGTCCATGAGCTCGAGGACGGTGTTGCCCCACTCGGCGTCACCCTCGAGCGCCTTGAGCGCCGAGACCTTGACGACGGGCAGGTCGTCGCCCGGGAACTCGTAGTCGGACAGGAGCTCACGGACCTCCATCTCGACGAGCTCGAGGATCTCCTCGTCGTCGACCATGTCGGCCTTGTTGAGCGCCACGACGATGTAGGGGACGCCGACCTGGCGGGCCAGGAGGACGTGCTCCTTCGTCTGCGGCATCGGGCCGTCAGTGGCGGCGACGACGAGGATCGCACCGTCCATCTGCGCAGCACCGGTGATCATGTTCTTGACGTAGTCCGCGTGACCGGGGCAGTCGACGTGCGCGTAGTGACGCTTCTCGGTCTGGTACTCGATGTGCGCGATGGAGATGGTGATACCGCGCTGCTTCTCCTCGGGCGCCTTGTCGATGTCGTCGAACGCGAACTGCGGGTTCAGGTCCGGGTACTTGTCGTGCAGGACCTTGGAGATCGCAGCCGTCAGCGTCGTCTTACCGTGGTCGATGTGACCAATGGTGCCGATGTTGACGTGCGGCTTGGTCCGCTCGAACTTTGCCTTCGCCACTTGATGTCCTCCTCAGGACTCTTCTTGGGTGTTACGCCTTACGACCGGGCGGGACGTGGCGTCGTACTTGGGATTGGTTGTTCTGGATGGTGACCGACGGGGCAGGACGGTCGATGCCGTGTGCCGTGTCGTTCAGTTGTCCGGACCAGCGACCAGTCTAGCGGTCACTCGCCCCGGGTCTTGGCGATGATCTCCTCGGCCACGGACTTGGGAACCTCGGCGTAGGAGTCGAACTCCATCGAGTAGTTCGCCCGGCCCTGGGTCTTCGACCGGAGGTCGCCGACGTAGCCGAACATCTCCGACAGCGGGACGAGGCCCTTGACGACCTTGGCGCCGCTGATGTCCTCCATGGCCTGGATGTGGCCACGGCGCGCGTTGATGTCGCCGATGACGTCGCCCATGTACTCCTCGGGCGTACGCACCTCGACGGCCATCATCGGCTCGAGGATCACGGGGTCGGCCTTGCGGACGGCCTCCTTGAGCGCCATCGACCCGGCGATCTTGAACGCCATCTCCGAGGAGTCGACGTCGTGGTACGCACCGTCGAGCAGCGCGGCCTTGATCCCGACGAGCGGGTAGCCGGCGAGCACGCCGTACTGCATGGCGTCCTGGATACCGGCGTCGACCGAGGGGATGTACTCGCGCGGGACGCGACCACCGGTGACCTTGTTCTCGAACTCGTAGAGCTCGCCGCCCTCGGTGGTGTCGAGGGGCTCGAGGCTGATCTGCACCTTCGCGAACTGACCGGATCCACCGGTCTGCTTCTTGTGGGTGTAGTCGTGCTTCTCGACCGTGCGACGGATGGTCTCGCGGTAGGCGACCTGCGGCTTGCCGACGTTGGCCTCGACCTTGAACTCGCGCTTCATGCGGTCGACGAGGATGTCGAGGTGGAGCTCGCCCATGCCGGCGATGATCGTCTGGCCCGTGTCCTCGTCGAGGTGGACCTGGAAGGTCGGGTCCTCGGCCGAGAGCTTCTGGATGGCCGTGGAGAGCTTCTCCTGGTCACCCTTGGTCTTGGGCTCGATCGCGACCTGGATGACCGGGTCGGGGAACGACATCGACTCGAGGACGATCTGGTGGTCCGGGTCGCTCAGGGTGTCACCGGTGGTGGTGTCCTTGAGGCCGATCGCGGCGTAGATGTGACCCGCCAGCGCCTCCTCGACCGGGTTCTCCTTGTTGGCGTGCATCTGGAAGAGCTTGCCGACGCGCTCCTTGCGGCCCTTGGTCGTGTTGACGACCGGCGAGCCGGCGGCGATGCGACCGGAGTAGACGCGGATGAAGGTGAGCGTGCCGAAGAACGGGTGCGCCGCGACCTTGAAGGCCAGGGCCGAGAACGGCTCGTCCTTGCTCGGCTTGCGGGTCATCTCGGTGGCCTCGTCGCCCGGCTTGTGACCCACCATCGGCGGGACGTCGAGCGGGGACGGGAGGTAGTCGACGACCGCGTCGAGCATCGGCTGGACACCGCGGTTCTTGAACGCCGAGCCACAGAGGATCGGGTAGAGCTCCGAGGTGACGGTGAGCTTGCGGATGCCGGCCTTGATCTCGGCGACCGTGAGCTCCTCGCCACCGAGGTACTTCTCCATGAGGTCGTCGTCGGACTCGGCGACGCGCTCGATGAGGTGGTGGCGGTACTCCTCGGCCTTGGCCTGGAGGTCCGCGGGGATCTCCTGGACCTCGTACTTGGCGCCCATGGTGACGTCACCCTTGGCGTCGCCGGGCCACACGAGGGCACGCATCTCGACGAGGTCGATGACACCGATGAAGTCGTTCTCCGCGCCGATCGGCAGCTGGATGACGAGCGGCTCGGCGCCGAGACGGTCCTTGATGGTCTGGACGGTGAAGTAGAAGTCCGCGCCCAGCTTGTCCATCTTGTTGACGAACGCGATGCGGGGGACGTCGTACTTGTCGGCCTGACGCCACACGGTCTCGGACTGGGGCTCGACGCCTTCCTTGCCGTCGAAGACGGCGACGGCGCCGTCGAGGACGCGCAGCGAGCGCTCGACCTCGACGGTGAAGTCGACGTGACCGGGGGTGTCGATGATGTTGACCTGGTTGTTGTTCCAGAAGGAGGTCACGGCGGCCGACGTGATCGTGATGCCGCGCTCCTTCTCCTGCTCCATCCAGTCGGTCGTCGAGGCGCCGTCGTGCGTCTCGCCGATCTTGTGGTTGACGCCGGTGTAGAAGAGGATGCGCTCCGTCGTCGTCGTCTTGCCGGCGTCGATGTGCGCCATGATGCCGATGTTGCGGACCTTGGTCAGGTCCGTCAGGACGTCGAGTGCCACTGCGGTTGTCTCATCTCGCTCGTTGCGGAAGTTCTGCTGTGCGGTCGTGCTGTGTGCGGCCGTGTCTGACCGCGATCCCGGTATGCCGGCCGCCCGGGTGGGCGGCCGGCATACCGGTCGCTGTCACCAGCGGTAGTGCGCGAAGGCCCGGTTGGACTCGGCCATCTTGTGCGTGTCCTCGCGGCGCTTGACTGCGGCGCCGAGACCGTTGGAGGCGTCGAGGATCTCGTTCATGAGGCGCTCGGTCATCGTCTTCTCACGACGCTGACGCGAGTAGCCGACCAGCCAGCGCAGCGACAGGGTCGTGGCGCGGTTGGGCTTGACCTCGATCGGGACCTGGTAGGTCGCACCGCCGACGCGGCGGGACTTGACCTCGAGGGTCGGCTTGATGTTGTCCAGCGCGCGCTTGAGGAGCAGCACCGGGTCGGTGCCGGTCTTCTCGCGGGCACCCTCGAGGGCGCCGTAGACGATCGTCTCGGCGATGGACTTCTTGCCGTCGAGGAGGATCTTGTTGACGAGCTGGGTCACGAGCGGGCTCTGGTAGACCGGGTCGATGACGAGGGGGCGCTTCGGAGCGGGGCCCTTACGAGGCATTACTTCTTCTCCTTCTTGGCGCCGTAGCGGCTGCGAGCCTGCTTGCGGTTCTTGACACCCTGGGTGTCGAGCGAGCCACGGATGATCTTGTAGCGGACGCCGGGGAGGTCCTTCACACGGCCACCGCGGACGAGCACGATCGAGTGCTCCTGGAGGTTGTGGCCCTCACCGGGGATGTAGGCCGTGACCTCGATGCCCGAGGTGAGCTTGACGCGCGCGACCTTGCGGAGCGCGGAGTTCGGCTTCTTGGGGGTGGTGGTGTACACGCGCGTGCACACACCGCGGCGCTGCGGCGAGCCCTTGAGGGCAGGAGTGGAGACCTTCGAGGTCTTGTCCTGCCGGCCCTTGCGCACCAGCTGGTTGATGGTAGGCAACCTGGATCCTTTGTCTGTCTGGTCGATGCCACGGCGGCTGCCGCGACTCCTTGGATGCCCGGCGCTCGACCCCCGCGGTCGGGTGTGTCGCACCGGGTGCTCTCCCCTGCACTCCCCGTCACAGGCCGCATCGACGGTGTCGACTCGTTCTGTGGGTGGGGCGCCCGGCGAGAGGTGGGCGGCCCTGCGCTCTCGCACTGGGCACGTGTGCTCTGGTCCTAGCCAGACACGGTTCTCCACGATACCGGTATGCCGGGTGCCCACCAAATCGTCCCGGGCGGAATCAGGCGGCACTTGCGTCCGCAGGAATGACGCTCTGGCCACCACAGTTGCGGACGCTGCGGCTGAGGCACCGCCAACGTCCGCAGGAATGACGGCCCGGCCACCACAGTTGCGGACGCAACGGGTGGGCCGCTCAGGCCTCGAGGCGCTCGAAGGCCGGCGCGTAGCGGAACGGTCCGGCCAGCTCGGGGCGCCAGGCGCGCAGCGTCTTGACCTGGAAGTAGCGGTCCTCCCACGGGCCAGGTGAGCCGATGCCGAGCTCGACTGCCGGGCGGAAGCCGAAGTGCCCGTAGTAGTCCGGGTCGCCGAGCAGCACGATGGCCGCGTCGCCACGCTGCTCGGCCGAGGCGATGACCGACGCCATGAGCGCGGCTCCGATGCCCTGCCGCTGGAGGGCCGGGGTGACGGCGATGGGACCGAGCCCGACCGAGGCCCCCTCCCCCAGCGTCGCGGCCGAGCAGAGGACGTGGCCGACGACCTCGCCGTCGAGCTCGGCGACGAAGGTGAGCTCGTCGATGACGTCACCGTCGCCGCGCAGCTCGTCGACGAGGCTCGACTCGACCGAGCGCGCCGCCCCCTCGACGCGCACGAACGCGTCGTCGTGGAGCGCCGCCACCGCCGCGGCGTCCTCGGGCCGCTCGCGCCGGATGATCATGTCGTCACGCATGCGCACACCCTCTCACCCCTGCCCTGTGTGCCTGAGCGGAAGGCCCGGCTTCCGCTCGGGCACACGAGGCGCGGCTGTGGGACGACGAAGGGCGGGTATGCCGTGTGGGGACCACACGGCATACCCGCCCTTGCGTGTCAGGCAGGACTCGACTCAGAGGCGGTCGAGACCCAGCTCGGTGTCGTCGAGGCGGACGGCCTCGCCCGAGCCCGGACCGAAGGCCGGGTAGGCGAACTCGTCGTAGCTCGGCATCGAGTACATCGCGGCCTTGGCCTCCTCGGTCGGCTCCACGTTGATGTTGCGGTAGCGCGACAGCCCGGTCCCGGCGGGGATGAGCTTGCCGAGGATGACGTTCTCCTTGAGGCCGAGGAGGGAGTCGGACTTGCCCTCCATGGCGGCCTCGGTGAGGACGCGGGTCGTCTCCTGGAACGAGGCCGCGGACAGCCACGACTCGGTCGCGAGCGACGCCTTGGTGATACCCATGAGCTCGGGGCGACCCGAGGCCGGGGTGCCGCCCTCGGCGACGACGCGACGGTTCTCGTCCTCGAAGCGACCACGCTCGGCGAGCATGCCCGGGAGCAGGTCCGCGTTGCCGGCCTCGATGATCGTGATCCGGCGCAGCATCTGCCGGACGATGACCTCGATGTGCTTGTCGTGGATCGACACGCCCTGCTGGCGGTAGACGTGCTGGACCTCGTCGACCAGGTGGACCTGGACGGCGCGCGGGCCGAGGATGCGCAGGACCTGCTTCGGGTCGATGGAACCGACCGTGAGCTGGGTGCCGACCTCGACGCTCTGGCCGTCCTGCACGAGCAGGCGCGCACGCTTGGTGACCGGGTAGGCGTGCTCCTCGGAGCCGTCGTCCGGCGTGAGCAGGATGCGACGAGCCTTGTCGGTCTCCTCGATCGTGATCCGGCCGCTGGCCTCGGCGATCGGGGCGACACCCTTGGGGGTGCGGGCCTCGAAGAGCTCGACGACACGGGGCAGACCCTGCGTGATGTCGTCACCGGCCACACCACCGGTGTGGAAGGTGCGCATCGTCAGCTGGGTGCCGGGCTCACCGATCGACTGGGCCGCGATGATGCCGACGGCCTCGCCGATGTCGACGAGCTTGCCGGTCGCGAGCGAACGACCGTAGCAGGCGGCACAGGTGCCGACCTTGCTGTCGCAGGTGAGGACCGAGCGAACCTTGACGCTGTCGACACCGGCCGCGAAGAGCGCGCCGATGACGATGTCACCGAGGTCGATGCCGGCCTCGGCCAGCGTCTCGCCGTCCTTGACGACGTCCTCGGCGAGCGTGCGGGCGTAGACCGAGGTCTCGACGTCGTCGTGGACCGCACGGGTGCCCGTGCGCTCGTCGGTCGCGGCGATCGGCATGGGCAGGCCACGCTCGGTGCCACAGTCGTCCTCGCGGATGATGACGTCCTGCGACACGTCGACGAGACGACGCGTGAGGTAGCCGGAGTCGGCGGTACGCAGGGCGGTGTCGGCCAGACCCTTTCGCGAGCCGTGCGTCGAGATGAAGAACTCGAGCACGGACAGGCCCTCGCGGAAGTTCGCGCGGATCGGGCGCGGGATGATGTCACCCTTCGGGTTGGACACCAGGCCACGCATACCGGCGATCTGGCGCAGCTGCATCCAGTTGCCTCGGGCACCGGAGGACACCATGCGGAAGATGGTGTTCGTGGCCGGGATGTTGGCCTCCATCTCCTTGGCGACCTCGTTGGTGGCCTGCGTCCAGATCTCGATGAGCTCCTGACGACGCTCGTCGTCGGTGATGAGACCGCGCTCGTACTGGGTCTGGACCTTCGTCGCCTTGGTCTCGTAGCCCTCGAGGATCTCGAGCTTGCGCGGAGGCGTGACGACGTCGGAGATGGCGACCGTGATGCCGGACCGGGTGGCCCAGTGGAAGCCGTACTCCTTGAGCGCGTCGAGCGAGGCCGCGACCTGCACCTTGCTGTAGCGCTCGGCGAGGTCGTTGACGATCGTCGACAGACGCTTCTTGTCGACCTGGTCGTTGACGAACGGGTAGTCGACCGGGAGCGTCTCGTTGAAGAGCGCGCGACCCAGGGTCGTCTCGGGCAGCCACTCGGCGAGGTAGCCCTGCTCGTCGACCTCGACGCCCTCGGGCAGCTCGGCGCCCGGCGACGGGACGACGTCCTTGAGGCGGATCCGGACCGGCGTGCCGAGCAGGATCTCGCCCGCGTCGAACGCCATGCGGGCCTCGGAGACCGTCGAGAAGACGCGACCCTCGCCCTGCGAGCCCTCGACACCGGAGGTGAGGTGGTAGAGCCCGATGATCATGTCCTGGGTGGGCATGGTCACGGGACGGCCGTCGGCCGGCTTGAGGATGTTGTTGCTCGACAGCATGAGGATGCGGGCCTCGGCCTGCGCCTCCGCGGAGAGCGGGACGTGGACGGCCATCTGGTCACCGTCGAAGTCCGCGTTGAACGCGGTGCAGACGAGCGGGTGGATCTGGATGGCCTTGCCCTCGACGAGCTGCGGCTCGAAGGCCTGGATGCCGAGGCGGTGGAGCGTGGGTGCGCGGTTGAGCAGCACCGGGTGCTCGGTGATGACCTCCTCGAGGACGTCCCACACGACCGAGCGGTGACGCTCGACCATGCGCTTGGCCGACTTGATGTTCTGCGCGTGGTCGAGGTCGACGAGGCGCTTCATGACGAAGGGCTTGAAGAGCTCGAGCGCCATCTGCTTCGGCAGGCCGCACTGGTGCAGCTTGAGCTGCGGGCCGACGACGATGACCGAACGGCCGGAGTAGTCGACGCGCTTGCCGAGGAGGTTCTGGCGGAAGCGTCCCTGCTTGCCCTTGAGCATGTCGGACAGCGACTTGAGCGGACGGTTGCCGGGGCCCGTGACCGGGCGACCACGACGGCCGTTGTCGAAGAGGCTGTCGACGGCCTCCTGCAGCATCCGCTTCTCGTTGTTGACGATGATCTCGGGTGCGCCGAGGTCGAGCAGTCGCTTGAGGCGGTTGTTGCGGTTGATGACGCGGCGGTAGAGGTCGTTGAGGTCCGACGTCGCGAAGCGGCCACCGTCGAGCTGCACCATCGGGCGCAGGTCCGGCGGGATGACCGGGACGGCGTCGAGGACCATGCCGGCCGGCTTGTTGGTCGTCGTCATGAACGCGGAGACGACCTTGAGGCGCTTGAGCGCACGGGTCTTCTTCTGGCCCTTGCCGGTGGCGATGATCTCGCGCAGGAACTCGGCCTCGGCGTCGAGGTCGAAGGACTCGAGGCGCTTCTGGATCGCCGCGGCGCCCATGCCGCCCTCGAAGTAGAGACCGAAGCGGTCACGCATCTCGCGGTAGAGGATCTCGTCGCCCTCGAGGTCCTGGACCTTGAGGTTCTTGAACCGGTCCCAGACCTGCGCGAGGCGCTCGACCTGGGCGTCCGCGCGCTTGCGGATCTGGTTCATCTCGCGCTCGGCGGAGTCACGGACCTTGCGCTTGGCGTCGGACTTGGCGCCCTCGGCCTCGAGCGCGGCGATGTCGTCCTCGAGCCGCTTGGCGCGGGTCTCGACGTCGGCGTCGCGACGGTTCTCGAGCTCCTTCTTCTCGACCTCGATCTGCGCCTCGAGCGAGGGCAAGTCGGCGTGGCGCTGGTCCTCGTCGACGCTCGTGATCATGTAGGCGGCGAAGTAGATGACCTTCTCGAGGTCCTTCGGCGCGAGGTCGAGCAGGTAGCCCAGGCGCGACGGGACGCCCTTGAAGTACCAGATGTGGGTGACGGGGGCGGCGAGCTCGATGTGGCCCATCCGCTCACGACGGACGGCCGCACGGGTCACCTCGACGCCGCAGCGCTCACAGATGATGCCCTTGAAGCGGACCCGCTTGTACTTGCCGCAGGCGCACTCCCAGTCCCGGGTCGGGCCGAAGATCTTCTCGCAGAAGAGGCCGTCCTTCTCGGGCTTGAGGGTGCGGTAGTTGATGGTCTCGGGCTTCTTCACCTCGCCGTGGCTCCACTCGCGGATGGAGTCGGCGGTGGCGAGGCCAATGCGCAGTTCGTCGAAGAAGTTGACGTCGAGCACGTGGTTCCTTCTCTCGTGTCTCTAAAAAAGTTCGAATGTGGGTCGGAAGCGGGCTGCGTATGCCGTGCGCTCACCTGGCGCTGCGTGCGTGGGGTGAGCGCACGGCATACGGGTCAGACCTCTTCGACCGAACTGGGCTCGCGGCGCGACAGGTCGATGCCGAGCTCCTCCGCAGCGCGGAAGACGTCCTCCTCGGCCTCACGCATCTCGATGGCCTGGCCGTCGCTGGACAGGACCTCGACGTTGAGGCAGAGGCTCTGCATCTCCTTGATGAGCACCTTGAAGGACTCGGGGATGCCGGGCTCGGGGATGTTGTCGCCCTTGACGATCGCCTCGTAGACCTTGACGCGACCGTTGACGTCGTCGGACTTGATCGTGAGCAGCTCCTGCAGCGCGTAGGCGGCGCCGTAGGCCTCGAGCGCCCACACCTCCATCTCACCGAAGCGCTGGCCACCGAACTGGGCCTTACCGCCGAGCGGCTGCTGGGTGATCATCGAGTACGGACCCGTGCTGCGCGCGTGGATCTTGTCGTCCACGAGGTGGTGCAGCTTGAGGATGTACATGTAGCCGACCGACACCGGGTCCGGGTACGGCTCGCCGGAGCGGCCGTCGAACAGGTGCGTCTTGCCGGAGCCGTCGATGAGGCGGACGTCGTCGCGGGTCTTGCGGGTGCTGTCGAGCAGACCGACGATCTCGTTCTCGCGGACACCGTCGAACACCGGCGAGGCGACACGCGTGCCCGGCTCGGCGGCGCGGGCGTCGGCGGGGATGAGCTCGGCCCACTCGGGGTTGCCCTCGATCTCCCAGCCTCGGCTCGCGGCCCAGCCCAGGTGCAGCTCGAGGATCTGGCCGATGTTCATTCGACCGGGGACACCGAGCGGGTTGAGCACGACGTCGACCGGCGTGCCGTCCTCGAGGAAGGGCATGTCCTCGACCGGGAGGATCTTGGAGATGACGCCCTTGTTGCCGTGACGGCCGGCGAGCTTGTCGCCGTCGGTGATCTTGCGCTTGTTGGCGACGTAGACGCGCACGAGCTGGTTGACGCCCGGGGGCAGCTCGTCGCCGTCGTCCTTGTCGAAGACCTTGACCGCGATGACCGTGCCGGTCTCACCGTGAGGGACCTTGAGCGAGGTGTCGCGCACCTCGCGGGCCTTCTCACCGAAGATCGCGCGGAGCAGGCGCTCCTCCGGCGTCAGCTCGGTCTCACCCTTGGGCGTGACCTTGCCGACGAGGAGGTCGCCGTCGCGGACCTCGGCACCGATGCGGATGATCCCGCGCTCGTCGAGGTCGGCGAGGACCTCCTCCGAGACGTTGGGGATGTCGCGGGTGATCTCCTCCGGGCCGAGCTTGGTGTCGCGGGCGTCGACCTCGTGCTCCTCGATGTGGATCGAGGAGAGGACGTCGTCCTGGACCAGGCGCTGGCTGAGGATGATCGCGTCCTCGTAGTTGTGGCCCTCCCACGGCATGAACGCCACGAGGAGGTTGCGGCCGAGGGCCATCTCGCCACCGTCGGTCGCGGGACCGTCGGCGATGAGGCCACCCTTCTCGACACGGTCACCCTCGGACACGACAACGCGCTGGTTGTAGCTGTTGCCCTGGTTGGAACGGGTGAACTTGTCGATCCGGTAGGTGCGCGACGTGCCGTCGTCGGCGGCGACCGTGACGAGGTCGGCGGAGACCTCGGTGACGACACCGGCCTTCTCGGCCACGACGACGTCACCGGAGTCGACCGCGGCGCGGTACTCCATGCCGGTGCCGACGAGCGGGGCCTCGGCCTTGACGAGCGGCACGGCCTGGCGCTGCATGTTGGATCCCATGAGCGCGCGGTTGGCGTCGTCGTGCTCGAGGAAGGGGATGAGTGCGGTCGCGGCGGAGACCATCTGGCGCGCGGAGACGTCGATGTAGTCGACCTCCTCGGCCGGGACGTACTCGACCTCGCCACCCTTGACGCGCACGAGGACGCGCTCGTGGGCGAACTTCTCGCCGGTGGAGTCGAGCGTCGCGTTCGCCTGGGCGATGACGTGCTCGTCCTCCTCGTCGGCGGAGAGGTAGTGCACCTCGTCGGTGATCCGGCCCTTGACGACCTTGCGGTAGGGCGTCTCGATGAAGCCGAACGCGTTGATGCGGCCGTAGGAGGCGAGCGAGCCGATGAGGCCGATGTTCGGGCCCTCAGGGGTCTCGATCGGGCACATGCGGCCGTAGTGCGACGGGTGGACGTCACGGACCTCCATGCCGGCGCGGTCACGAGAGAGACCACCCGGGCCCAGCGCGGACAGACGACGCTTGTGCGTCAGCCCGGAGAGCGGGTTGTTCTGGTCCATGAACTGCGACAGCTGCGAGGTGCCGAAGAACTCCTTGATCGACGCCACCACGGGGCGGATGTTGATCAGGGTCTGCGGCGTGATCGCCTCGACGTCCTGGGTCGTCATCCGCTCGCGGACGACGCGCTCCATCCGGGACAGGCCGGTGCGGACCTGGTTCTGGATGAGCTCGCCGACGTTGCGCAGGCGACGGTTGCCGAAGTGGTCGATGTCGTCGGTCTCGACGCGGATGTCGACGGCCTCGCCCTTGCGGCTGCCGGGCAGGGTCTCGTCACCGTTGTGCAGCGCCACGATGTACTTGATCGTCGCGACGATGTCGTCGATGGCGAGCGTCGAGTTGGTGAGCTCGCCGTCGAGGCCGAGCTTCTTGTTGATCTTGTAGCGGCCGACCTTGGCGAGGTCGTAGCGCTTGCCGTTGAAGTAGAGGTTGTCGAGCAGGTTCTGCGCGGCCTCACGGGTCGGCGGTTCGCCCGGACGGAGCTTGCGGTAGATGTCCAGCAGGGCGTCGTCCTGGCCCTCGGTGTTGTCCTTGTCGAGGGTGAGCTCGATGGACTCGTAGCCGGCGAACTCCTCGCGGATCTGCGCCTCGGTCATGCCAAGGGCCTTGAGGAGGACGGTGACCGACTGCTTGCGCTTGCGGTCGACGCGGACGCCAACCATGTCGCGCTTGTCGATCTCGAACTCGAGCCAGGCACCACGGCTCGGGATGATCTTGGCGGTGTAGATGTCCTTGTCGGACGTCTTGTCGGGCGTGCGCTCGAAGTAGACGCCCGGGCTGCGGACGAGCTGCGAGACGACGACGCGCTCGGTGCCGTTGATGATGAAGGTGCCACGCTCGGTCATGAGCGGGAAGTCGCCCATGAACACCGTCTGGCTCTTGATCTCACCGGTGGTGTTGTTCATGAACTCCGCGGTGACGAACAGGGGCGCGGAGTAGGTCTGGTCGCGCTCCTTGCAGTCCTCGATCGAGTACTTGACGTCCTCGAAACGGTGGTCGCGGAACGAGAGCGACATGGAGCCGCTGAAGTCCTCGATGGGGGAGATCTCCTCGAAGATCTCCTCGAGGCCCGAACGCTCGGGGACGTCGTCGCGGCCGGCTTCGAGAGCCTCAGCGACGCGCTCCTGCCACCGCTCGTTGCCGAGGAGCCAGTCGAAGCTCTCGGTCTGCAGGGCGAGGAGGTCGGGGACCTCCAGGGGCTCACGGATCTTGCCGAACGAGAGACGGCCCGAAGCCGTCATTGCGGTGGTCACGGTCTTGGACGCGGTGCGCGAGGCAGCCAAGGATGGTCCTTCCACTGGCCATGTGTTTTCAACGGTGGTCGCCAGGCCCACGACACCCGAGCCGATCTCGACGGTCGAAGGACCAGGTGCGCGTGCAAGGGCCGGGGTGCGGCGGGGACACGGCGGAGGTCGCTCGACGAGAGCAGGCGAAGGTCATGGGCAGGGCAAAGCAACAGTCTAGACAAAAGGGGCGCAACAGTCCAACCCTGTCCAATCGCGCCCTCCGGGCGGGATGCGGGTCCGGTCAGCCGTCGCATGCGGGAGGCACGCGGTGTGACCCGGAAAGGATGACTGGAGAGGACGCGCACGTCAAGCGGGTCCCGTGCTCCGACGGGCGTGTCGACCCCCTTGGGGGTCGCCGGGGATGCGGAACGGGCGGGGCGGATCTCGTGGATCCACCCCGCCCGTTCACGGCGAGTCAGCCTCTGTCGAGGCTCAGCTCACTTGAGCTCGACGGTCGCGCCAGCGCCCTCGAGCTGCTCCTTGGCCTTCTCGGCCGCAGCCTTGTCGACCTTCTCGAGGACGGGCTTCGGGGCGCCGTCGACGAGGTCCTTGGCCTCCTTGAGACCGAGGGAGGTCAGCGCGCGGACCTCCTTGATGACGGCGATCTTCTTGTCGCCGGCAGCGGTGAGGACGACGTCGAACTCGTCCTGCTCCTCCGCGCCGCCAGCGGCGTCGCCGCCACCGGCCGGGGCGCCGGCAGCCGCGACCGCGACGGGCGCGGCGGCGGTGACGCCGAAGGTGTCCTCGAACTGCTTGACGAACTCGGAGAGCTCGATGAGGGTCATCTCCTTGAAGGCCTCAAGGAGCTCGTCGGTGCTGAGCTTGGCCATGATGGCTGCCTTTCTACTTCGTGTATGCCGTGAGTGGCGGTTGGTGTTTTCCTGGGACTCGAGCAGGGCTCGGGTCTCAGGCGTCGTCGCCACCCGTGGCGACGTCTTCGGTTGCCTCGGCCGCGGGAGCGGTCTCGGCGGGGGTCTCCTCGACGGCCTCGGCCGCGGGGGCGGCGGCAGCCGGCCCCTCGACCTCGACCTTGGCGCGCAGCGCGTCGACGACCCGAGCGGTCTGCGACAGCGGCGCGGCGAAGAGGTAGACGGCCTTGCTGAGCGAGGCGTTCATGGCGCCCGCCAGCTTGGCGAGGAGAACCTCGCGGGACTCGAGGTCCGCGAGCTTCGTGATCTCGGCGGCGCTGAGGGCCTTGCCCTCGAGCAGCCCGCCCTTGATCACGAGGAGGGGGTTTGCCTTGGCGAAGTCACGCAGACCCTTGGCTGCCTCGACCGGGTCGCCTTCGACGAAGGCGATGGCCGACGGCCCCACGAGCTGGCCGTCGAAGGCCGTGACTCCGGCCTCCTTGGCGGCGAGCTCGGTCAGCGTGTTCTTGACCACGGCGTAGGTCGCGTTGCCACGAAGGGCGCCACGAAGCTCGGTGATCTGTGCCACCGAGAGCCCGCGGTACTCCGTGAGAACAGCGGCGTTGGAGCTGCGGAACTTCTCCGCGAGCTCGGCGATCGCCGCGGACTTGTCTGCACGAGACATTCGGGCCTCCTTCCGTCGGTACGACCTCCGGGAAGGATCCACGTCAAACAGATCGAGCCCCGGCGCAGGGCGCGGGGCTCACATGGGCGAGGAGGCGGCATACGCCGTCTGTCGCGGTGAAACTCGGCCTGCGCTGGTCGCCCGCTCTCGCGGAACCTTCGGCCTGGTGCGGGTGCACCGGACAACCGGCGGTCTTTGGTCAAGGGACACAGTAGACGGGCGAGCGCCCGGCGGCCAAATCGACCCTCGACTTCTTGCCCAGATGCGCCAGCGAGCTGTCCCATCTGGGCAAGAAGTCGAGCAGCAGGCCGGTCAGCCGGCGGAGGGGATGCTCAGCGCGCCGACCTGGTCGGCGGGCGGGGCGGCGATCTCGACCTTCTTGCCCCAGTCGCTGTAGGCGACCTCGATCTTCTGGCCCGCGGCGGACGTCGCGATCGTCACGGGACGGTCCTCCTTGTCGAGGACGTAGGTCATCGTCAGTGGCTTGGAACCGGCGGGCGCGGAGGCGGTCGACCCGAGCGCCTTCGCCGGGTCGACGGTGAACTCGTAGGTCGTCGTGTCGCCCGACTCGGCCTTGACGGTGGCCCGGGTGCCCTTGAGGTTCGCGGCCATCTTCGTCGGGTCGCTCACGCCGCCCTCGACGATGCCCTTGAACATCTGGCTCACGGGGTCCGTCGCGGTCGGGTCGATCTTGACCCACGGCTTGGACTGGCCCGGGAGCCCCTTGAGGTAGACGAAGTCGCCGACGGCGATGATCTCCATCTCGGCGCCCTCGACCGGCACCTTGGTGCGCTGCTCGAGCTTGCCGTCGGTGTAGCGGAAGTCGCCGGTGGCCTCCTGGCCGCCGGTCTTCATCGTCATCGTGCCGCTGCCGGCCTTCTCCATGGCCTTGACCATCCGGCCGGCGACCTCGCCGGCGTCGACCGTGTCGCCCTGGGCGGCATCGGCCTTCTCGGAGGTTCCAGCGCCCTCCGCCGAGGTGCCGTCGGAGCCGCACGCGCCGAGCGCGAGCAGGCCGGCCAGGGCCAGTGCAGCGCCGCCGGTGCGGCGCAGGGTGATCTTCATGGGGTGCGGGTCCCTCCCGGTTGGTTTGCGTTCCACCGTAACCGCGGACCGGGCGCGTCGACGAACCCGTCCGATCGGCCGGACGCGGCTCAGTAGGCCTTGAGGGCGGAGACGAGCCAGCGGTTGCCGACGTGCGTCATCGTCGCGATGACCCGGTTCTGGTCGATCGACGGCTCCTTCTGGGTGTCGCTCGTGCGGGCCTGGTTGACGAAGGCCTGGACGACAACCGTGTCCTCGGTCTGCGACATGACGCCGACCTCGTAGGCGCGGGCCTTGACGACCGTTCTGTCCTTCTGCGCCAGCGGGACGATCGTCTTCGTCATCGTCGCAGCGAACTCGTCCTTGAACTTTCCGGTGAGCAGCGCCTGGTTGGCCGGGATCTGCTGGGTCATCGTCTCGTGGTTGTAGCTGAGGACCTGCTCGAGCGTCGAGCGGGCCGTCGCCCGTGCGGCGCTCGCGTCGCGGCTGCGCTGCTCGGGGTCGTGGCGGGTGACGAGGAGGACGGCGGTGAGGAGGGCGAGGCTGAGCGCGAGCGCGAGGGCGGGGACGAGGATGCGTCGGCCGCGAGTGGGCTCGGGAGCCTCGGACGTCTCGGTGCTGTTGTCCGTCGCCCCGTCGACGGACTCGTCCTGATCGATGGACTCCTCCTGGGCGACGGGCTCGTCCAGTTCGACGGACTCGTCCTGCTCGACCGGCGTCGTCGCGGGGTCGAGGCCGGGACCGTCCGGACGTGCCGGACGGCGGCGCTGCCCGGCGACGCGGGGGCGACGGTTAGCCGACGAACTCAAGGCGCTCCACCTTCCACTGCTCCCCCACCAGCCGCAGCCCGAGCTTGGTGCGGTAGGTCTTCTTCTCCCCCGACGGCACGACGGTGTTGCTCGTCGGCGCGATGAGCCCGACGATGACCGTCGCCGAGTCGCGGTCGCCGTCGACGAGGGCGGCCTCGGAGCGCTCGACCTTGCTCACCGACTTGTTGTCGACGATGACCTTCTTGAGGTCCGCGAGCTGGGCGGTGTAGCTCGAGAGGAACTCCCCCGTCGCGCCCGCCTTGACCCGGTCGGTGTCCTCGTCGACCTTGCGGTAGTCGATCGTCGCGAAGTTCACGGCCAGCTGGCGTCCGGCGGCGAGCGCGTCGTTCTGCGCCTGCTCGGTGGCCCGGGCGTCCCACCAGGCGCGTCCTCGCGTGGCAGCGAGCGCGACGGTGGCGACGAGCGCCAGCGCCGTCAGCGCCCACAGCACCCGCGTTGTCGTCACCCGGGTCATCGGGCGGCCTCCTGCATGATCCACGACCAGGAGTCTGCCCCGGCTGCTCCTCCGCTCGGCGCGAGGGGGGCCGAGAGCTGCGGCACACCGTCGGCCACGGCGTCGTTGCCCAGCGGGAGCATGCGGTCGGCGAGCGAGAGCGGGTGCGAGGACGCGACGCCGCTGCGCGGACGGGGAGCGTTCTGGGCACCGCGGACGTTGGAGGCGGACCCGCGAGGCAGGGTGCAGCCGGCGGCCCGGTTGAGCGGCGGCAGGTTCTCGGTCTGGTTGGGGTCGGTCTTGCGCGTGCCCTCGTAGCCCTTGGTGCACACGACCGGGTCGTGCGCGGTCTGGACGCCGAAGTGCGCCGTGCCGTCGCCGGGCACGACGGTGTAGCCGCCGACGACGACCTCGGGGTAGGTGACGAACATCTGCTCGATGCCGTCGATGCGCGAGGTCGTCACCTGCCCGATGGTGATGAAGTTGGCGATGAGCACGGCGAGGTCCGCCTCGTTGGCCTTGATGAGCGACTCGAGCTCCTTGGAGGCGACGACGCCGCGGTCGAGGATGAGGCGCAGGTCGGAGTCGGACTTCTGCAGCGTCTCGGAGAGGTTGGCGAAGTCGGTCGCGAAGTTCTTGATCTGCGGCGCCGTGTCGCGTTGGGTGTCGAGGACCGTCTTGCTCTGCTGGAGCAGCCGAACGGTCGACGGGAGCGCGTCGATCGCGGCCTGGGTGAGCAGGTCGCCGTTGTCGATGAGGCGCGACAGGTCGGGTCCGGCGCCCTCGAAGCCGGTGCCGAGCTCGTCGACGACAGTGCGCAGGTCGTCCTGGTCGACCGAGCGGACCGTCTTGTCGACGTGCAGCAGCAGCTCGTCGACGCGGATCGGGTATGCCGTGTCCTTGCGTGGGATGACGTCTCCCTTCGCGAGGACGGGTCCGCCCGAGGAGCGCGGCTGGAGGTCGAGGTACTGCTCCCCCACCGCCGAGCGGTTCTCGACGACCGCCCTGGTGTCCTTGGGCACCTTGGTCCCACGGTCGAGTCGTGCCTCGACGAGGACACCGTCCTTCTCGAGCTCCAGCCCGGTGACGCGGCCCACCTTGACGCCGCGGTAGGTCACCTCGGACCCGACGAAGATGCCGCCGGACTGCGCGAACGACGCCTTGAAGACCGGGCCGCCGCCGAGCAGCCGCTCGGTGAGCCCGATGTAGTTGGCCGACAGGATCGACACCGCGACGATTGTGATGAGGGTGAAGGCCGCGAGCTGGACCTTGGTGAACGTGCGGATCATGCCGCGTCACCTCCGTAGAGCGAGGTCCACGACCGGTCGCCCGGGGCGTCGCTGCCGCACAGGGGCGGGCAGAGGGGGTTCGCCGGAGGCTTCGGAGCCGTCGGCGTCGGCACGGGGATCGGCACGGTCGGGACCGGGACCGGGATCGTCGGCTTCGGGATCGACGGAAGCGGCACTCCGGGGATCGTCGGCCCGCTGCCGCCGTCGAGGATCTTCAGCTCGCTGAGGTCGAGATCGGCCGTGACCGACAGGTTGGTGTAGTCGCCCTTGATCGCGCCGAGGGCGGCGTCGGGAAACGGGTAGGTGAGGAGCAGCTCGAGCGACTTCGGCAGCGCGTCCCCGGCCTTGTTGAGCTGCGAGAGCACCGGGCCCAAGGCCTTGAGGTTGGCGAGCAGGTCGGCCTTGGACCCCTGGATGACCTTGGTGCCGACCGCGCCGAGCCGGCTCAGCGCCTGGAGCATCTGGGTGAGCTGGACGCGCTGGTCGGCGAGGATCTTGAGCCCCTTGGGGATCTCCTCGAGCGTCTGGGCGATGAGGTCCTTCTGAGCGGCGAGGCGCGCGGCGAGCCGGTCGACCATGTCGATGGCGCGCACGATCTCGGCCTTCTGGTCCTCGAGCCCGCCGACGAAGGTGTTGAGCTCGCCGATGAGGTGCTTGATCTCGTCGGTGTTGCCCCGCAGCGCGTTGTTGAGCTCGCGCTCGATGACCGCGAGCTGCCCGACGCCACCACCGTTGAGCAGCAGCGACATCGCCGAGAGCACCTCCTCGACCTCGGGGTTGCGGTTGGTGCGCTCGATCGGGATGAGGTCGCCGTCGGAGAGGGTGCCGGTGGCGCGACCACCCGCGGGCGGTGAGAGGGCGATGTACTTCTCGCCGAGCAGCGAGGACTGCTTGAGCTCGGCGATCGCGTTGTCGGGCAGCTTGCTCGACTTCGGCACCGTGAGCGTCACGCGAGCGGTCCAGCCGTTGAGCTCGATCTCCTCGACCTGACCGACGGCGACCTCGTCGATCTTCACAGCGGACTTGGGCACGAGATCGAGGACGTCGGCGAAGTCGACCCGGACCCTCATCGACGGCCCGTCGCCCTTCGCCCCACCGGGCAGCGGCAGGTCGAAGGCGCCCTGGCAGGCGGACAGGACGACCGCGGCGGAGACGGCCACGGCCACGGCTCGCAGGCGGGCACCGGTGCGGCGTCGGCGCGGGTCCGACGTCCTGGGTGAGCGGGCGGCATACGTCATGGGGTGTCCTTCGGGAGGAGTCCGCCGAGCGTCGCGTCCGCGCCACGGACGAGGACCTCGGTGGACGACGCCTTGGCCGCCGCGGCCTCGGCGGCAGCGGCCGGGGGCGCGACGACGCCGGCCTCGGCGAGGGTCATCGCCGCGGGGATCGCCGACAGGCCCGGCAGGTTGAGGGCGCCGGGCAGCCCGCCCTTGGGTATGAGGCCCTGGAGGGTCGTGCAGAGGTTGGGGTTGGCGTTGCCCGTGCCCGTCGCACCGGTGAGGAGCGAGCAGAGGATGAGGGCGGGGTCGTCGAGACCCTCGACGTTGGCGCGGGTGTCGAGCGTGCCCGACGGCGGGTTGTAGGCGAGCTGGAGGTTGGAGAGCGCGACCGGCGCGTTGTCGAGCGTCGCGGCGAGGCTGTCGCGCTTGGCCGCCACCGCCGTCGTCAGCGACGTGAGCTGGTCGATGTCCTCGGTGAGCACGGCGCGGTTGTCCTTGACGAAGGTCGAGATCTCGGCCAGCGCGACGGCGAGGTTCTTGAGCGCCGCCTCGAGGTCGTCGCGCTCGCCGTCGAGCTGGTCGGAGACCTTGGAGAGGTCGGCGTTGAGCCGGCGGACCTGGGCGTCGTTGGTCGCGAGCATCCCGGTGAAGGTCTCGAGGTTCTTCACGGTCGCGAAGAGGTCGCCACGGCCCTCCGCGAAGGTCTGCACCGCCTGCGAGAGGTTGCGGTTCATCTCGTGGAGGTTCTCGCCGTTGCCCTCGAGGTTGCGGGCGCCCGTGTCGAGGACGCGGGTGAGCGCACCCTCCTTGTTGGCGCCGTCGGGGCCGAGCGCGACCATGAGGTCGTCGAGGCTCTGCGACACGCGGTCGAGCTCGACCGGGACGGCGGTGCGCTCCTGGGGGATGCGGGCGCCGTCGCGCATCTCCGGGCCCGTGGTGTAGGCCGGCAACAGTTGGACGTAGCGGTCGCTCACGAGCGACGGGGCGACGACGGCGGCCTTGGCGTCCGCGGGCACCTTGACGTCGTCGTCGACCTCGAAGGTCACGCGCACGCTCTCGCCGCGCGGCTCGACGGCCTTGACCTCGCCGACCCGGACACCGAGGACCCGGACGTCGGAGCCGGGGAAGAGACCGACGGCGCGGCCGAAGTCGCCGCTCACGGTCTTGGTGCCGCCGCTCGGCCAGAACGCCACGGCAGCGGCGACGAGGCCGACGACGACGAGCGCCGCGACGATCTTGCCGAGGACGGGCTTGCTCCCGTGCTTCATCGGCCCACCGCCCCGACCGGCACCGTGAGGTTCTGGATGTAAGTGTCGAACCACTGGCCCGTCCCCAGCGTGCTCGCGAAGACCCGGGTGAACGGCTGCATCGCGTCGATCGTGCGGGTGAGGTCGGCCTCGTGCTTGCGCAGGGTGGCGAGGACGCCGCGCAGCTGCTCGAGCGCCGGGCCGAGCTGCGCCCGGTTGTCACGGACGAGCCCGGTGATCTGGACGGCCATGGCGCTCGTGTTCGTGAAGAGGGTGTGGATGGCGTCGCGGCGCTCGTAGAGCTCGGCGAGGAGCAGGTCGGCGTCGACGATGATCTTCTCAATGACCTTGTTCTGGTCGGCAAGCGTGCCCGAGACCGAGTTCGCGGCCTTGAGCAGCGCCTTGAGCTCGGTGTCGCGGCTGGCGACCGTGCGCGACAGGCGGCTGAGGCCGTCGAGGGCCAGCGTGACGTTGGCCGGGGTGTCGGTGAACTCGCGGGCCATCGTGTCGAGCGAGTCGGCGAGGAGGTCGGTGTCGATCCGCTCGGTCGTCTCGGTGAGGTCGGAGAAGGCGTCGATGATGTCGTAGCTCGACACGGTGCGGGAGGTGGGGATCGTCGTCCCCTCCTTCATCTGGCCGCGGCCGCGGGGCTCGAGCGAGACGTACTTCTGACCGAGCAGGGTCTTCATCCGGACCGAGGCACCGGTTTCCGGGCCGAAGGCGACGTCCTCGGTGATCCGGAAGTCGACGTCGACCTTGTTGCCGGCGAGCCGGATGTCGGTGACCTTGCCGACGCGCACGCCGGCGATCCTCACCTCGTCGCCGTCGCGCAGGCCACCGGCCTCGGTGAACGACGCGGCGTACTTCTCGCCACCACCGATGAGCGGCAGCGACGCGGCGTTGAAGGCGGCGAGCAGGACGATCGCGATCGCACCCAGACCGGCGATGCCGATGCGGAGCGGGTCACGGCTGCTGAACGGGCGGCTCATCGGCACCTCGCTGACGAGACGTTGTAGCCGAGGTTCCCCGGCGTCGGGCCGGTCGGCAGGACGATGTTCTTGGCGTCGAAGCGGCAGAGGTAGAAGTTGAACCAGGACCCGTAGGTCGCCGTCCGCGTGATGGCCGCGATCTTCTCGGGCGAGCCGGTGATGAACTTCTCGTATGCCGCGGTGTTGGCCGGCTTGTTGAGCGTCGCTCCCAGCGTGCGGAGCTGCGCGATGTCGTTCTTGATGTCCGGACGGCCGGCGGCGAGGAGCCGCGCGGTCTCGTCGGTCACCGAGTTGATGTTGGTGAGCGACTCGCCGATCGCCTTGCGGTCGGCCGCGAGCCCGGAGACGAAGCGCTGGAGCTGGATGAGCAGCTCGCCGAGGGCGTCGTCGTGCTGCTCGACCGTCGTCAGCGTCGTCGTGAGGTTGCTGATGACCCGGCCGATGACCTCGTCGCGGTCGGCGAGGGTGCTCGTGAGCGACGCGGTCTGGCCGAGGAGGGTGTTGATGTTGCCGCCCTCGCCCTGGAGCACCGAGATGATCTGCCCCGAGAGCTCGTTGACCTGCTTGGGCGAGAGTGCCGCGAAGAGCGGCTTGAACCCGTTGAAGAGCACGGTGAGGTCGAGGGCGGGGTGGGTGCGCTCGAGCGGGATCTTCGCCCCGTCCCTGAGCGGGCTCGCGCCGCCCGGCCCCTGGGTGAGCGCGATGTAGCGCTCGCCGACGAGGTTGCGGTACTTGATGGTCGCGACCGTGCCCTGGGTGAGGACGCTCGACGAGAGGACGTCGAACTCCACCGCGGCGTTGGTGCGGTCGGGTGCGACGTCGATGCTCTTGACGGTGCCGACCCGGACGCCGGCGATGCGGACCTCATGGCCCTTGGCGAGCCCGGTGACATCGGAGAAGAGGGCGGTGAAGGTGTTGCGGTCACCGGGCTGGATGTTGGCGATCGTCGCGGCGAGGGTGCCGGTGGCGAGGATCGTGACGATCGCGAAGACGATGAACTTCACGAGGCTGGGCGTGGTCTTCACTGGCTCACCACCGTCCCGCGCATCATCGGCCCCGCGAGCAGGGTGGCCAGCGAGGCGTCCTCGTCCGCGGGCACCCCGACGAGGGCGCCGACGAGCTGCTGCTCCTCGACCGTGCCCGCGAGCCCGGCGTCGACGCTCGGGATGCTCGCCGCGTCGGCGCTGAGGAAGGCCTGGGGCAGCGCCGAGTGGCTGACGTAGGTCGGTGCACCGTCGGTGCCGTCGTCGAACTTCGAGCCCTCACGGGGGTCGTTCTGGTTGCCCACCTTGGTCGGCAGGCCCTTGCAGTCCGGGGCGCGCTTGTCGCGCCAGGCGGGCTCCTCCCCCGGTCGGTAGCCCTCGCGCTGGCGGGGCAGCTCCATGGTGATGTGGAACATCCCGTCGCGGAAGATCTCGCGGGCGCGCGGCAGCCAGCCGACGAGGCCCTGGCTGAAGCAGGGGTAGATCGGCGAGTGCTTGGCGAGCACCTCGAGCGTCGGGCGCTGCACCCGGCCGACCTGGATGATCCGGTTCTGGTTCGTCTCGAGGAAGCCGGCGGTCGTGTTGGCGAACCCGGCGGTGCCCGCGAGGAAGCCGGAGAGCTCCTTCTGCTTCTCGACGATCGTCGTGTTCGTCGTGAGCAGCGCCTTGGCCGCGCGGAGCAGCTCGGGTGCGGCGACGGCATACGTGCTCGCGAAGTCGGCGAGACCCGAGATGTCGGCCTGGATGGTCGGCATGTGCGGGTTGAGCTGGGTGAAGTACTGGTCGACGAGGACGAGGTTCTTGCCAAGCTTGGTGCCGCGACCGTCGAGGGCGGTGGCGAGCGCGTTGAGGGTGGCCGAGAGCTTCGCCGGCTCGACCGCCCGAAGGAGCGGCAGGAGATCCTCGAAGACCTCCTCGAGCTCGATCGCGAGCGTCGTGCGGTCCTGCGGGATGACGTCGCCGGCGCGAATGGCCCGGCCCTGCTCTCCTTGGGGCGGGACGAGGTCGACGAACCGCTCCCCGAAGAGGGTCTTGGGCAGGAGCCGCGCGCTGACCTTGGCCGGGATGAGGTCGACCATCTCGGGCTTGAGCGCGAGGCCGAGGGTGACGCCGTCGCCGTGCGACTCGATCGTGCGGACCTCGCCGACGATGAGCCCGCGGATCTTGACGTCGGAGGCCTCCTGGAGCTGGCTGCCGATGCGGTTGGTCTCGAGCGTGACCTCGACGACGTCGGCGAACGCCTTGTTGAACGAGGCGATCGACAGCGAGAGGAGCAGGGCGACGACGACGAGGAACGCCACACCGTAGGTGCGGTGCCCGAGTCGTCCGAGGGCTGAGCTCGTGGCCATGGCTATCCCGCGATCCTCACGGTCGTCGTCGCGCCCCACACGGCGAGCGAGAAGAAGAAGTCGACGAGGTTGATGGCGACGATCGAGGTGCGGACGGCCTTGCCAACGGCGACACCGACGCCCGCGGGTCCGCCGCTGGCGTTGTAGCCGTAGTAGCAGTGGATGAGGATGATGATGACCGCGAAGACGAGCACCTTGAGGAACGAGTAGAGGATGTCTATCGGCGGTAGGAAGAGATGGAAGTAGTGGTCGTAGGTGCCCTTGGACTGCCCGAAGTAGTCGGTGACGATGAAGCGGGTCGCGGCATACGACGACAGCAGGCCGAGGACGTAGAGCGGGATGACCGCGATGAAGCCGGCGATCATGCGGGTGGTGACGAGGAAGGGCAGTGAGGGGATGCCCATGACCTCGAGGGCGTCGACCTCCTCCGAGATCCGCATGGCGCCGAGCTGGGCGGTGAAGCCGCAGCCGACGGTCGCCGCGAGCGCGAGCCCGGCGACGAGCGGGGCGATCTCGCGGGTGTTGAGGTAGGCCGCGAGGAAGCCGGCGAAGGCGCCGGTGCCGAGCTGGTTGAGCGAGGAGTAGCCCTGCAGTCCGACCTGGCTGCCGGTGAAGAACGCCATGAAGGTGAGGACTCCGACGGTGCCGCCGATGACGCTGAGCGCACCGCTGCCGAGGGAGACCTCGGCGAGGAGGCGCAGCACCTCCTTCTTGTAGCGGCGGATCGTGCGGCCGCTCCAGGCGATCGAGCGCACGTAGAAGTGCATCTGGTCGCTCAGGCTGTCGAGCATCCGCCCGGGGCGGGCGGCGAGCTCCTTGGTCCGGCTCATCGTGTGCTCACCTCAGACCTTCTGGGGGACGACTTGGAAGTAGATGGCCGAGACGACGAAGTTGATGACGAAGAGGAGCATGAAGGTGATGACGACGCTCTGGTTCACGGCGTCGCCGACCCCCTTGGGCCCTCCCCCGGCCGTCAGTCCCTTGTAGGACGCGACGATCGCGGCGACCGCGCCGAAGAGCAGCGCCTTGATCTCCGAGGTCCACAGGTCGGCGAGCTGCGCCAGCGCCGTGAACGAGGAGAGGTAGGCGCCCGGCGTCCCGCCCTGGATGACAACGTTGAAGAAGTAGCCGCCGCCCACGCCGACGACGGAGACGAGCCCGTTGAGCAGCACCGCGACGAGCATCGCCGCGAGGACGCGGGGCACGACGAGACGGTGGATGGGGTTGATGCCGAGGACCTCCATCGCGTCGATCTCCTCGCGGATCTTGCGTGACCCGAGGTCGGCGCAGATCGCGGAGCCGCCTGCGCCGGCGATGAGCAGGGCCGTGACGATGGGTGACGCCTCACGCACGACCGCGAGGACGCTCGCCGCTCCGGTGAACGACTGGGCGCCGAGCTGGCGGGTGAGCGTGCCGAGCTGGAGGGCGATGACGGCGCCGAAGGGGATCGACACCAGCGCCGTGGGGATGATCGTCACCGACGCGATGAACCAGCACTGCTGGATGAACTCCTTGGTCTGGAACGGCCGCTTGGGCAGCGCCCGCAGCACGTCGAGGGCCATCGCGAAGAACGCGCCCGCTTGCTTGAGCGGAGAGACGAGCAGGTTCACGAGACCACCTCACCCTCGGGCACCTGCTCGGGCACCTGCGAGACGCCGGGCACGCCGGCGTTGCCCGAGCGGAACGAGCCGGGCGGCGGGGTGACCCCGTTGTCGCGGCACCACTGGCCCGCCGGCTTCTCGGCGCGGCGGGGCGAGCCGTCGCTCGTGCCGAGCTGGAGCGGGATGGGCGGCAGCGGCGGCAGCTCCTGGCCGGACTCGGCGGCGAGCTCGTCGGCGTCCTTCTCCTCGGACATGCCGATGGGGCCGACCGTCTGGGCGTTGAGGAACTGGCGCACGACCGGCTCCTCGGAACTGAGCAGCATCTCGCGCGGCCCGAACATCGCGAGGTGGCGGTGGTAGAGCAGCCCGATGTTGTCGGGGACGGTCCGCGCGGTGTTGATGTCGTGGGTGACGATGAGGAAGGTCGCGTCGATCTGCGCGTTGAGGTCGATGAAGAGCTGGTTGATGTAGGACGTGCGCACCGGGTCCAGACCCGAGTCGGGCTCGTCGATGAGGAGGATCTCGGGGTCGAGCACGAGGGCGCGGGCGAGTCCGGCGCGCTTGCGCATGCCACCGGAGATCTCACCGGGCAGCTTGTCCTCGGCGCCGGAGAGGCCGACGAGATCCATCTTCTCGAGGACGATCCTGCGGATGTCGCTCTCGGACTTCTTCGTGTGCTCGCGCAGCGGGAAGGCGACGTTGTCATAGAGGCTCATCGACCCGAAGAGTGCGCCGTCCTGGAAGAGGACGCCGAAGAGCTTGCGGATCTCGTAGAGGTCGTTCTCGCGCAGCGTGACGAGGTCGTCGCCGTTGATGACGATCGAGCCCTTGTCGGGCTTGAGGAGGCCGACGAGCGTCTTGAGGAAGACGGACTTGCCGGTGCCCGAGGGGCCGAGCATCACCGAGATCTCGCCGGGGGGAAGGGTGAGCGTGACGTCGTTCCAGATCAGCTGGGAACCGAAGGACTTCGTCAGCCCTTGGACGTCGATGGCGACACCCATTGTCACAACCTCATTTCCGGCCCGTGGTGCGTGGCAGGGAGTCGCCACCACGGGTGGGCCCGGGGCGGCGGTGCAACAGGGCTCCGGCGAAGTTACCCCGGGGTTACCTCAGAAACAAGTTGCGGCCACGGAGAGCAGTCAAGGTCACACCACGGCCCTCGCAGGGCTTTGCGCTCAGGGCAAAACGGGCAGCGGCCCCCGTTCCGGAGAACGGAGGCCGCTGTCGCGTGCGCGGGACGGTCAGGCGTCGGCCTGGGCGTCCTCCTCGAGGAGGTTGCGCGTCTTGGTGAAGTCGAGCGGGACACCGGGGCCCATCGTCGTCGACATCGTGGCCTTGCTGATGTAGCGGCCCTTCGAGGAGGCCGGCTTGAGGCGGAGGATCTCCTCCAGCGCGGCGGCGTAGTTCTCGACGAGCTTCTTCTCGTCGAAGGACGCCTTGCCGATGATGAAGTGGAGGTTCGCGTGCTTGTCGACGCGGAACTCGATCTTGCCGCCCTTGATGTCGGAGACGGCCTTGGCCGTGTCCATCGTGACCGTGCCGGTCTTCGGGTTGGGCATGAGACCACGCGGGCCGAGGACCTTGCCGAGACGACCGACCTTGCCCATGAGGTCCGGGGTGGCGACGATCGCGTCGAAGTCGAGCCAGCCGCCGGCGACCTTCTCGAGGAGGTCGTCGGAGCCGACGTAGTCGGCACCGGCAGCCTTGGCGGCCTCGGCCTTGTCACCGTTGGCGAAGACGAGGACGCGGGCGGTCTTGCCCGTGCCGTTGGGGAGGTTGACCGTGCCACGGACCATCTGGTCGGCCTTGCGCGGGTCGACACCGAGTCGCATGGCGACCTCGACCGTCTCGTCGTACTTGGCCTTGGCGCCGGCCTTGGCGAGGCGGACGGCCTCGAGCGGGCTGTAGACCTTGTCGGCCGCGATCTTCTCGGCGGAGGCGCGGTAGCTCTTGCTGCGCTTCATGTGCTGCTCCTTGTTTCAGTGGTGGAGTCGTGGTCCGGGCCAGCGCTGGCCCTCCCACGCGCTTGCCTCAGGTGAGGAAGCGCTTCCCGTATGCCGGCCTCCCGCCTGGGCGGCCGGCATACGGAACGTTTGCTGTTGGTGACCGGCCTCAGGAGAGGTCGGTCGTGATGCCCATCTGACGGGCCGTGCCGGCGATGATCTTCATCGCGGCGTCGACGTCGTTGGCGTTGAGGTCGGGCATCTTCTGCTCGGCGATCTCACGGACCTGGTCGACGGTGAGGTTCGCGACCTTGGTCTTGTGCGGCTCGCCGGAGCCCTTCTGGACACCCGCGGCCTTCTTGATGAGCTCGGAGGCCGGCGGCGTCTTCGTGATGAAGGTGAACGAGCGGTCCTCGAACACCGTGATGACGACGGGGATGATGTTGCCCCGCTGGTGCTCGGTCGCAGCGTTGTAGGCCTTGACGAACTCCATGATGTTGACGCCGTGCTGACCGAGCGCGGGGCCGACGGGGGGAGCCGGGGTCGCGGCACCTGCCTGGATCTGCAGGTTGATGTAGCCGGAGACCTTCTTCTTGGGAGGCATGCTCTTGCGTTCCTTCTTCTTTGTTGTGGGCCCACGCCGTGGGCGATGACCCGGTTGCAGTGTTGCCGAGCGTCAGATCTTGGCGACCTGGCCGAACGACAGCTCGACCGGGGTCTCCCGGCCGAAGATGGAGACGAGGACCTTGAGCTTCTGGCTCTCGGCGTTGATCTCGGAGATCGTCGCCGGCAGGGTCTCGAAGGGGCCGTCCATGACGGTGACCGACTCGCCGACCTCGAAGTCGACGACGGGGGCGTCGGCGGACGAGCCACCGGAGGAGGCGGGCGAGCCCGGGGCGGCAGCCGCGGCCGCGGCCATCTCGAGCTCGGCGGGCTTGATCATCGTGTAGACCTCGTCGAGGCTCAGCGGCACCGGCTGGTGCGCGTTGCCGACGAAGCCGGTGACACCGGGCGTGTGGCGCACGGCGCCCCACGACTCGTCGGTGAGGTCCATGCGGACGAGGACGTACCCGGGCATCCGGACCCGGCGGACCAGCTTGCGCTGACCGCTCTTGATCTCGGTGACCTCCTCCATGGGGACCTCGATCTCGAAGATGTAGTCCTCCATGTTGAGGGACTGGATCCGGGTCTCGAGGTTGGTCTTCACGCGGTTCTCGTAGCCCGCGTAGGAGTGGATGACGTACCAGTCACCGAACTTGCTCGCGAGGTCGTCCTTGAACGCCTGGACCGGGTCGACGTCGGTGGGGACGACGTCGCCGTCCTCGTCGGACTCGGTCGTCGCGGCCTCGAGCGTGCTCTCGGCGGGGGCGTCGGACTCATCGTCGGTGTCGTTGTCGCTCGACTCGGCGGTCACGTCCTCGTCCGCGTCGTCGTCCTCGGGGGCGTCGAGGTCGGCGGGCTGGTCGGCCGACGTGTCGAGGAACTCGGGGGCGGTGTCGCCGAGGGTCAGCGACTCGCGCTGCGCGGCGCTCTCGGTCTCGTCGACGGCGAGGGTCTCGGGGTCGCCGGAGGTCGACTCGGCGTCCTGGGACGTCGTGTGGTCGGACACTGCGGACCTACTTCCTGTTCAGCGTTGTGTTGGTCGTGGTGGCGGGTGCGACCTCGCGGACGCGCCCGGGGGCTCAGCCCCCGTTGCCGAAGACCAGCCCGACGAGCTTGCTGAAGCCGAAGTCGAGGCCGGACACGAGCGCCATCATCACGGAGACGAAGACGATGACGACGAGCGTGTAGTTCCACAGCTCGGACCGCGTCGGCCGGACGACCTTGCGCAGCTCGTCGAGGATCTGGCTGATGAACAGACCCAGGGAGCCGAAGAGCCGCGACACGGGGTTGCCGCCCTTGCCGGCGCGCTTGCTCGCCTGGCGAGAGTCGCGGGACTCGCCCACTTCCGTCACGGTTCCTCTTCTCCGAAATGATCTGAACGTGCAGGGCAGGAGGGACTCGAACCCCCAACCGCCGGTTTTGGAGACCGGTGCTCTACCAATTGAGCCACTGCCCTAGGAACGCACCTGCTGGGAAGGTGGTTCCGGAGGTGACGACAGGCACGCCGAAGCATGGTGCGATCACCGAGGGAACAGCATACGGGACGCCCCGGTCCGACGCGAAACCGTCAGACCGGGGCGCAACCGTGCTCGTCGGTCAGCGAAGCGGCACTCCGCCGAAGAGCATCCGGTGGTTCGAAGGGGTGAACTCCGTCTTGACCCAACCCCCGTTCACTCGGGTGTGCCCCTTCCAACCGAAGATGTAGTCGACCTTGCGGTCGGTGTTCTTCTTGACCTTGCCGATCGTGAACCGGCCGGTTCGAGCCTCGTTGCCCGTGGCCGACTGGGTGATCTCCCGGAAGTCGCCCCGGGCGTCGGGACCGACGCCGTAGACGTAGTCCATGGCGCGTGCCATCGGCTCACGGTTGAAGTCCCCGGCGACGAGGATCAGGTCCTTGTTCCAGGCGCGTGCCTTGTCGCGGATCACCTTCGTCGACGCGAGCCGCATCGCGTTCTTGGCCGGGCCGTCGCCGGAGGCCAGGTGCGTGGAGCAGGCGCGCGTGGAACGACCCGCGTAGGAGAAGTTGAGGCATGCCATGCCGTAGTTCTGGTCCTCGCCCTCGACATTGAAGTCGACGGCATCACGCTCCACACGCGCATTCTTGTCCGTGTAGACCACCACCTCGCCGATGACGTTGTCCGAGCAGTCCGACTGGTTGTCCCGTCGGATGTGGAACGACGCCTTGCCCAGCTTCTCCTCGATCCGCGGCAGCATGCTCTGGCACACCTCTTGGAGGAAGACGACCTCGGCTCCCGGGAACCGGTCGCTCTTGGACTTCTGGATGACCTTCGTCAGGGCCTCGGGCTTCTTGGCGATGTTGTGCGAGATGACTCGAACCATCCCGGGTGCGGCCTCGGCGGCCGGTGCGGTGGTCGTGCTCACGGCGCCGATCGCGCCGGTGAGCGCCAGCGTGGCGACCGCGAGCACGGCGCCGTGACGGCTGGTGGACAGTTTCATGTGAGTTCCCTCCCTCGCGGCGAGCGCCTCTCGCCCGCCCCGGACCACCCTCGCAACGCCGCACGTCTCGCACCATGGGGAGGACTGCCCTCCCCGGCTCACGTCTGGAACGATGACGGTCGTGACCGAGCAGACCGCCGCAGCCCTGTCCTCCCTCTCCCCCGCCGAGCTCGAGACGTTCCTCGAGAGCCAGCGCACGGCATACGCCGATCTCCAGGAACGTGGGCTCACGCTCGACCTCACGCGTGGCAAGCCCTCCGTCGCGCAGCTCGACCTCAGCAACGAGCTGCTCGAGCTGCCGCGCGGACACAAGGATGCGAGCGGGACCGACGTGCGCAACTACGGCGGGCTGTCGGGGATCGCCGAGCTGCGCGCGATGTTCGCCGACCTGCTCTGGGTCGAGCCCGAGCAGGTCGTCGCCGGCGGCAACTCGAGCCTGACGATGATGCACGACTGCCTCGTCCAGCTCCTGCTCCACGGCGCACCCGACTCGCCGCGCCCGTGGTCGCAGGAGGAGACGGTGAAGTTCGTCTGTCCCGTGCCCGGCTACGACCGGCACTTCACGATGCTCGCGTCCTACGGGATCGAGATGCTGACGGTGCCGATGAACGAGGACGGCCCGGACGTCGCCGCCGTGCGCGAGCTCGTCAAGGACCCCGCGGTCAAGGGCATGTGGATCGTGCCGACCTATGCGAACCCGTCGGGCTCGACGTGCTCGCAGGAGGTCGCGAGCGAGCTCGCGTCGATGGAGACGGCGGCGCCGGACTTCCGGATCTTCTGGGACAACGCCTACGCGTTCCACCACCTCACCGAGGACGAGGCCAAGAGCGCCGACATCATCACGCTCGCGTCGGGCTCGGGGCACCCCAACCGGCCGATCATGTTCGCCTCGACGTCGAAGATCACCTTCGCCGGGTCCGGAGTCGCGTTCCTCGCGGCGTCGAAGGCGAACGTCGACTGGTACCTCGGGCACCAGCAGTTCGCCTCCATCGGCCCGGACAAGGTCAACCAGCTGCGGCACGTGCAGTTCTTCGGCTCGGCCGACGGCGTGCGCGAGCACATGCGCAAGCACCGCGAGATCCTCGGCCCGAAGTTCGCGGCCGTGGACTCGGCGCTGTCGTCCGCGCTCGACGGACGCGAGGTCGCGACGTGGTCGAAGCCGACCGGCGGCTACTTCGTCAACCTCGACGTCCTCGACGGCACCGCCTCACGGGTCGTCGAGCTCGCCAAGGGCGCGGGGATCGCGCTCACGCCTGCCGGGGCCTCGTTCCCCCACGGCAAGGACCCGCGCGACCGCAACATCCGGCTCGCGCCGTCCTTCCCCGTCCTCGCCGAGGTCGAGACCGCGATGGCCGGTGTCGCGACCTGCGTCCTCCTCGCCGCCGCCGAAAAGCTGGCAGGCGTGACAGGGTGAGGTCATGAGCGACCAGCCCGGAACCGAGAACTTCAACGACGACCTCGGCTCGATGAGCCTCGACGACGGCGTGGACGCCGGCGAGGGCCAGCCCGACCTGCTCGACTCGAGCGAGGGCGACAACCTGCCGGTGTCGCCGCCCGACCTCCAGCCGCGCAACACCGAGTGGGGCACGACGGCCGAGGAGCAGGCTCAGGACGAGACGATCGACCAGCGCATCAACCAAGAGGTGCCGGACCCCAACTCGGCCTACGGCGCCCCCGACAACGAGGGCGGCCTCGACGACGAGCCGCGCGTCGGCGGGGACGACCCCGACTCCATCCCGGCGGAGGAGGACTTCCTCGGTGAGCCGGGTGGCGTCGACGGCGTCGATGACGTCGACGGCGGGTCCCTCACCGCTCCGGACGAGGGCCTCGGCCCCGACGAGGAGAAGACGCTCGTCGCCGACGAGGGCGACGGCGCCCGACACGGCGCTCCCGAGGACGTGTCGGCCGAGGAGTCGGCCATGCACATCGTCGAGGAGTGAGCGCGCCGCCCTCCGGCACCTCGGGGGTCCGTGACACCGCGACCCTGCCGAAGGCGCACCTCCACCTGCACTTCACCGGCTCAATGCGCGTCACCACGGTGCGCGAGATGTCGAAGGCCCACGGTCTGCGCCTGCCGTCGGCCCTCGGCGCCGACTGGCCGGTGACGTTCGAGACCCGCGACGAGCGGGGCTGGTTCCGCTTCCAGAGCCTCTACGACGTCGCGCGCCACTGCGTGCGCGGCGAGGCCGACATGCGGCGGATCGTGCGCGAGGCGGCTCTCGACGACGGCGCCGAGGGCTCGCGCTGGCTCGAGCTCCAGGTCGACCCCACGTCGTATGCACCTTTCGTCGGTGGCATCACACCCGCGCTCGAGATCGTCCTGGACGAGGCGGCGGCGGTCTCGCGCGAGCCGGGCGCCGCGCAGGTCGGGGTCATCGTCGCGGCCTCGCGGATGCGCCACGAGCTCGAGGCGCGCACCCTCGCGCGTCTCGCCGCGAGGTATGCCGGCGAGGGACCGGGTGCCGTCGTGGGCTTCGGCCTGAGCAACGACGAGCGACGCGGCGAGACGGAGGCCTTCGCGCCGGCCTTCTCGATCGCGCGCCGGGCCGGGCTGGCGCTCGTGCCGCACGCGGGCGAGCTGCTCGGGCCCGACGCCGTCGAGCGCACGCTCACCTCGCTCGGGCCGGACCGGCTCGGGCACGGGGTGAGGTCCGTCGAGGACCCGCGCACCCTCGACCGCGTCGTCGAGGACGGCGTGGCACTCGAGGTGTGCCCGGGCAGCAACATCTCGCTCGGTGTCTACGACGACATCGACGACGTGCCGCTGCGGCGGCTCGTCGACGCCGGGGCGACCATCGCCCTCGGGGCGGACGACCCGCTCATCTTCGGCTCGCGGCTGCAGGCGCAGTACGAGGTGGCGCGGCTGCTCGAGTTCTCCGACGCCGAGCTTGCCGACCTCGCCCGAGCGTCCCTTCGGGCGTCGCGAGCGCCCGGGAAGGTGCGTGAGACGGCATACGCCGACATCGACGCGTGGCTCGAGGGTGACGGTGCGGACGACGCCGTCGGGGCCGACGCACGGAACTCGGCCAGCGCCTAGGTTGGAGTGATGGAGGCACGCGCTGGCGGCGACGAGTCGATTGGCTCGGCGGTCCTCGGAGGTCTGGGGTGGATCGGCGGGCGGGCGCTCGCCGGGGCGTTCGGGCTCACGGCTCGGCTCCGGGGGACCCGGGCGCTGCACGCCGTGGGGTTCTGCGGGACGGGGCGCGTGACGATCGAGCCGGGACCGCGGAGCGGCGTGGTGCTTCTCGACGAACCGGGCCCGCATGCGTGCGATGTGCGCTGGTCCCGCGCCACGGGACTGCGCGAGGGGCCGGACATCGAGGGGTTGGCGGTGCGCCTGACCGGACCGGCCGCCGGCGACGTGCTCCTCGCCTCGACGGGGACAGGGGTTCTCACGCGCCACGTGCTGACGGTGCGTGGGCGCTGGGACCACGGACCGCTGACCACCCTCCTCCCGCTCGAGACGGCGCGGGGCAGGCTCCTGTTGAGGGTGGACCCTGCCGGTCCGGTGGCTGGGGGCGGCGAGCCCCCGAGCGCCTACCGACTGCTCGTCGCGGCGCCCGGACACCCGTGGCACGAGCGGGGCCGCCTCGAGCTCACGTGGACCGACTCGGACTGCACGCGCCGCCACGACCCGGTCGGCCACGCGCCGATGGGGACGTGGACCTCGCCTCTGTGGACCGCCCTCCGGCAGCCCTCGTATGCCGTGTCTCAGCAGGTTCGTGCCGATCCCGAGGAGCCGAGCCGTGGGTGAGATGTCTGCCGAGGTCGACGCCGAGCGGTGGCTCATCGTCGACGGTCGCCGGTGGCGGCGGCAGGACCCGGCCCTGCCCGAGGATGTGGCCGAGAGGCTGCTGTCGCACCTGGGTCGGGGACGGTCCGGTGTGCGAGCGGCCAAGCAGGCGGGTCAGGACCCGGCTCCGTCACGTCTGCGGGTCGACCTCGCCAAGCACGGTCTGGGCGAGCGCGGAACGCCGTGGTGGGACCAGGACGATGCCGAGCGGCGGCGCCGGTGGGAGGAGGCGCTGCGTGACCTCGACGGACTCGACGACTGACATGGGCGCGACGGGCTCTAGGGCGGACGTGCTGCGGCTGCTCATCGTGGCCGACACGCACCTGCCGGCGCGGGCGCGAGACCTGCCGGCGCAGGTCTGGGCGGCCGTGGACGAGGCGGACGTCGTCCTCCACGCCGGTGACTGGGTGACACCACGGCTGCTCGACGCACTCGAAGAACGAGCCAAGAGGCTCGTCGGGGTCTGGGGCAACAACGACGGTGCCGAGCTGCGGCGCAGGCTGCCCGAGGTCGCACGCGTCGAGCTCGGTGGCCTGCGCTGGGGTGTGGTGCACGAGACCGGGCCGAAGCAGCGGCGCGAGGAACGGATGCGGGCCGCGTACCCGGACCTCGACGTCCTCGTCTTCGGCCACAGCCACATTCCGTGGGACACCGAGCACGACGGCCTGCGCCTGCTCAACCCGGGCTCACCGACCGACCGCCGGCGGCAGCCCCACTGCACCTACCTCACGTGCACGGTGGGTGGGGGCGAGCTGCGCAACGTTGTGCTGAATGCGCTGCCGCTCCGCCGCCCGTAGCTTCCTGCGCCGCAGGAGGTCGCTCGTCGTCGTCGCGGCGGGACCATGGGACCGCCGCACACGGGTGGACGTGGAGGGGTGTCTTTGCTCCACCACCCGACGCAACGGCAACCGGCTGGGCTCATCGAACCGGCTGCCCTTCGAGGGGTGCCTGGGCGGGGTGTCTTCGCTCCACCACCCGAGGCAATGACGTCGCCACGGCGCTGTGGGTCTCCGTGTGGTTTCTCCGGGCGGGTCGTCCACAGGTGGCTTGGCGAGACGCGACCGTCCACAGGAACACCAGCGTGGTCTGGTCGGGAGAGCGACGCGGCGGCAGCGTCGAGCCATGACACCTGAGCAGCGAGCGGCCCGACGCGCCGCCGACCTCCATGACGCCGTGGACACCCTCACACTTGCCGGTGCCGTCGGTCTTGCCATCCGGGACCACCGGCGGCGGCTCGGCCTCTCCCAACGGGCCTACGCCGCGATGCGCACCTGGTCGGCCAGCCGAGTGGCCCGTCTGGAGTCCGACGCGGGGCGGTCGAGCCTTGACGATGTCGTCGGCGCGCTCGTCGGCACGGGCTTCGGCATTGCCCTCGTCCACGTGGCCCCGGAGGGGTCATCGCCGGCCCAGGTCGTCGAGCCGTGCTCGTGGCGCGAGAGCGAGCTCGTCGCACGCGTCCGCGGCGGGAGCCGGCGATTTCCCGCTCACCACGACGTGCAGGCGGTCGACAACCCGCCGAGTTGGTGGTGGCACCGGGAGTTCTTCGTCCGAGGTCTGGGGAACGAGCCGAAGTGGTACGCCCGACGGCCCCTTCCGCTCTGGGACCAGGACCTCGTGGGTCCCGTCGTGCCTGAGGAACCGAGCTCGGCGAACGTGGGGGACGAGCCGGACGCGGCCAACGCGGCGGACGCCGCCGCCGACGCAGCGAACGCAGGGGGTCCAGCGCACGCTGCGCGCGTGCCCGTGTCACGAAGGTCGAGCCAGGTCGTCGACGCGTGGTCCGCGGGTTCACAAGCACGACCCGCCGACGACGCGGTCGCCTGACCCAGCCTCGGGTTCCCGATGCCCGCCGCAGCGGTGCGTCACGTCGCGAAGCGAAGACACCCCCCAGACGGGGTGTATGCGTACCCGTCGCTCGCTGACCCTGACGGCGCGTCAGTGGTGCGTGACACGGGCCTGCGTCACCTCCCGAAGCGAAGACACCCCCTTCACGCAGGTGGGTGCGGAGCAGCCCGCCTGCGCCGGCCGGCTGTCAGAGAACGACCCCCGTGGGATGTCGGGACGCCTCAGCCGGCGAGGAAGTCGAGGCGGACGGTGCGGTCGTGGTTGTCGACGTTGAGGTCGACGAGGCAGATGCTCTGCCAGGTGCCGAGGGCGAGGCGTCCGCCGTCGACGGGCACGCTGGCGTAGGGCGGGACGAGCCCGGGCATGACGTGCGAGCGTCCGTGGCCGGGGCTGCCGTGACGGTGGCGCCACCGGTCGTCGGCGGGCAGGAGGTCGGCGAGAGCGGCCAGCAGGTCGTCGTCGGAGCCCGCACCGGTCTCGATGATGGCTATGCCGGCGGTCGCGTGCGGTACGAAGACGTGGAGCAGGCCGTCGCCGAGGTCGCGCACGAAGTCGGCGCAGCGGTCGGTGAGGTCGAGCACGACGTCCTTGCCACCGGTGCGGACGTCGAGGTTGATGGTCTTCACCTGGCCCTCCTCAGGTTTCGTGGCTGACGCTCCACGGACTCCTCCTCAGAGCTCGTGGCCGACGAAGACGGGCTCGTTGACGAGCGTCACGCCGAAACGGTCGTGGACACCGTCGCGCACCCGCCGCGCGAGGGCGGCGACGTCGGCGGCGGTGGCCGAGCCGCGGTTCGTCACCGCGAGGGTGTGCTTCGTCGAGAGGGCGGCAGGGCCCGGCATACCGAATCCCTTGCCGAAGCCGGCCCGGTCGATGAGCCACGCGGCACTCGTCTTGACGTCACCACTGGCGTCGGGGAAGCGAGGCGGCTCGGCGGCGTCGTCTCCGAGCTCGGCGCGAACGCGATCCGCGAGCGCGTCGAACCGAGCCGCGGACATGATCGGGTTGGTGAAGAACGACCCGCAGCTCCACGTGTCGTGGTCGTCGGCGTCGATGACCATCCCGCGCCTCCGCCGTTGCTCGAGGACGGCCTCACGGGCCTCGGCGAGCGGCACCCGCGCACCGACGTCGACGCCCAGCCCCTTGGCGAGGTCGGCGTAGGCGATCGGCTGGGAGCGGTCCGCCACGCGCAGCTGGAAGGTGACGTCGAGGACGACGAACCGCGACGACGCCTTGAAGACGGAGTGCCGGTAGGTGAAGGCGCAGTCCGCGTTGCTGAACGTCCGGACCTCCTGGGTCCGCCGGTCGAGGACCCGCACCCGCGCGATCGTCTGGGCGACCTCCTGGCCGTAGGCGCCGACGTTCTGGACCGGCGTGGCCCCCGTCGAACCGGGTATGCCGGACAGTGCCTCGACCCCGGACCACCCCTCTGCGACGGCGCGTGCGACGAGGTCGTCCCAGTTCTCGCCGGCGGCGACGCGGACCATCGCTCCCCCGCACGAGTCGTCCGACTCGACCTCGACGCCGCTCGTCGCGACCTGGAGGACCGTGCCGGGGAAGCCGGCGTCGGCGATGACGAGGTTGGACCCGCCCCCGACGACGAGCAGCGGCTCGTCGGCGTCGTCGACCTCGCGCACGGTGTCGACGACCTCGTCGATCGTCTCGGCGACGACGAGCCGGCGGGCAGGTCCACCCACCCGCATCGTCGTCAGCTCGGCCAGCGGGGCGTCGTGAAGCTCCTGCATCAGTCGAGCTGGACGGTCGCGAGACAGCGCCCGAGGACCTTGTCGCCGGCGGCGGTCACGGTCAGGTCGACGACGGCGCGACGGGTCTCGGGGTCGACGCTCTTGACCGTCCCGGAGATCTCGACCTGGGCGCCCCCGGCCGGCACGACGACCGGCTTCGTGAAGCGGGTGCCGAACTCGACGACGCGGTCCGCCCCACCGGCCCAGGCGGACACGGCCGAGCCGGCGGCACCCATGGTCCACATGCCGTGGGCGATGACGTCGGGCAGGCCGACACCCTTGGCGAACTCCTCGTCCTGGTGGATCGGGTTCTGGTCACCGGACGCATCGGCGTAGGCGACGAGGGTCTCGCGGGCGACTGGCACGGTCTGCGGCCCGAAGGTGTCTCCGGCCCGGGTCTCGGCTGCGGTGCGAATGCTCATGCGCCCTCCCCTCCTCGCACGACGATGGTCGAGGTCGAGGTGCACACCGGCTCGCCCTCGACCGTGAGCTCGGTGCGGGTCGTGATCATGGAGTGTCCGCCGGCCGATCGGATCGAGTCGACGGTGAGGGTGCCGAGCACCTCGTCGCCGGCCGTGATCGGCCGGTGGTGGACGAACCGCTGCTCGCCGTGGACGACCCGGCTGTAGTCGATGCCCGAGTCGGGGTCCTGGACGTAGGCGGCGTCGCAGCGCTGCGCCAGCGTGACGGCGAACGTCGGCGGCGCGATGACGTCGGCGTGGCCCGCCGCCCGCGCGACCTCGGGGTCGTGGTGCAGGGGGTCGTCGGAACCGACCGCGTCGGCGAAGGCGGCGATGCCGGCCGCGCTCACGGCATACGGACCGCTCGGCGGATAGGACCGACCCTGGAAGTCTGCGTTCACGGGCATGCGGACACTCTAGGCAACGCGCGCGACGCCCCGGAACGGCGAAGCCGCCCTCCACGACTCGTGGGGGCGGCTTCGGTGCGTCGAGGCGCTGGGGTCAGCGGGTCTCGCGGTGCTCGGTGTGCTTCTTGCAGCGGGGGCAGAACTTCGCCAGCTCGAGACGGTCGGGGTCGTTCCGACGGTTCTTCTTGGTGATGTAGTTGCGCTCCTTGCACTCCGTGCACGCCATGGTGATCTTGGGGCGGACGTCAGTGGCCTTGGCCATCGGGGCAACCTGCTCTCGGAAAAAAGGTGATCTGGTGGTCTGTCGCGCCGGCTCACGAATCTTGAGTTCGCGCGACGCCAGCACAACAGGGTACGCGAGTCCGGGTATTCCCCGAAATCGCCTTGAGTAGCGGGAGCGGGGCTCGATCCCGCGACCTCACGATTATGAGTCGTGCGCTCTAACCAGCTGAGCTACCCCGCCTTGGGGGTCGTGGCCCGTCACGCGATGGTGTCGGACCGGACCAGAGCCCCCTGTCGGAATCGAACCGACGACCTTTTCCTTACCATGGAAACGCTCTGCCGACTGAGCTAAGGGGGCCGACCAGGACCCGGGTCAGACCCGGCCTGAGTGCGACGGCGATGCTACACGGACACCTGCGCGCGAACGAAATCAGGCCCCGGAAGGACCGGTTCGAGCCCGTGTCATCGCCCGATCTCGACGACGGTCATGCCCGCCGACGTGGGCGGGTGGTCCATCGCCCCGAGGGCCGCACCGGCTCCGTCGAGACCGATGACCGAGCCGACGAGGAGGTCCGGTCGCAGCGTGCCGTCCTCGACGAGGGCGAGCATCGCGGGGTACTCGTGGGCGGCCATGCCGTGCGAGCCGTGGACCTCGAGCTCGTGCGCGACGACACGGTCCATCGGCAGCGGCGGGGTCGCCGCGTCGCCGAGCAGCAGGCCGACCTGCACGTGCCTCCCCCGGCGCCTGAGACTGCCGACCGAGGCCACCGCGGTCGCGGACGAGCCGAGGGCGTCGATCGAGACGTGGGCGCCGCCGGTGAGGTCGTGGATCGTCGCCGCGGTGTCGTGGTTACCACTCGCATCGATGACGTATGCCGCGCCGAGCTCACGGGCCCGCTCCCGTGCCGCTTCGCTCACGTCCACGGCGACGACCTCTGCACCCAGCGCAGCACCGATCATCACCGCCGAGAGCCCGACGCCGCCGCACCCGTGGACGGCGAGGACCTGCCCCGACTGCAGCCGGCCGTGTGCGACGACCCCGCGGAAGGCGGTGGCGAACCGGCACCCCAGCGACGCGGCCGTGACGAAGCCGACCGCGTCGGGCAGTCCGACGAGGTTGGCGTCGGCGGCGTTGATGGCGACGCGCTCGGCGAACGACCCGGGTCCCGTGAAGCCGGGCTGCGTCTGGTCGGGGCAGACCTGGGCGTCGCCCGCGAGGCAGAGCTCGCACCGGCCGCAGCCGCAGACGAAGGGCACGGTCACCCGGTCGCCGACACTCCAGCGCGTGACCTCGGGCCCGACCTCGGCGACCGTGCCCGCGAGCTCGTGTCCCGGGACGTGCGGCAGGTCGACCGGGTCATGGCCCTTCCACGCGTGCCAGTCGGACCGGCACACCCCGGTCGCACCGACCGCGATGACGACACCATCGCTGGGGCAGGCGGGGTCGGGCACGTCGCGCAGCTCGAGCGGGCCGCCGAAGGTGTCGTGCACGACCGCCTTCACGACGTCGTCCTGCGTGTCGTCCCCGGCGTCGGACTCGTCGTCGCTTTCGGCGTCATGGGGCCAGTGTGGTCTGACGGCCGTCCGGGACGACCGAGCGTCCACCTAGGGTGTGCGGCATGAGCGACGACGACCAGGTGACGACCTTCTGGGAGCTGGCCCGGGTGCACGCGAAGCTCAACGTGTCCTCGCCCTACTTCGGCCCGACGCCGCTCGACTCCGTGCCGCCGCCCGCGTGGTCGTTCGGCGCCGACGAGCAGCAGGCCGACGAGCTCCTCGCCCTGGTCCTCGCGGGCACCAAGACGGCGACCGCGAGCGCCCTGTGGGACTACGAGGCCGACAACGAGCCGGTGCCCGAGAAGGGTGCGCTGAGCATCGTCCTCGACGGCTCCGGCCGTCCGCGCGCCCTCCTCGAGACGACCGACGTCGACCTCGTCCCCTTCGACGAGGTGACCGAGGAGCACGCCCGGCTCGAGGGCGAGGGCGACCTCTCGCTCGCCCACTGGCGCGAGGTGCACGAGCGCTTCTTCACGCAGACGGCGTCGCACGACCGCGGCTTCGCCCGCGACATGCCCGTCGTCTGCGAGCGCTTCCGCGTGCTCTACACCGACGAGGACTGACGCCCCGGTCAGTAGCCCCGCCAGGTCCCCTGCCGCTCGAGAATGACCGGGTCGAGCAGCGTCGAGGGCGTCAGGTCGAGGACTCCACGGTCCTTGGGGAAGACCTGCGCTGCCGCGAGGACGCCGTCGTCGACGAAGCGGGTCCGCGGCGCGTCCGGCGCCATCCGCAGCTCGGGGGCGCTCCCAGCAGTCGCGAGGAAGAACCCCCAGTCACCGAACGACGGGACGTCGACGTGGTATGCCGTCGGGCTGAGTCCCGCGGTCCGCAGCGACGCCGCGGTGGTCCAGTAGGCCTCGCGGGCGAAGTAGGGCGAGCCGGCCTGGACGACGACCCGACCGCCGGGCGCGAGGGCGCGCCGGACGAGGCCGTAGGTCTCGACCGAGTAGAGCTTGGCTGTCGGCACGTCGTCGGCGTCGGGCATGTCGGCGACGACGACGTCGAACTGCTCGTCGTTGGCGCGCAGCCACCCGAAGGCATCCGCGTTGACGACCGTGAGGCGGGGGTCGGCAAAGGCGTCGTCGTTGAGGTCGCGGAAGGTCGGGTCCCGGCGGGCCAGGCTCACGACGGCGGGGTCGAGGTCGACGAGCGTCACCGACTCGACGTCGTCGTAGCGGAGCAGCTCGCGTGCGGCGAGGCCGTCGCCGCCGCCGAGCACGAGGACGCGTGCGTGCGCGCCCGCCATGGCCGGGTGGACGAGCGCCTCGTGGTAGCGGTACTCGTCGAGCGAGGAGAACTGGAGGTCGCCGTTGAGGAAGAGCCGGGTGTCGCCGCCACGCAGGCTGCGGGTCACGACGATCTCCTGGTAGTCGCTGCGCTCGGCGACGACGACGGGGTCGCGGAAGATGCGCTGGCGGGCCGTCGCCTCGAACGCGCTCGCGGTCACGGCGAGGACGAGCAGGGCGGCGAGCACGGCGGCGAGCGCGACGCCGAGCAGGGCGCGGACGCGTCGCCGGACCTCGCTGCGGAAGAGCCACAGGGTCACGGCGGCCCCGGCCACGGCGTTGACCGCGCCGACGACGAGCGTGCCCTCGAGCAGGCCCAGCCATGGCAGGAGGACGAAGGGGAAGGCGAGCCCGCCGATGAGCGCACCGACGTAGTCGGCCGCGAAGAGGTCGGCCACCGCCGACGACGCCTCCTGTCGTCGGATCCGCTGCAGCAATGTCATGAGGAGCGGGATCTCGGCCCCGATGAGCAGGCCGATCGCGAGAGCCAGCACGACGAGAAGGGGCTGGTAGAGCGACCACCAGGCGAATGCGGCATACAGGATGAGGACGCTCGTGCCGCCGACGAGGGCGAGGACGAGCTCGACGACCGCGAAGCTCGCCGCCGCGTGGCGGGTCAGGGGCTTGGCTGCCAGCGAGCCCAAGCCCATGGCGAAGACCATGAGCGCGAGGACGACCGAGGCCTGGGTGATCGTGTTGCCGAGGAGGTAGGAGCCGAGCGCGACGAGCGCGAGCTCGTAGACGAGGCCGCAGGCGGCGCAGACGAAGACGGCGGCGAGGACGAGGGCACGCCGCCGGCGCGCGCGGGGCGCATCCTTCGCCTCAGCGACGGTCGCCTCCGAGGCGCCGGTCCCGCGGGCGACGTCGTCCTGCACCGAGGTCATCGTCGTCAGCTGATCGCGGCGGCCACGATGAGCGCGACCGAGAGGTGCGCGCTCGCGCTCACCCAGGCGGCGGGGTGCCGCTCGGCGTCGGTGACGAGGTCGCCGAGGCGGCCGGGCGTGAAGGCGTCGACGACGAAGAAGCAGACGGCCATGAGGGCCAGCCCGAGCGCTCCGTAGACCGCGGTCGAGATGAGCCCCTCGCCGAGCCCGTCGTAGCTCGACAGGATTGCGGTGACGACGATGGCCGCCACGGCCAGCGTGTTGGACGCGAGCAGGACCGCGGCGTTGCCGTTGCGCCGCTCCCAGATGAGCTCGCGCAGGCTGCCGGGCGTGAGCGCGTCGACGAGCGCGTAGCCGGCCGCCATGAGGAGCAGTCCGATCGCGCCGAAGGCGGCGATCGCGCCCACGTCGTAGAGCAGGTCTCCAGCGTCCATCGTGTGCCTCTCAGTGTCGTGCGGGTGTCGTGGTCGAACGGTCGGGTGAAGCGGAAGCGGGGTGGGCCCGAGGCCCACGTGGGGCGGCAGGGGCGCCGGACTACTTGCCGATGCCGGAGCCGCCGCCACGGGCGCGGCTGCCGCCGTAGTAGCCGCGGCCGGAGTTGCGGTCGCAGGCGTCGCGGGCCTGGGCGTCGGTCGGGGTGGCGCCGGTGAGCGCGCGCTGGTCGGCCTTGTAGCGGGCCATGCACTCGCGGTCGTCGCCGCAGCCGGTGAGCGCTGCGACGGCGAGGAGTCCGACGGTCAGGGCGGTCAGCGGGCGTCGCATGCGGGCTCCTCGAGCGGGGGTTGGGGGTCGGTCGGGCGCGCGGATGGCACTGCTGGCGCCAGCGGCGCCGGCCGGACCAGGGTGCGGGTGGAGACGAGCTGGCCGTGCTGCGGGTAGGCGTGCCACGTGCGCCACGTCGCTCCCCCGCCGGGAAGCGGCTCGGCGTGGACGGCCGTGACGGCGTGCCGGTCGCCGGGGAAGGCGGCGCTCAGCGCGTCCGGGCGTCCGTCGAGGTCGGCGACGAGGGACGCGACCCGGTCGCGCAGGTCGTCGGGCGCGAGCACCTCCACCTCGGAGGTCAGCTCATAGGACCAGGGCGCGTCGCCTCCGGTGGTGTGCACGCCGGAGCGGGGCAGCGGGTCGCCGAGGCCGGGTACGTAGGCGACGGTCTCGACGAGCCGCGGCAGCCCGGGCGCCTCGAGGACGACCTGGTGCGAGGCGCCGAGGATGCGCAGCTCGACCGGGCAGCCGTCGACGAGCGCGTCGACGCCCGCGGTGACGACGGCCGGCAGCTCGCCGTGGTCGAGCGACCACCGCAGGTCCTCGGCACGCGTGTCGGCATAGGGCACGTCAAGCTCGTGGTGCACCGTCGTCCTCCCGGTAGGCGGTGACGGAGGACGCGGGGATGGTGCGACCCGTGCTGACCTCCCACGCCAGGTTGCCGAACCGCTCGAACGAGACCCGCTCGTCGCCGTTCCTGTAGTCGGCGTACTCACACCGGCCGGACGGGCCGTAGGGCGACCGACCCTCGGCGAGGAAGTCGACCTCACCCTTCTCCTTACGGGTCCAGCGGCGCCCGTCGACGCGCATCCACCGACCCTCCGGCCTGCCGCCGGCGAGGTCGGGCCGAGGCGTCCAGAGCGTCACGAGGAGCCCGTCGTCGTCCTCGACCGACAGCCACCGCGTGCCGACGCCCAGCTCGGTGAACTGGTGCTCGCTCCACACGAAGTCCCCCTGCTTGAGCCACACCGAGGCCGTCACCGGCGAGGGACGCCCTGCGACGACCTGCACGACGACGCCGGGCTCGAGGTCGACGAGGGGCACTGTGGTCCGCATGGTTCCTTCGGTGTCGGTCGGTGGGACGGTCCCGGGTCGAGGACTCACACCACCGCGGGACCCCTCCCCCGGCGGGAATCCTAGACCGCCACCGGCTCCGGACCCGGACCATTTCCCCCAACCGCCGTCAGACCTCGGTCAGAGCCCGGTCAGCGCCGCTCGCGCCTCGACGAGCGAGGGCCCGTACCACGTGAGAAGGCGACCGTTGACGAGCCTGGTCGCCGTGCGCGCGAACGCCTCCGGGCCGTCGTCGGCGGTGAAGACGTAGGGCTCGTCCGGCAGCAGCACGAGGTCCGCGCCCGAGGCGTCGAGCCGGTCGACGTCGACGTGGGGGTAGCGCCCCGGCTCCCCCGCGGTCGTCACCTCGCACCCGACCCGCGCGAGCAGGTCGGCGGTGAAGGTCGGGTGCCCGACGACCATCCACGGGTCGCGCCAGATCGGCACGACGACCCTGCGGTGCGCCCCTGGCACCGGCCCTGCCCACAGCCGGTCGGCCTCGACCAGCCACTCGGGCTCGGACCACCCGCACGCCTCGACGAACAGACGGCGCATCGACGCGAGCGCCTGCGGCACCGTCTCGATGTCGGTGACCCACACCTGTATGCCGTCCGCGCGCATCCGCTGCACGTCGAGCTCACGGTTCTCCTCCTTGTTGGCGACGACGAGGTCGGGGCGGAGGTCGGCGATGGCGGCACGGTCGGGGTTCTTCGTGCCACGCACCCGGGTCACGTCAAGGTCGGCAGGGTGAGTGCACCAGTCGGTCGCACCGACGAGGGCCTCCGGCGCCGTCGCAGCCACCGCCTCGGTGAGCGAGGGCACGAGCGAGACGACACGGCATACGGGGGTGGTGGGCAGGGCGACCTCGTGGCCGAGGTCGTCGCGCAGCGTGCGGGTCACGGAGCGGCCTCAGGCGTGGCCGACGGCGAGGAACATGCCGAAGGTGCCGCGGCCCTGGTGGTCGCCGCCGAGCTCCTTCTCGACCGAACCCGCGTCGCGCACGCTGACGTCGCGGAAACCGCTGCGCCGCAAGCGTTCTGCGAACGCGTCACGGTCGAACCCGTGGTGCCCGGTGAAGTTGTCGTGGTGCGCGTGGAAGGCGCCCGCGCGGTCGTCGTCGAGGTCGACGACGGCGAGCCATCCGCCCGGCACGAGCAGCTCGTGGACACGGCCGAGGAGGGTGTCGAGGTCCTCGACGTGGTGGAGCGCCAGCTGCGCCCAGGCGCCGTCGAAGCGCTCCTCGGGCAGCGGGTCGGCCACGAGGTCGAGACGCCGCGCGTCGAGGCGATTGCCCACCCCGGCGCGCTCGATGTTGGTGCGCGCGACGTCGACCATGCCCTCCGACGCGTCGGTGACGAGGACCGACCCGACGCGGTCGGCGAGCGCGAGGCTGAGCCGGCCCGTCCCGCCGCCGATCTCGAGGACGCGCTCGTCGCCGCGCAGCGGGAGTGCGTCGGCGAGGAGGGCTGCGGTGTTGTGGGCGCGCTCGACCTTGGCCGGGTCGTCGTCCCACGTGGCGGCGGCGTCGTCGAAGTGTCCGTGTTCGCTCATGGCCGCCAGCCTGTCACGCCTCGCGCTCGCTCAGCCGAGGGCAGTGCGGAGCGCGTCGCCGATGCGGCGGAGGGCGTCCATGACGTCGTCGCGGCCGGCGCCGGGAGGGTGCTCGTTCCAGTTCGCGATGACGGCGTATGCCGTGGCTCGCCCTCCGCGGTCGAGGATGCCGACGTCGGCACGGACGCCGAGGTTGGTGCCGGTCTTGTGGGTGATGAGCGTGGCGTCCGGGCCGGGCTCCTCGGCGTGCGAGAGCGGGTCCTGGTGCCAGGCCGAGGCGACCATCGACAGGTCCACGCCGTGGGCGAGCCAGCCGAGGACTCGCCGGCCGACCGAGTCGGGCTCGTCGCGCTCGGACCACAGCCGGGCGAGGACCTCGACGTGGTCGGCGGCGCAGCCGAGGCTGAGGTGCGGCGGGTCGCCGGGTCCGCGCAGGCCGCGGACGACGTCGACGAGGTCGGAGCCGCGCGGCGCCCACCGCTGCGCGCGGGCGCGCACGGCGTCGAGACCGAGGAGGTCGAGAAGGACGTTCGTCGCCCAGTTGTCGCTCACCGCCCCGACGAGGGTGGCGACGTCGACGAGCGGGAGGACGTCGGTCGAGAGGTGCTGCCACAGGCCGGAGTCGGCGACGGGAGTGACGGTCCGGCGGTCGAGCGGCTGGTCGGGTGCGAGGCGGCCGTCGCGCAGCCGCTCGGCGAGCTCGACGAGGACGAAGACCTTGCCGACGCTCGCGGTCGAGAGCAGCCGGTCGGGGTCGTGCGAGGCGAGCACCTCGCCGCTGCCGAGGTCGACGACGTGGATCGACCAGTCGACGCCCGGCAGCAGCTCGAGGTGCAGGCTCACGTCAGCGTGACCTGACGGCATACGGACGCATGTGGGACGAGCCCCTCAGCGGGGGGCCATGCGGAGGGCGCCGTCCATGCGGATGGTCTCCCCGTTGAGGTAGTCGTTGTCGACGATCGCGAGCGCGAGCTTGGCGTACTCGGTCGGCATCGCGAGGCGCTGCGGGAAGGGCACGCCCGCGGCGAGGCCGGCGCGGAACTCGTCGGACACGGTGGCGAGCATCGGGGTCTCGACGATGCCGGGGGCGATGGTGCAGACGCGGATGCCGTACTGCGCGAGGTCGCGGGCCGCCGGCAGGGTGAGGCCGACGATGCCGCCCTTGGAGGAGCTGTATGCCGCCTGGCCGACCTGGCCGTCGAAGGCCGCGATGCTCGCGGTGTTGACGACGACGCCGCGCTGGCCGTGCTCGTCGGGCTCGGTCTGCGCGATCGCCTCGGACGCGAGCGCGAGGACCGTGAACGAGCCGAGGAGGTTGATCTCGACGACCTTGCGGTAGAGGCCGAGGTCGTGGACACCCTTCTTGCCGAGGATGCGGGCGCTCGGGCCGATGCCGGCGCAGTTGACGACGATCCGCAGGGGCGCGTCCGGGTTGCCGGCGGCCTGGGCGACGGCGGCGCGCACCTGCTCCTCGTCGGTGACGTCGGTGGCGACGTAGGTGACGCCGTCGACCTGGGGGGCCTGCTCGATGGCCGAGTCGAGGTCGAGGGCGAAGACGGAGGCGCCGTGCTCGGCGAGGGCGGCGGCCGTCGCGGAACCGAGGCCGGAGGCGCCGCCGGTGACGATGGCGGAGGTCTGGGCGATCTGCATGGGCGTCATCGTGCCACTCGGTCGCGCGACCGACCCAAACCGTCAGGTGAGGGGAGGCGAAGGAGGTGGGCGACAGGATGCGGCCCCGGAGCCGTTCGCCGTCGAGCGAGCCACTCATGGGCGAGCGAGCCACCCACGGGTGCTCGGCTCGGGAATCTGTGACTCGCTCGGCGCCGGACCGCGCTCGGCAAGTGGGCTCAGTGGCGGGCGGCTGCGAGGTGCTCGCGCAGGATGCGGATGACGAACGCGTGGTCGTCGCGCTGCGGCAGCCCGGAGACGCCCATCCAGCCGACGACACCCGCCGACGCGACCCGGAGCGGGACGGCGCCGCCGTGCGCCGCGTACTCCGACTCGGGAAGCAGGAACTTGCCCTGCAACGTCGTCCCGGCGTCACGGCACACCTGACCCATGTAGAGGGAGGAGTGCTCGAATCGGGTGACGACCCGGCCCTTGCGACGGAGCCACTCGTCGTTGTCGGCGGTCGAGCCGGGGAGGGCGGCGTGGAAGAGCTGGTGCGTGCCGCGCCAGATGCCGACGACGACGGGCAGCTGCTCGGCCCACGCCGCGTCGGTCGCGGCCCGGCCGAGGTCCCACGCGACCTGCTCGGTCAGCTCGGGAAGGACGACCTCCGCCTCCTGCCGCGCCAGCTCGTCGAGGGTGGGCCAGTCGCCGGAGGAAGTCACGACCCGAGCGTATCGACAGCAGGGGCGCCGGGGTCAGGGGTTCCGGAGACGCCACTCGTCGGCGAGCAGGGCGTAGGAGTAGCCGTCGCGCCACTCCCCCGACGGGTGCAGCCCGTCGGCGACGGTGTGCGCCTCGCGCCGCATCCCGAGCCGCTCCATGAGCCGCCACGACGCCGTGTTGGTCGTGAAGCAGCTCGCGGTCACGCGTCGCAGCCCGAGGTCCTCGAAGCAGATCCGCAGCACGGCCTCGACCGCCTCGGTCGCGTAGCCGTGACCGGTCTCCTCGGGTCGCAGCGCCCAGCCGAGCTCGGCCTGCACGTCGTGCGCCTGCGTGGCCATCGCGGCCGGCCCCCAGGCGTGTCCGATGCTCACCATGACGTCGCCGATGAGCTCGCCGTCGCGCTCGATCGCGAGGAGGAGCCCGAGGCGTTCGGGGGCGACGAACCTCTCGGTGAAGTTCTCCGGCAGCGGGCCGAGCCACTGGGTCGACGTCGTGTGCTCGCGGTAGGACCGGACCGCCTCGGCGTCGTCCGGTCGGGCGCGCCGGAGGGTCAACCGTGCCGTCGACACGGGCCAGGCGACGTCGCCCAGATCCTTGGCCACGGCTCATTGTCGTCCCCCGAGATGGCCCTGCGGGCCCTGTTGGACGTAACCTTGGAGGGCGTCCCGTCGTTCGACGGTGGCGCATCAGCGACAAGGGGCCGGGGTCCCACCCCCGTCACGCCTTCGCCTTCGAGCCCGTATGCCGTGCGTATGCCGTGCATCCGGTGTCGGACGTGCGTGGCCCCTGCACGGTGGTCCGGCGCCGAATCCGCGCCCATGCCGTGCCTGACCAGAGAAGGTTTTTCGCTTGGCCCAGCGACCTCAACGCCGTGGCGGCACGCAGAACGCGTCACGTCACCAGTCCCGCGACCGCCGCCACCAGGACGGCGAGGGACTCATCCCCGTGCTCGCCAAGGCCGTGCGCCAGGTCGAGGCTGCAGCGCAGCGGGGGAAGATCCGCCCCAACCAGCGCACGGCATACCAAGTGGTGGCCCTGCTGGTCCGGGAGGAGCGCGCGCGGGTGAAGACCGACGCGTCGATCTCCGAGGGCGAGCGGACCGCGATGATGACGCGGCTCGACGGGATCGCGACGATCCTCGCGAAGACGGCCGCGCGCGACACCTCGCTGCTCGCACTCCTCGCCGACGGGGCCGCGGTCTCGCCGGCCGCGGCGAGCCTGCGCAACGACATGCTCGCCGCCGCGGGGCGCGAGCCCGACCCGGAGCCGGAGCCGGAGGCGGAGTCCGACGACACCGTGGCGGCGGCCCCGGCGCCCAAGGGCGTCGTGCCGCAGACGGTCATCGCACGGCAGCTCGCCAACCCCTTCCTCGCGCCCGACTTCGAAGCCGCGCGCACGCCGAAGCCGACGACCAACCGGCTCGCGAACTGGGAGCTGCTCAGCCCCCTCTTCCGGTCGTTCGAGTACGGAGGCGACGCAACGTCGATGCCGCTCCCCGAGCCGTCGAGCGTCGTCCACGGCATCAAGGACCTCGCGCTCATGCATCACCAGGGGCAGGTGGTCGCGGCCGCCGCCGAGGGACACCGCACCTTCCTCCTCGCGGACGAGCCCGGTCTCGGCAAGACCGCCCAGGCGCTGCTCGCCGCCGACGCCGCGAACGCCTTCCCGCTGCTCGTCGTCGTGCCCAACGTCGTCAAGGCGAACTGGGCGCACGAGGCCGAGCTGTGGACGCCGCGCCGCACCGCGACCGTCATCCACGGCGACGGCGAGGGCATCGACGGCTTCGCCGACATCGTCATCGTCAACTACGAGATCCTCGACCGGCACGTCGGCTGGCTCGGTCGTCACGGCTTCCGCGGCATGGTCGTCGACGAGGCGCACTTCATCAAGAACAAGACCTCGCAGCGCTCGCAGCACGTGCTCGCGCTGGCCGACAGGATCCGCGAGTGGAGCCCCAACGCGCTCTTCATGGCGCTCACGGGGACCCCGCTCATCAACGACATCGAGGACTTCCGCGCGATCTGGCAGTTCCTCGGGTGGATCGACGACAAGAAGCCGCGCCCGGCGCTCATGGCGGCGCTCGAGGCGAAGGGCCTCGCGCCGTCGGACCACGGGTTCTACACCTCCGCCCGCAACACCGTCATCGACATGGGCATCGTCCGTCGGCGCAAGGTCGACGTCGCCTCCGACATCCCCGCACGCCGGGTGGCCGACCTGCCGGTCGAGCTCGACGACGCCCTGGGGCGGTCGATCCGCGCGGCCGAGGCCGAGCTCGCGGCACGGCTCGTCGAGCGCTACCGCTACACGCTGTCGACCCGCGCCGAGTCGGGACTCGGGGGCGCCGTGGACGGCTCGGACGGCGACGAGGACGGGGACGGCCTCGACCACGCGCTCATCCGTCGCGTCGCGGCGGCCGAGCTCAAGAACACGGGCACCGGCTCGGGCGAGAAGGGCGACAACGTCTTCACGCTCATGCGCAAGATCGGCCAGGCCAAGGCCGGGCTCGCCGCCGACTACGCCGCGCAGCTCGCCCGCAACGTCGGCAAGGTCGTCTTCTTCGCCAAGCACCTCGACGTCATGGACGTCGCCGAGGAGACGTTCGCCAAGCGCGGCATCGGCTACGCCTCGATCCGCGGCGACCAGAGCGCGAAGTCGCGCAAGGAGAACATCGAGGCGTTCCTCACCGACCCCGAGGTCGAGATCATCGTCTGCTCGCTCACCGCGGCCGGCGTCGGCATCAACCTGCAGGTCGCCTCGAACGTCGTCCTCGCTGAGCTCTCGTGGACGTCGGCCGAGCAGACGCAGGCCATCGACCGCGTGCACCGCATCGGCCAGACCGAGCCGGTCACGGCGTGGCGGATCATCGCCGCGCAGACGATCGACTCCCGCCTCGCCCAGCTCATCGACGACAAGGCCGGGCTCGCCGCCCGGGCGCTCGACGGGTCCGACGAGGAGGTCGGGTCGTCGGCGGACGTCCAGCTCGAGGCGCTCGTGTCTCTGCTCACGGACGCACTCGAGAAGGAGCGGGCGGTCGCGCTGCCCGGTGGGACGGGAGCACCGGGTCCGGCGGGTGACGCCGCCGCCCAGGCGACGGCCGCGCCGCTCGCCGCACCGAGCGTGAGCCCGTTCAGTCCGTTCAGCGCGTCCTGACCGCTCAGCGCGTCCTGAGGTCGTGGGTGAAGCGGATGCCGGGCTCGGGCCTGCCGTCTGCTCCCTGAGGGACGTACTCGAGGTCGACCTTCGCGAAGGACAGCACGACGACCTCGTCGCCCGCGCCGGCGTCGGCGCTGATGGACGTGGCGACGCTCGACACGCTCACCTCGGTGAGGTCGATGACGAGGAAGTCGTGCTGACCCTGCCCGGCCTTGCGCACGGTGACCCGCGCCTTGGGCAGGTGCTGCCCGGTCGCGCACGCCTTCAGAAGCAACGGTGTCGCGGCGTCGACATGGTGCACGAAGGTGAACTCGGAGAACGTCGCTCGACCCATGCGCCCGACACCGCCGCCGTGTCCCGGGCCTCCTGCGCCCGTGGCCTGGGCGACACCCCACGACCACGACGACGCCTCGATCTCGTCCTCGTGGCCGCGCTCGCGCGACTCCCCCTTGATCGAGTCGATGCGGACGAAGATCGACGTGGACATGACGCGCTCCTCCTGTGACGGCCGGCCGCGCCCGGGCGCGGGGGTGAGCCGGTGCCTTGCCGGCACCATCGACGACGTGTCCGGCACCCCCTCAAGGTCGACCCGGCGAGGGCCGGTGTCAACCCCTGACCTGCGATGTTCGCCGCCCGCGCCGAGAGGGCGCATACTTCGAGGACATGGTCCCGTCATCTGAGCGCCCGCGCCCTCGTCACGCCAACAGCCCCTTCGCTCCCCGCCCGGAGCCGGAGGTAGAGCTGTTCGTGACCGGCGATCGCGTCCTGCATGACGCCTACGGCCTCGGGCGGGTCATCGGCGTCGACGCCAGCGGCGCCACGGTCGACTTCACGAGCAGCACCGTCCGGATCCCCACGCCGTTCCGGAAGATGACCAAGCTCTAGACACGGCACCCGGCCTCCCGGGTGAGTCGAGTCGTCGCGCTCCGCGGTGGTCCCCAAAGGCGACGGATCTCGTATGCCGTGTGGTCGGCATACGGGATCGGTTCAGCCGGGGATGACGCGCGAGAGGTACTTCGCGGGCTCGTGCACCGGCTTCTCGGTGCCGCACCGACTGCAGGTGTGGAAGACCGCGCTCGGTCCACCCATGCCGGGGGTGACGTGTCGCTCCCAGGTGTGGCGTCCCATGAGGCATCGCACGTTCTTCATCGTTCGACCTCCTGCTCGTCGACGTCGAGTCCAGTGTCGACCCGACGCGGGGCCGGCGTCGATGGTTCGTCGGCACCGGCGGGACCACGGGACCCACGGCCCGGGTGGGCTCGCCCTACCCCGGCACTGCTCAGAAGTCGGTCGTCCCGCGGAGCCTGCGCGGCCGACCGTCCGGGTCGTAGAGCGCGAGGTACGCCGGTCGCGCCCACGCGCGCGTGCGCCGCGACAGGACGGGCGGGACGTGCCGGTGGATGCGGCCGCCGGGGGCGCCCTCGCGCTCTGTCCACAGCTCCATGGCCGTGCTGGGGTCGGCCAGCCGCAGGTCGTCGTCGGGCAGGCCGAGGTGCTCGGCCCAGAGCAAGGTCCGCAGTGAGCGGGGCAGCTCTCCGTCCTCGTCGACGACGGCGCAGGTGACCTCCGAGTCGTGCGACCACGAGCGCCGGTTGAGGTTGTCGGAGCCGATCGTCATCCACTCGTCGTCGACGACGCAGACCTTGGCGTGGACGTAGATCGGTGTGCCCTCGGCGTTCTCGATGTCGAAGAGGGCGAACCTGTCACCGCCCGCCTCGTGCAGCGCGTCCCAGGCGAGCCGCTGCGCGTACATCATCGGTGGACCGCTGACCCGGTTGTCCTCCTCCGGGTAGCGCGGCACGACGCCGATGACCTGCAGCTCCGGCTCGCGTCTCAGCGCCTCGGCGAGGGTCGCGGCGACGACGTCGGACCAGAAGTACTGGTCCTCGATGTAGATGAGCCGTCGCGCCCGCTGGAACGCCCGCGTGTAGGCGCGCGCGATCGACCGCTCACCTTCCGGCGCGAACGGGTATGCCGGCCGCTTGCGTGGGTAGGTCCGCAGCACCTGAACCTGGTGCAGGCCTGCCTCCGGCGGCGGGTCCCAGCGCTGCGGCAGCGGCTCGGGGTGGCGTGGCATGCGCACGATGCGGTGGTGCACCGCCCGGTAGGGGTTGCGGTGGTCGAGCGGGGTCGGGTCGTCCCAGCGCTCGGCGAACGTCTCGAGGACGTCGGCCACGGCAGGTCCGCGAATCTCGGCCATGGCGTCGTGCCACGGCGGTGTGGGGCCGTAGCGCTCGTCGAGCGGCGGTGCCTGCGGGTCACCATGGTGGTCGGCGTCGTCGCGTCGGCCGTGGCACAGGTCGATGCCGCCCACGAAGGCGACGTCGTCCTGGGGCCGGCCCTTGAAGCGGACGACGACGAGCTTCTGGTGGTGAGACCCGGCGCGGCGCACCCGCTCGTCGAGGAGAGCTTCGCCGTTCGCCTCGTTGATGACCTGACCGAGCTCGTTGTTCTCCTCGCTGTTGAGCCGGCCGGGGTGCGAGCGCCACAGGAGGGCGCGGACCTCGACGCCGCGGTGGGCCGCTGACTTCAGGAGGTCGGCGACGGTCGGGCCGTCGGCGGTGAGGCGCTCGTCGGCGTCGCCGCGCCAGTCGGTAAGGAAGATCCGGTCTCCGCTGGTCGTCGCCTCGACGAGCTCGAGCAGACGGGCGAAGTAGCCGGCTCCGTGGACCCGGGGCACGACGAGGTTCCCGGCCGTCCAGGGCCGCTCCGAGGTGGGGAGGAACCACTCGCTCACCCGCCTCACTCTGTCAGCCGGCGGACCGGGATGGGGCGGAGCCGATGGGCGGGCGGGGTGGCGGGGTCGGGTTGGCGAGGCCTCGCGGCGGCGCGTCGCAGAGAACGGGACGAAGGGCCCGGGTCGGCTCGCCCACTTCTCTTTAGCGTGGGTGGAGCAGGAGGTGCCATGTCCCGACGTCCGCAACCGGCCTGCCCGATCCGTCCGGGCGACCCGTGCAGTCTCTGCTTCCCGGGGGCGGACGGGCCGCACAACTGCGGTCTCGTCTACCTCGTGCAGTCCGACCCGGAGCTGCGCGACCTGCTCGCCCAGAACCGGGCCGAGCGCAGGGTTGCTGTCGGTCAGGCGTCCGACTAGCCGCGAATCCAGGGCCGGATCGGCGACCGAGGCTCGGTGACCACGACGAGGGGCCCGCTGGAAGCGGACCCCATCGCACGGCATACGGATCAGAGGCGGTCACCCACCGGATCCCACGGGTTGGAGGTAGTGCGACATGCCGTAGCTCGCCACGTTGCGGCCCAGGAGCTGTCCGGCCACGTCGGCGCTGCGGTAGTGCAGACCTGCCCAGATCCGCGCCTCGATGAGCTCGGTGAGCGGCTGGGTGAAGGTGTCGAACGAGCGGACGGCCGCGCCGCCGTGGTTCGTCGCCATGCTCGTGATCTGGAACGGTCCGCCGGCGGGGTCGTCACCGAACCAGGCACGCAGCACCAGAGCGTGGGCGGCGTCGAGGCAGTTGTGCCCCGAGATCCACTCCGGGTAGGGCGCGGTGATGAGTGCGGTCCACGTCGGGTCCTCCTGCGTCAGCGGGTTGTCGTCGTCGTGGGTGGCGTCGGCGGTGATCGCGTTCCACGGTCGCCAGAAGTCGAAGTGGTACTTGTCGTTCCAGCAGTTGATCGACGCGTCCACGCCGGCCATGTTCTGCAGCGCCAGCAGGCGGGCGCTGTCCTCGGCGGTGAGGCCGGCTCGGGTGATGAGCTGTCGGGCCACCTCGTTCCAGCTGAAGACCGGCGCGCTCTGCCACCACCTCGCGATGTAGGTCTGCTCATCGGTGCGCGTGGAGCCAGTGGCTCGCCCGAGCGCCTTGACCTCGTTGAACTCGGTGGCCCACTGCATGCTGTCGAGCGCTGGCGGTGGGGCCGAGCGGAACTGCGACGGGCTCGTCATCATGAAAGGCGTGACGTTGCCCGCCCACGGGGTCGGGTCGAGTGCGGGTGCGCCGTTGACGATGAGCGGCTGCCAGTGTCCTGCAGCGGGATTCGACACCCACGGTGACGGCCCGAAGCGACCGTCGCCCTCTCTCGCGGCCCGCATGGCCGCCGCCGCCGCGTGGCCGACGGCCACACCCTGACGCTTGAAGGCGTTGTTGGGAATGGCGTCGAGCGAGGCGTCGTAGGCCGCGTTCACCGTGCCCAGCAGCGCGGCCCGCGCCGGGAAGGGCGCGCGCTCCGGTGCCGTGGAGAGCAGCCACGTGATGACGTCGTATGCCGCGGTGGCGGTGGCCGCGTCCTCAGAGGCTCGCGCTCCCGTCCGGGTCTCGAGCAGGTAGGCGCGGTGCGTCACGCGGCCGATGGCGTTGACCGCGTCATAGACGGCACCCTGCACCATGCCCATGTTGATCTGGAACGCCGGCGGCGCACCGCCGTTGGGACCGGGGATCGCTCCGAGCGTGCTCGCCGCGACCTGGTTCCAGTGGACGACCTCGCTGCTGTCGGTCGACGGTGGAGCGGCGGCGGTGGCGCTCGACGTGCCGAGGGCGCCGAGCAGGGCCCCGACCGCTGTGAGAACTGCGAGGGTACGACGACGTGAGTGGTGCATGACTCCTCCTGCGCGCACTGAAGCATGGGCGTGCGTCGCGTTCGGAAACATCGTCGGTCTGGGCGGTGTCACCCCGGCTGGGGGACACGGCGGCACCAAACCAGTAACCCAGCACCGGTGACAGTCGGGCAACCCTCCGGGTGGGCGAGCCCGTCGGGCAGGGCCCGGGCTGGCCCACACCCTCGCGTCGGGCTGATGACCTATCGGTTCTCGAGAAGGTTCTTGAGCCGGTCGAGGTCCTTCGTCGTGGCACGCCGCATGGGGCGCTCGACCATGGGTGCGGTGAGCCGCGCGAACCCGGCTGCTCGCCGCGATTGCGCAGCGTCATGCGGGTGCGCGCCTCGCCGACCTCGGTCCAGGCGTAGGTCGTCTCCATCGGGAAGGGGCCGTCGGTCGTCCGCATCACGAGTCGGCGCTGAGGTCCGAGCTCGACGACGCGGTAGGTCTAGGAGAGGGTGCGACCGAGGAACTGGGCGACGAAGTCCATGGTCGAGCCGACTGCGACGGGCGGTGGCGTCTGCCAGGCCACCGAGGTGATGTTGGAGTACCACTCGGGGGCGTTGCGCGGGTCGCCTGCGTACGCGGCCACCTCGGCGATAGGGCGGTCGATGACGATCTCCACCTGCACGTCCAAGGTCATGCCTCGATCATCCCGCACCCCTCGCTGGGCACCCGCCGCGGAGCAGTCAGCAGGGACGGTGACCTCGGCAGCTGCCTCTGTGAGCGTCTTCTGCGGATACAGGTCCGGCTCGTCCTGCGGGAAGAGCGCCTCAACTTGTGGATCTCGGCATGGGCGGACCCATGCCGCGCCCCGGCACGCGGCGGTACGACGCGCCTGCGGCGCTGAGGGCGGTGGGCGCCAGTACGCAGACGGTGGCTGCTAAATCGGAGAACGTGTTAGATCGATGTAGACGCCGAAGTTCTCATCGTGAGGCCACGCGTCCAAGGCAGCGATTGCATCCTCGATCTCGAGGTCGTCTGCGAGTGCCCATTCGGGGTCATCTTGTACGCCACCATCCTCATTGATTCGGACGCCCTGCATACCGGAGACATACCAGCCCTGCTCACCCCGCTCGCGAAGTGCAGCGGGGGCTTCCCGCCATGTATAAAAGCCGCGCTCGCTCACCATATGGTCATCATGTCAGAGTTGGTGGCAGCCACGGGTGCGGTCGGGGCGGGGCAGAATGTCTCCTGTGCATGAGATGCCATTCCGCCGTCCATGAGCGTAGCGGTGTAGCCGCCGGCTATCTGGGGGCCTACCTCTTGGAGTCGATCCACGTTGTTACGAGCCGACTGATGAGCTCTCTCGCGCCTTCTTCGCTCATTTGTCGGTGAGGCGGAGCCCCGCCCATCCGGGCATGGCGTGCTCGAGTGCCGCTGACATCGGGCCGGTTGGCCGATCCAGTGAAGGCACTGATTTCATCTGCGGACGCCCAACCGAGGTCGACCAAAGACTGGGGCTTTATGTCTGCGCGCACGATCTCGAAGACCTTGTAGAGCTGTGGCCAGCTCAAGACATCCAGTTGACCCATGATGTCGAGCGCCTCGTCCACCGCTGGTGTCGAGGCCGCGACTTGGGCGCGGGCGGGTCCGTCCGCTGGCTGCGCCGGCAACACCGCGCCGTTCGGCTTCCGAACCACTCCAGTCGCCTGAATCCTTGCCCGCGCCTTGATGGAGGCCATCGATACAACGGTGTGGTCCCAGCCGTCCGTCGAGTAGTTGCCCGTCAACTCGACCAACTCAAAGTTCGGATTTCTCGCCCGGGCTAGGCCATTGATGCGCCGGAGCACGCGAGGAGCTGCCTCATAGAACGGAACGCCGTCTGGTGGCTCGTCAATCTCGATGGACTCTAGATAGTGGCCGTCCTCGACCTTTACGACACGGGTTTCGCCGCCCGGTAGAAGGTTAATCAGATCCTGCAGATCGAAGTCATGCCCTCGTAGCCAAGCCTTTACCTTCACGGAACTGAGGCTATCGGCGTCGCTGGCGCGCCCTCGCGTTGTGCCGTTGAGCGCAGTCGCCAAGACACTCCCGAGTCCCGCCGCGCTGGTCGACGTTGCGCTCTGCGAACTGGCGGCGGAAAGACGCACCTCGGAGCGGTTGTGGCCGGCCGCGCGCGTGACTCGCCGCTGGCTGTCAGTGCTCGACGCGGCGCTTTGGCCAGACGCGCCTTCCAAGTCCGCAATCGTTGGGTTTAGTGGCTACAGCACGGGATGAGGCCGCGGCGTTCTCGACGGGTGCGACTGCGGGAAATAGGCACATTAGCCAAGGGACGGGGTAGGCGAGAGACGAGCGAGCGAGGGGATAAATGCCTCGGCTAGGTTTCCTAGGAGCCATCGGAGTGGCAGAGGGCGGTAGGAGGTCCCAATCGACTCATGGCTAGCTCGACTATGGTCTCGCAAGAGCGCGTCTGGTGGCGAGGAGCACCCGATCTGCGCACTCCCGACCAAGGCAAGGGTAGGAATGAGCGACATGAACGCGGACGGCGAGCTCCCCCCTTTCCTCCGTCAGCTGGGGACATGACTCCCGACGACTTCGAGGACCTCACGGCTCGTTTGGTCGAAGAAGTCATGAGCGCAGCTGAGGGGTTCACGATCGAACGCCACACGATTCTTGAAGCGGACGACGGCACCTACGACATCGACGCGACCGCGACCTTCGAGGTGGGAGGGTTCGCCTTCCTCGTTCTCGTCGAGGCCAAGCGGCATAAGGACCCCATCAAACGAGAGCTGGTCGCGGTACTCCATCAGAAGTTGCGAAGTACCGGGGCACACAAGGGGCTCCTGGTGTCAGCGTCGGGCTTTCAGAGCGGTGCCGTCAGATTCGCGAAGAGACATGGCATCGCCCTAGCCACGGTGAGCGATGGCCGGCTCAAGATAGAGAACAAGGCCGATCCGAATCGCACGGGGACCATGGACATCGAGGTGACTGACAGCAGCATCCCGATACTGGTGGTCCAGCTCATCCCATCTACGCCTGCAGCAGGACTGGTCGAGGTGGAGCTCACCGGCGGAGAGCTACTCGGCTACCTCATCAGGATGGCCTTCCCCGACCTCAAGCTGCTCTAGCGCCGGCCCGCCAACCCAGATAGGTCTACATCACGTGGCGAGCGACTTGTCTCCGAACGCCGCAGCTCTATAGCGCAAGCGACAGGACGAGGGTGGGAGGAAGCCCGAGTAGGCTTCACCAATGAGGCTGTGCGGGGGAAGCGGTGACTGGCTGTGACCCTCGTCCTGACTTACGTCTCGCGCGACTACGACGTCATGGTCGGCGACACACGACTGTGCATACCCGATCCGAAAACGGGCAAGCTCATCCCCTTCAACGAGGACGCGATCAAGTTCGCTCACACACGCGGCCTCCTATTTGGTTTCGCCGGGGTTGCAGGGTTCAGTCGAATCCCGACCACGGACTGGCTGCGCAGAAAGTTCGAGAAGTCCGACCTAGACCTCGAGGCCGGACTCGCGGCACTCGCGCAAGAGCTGGATGCGCGGTTCCAGCGTGGCGACGTCAAGGGCATGCCTCTCATCGTCACGATTGCCGGCTGGGTTCTGAACGAGAGCGACGACTCTCTTACGCCCGTCGTGGCCACGGTGACCAATCAGGACCCTCACACGTTCAAGATCATGACCTCGTTCAAGCACGAGTGGTCGGTTCACCCGGCCGATGCCGGTTGGGTGGCGACCGGCCAAATCTCGCCCGAGCGCCGCGCACAAGTGCAGCAGGACCTTGAGAAGGTGCTGCATCCTTTTGTCAAGCCAGACGTCATCGCGAATGTCTTTCTCCGGGCCCTTCGGGGCGAGGCAGCGGAAAACGTCACAGTTGGAGAACGTGCCCGCGTAGCGACGCTCCCGCTGTCGGTCCTCACTTTGGCGCGAGAGCAAGACGACGACCACTTCATCGTGTGGCGGGTCCGGGAACCGATTCTGGTTGACGGCCAACCGACGGAGGTTGAGTTGGAGCCAGACCAGACGGCGGTTGGCCTGGTGCGTGTCGAACACGTCGACTTCTCACAGGCGTACATCATCGACTAGGAGTTCTCACCGGGGACCTGCGCACATGCCGTGCCCGCGAGGGTGCCCGCCGGGCGCGGGCTTGAGCGAGCGCTGGCGCGCGCCTCGCAATGGCTTCAACCGGCCCTCCCGTGCGAGAGCGGTTGTGTGAGGTGCCCGAAAGTCCTCGCGTCTACTTGAGCCAGGGCAGGTCACCACGTGAGGAATCAATCCCGTCGCAGGCCCCGTCGCAGGCGCGGCTGAGACCCCAGCACCCCCTACTACCGCTCACAAGATCGAGGCTGCTGCTGGCGACGCACTAGGCCGGCTTCGACGAGCGTGCGAATTGTTAACAGGTGCTCTGCTGCTACGTCCAAGCCGGCCTTCGCGAGCTCCGACAGGGCCGAAGGTGCCACTCGTCGCGTCAGCTCGAAGTTGAGGTCCTGCAAGGGAGGTGAAGATGGATGCACAGGGCCAGACCTGGACCTTGTCGAGCGTCACGCGGATGCGCCTCCCCGCGTCCGACTCGCCGATCGACACCCCCTCTGTGTGGCTGGCTCACCTGTCAGGCGCATCTGCGGCGCCCCTTCAGATTGGTTCGTTAAGGTCGTCGACAGTAACTTGGCCGTCGAGAATCGCGTTCACGTCATCCTCAAGACTCAGATTGCCTTGCGCGCCGAGTTCGTTCATGTAGCGATCAGCCTCTTGTCGCAGGGCGTCATCTCCAGACGACATCGCGCTGGCTATCACCATTGGCACCGCGTTCCGTGAAAGGTCGAACGAGACCATACCGCCTTGGTCTCGTCCAGCCATGAGGAGCTGCAATACGGCAAGTGCATTTCTCGGATCGACGATGGACGCCTTCGCAAGTTCGGTACCGATCATGTAGCGCTCCGTGGCGATGCTTGGTTCCAGTTCGAGCGCGTGCCGCAAGCGGGGCAGCCACCACTCGACGGGAAACTTCTCTCCCTTGGCAACCCAATACAATCCCGTGAGTTCCGCACTATCGTCGCGGTGGTATTGCACATGAGCAATGCGGTCGTCGACGAAGCCCGCAAACCTGTCTCGAATTTCGTCGTCGACTTTCTCTGCGTGAAAGAACGACCACGCAATTCTGCCGATTGCTGCGCCACGAACCTTCGCTGGAGCCGAGGTGAGGAACGCGCGCACGACTTGATCGTCCATCGTCTTGTGGCCGAACAGGATGGCGTCGATCGCCCATTCACCGATCCGCTGCAGGGGATCCGAGTCCGAGTGCCACCCGCTCACGAGATCCTCCCCGACTGCGATCGCGCCGATCATCGGCGAGGACAACAGGTCGAAGAGATCTCGATGGTAATAGTGCATAGCCATGGCCGTTGTCAGCGCGATCTGCTGTGGAACAGGCACTTCGTCCGCTGATCCGAAGAACTCGACGAGACGAGCGCCAAGCCACTCGGGTGCATGGTTGTACATCCGGCCGAGGTTTTCACCGAGCACGGCACGCCCGGCACCATGTTTGTCTGGTCGGGCGAGTTCCGCTTCCAGGGCAGAGAAGGCCGCGGCTTTCCAGGCGGCGCCCTCTTCGTGAAGGGCCAAGCGGAAAAGGCCACGGACCCGTTCTGGCCACTGCCAGTTCAGCGACATCGTGAGCGGGTCCCACGAGCTGTCACCGGGCTCATAGGCCTCGTACTCGGCCCACGCGTCGTCGTCGTGTGCTTGCACGATGAGCAGCTCTGCAAATCGCAAAACTGACTCCGAGGGAATCGCCAAACTTTTCCGCGCCTGCACCAACTCGGAGAGCAGACTGATCGCGGCGCCCTTTGCTCCACGGAAGTCCTTGTCGTCGTCAAAGTCGCCGCCCTCCACGGGGAAGGGAGAATCGATCCGATGCTCCAAGACGTCGCGGACAAGGTCAGCAACTTGCGCCCAGTCAAGTTCCAGGTCTGCCTTCAGGGCTGCTTCCCAACCCTGGAGGATCGCCCGAAGGTACGTTGGCCGGAGTTGAAGAGCCAGATCAGCAACTCCTGACACAGCGAACGGATTGGTAGTGAGAAGGGCCGCCAGCTCCCTACCTTGGCCCTCGTGAGACGGCTCCGGGCCCCAGCCATCTCCGGAGTCGTGCCAGCTCGCCAGTTGACCCACGAGCTCCTGCGGACCCATCGACGCCATCTCGTCCTGGCTCAGGTACGGGTTCGGTCCCGTCCACCCTGTAACCAGCCCAGGGGGATTTAGTGGATTTTCGAACACGCCGAACCTGGAATCCAGCGACGCCAAAGTGTCACGCAGTTGCGGCGGGAGGGCATCTGCGCCGATCGCTGAAAGCCAGTGATGCATGTAGCGATCAGCCCGCTCGGTGATTTGAGGTTCAGCGTCGTCAGCAGAGGCGTCTTGCTCGGTCAACCTCTCATTCATCCACCGGAGGTCCTCCTCGTAGGCTGCGACAATAAACCCGTTGATGACGTTCAAAGCGTTGAGATCGACCTTTGCCACTGCCTGAGCCAACTCCGCGTACTCCACACGCAGGTACGCGTCATCGGCGGCGGAGTCGCCCAGGAGCCGCTCGGCGATGCGGGCCAAGGGTGTCGCGTCGCTGCCCTCCTCGGCCCGTATTCGAAGCGCCTCGCCGACCACATGCATGGCGATCTTTCTCAAGAGCTGAACCCGGGAACTGAGCAGTACCTCCAGTGTCGACTCTGGCTCCCTGAGCATCGCCGGCAACGCCAGGTCTCGCACCGCGTCGATCAAGGCGTGCTCGGGATCGGGGTGGGCATCGCCACGAGTGCGGATCGACGGACGAATCATCCCGCTGAAATCGCGACCGGCACCAGAGTGACCGGCCAACCTGGCGTACCGTGCGAGCCACCCGGTCGCCGCCTTAAGCGCGTCGTCCCCGAGCGCTGTCAATACCCGTGGCAATTCCTCTTGGTACCAATAGTCCTCAAGTTCGACATGAGGCTTCTTGAGCATGGCATCCGTGCGTGGCGCCCGTGGCTCAAAGAGCACGTTGGCAAGCCAACGCCCCGTCCTCTGCTCCCCGCCTTCAAAGAGGGTGACCGCGAAGGAGACCAACTCGCGAGGATCAGTCCGCCAACCGAAGCCCGTCGTTTTCCAGGCCTCCAACAGTGGTCGAAGGCGTCTTCCCTCGCTAGCAGGAATCTTCGCCCCGATCTCGAAGACCGCTCTACGCACCCAAGCGTTGTTGCTCTCCTTGAGGGTTAGAAGGACGTCGACAACGTCCGTTGGGCGAGTTGCGGCGATGCGGGTCAAATATGAGAGTTCGGGCCAGTAGATGTCACGTACATAGCCATCGCCCGTCGCTTCTGGCTCAGGTGGGGATGAGAAGGCGCCGGCTTCCGCTAACGGCCGAACCCAGTGGGGGTTTAAGAGTCCTTCATAGAAGACACGGCGAAGTTGAAAGGTCGGGATCTTGAGGAGCGCCGCCCGGACGTCCTCCGGCCTGGGTGCGTTGAAGTCACTCATCGCCGCCCTCCGCGACCTTGGCATTGATCTCGTTCAGTAGATCATCGATTGAGTGCCTCAGCGCAAAGAAGTCGGTCATCACCCCGTCAAGCAACTCCTCGAAGACCTCGATGTGTTCTCGGATCTCACCGTCACCCGGCAGCTCAGACTGGTGGCGCTGTCTTCCCTCGAGATGGGTCCACTCGACAAAGAAGCCACGCGCCTCCACCCAGCGCTTCACTGCGGCGTGATCACTATTTCCATCGTCCGTGAGCAGGGCCGCAACGTGGTCACGGCTACGACGCTTTTCTTGGATAGCCGTTTTGACGAGCTTATCGAACATCGCCGCAACTGCTTGGGGTACAGGGACCGATTCGCTTTCTGCGTCCAAGTTCAGTTCGGGATACTGTGCGACAACGTCCGGCAGCGCTTGGACCTGGACCGCGGCAGACGGCTTGATCGTTGGATTCGGACTGGTTCCCACGACGCTGAGCACTCGGTTCATTACTTCGCGCATCGAGTGGCAGATGTATGAGATCCGAGTTCGCTCGTTGCCTGCAAGGGCCGTCGTCGCGAGCAGATCCAACGCTGATCGGTACATGTCCGCCAGATCGGAACGGTCCCTCTCCAACAGGGCGTTGTAAATGCGCACTTGGCGATCATTCATTCTCGGTTCGTCAACGGACATCAACGCTCGATCCTTGCCGAAGGACATGGTTTATACGGGTTTATTGTTCAGTCACCAGTCCACTTCACCAAGACAATCGTGGCCGGTTCGCAGTTCAGTCGTCGGTCACGAAGTCCGCAGCTATCTTCCCCTAGCCTGAAGGGTAGTGGTCCGGCGCGACCGCCGTCCCTGGTAGCGACCAGAAACTCCCTCCAAGAGGAGACCCCCGCGTCTTTGTGGGCGGAGTGATGCGCCGGAAGTGGTCGGCCTTGCCTCCTAGACGTTGCGGCGGTACTGGCCCCCGACTTCGAAGAAGGCGTCGGTCACCTGCTGCAGCGTGCACACCCGAGCCGCATCCATGAGCACCGCGAACACGTTGTCACCCGACATCGCCGCCTCGCGCAGCCGGCCCAGCGCCTCCTCGGCCTCGACCGAGTGCGCCTCGCGATACGCGCGGACCCGGGCCAGCTGGGACTCCTTCTCGGACTCCGACGCACGCGCGAGCTCGACGTGCTGCGGCGTGCCGCCCTCGGCGTCGGGCTTGCGGAACGTGTTGACGCCGATGATCGGCAGCGACCCGTCGTGCTTGCGGTGCTCATAGAGCATCGACTCGTCCTGGATCTTGCCGCGCTGGTACCCGGTCTCCATCGCCCCGAGCACTCCGCCGCGCTCCGAGATCCGGTCGAACTCAGCCAGCACCGCCGCCTCGACCATGTCGGTCAGCTCGTCGATGACGTACGACCCCTGCAGCGGGTTCTCGTTCATCGCGAGCCCCCACTCACGGTTGATGATCATCTGGATCGCCAGCGCCCGACGCACCGAGTCCGGCCCCGGGGTCGTCACTGCCTCGTCAAAAGCGTTGGTGTGCAATGAGTTCGCGTTGTCATAGATGGCGATGAGTGCCTGCAGCGTCGTGCGGATGTCGTTGAAGTCCATCTCCTGCGCGTGCAGCGACCGACCGGACGTCTGCACGTGGTACTTCAGCTTCTGCGACCGCTCGTTGGCGCCGTACTTCTCGCGCATCGCCACCGCCCAGATCCGGCGAGCCACCCGACCGATGACCGAGTACTCGGGATCCATGCCATTCGAGAAGAAGAACGACAGGTTCGGCGCGAAGTCGTTGATGTCCATGCCACGCGCGAGGTACGCCTCGACATACGTGAACCCGTTCGCCAGCGTGAACGCGAGCTGGCTGATGGGGTTCGCCCCGGCCTCGGCGATGTGATAGCCCGAGATCGACACCGAGTAGAAGTTGCGCACCTGCTGCTCGATGAACCACTCCTGGATGTCGGCCATCATCCGCAGCGAGAACTCGGTCGAGAACAGGCACGTGTTCTGTCCCTGGTCCTCCTTGAGGATGTCCGCCTGGACCGTGCCGCGCACCGACGCAAGAGCAAGCGCCCGTATGCCGGCCGCCTCCTCCTCATTGGGCTCGCGCCCCTCGCGCTCGGTGAACTTCGCCATCTCGCCGTCGATGACCGTGTTGAGGAAGAACGCGAGGATCGTCGGCGCCGGGCCGTTGATCGTCATCGAGACGCTCGTCGACGGCGACGTGAGGTCGAACCCGTCGTAGAGCGCCTTCATGTCGTCGAGTGTCGCGACCGAGACGCCGGACGTGCCGACCTTGCCGTAGATGTCGGGGCGTGGGTCGGGGTCGCGGCCGTAGAGCGTCACCGAGTCGAACGCCGTCGACAGGCGGGTCGCCGGCTGCCCCTCCGACAGCAGCTTGAAGCGGCGGTTGGTGCGGAACGGGTCGCCCTCGCCGGCGAACATGCGCGCCGGGTCCTCGTTGTCGCGCTTGAAGGGGAAGACGCCCGCGGTGAACGGGAAGAAGCCCGGCAGGTTCTCGCGCCGCAGGAACGACACGAGGTCTCCGTGGTCGGCGAACGACGGCACCGAGACGCGGCGGATCTTGTTGCCCGACAGCGACTCCTTGACGAGCGACGTGTGCAGCTCCTTGTCGCGGATCCGCACGACCTGCTCGTCACCGGCATACGCCTCGACGGTCGCGGGCCACTTCTCGATCGCCTCGCCCACCTCGGTCGGCAGCGCCTTGCGCGCCTCGACAAGCAGAGCATCGACGGCGTGATCCTCGTGACCGGCCGCAGCGAGCTCGTCGTCCACGAACTCGAGCCGCTGCACGCGACGGGCGTGGGCGGCATACGCCTCGGTCTGTGAGTGGTAGCCACGGACGGTGTCGGCGATCTCCGAGAGGTACCTGACCCTCGAAGCTGGCACGATCTGGCGCAGCACCGACGAGTGGCGCACGGAGACGGGCGGCAGGACGCCCTCGGAGAACTCGAGTCCCTTCTCGGAGAGCAGGCTGCGCAGCTCCTGGTAGAGCGCGGTGACGCCGTCGTCGTTGAACGTCGCGGCGGAGGTGCCGAAGACCGGCATGTCCTCGGGCTTCTTGCCGAAGGCGTTGCGGTTGCGGACGAGCTGGCGGCCGACGTCGCGCAGCGCGTCCATGGCGCCGCGCCGCTCGAACTTGTTGATGGCGACGAGGTCGGCGAAGTCGAGCATGTCGATCTTCTCGAGCTGGCTCTGCGCGCCGAACTCTGGCGTCATGACATACATCGACACGTCGGCGAACGGCACGATCGCGGCGTCGCCCTGACCGATGCCGGGCGTCTCGATGACGATGAGGTCGTATGCCGCCGCCTTGAGGATCGTGATGACGTCCTCGAGCGCTTCGGGCACCTCGCGGCCGCCGCGGGTCGCGAGGCTGCGGAAGAAGATGCGATCACCGTCGAGCGAGTTCATCCGGATGCGGTCGCCGAGGAGGGCGCCGCCACCCTTGCGGCGGGTCGGGTCGACGGCGACGACGGCCACGCGGAGCTTGTCCTGCTGGTCGACGCGCAGGCGGCGGACAAGCTCGTCGGTGAGGCTCGACTTGCCCGAGCCGCCGGTGCCGGTGATGCCGAGGACGGGAACGTGGCGGCCCTCGGCTGCCTTGGTGAGCTCGGCGCGGTCCTCGTCGCTGAGCTTGCTTGTCTCGGCGCCGGTGATGGCACGGGCGACGGCGGCCCGGTCGCCCGAGAGGACACCGGCGACGGAAGCCGAGCGGACGGCATACAGGTCGGTGTCGCAGTCCTTGATGACGGTGTTGATCATGCCGACGAGGCCGAGGCGCTGGCCGTCCTCGGGGCTGAAGATCGTCACGCCGGCCTCGCGCAGCCGCGCGATCTCGTCGGCGACGATGACGCCGCCGCCACCGCCGACGACCTTGACGTGGCCGGCGCCCGCCTCGCGGAGGAGCTGGACGAGGTACTCGAAGTACTCGACGTGGCCGCCTTGGTAGGAGCTCACGGCGACGCCCTGGACGTCCTCCTCGATCGCCGCGTCGACGACCTCCTGCACGGAGCGGTTGTGACCGAGGTGGATGACCTCGGCGCCCTGGCTCTGCATGATCCGCCGCATGATGTTGATCGACGCGTCGTGCCCGTCGAACAGGCTGGAGGCGGTGACGATGCGCACCGGGTTCGTGGGCACGTGGAGCTCGGGAGCCTGGGGCGACGTCGCAGTCATGGGAGAAATAGTAGGACGTCCTACTAACTACCCGGAAGTCACGAAGGGTCTGGGCTGGTGGTCGGCGCCTTCGGGGGCGGGTCCAGTCTGGAGGTGCCGCTGTCGGTGGGCGGGTCTAGCGTCGTCCTTAGTGCTCGGACGACGGCGTCCGGGTGGCGAGTCGACAGGGGAACAGCCATGGACTACCGCATCGAGCTCATCTTCGTGCCCGTCTCGGACACCGACCGGGCGAAGGAGTTCTATGAGGGCAAGCTCAAGTGGAACGTCGACCACGACTACACCGTGCAGGAGGGGCTGCGGTTCGTGCAGGTGACTCCGCCGGGCTCGGCGTGCTCGATCGCGTTCGGTGAGGGGATCAGCGAGGACGAGCCGGGGTCGCTGCGCAACGTCCAGGTCGTCATCGACGACGCCGATGCGACGCGGGCGGCGCTGCTGGAGGCCGGGGTCGACGCAAGTGAGGTCGAAGAGCAGGCGTGGGGCCGGTTCGTCGGATTCGCCGACCCTGACGGCAACCACTGGACGCTGCAGCAGATCGTGCCTCAGCAGTAGGCGGGTTCGACCTGACGGTCTCAGGGGTTGGTGCCGCCGAAGCCGCCGCCATAACCCTCATGGCGGGACGATCCCAAGGAACCCTCGACCGAGTCCCGCGCCGGACTGCCGCTCAGGCCCGAGTTGCCGCGTCGATGGAGCACCCACGCAAGCAGGGCTACGACGACGACGAAACCGACGATGAGCTGCCACATGACTGCCTCCCCTGCTGCTGGAACGTCCAGCGTGGGCTCAACCTAGCGGTCGTGGTGACCTTTGGACAGGAGTGAAACCCGGAGTCAGGTGTTGCCGCCGCCGGTGTAGGAGCCGCTGCCGAAGCTGCCGCCGTTGCCCTCCTGGCGGAACGGAGCCTGCGCGTCCGCCGACGAGTGCCACGGGTCCTGCGCGTGACTGGAGGAGTCGCGCCGACTGAGGAACCACGCGAGCAGCCCGATCCCGACGACGATCCCGACGACGATGTAGACCATGCGTGCCTCCCCTGCTGCCCGTGGATCCGGCGTGGGGCCAACGTAGCGCCTGCGCACCTCATGTGGGAGGAGGCGCGAAGTCTCAGCGGGCGATGGCCGAGGAGTAGGGGTCGGGCGCCGTCGCGTCCACGAGCCACTCGGTGACCGAGCGCTGGAAGACCTCGTCGACGCACCTGAACGGCACATCGCCCATGAGCCGCCGCCACGACTCGGCCCGGTGCAGGCACGAGATCCGGTCGGCGGCCGGCAACAGTGCCCTCAACGACTCGACACCACCGGCGTCGCCCACGTCGGCCCACGGCTCGAGGAAGGCGTCCTCGACTGCCCGCAGGTCCGGATGGTCGGGTGCGAGGTCACCGCGGCTGCGCAGGATCCACATCGGGATCCGGGTCACGGTGAGCGGGTGCGCCCACAGGGCGTCGCCGAGGTCGATGATGGCCGCGCCGTCGCCGAGCGGGAAGGCGTTCCGCAGGTGCAGGTCGTTGTGCTGGAGCGAGTGGGGCAGCCCGCTCGCCTCGAGCGCCGCAGCTGCCTCCTCGACCCGACCCAGCCCGTCCCGGACCTGCGACACCTCGTCGGTCGTGGGACGTCGCGGGTCGTCCGCGGGCAGGCCGAGCAGGCTCGACAGCAACGCCTCGCACCACGCGACGACCCGCTCAGGCTCGCTGGCGAAGCGGCTGAGACCGGACGCCAGCATCCGGTCCTCGTGGTCGGCGAGCAACCGCTGCGCCGTGGCGTACTGCCGTGCCGTTGCCACCCAGCTCTCCAGCGGCGGCACCGTGTCGTCGTGCCACATCGGCGCTCCGAGGTCGGCGGTGGCGAGCCAGCCCCGGTCGGGCTCGACGGCGACGATGGGCGCGCCGGTCCCGGGCACGACCTCCTCGACGACCTGCGCCAGCGCGGCCTCGAACGCCTGCGACGGCGCGTTCTCCTTGACCCAGACCTTGCCGTGGTCGGTCTCGACGGTGAGCACCGTCGACCAGAACCTGACACGTTCCTGGACGAGCGGTCCCGTGACCCGCCGTCCCGTCGCCTCGATCGCGGGCACGAGCCACCCCTCGAGCTCGGCCCGCCACTCATCGCTGCGCCACCGGGCCGGGAGGTCGGTCACCGTCGCGCCGCCACCCACACGATGGCCTCGACGTAGCCCGGCACCCCGCGGCCGATGACGTGGTGGTCGGTGACGTCGGTGAGGTAGGAGAAGTGCCGGAACTCCTCGCGCTTCGAGATGTCGCTGATGTGGACCTCGACCTTCGGCACCGTGACCGCCGAGAGCGCGTCGCGCAGCGCGACCGACGTGTGGGTATAGCCGGCCGCGTTGACGACCATGCCCGCGATCCCGTGCCGCCCCTCCTGGACCCAGTCGATGAGCGTGCCCTCGGAGTTGGTCTGCCGGAAGTCGAGCGTCAACCCGGCGGCGTCGCACGCGCCCTTGCACAGCTGCTCGACGTCGGCGAGCGTGTCGTGGCCGTAGATGTCGGGCTCGCGCTCGCCGAGCAGGTTGAGGTTGGGTCCGTTGAGGACGAGCACCGTCGTCGCGTCGAGCGCGTGTGAGGAGTCGAGCGCATCGGAGGACATGCGCCGAGTATGCCGTTCGCCCACCTCAGCCCGCCCCTTCCGCCCATCCCCCGCCCACCTCCTCGGCGACTTATTGCCCAAAGGGGACAGTTCGGGGCGCTCAGAGCGGCCGAAACTGTCCCCTTTGGGCAATAAGTCGGGGTTTCCGTCTGTCAGTCGAAGACTTCGGAGCGGGTCCCGGTGGGGACGAAGCCCTCACCGAAGGTGCGGCAGAACGTCGGGTCCACCGTGAGGTCCCTGCCCTCGGCGGCGTCGAACGCCCGAGCCCGGCCGAGGTTCCACTCGAGCAGGTCGTCGTCGCGGTCGTCGCTCTTCTCCATGTGCCACGTGACGACGCAGGCCGCCTGCTTGTCGTCGAGCCCCTCGAGGATCGCCGGCGTCGCGTCGACCCCGAGCCCGGCGAGGTAGTAGGTGTCGAGCTCGCCCGTCGCGGCGAACCGCTCGATGTTGCGCGTCGCCACCCAGGCGTCGGGGTTCATCAGGCCGAAGCCGAGGAAGAAGAGCGCCCCGGAGAGCAGCGCCGCCCGCGGGACCCACGTGCCCTTGAGCCGCACGACCGCGACCATCATGAAGACGACGATGAGCCCGAGCCAGAGCTCGAAGCCGTCGACGAAGACGCGGAGCACGGTGTAGCCGTAGGCCTCTTGGTAGAGCGACATCCGGTAGAGCGCCGAGGCCACCACCGCCAGCGTGAGGGTGCACAGCGCGAGCAGCGAGACCCGCAGCGCCATCCGGTCGGACGCCGTCTCCTGAGCCGCCTTGCGGGTCGCGATGCCGACGACGACGAGGGTGAGGAACGTCGCGGTGGTGAGCTGGCCGAACCCCTGGTGGACGTACTCGGCATACGTGAGACCGGTCGTCTCGCGGAGGTACTCGTGCCCACCCCACATCGCCGCCGCCTGGGCGACGAGGAACATCGCGAAAAGGGCGATGACGACGCCGAGCGGCACGAGCCACTCCCACCGGTGCCGCACCGGCGCACCGCGCGGCACGTCGAGGTCGGCGATGCGCGGCGGGTTGAGCGAGAGGTAGGCACCGGCCAGCGCGATGCCGGCGACGAAGACGAAGACGAAGATGCGGGCGATGATCGAGTCCCACCGCAGGTCGGGGATGAGCGACTGCGCCCACGACCCGAAGATCGCGTCACCGGATGCGAAGAGCCCGCCGAAGAGGACGAGCCCGACCGCCGCGATCGCGACCGTGCGCAGCACCGGCCACAGCAGCGGCGTGCGGCTCGTCGCCGTGAGCGTGCGCCCGAGCAGCGGCAAGCCGCGCAGCCCGGCGAGCACCCACGACATCGCCGACAGCGGGATGCTGACGAACGAGCGCGCCCGCGTCACCGTCGCCGCGAGCAGCAGGGCCGCGATGAGCACCGCCAGGACGGCGATCCACTCGGTGGCCCGCACGAACGTCATCGCCGTGAGACCGACCCCGACGGCGACGCACGCAATGCTCCACGGGCTGCCACTGCTCTGCGACGGCCAGAGGATGAGCGCCGCCGCCGCGAACGTCACGAGACCGGCCGCGAGCCCGATCCGCCTGTCCGGCAGCAGGATCGACGCGAGCAGACCGATGAGCAGGGCACCGATGAGCAGCGCCGGCTGAGGGCCAAGACCCGACTCGGGCCAGAACTTGCCGAAGAGCTGGTCGGTGAACGGCGGCGGCCCGGGCCTCGCGACCGTCGTGCCGGGACCAGCCACCGCGGCAGGCTGGGCGGGCTGCGCCGGCGGCTGGGCGGGAGTCGTCGTCATCGTGACCTCCGAGGTCGGTGGGGCGGTCGGCAGGCTCGCCTCGCGCACGCGGGATCGGGTATGCCGTGGCAGCACCGCGCGCAGTCGCGCTCCCCTGCCGCCCGGCGGGGTGGGAAGGACGGAGACCGAGCCGCCGTGCAGCTCGCACACCCAGGCGGCGATGGCAAGGCCGAGGCCCGTCCCTCCACCTGAGTCGTCGCCGGTGCCGTAGCGGCTGAAGACGCTGGCCGCCTTGTCGGCGGGGATGCCGGGGCCGTCGTCGACGACCTCGAGCGACCACGAGTCGTCGTCGAGCGCCGTTGCGGTGAGCCGGATCTCACCATAGGGAGGGCTGTGCCGGGCGGCGTTGTCGAGGAGGTTCGCGACGAGCTGCGCGAGGCGAGCGGGGTCGGCGGTGACCGTGAGGTCCTCGGGGACCACACGGCATACGTGACGGACGGTGCGGGAGCCGAGCTCCGCCTCGGCGACCGCCCCACGCAACAACGCCACCACACCGACCTCCTCGAGCCGCAGCGGGGCGACGCCGGCGTCGATGCGGGAGAGGTCGAGGAGGTCGCCGACGAGGTCGCTCAGGCGTTCGGACTGGGTCAGCGCACCCCTGAGCGCTGCATCGTCCGGCTGAACGACCCCGTCGACGAGGTTCTCGAGGAGCGCGCGCTGCGCCGTGAGCGGCGTGCGGAGCTCGTGCGACACCGTGGCGATGAGCTGGCGGCGCTGGGAGTCGGCGGAGGCGAGGTCCGACGACATGGCGTTAAAGGCGCGGGCGAGCTGGCCGACCTCGTCGGTCGACGCGGTCGAGACGCGCTGGGCGTAGTCACCGGCCGCCATACGGCTCGCCGCCGAGGTCATCTCGCGCAGGGGCGCGGTCATCCCCCGGGCGAGCCACTGCACCACGGCCAGGGCCGCCGCGACCGTCACAGGAAGGGTGAGCCACAACGGAATTCCCGCGCGGTCGCCGATCGTGGCGAAGAGCGCGGCGACGACGCAGCTCGCGCCGACGAGGAGGCCGAGCTTGGCCTTGATCGAGCCGACGCCCTCGAGGGGTTCGACGGTGTTCACGTCGTCTCCAGGGCGTAGCCGACGCCGTGGACGGTGCGGACGCGGCTCGCGCCGATCTTGGCGCGCAGCGACTTGACGTGGCTGTCGAGGGTGCGGGTGCCGGACGCGTCCGACCAGCCCCAGACCTCGCTCATGAGCTGCTCGCGCGAGCGGACGGCGCCCGGGTGGGCGGCCAACGCGGCGAGCAGGTCGAACTCGAGCGGGGTGAGGTGGACCTCGGCGCCCTCGACCATGACGCGGCGTGCCGGTCCGTCGATGCTCACGGCACCTAGCTGGGTCGTCGGCGCGGGCACCGACGCGAGCTCGGCGGCCCGCTCGACCCGCCGCAGCAGGGCGTGGATGCGGGCGACGACCTCGCGCATGCGGAAGGGCTTGGTGACGTAGTCGTCGGCGCCGACGCCGAGCCCGACGAGGATGTCGGTCTCGTCGTCCCGGGCGGTGAGCATGAGGACCGGCACGGGGCGGATCGCCTGGATGCGACGGCACACCTCGAGCCCGTCGAACCCGGGCAGCATGACGTCGAGGACGACGACGTCTGGGTCGTGCTCGCCGAACGCCTCGACGGCGCCGGGGCCGTCGTGGGCCTGGTGCACGGCGTAGCCCTCGGCGCGGAGACGGTCGGTGACGGCCTGGTTGATCGTCGGCTCGTCCTCGACGACGAGCACGGTCGCCTTCGCCTGGCCGCCGGTCCCCGCACCTGTTCCTGTCATGGCACCGACAGTAGGAGCCTTGCTGCACGGCGCGTGGGCGCGACCTGTGGAGATCTCGTGAAGATGAGCGAACGGCATACGGGTCCAGTCGTATGCCGTGGGGCGTGTATCTGGGGCCGCGTGCGGGCCTCCTTCCCGTCAGCGGCCGCGACGCCGCCCGTCGGGGGACGGGCAGCGGTCGTCAGACACAGAAGGGGATTCATCATGAGCTCACCAGCTCGGGCGCGCCGACGCGCCTGTCTCACGGGCGGTGCCGCACTCGCGGTCGCCGCTCTCGTCGTGCCCGCGGCCGTGGCCGGGTCGTCGTCGGGGAGCCTCCCCAACGGCGCCGCGCTCACCGTGGGTGTCACGTCGCCGGTCGACGGCGACTCGTTCCTCGTGCCGGAGGGCGCGAGCACCGTCGACGTGCCACTGTCGGGCACGGCCAGCATCGCGACCGGTGCACCGAGCACGAGCTGGATCTACGTCGTCGACGTCTCCGGCAGCACCGACCTTCCCTGCGACTCGACCCGCACCATCCTCACCTGCGAGAAGGTCGCGGTCGCCGGGCTCAACGACCTCGTCGTCACGGACGGCTCCGCGCTCGAGAGCGGGCTCGCGGCCTTCGGCAGCGGCTCTGCCACGGCCGACATGTCCTCCGCGGCGGGCGACCAGCAGTTCATCGACCCCGCCAGCCCCGAGGTCGACCAGGTCATCAGCTCGCTGCAGGCCGGTCGGATCAACCTGTTCACGACGAAGAACGTCGGCGACGCGGCCACGAACTACGCCGCCGGCCTCCAAGCGGCACAGTCGCTCGTCGCTGCGGCGTCGGGGACCCAGGTCAACGTCGTCTTCCTGTCCGACGGCGAGTCCAACGCGGGGACGAGCGCGCAGTTCACCTCTGCACTCACCGCGGTGGCGGCGGGCGCGACCATCTATCCGTTCGCCGTCGGGGCGGGCAGCTCCTGTGGGGGCGGCTCGGTCGGGACGCTCGACCAGATGGCAGCCGCGAGCGGCACGACGTGCTTCGCGGTGCCGAACCCGGCCAACCTGCCGAACGTCATCAAGAACGTCACCGCCACGACCCTCACCGGGCTCACCGTGACCCTCGACGGCAACCCCGTCCCCGCCACGACGAGCACCGCGCTGCCGACCGCGGGACCGGCCGACATCACGTGGACCGCCCCCGGCGACAACCTCGCTCCCGGCCTGCATGAGGTCTGCGCGACGGCGACCGGCGTCGGCCCCGCGAGCGACCCGACCGCCACGGGTTCGGTGACGCGGTGTGAGAGCTTCTCGGTCTTCGCCTTCGCGCTCACGCCGCCGACGGCGACGAACGAGCTCGGCAGCGACGACACGCACACCGTGACCGCGACGGTCACCGGACCGGCCTCCGACCTCGGCGGCCACCTGGTGGCGTTCTCGATCTCGGCCGGTCCCAACGCCGGTGACGCGGGCACCTGTGCCCCCGCCTCGTGCGAGACCGACGCGTCGGGAGTCGTGACGTTCACCTACACCGTGCCGAAGGAGCCGGCCTCGCTCGGCACCGACACGATCTCGGCGACCGCGACGATCAACGGCGACGAGACGACCCGGTCGGTCTCCAAGCTGTGGCAGGACACGACGCCGCCCGTCGCGCGATGTGTCGAGTCGACCAACCCGGACGGTGACGTCCCGGGCGCTCCCGGCAACGGGGGTCAGGGCCAGAACCAGGACGGCTTCTACCGGCTCGTCGCCACCGACGACGTGTGGCCGGCCGGCGACCTCGACCTCTTCGTCAAGGACTCGGGCAGCTCGACGACGTGGGGACCGTTCGCCGTCGACACCGACATCAAGTACGTCGAGGCCAACGGCGCCAAGCCCAGCCAGAAGCCCGGCGACGGTGTCGTCGAGTGGAACCTCAAGGGTCGCGGCGACGCCGAGGTGTGGGCCGTCGACGGGTCGGGCAACCGCTCCGCGTCGGTGATGTGCCTCGTGCCGAACGCACCGAAGTGACACCCTGACTCGCTTGCGTCCGCACCTCTGGTGGCCATCAGCGCCAGAGTTGCGGACGCAAGCAGTCGCCGCAGTCTTGCGTCCGGCAAGGTGACGGCCAAGCCACCAGAGGTGCGGACGCAAACAGTCGCCGCACCGCTCCTCGGCTCAGGCCGGGGAGCGGTGCCGCGTCCGGAAGACGGTCGGGGTGAGCCCGGTGCACTGCGAGAAGTGGTGACGCAGCAACGCGGCAGACCCGAAGCCGACGTCACCCGCGATCTGCTCGATCGACAGGTCGGTCTCCTCGAGGAGCTCGCGCGCCCGCAGCACCCGCTGGTCGGTGACCCACTGGTGCGGCGTCGTGCCCGTCTCGGAGACAAACCGCCGCGCGAACGTCCGCGACGACATCGACGCCCTCCGCGCGAGGGCCGAGACGGTGTGCGCCTCGTCGAGGTGCTCGAGCATCCACTGGAGCACCGGCCCCAGGCTGTCGGCCTCGGTGACGGGCACCGGCCGGTCGATGAACTGGCGCTGCCCGCCGTCGCGGTGCGGCGAGACGACCATCCGTCGTGCGATCCGGTTGGCGACCGCTCCCCCGTGCTCGCTGCGCACGAGGTGGAGGCAGGCGTCGATGCCGGCGGCCGTGCCCGCGCTCGTGATGACGTTGCCGTCGTGGGCATAGAGGACGTCGGGGTTGACCCGGGCGAGCGGGTAGTCCGCGGCCAGCCGGTCGGTGTGCATCCAGTGCGTCGTGCACTCGCGCCCGTCGAGCACTCCGGCCGCCGCGAGCGTGAACGCACCGGAGCACACCGAGAGGACGTGGGCGCCCCGGTCGACCGCGTCGCGCACCACCTGCTTGACCGCCTCGGACGGCGTGTATGCCGTGGGGCTGGCCGGGATCGCGACGAGGTCGACGTCCGCGGTCGCCTCCAACCCGTGGGTCGCGGTGAGGGACACGCCGACGTCGGTCGTCAGCGGCGTTCTCGGGTCCTCGGCGCAGACCCGGAAGTCGAAGGGCGGCACGCCGTCGTCGGTGCGGTCCATGCCGAACACCTCGGACAGCACCCCGAACTCGAAGAGCGCGACGGGATCCTGGAGCACGACGGCGACGGAACGCAGGGTCATCCCCGCAGGATGACAGGTTGGCAGCATCTTGTGCAAGACGGGCAGTCCTGCCACTCGTGGCAGGATATGGTCGGGCAGCAAACTTGTGCCATGAGCACATTCCTTGCAGACATCGCCCCCGTCGGCCCCGCGCTGATCCTCGTCGCCCTCTTCGTCTGGGCGCTCGAGCGGAGCAACCGTCGCCAGCAGACCGCCCCGTGGTCCGACGACTTCCGCCACCACGTCGACTCCGACGCCGACGTCCGCCGCATCGTCCACGACCTCGAGGCCAACGACCCCCGCGCCTACGACCGCGCCGCCTGACCCCGACTTCTTGCCCCGTTGCGACACGGGAGCGCCAGCGAGCGTGTCGCAACGGGGCAAGAAGTCGCACCGCCCCCGCGCACCGTCCTTCGACTTCTTGCTCGGATGCGACAGCGAGCGCCAGCGAGCGTGTCGCATCCGGGCAAGAAGTCGCAGGAGCCGGGTGGGTCAGGGGTGGATCGGCCCCTGCCGCTCGCTCAGCCGGTCGCCGGCGCCACCCCAGCGCAGCGCGACGATCTCGGCCGCGATCGACACCGCCGTCTCCTGCGGGGTCCGGCCACCGAGGTCGAGCCCGATCGGCGACGACAGCCGCGACAGCTCCTCCTCGGTGAGCCCAGCCTCGCGCAGGTGCCGCATCCGGTCCTCGTGCGTGCGGCGTGAGCCCATCGCGCCGACGTAGGCGACCGCGGGGAGCCGCAGTGCGACCTCGAGCAGCGGCACGTCGAACTTCGGGTCGTGGGTGAGCACGCACAGCACGGTCCGGGCGTCGACCCGTCCCGCACCGGCCTCGTCGCGCAGGTAGGTGTGCGGCCAGGACACGACGACCTCGTCGGCCGCCGGCAGCCGGGCCGGCGTCGCGAAGAGCGGACGCGCGTCGCACACCGTGACGGCATACCCGAGGAAGGCGCCCATCTCGGCGACCGCCGCCGCGAAGTCGATGGCGCCGAAGACGATCATCCGCGGGCGCGGCGCGTAGGACGCGACGAAGACCCGCATCCCCTCGCCGCGCCGCTCCCCCTCCGGCCCGTAGGTGAGGGTCTCGGTCGTGCCGTGGTCGAGCAGGCCCCGGGCGTCGTCGGTGACGGCGGCGTCGGCCCGGTCGAGCCCGAGGCTCCCCGACGCCGAGTCCGGTCGCACGACGAGCCGCCGGCCGACCCATGCCGGGTCCGGGTGGGCGACGACGGTCGCGACCGCCACCGGCCGCCCGGCCTCGATGTCGTCGGCGACCTCGCCGAGCTCCGGGAACGACTCCGGTGTCACCTTCTCGACGAAGACGTCGAGCTCGCCCCCACACGTGAGACCCACCCCGTATGCCGTCTCGTCCGAGACGCCGTAGTGCGCGAGTTCCGGTGTGGCAGAGGCAAGGACGTCCAGACCGACGTCGTGGACGGCACCCTCGACGCAGCCCCCGGAGACCGAGCCGACGACGGTGCCGTCCGGTCCGACGAGCATCGACGCACCCGGCGGGCGTGGCGACGACGAGAAGGTGTCGACGACCGTGGCCATCGCGACAGGCTCACCCGCCTCCCACCACGCGCGCAGCTCGCGCAGCACCTCACGCATCGGCCACCACGTCCAGCAGGTCGGCGAACGCGGCCATCGAGTGGCCGGGGACGAAGGAGTCGACGTGCGGCAGCGCAGCGACGATGCCCTGCTGGACCGGCTCGTAGGCGTCGAGGCCGCGGTGCGGGTTGGCCCAGACGACGTGGTGCGCGAGCGAACGCAGCCGCCGCATCTGCTCCGCGAGGCCCTCGGGGTCCCCGCGTTCCCACCCGTCGCTCACGAGGACGACCACGGCGCCGCGCGCCATGCCCCGGCGCCCCCACAGGTCGAGGAACGCCTTGAGCCCGTCGGCGAGCCGCGTGCCGCCCGACCAGTCGGGGATGGTGCGGCCCGTGGCGACGAGCGCGCGGTCGGGGTCGCGCTGGTGCAGGGCGACGGTGACGTGGGTGAGCCGCGTCCCAACCGTGAAGACCTCCACGGGTCCGGCCGACCGGCACCAGGCGTGGGCGAGACGGAGCAAGGAGTCGGCATACGCACTCATCGACCCCGAGACATCGAGGAGGACGACGACCCGGCGCGGGCGCTCGGCCTGGGTCCGCCATCGGACCGGACCCGGCTCGCCATGGCGCCGGACCATCTCGCGCATCGTGGCGCGGGCGTCGACACGGCCGCGCGGGGCAGCCGTCCAGCGGTGCGTGCGGCGGCGCGGCGGACGCGGCCTCAGCCCGGCGAATATCCGGGCCAGGGCAGCACGCTCACGAGCCGACATCGTGGCGATGTCCCTGTGCCGCAACACTTCCATCGCACTCGCCTGTGCTCGGACGTCGTCCGCCCTGGGCTCGTCCGGCTCCACGCCAGAGCCGTCGTCGCGCCCGTCGCGCAGGTCGGCCATCGAGGCCGGTGGCCGCGTCGAGGGCGCGCGACGCGCAGCAGCGGGGCGCTCGGCACCGAACCACACGGCATACACGAGGTCGTAGCGCTCGAGGTCGGCAGGCGAGCCGCAGAGCGTGGCCCGCCCGACGGAATACACCGCCGCGCGGTCCTCGAGGCCCACGGTGGCGACGGCGAGGAGGTAGGTGCGCTCGCGATCGGCGGTGACGGGGACGCCGGCGGCGCGCAGGGCGCGCGCGAAGCCGAGGAGCACCTCCTCGGGAGCGCGGGTGGTGGTCACGACGTCACCGGGCGAGGATCCGGTCGAGCGAGGCGCGGACGCGGTCGGCGTCCTCGCGGTACTTGACCGCGACGCCGAGCGAGGCAGCGGCCGAGGCGGTGTCGAGGTCGCGCACGCCGAGCTCGTGCAGCGCCCGGGCCCAGTCGAGGGTCTCGGCGACGCCGGGCGGCTTGACGAGCTCGGTGTCGTCGCGCACGGCGTGCACGACTCGGACCACCTGAGCCGCCAGCGCCTCGGCCACCTCGGGTGCCCGCGACCGCACGATCGCGAGCTCGCGCTCGAGAGAGGGGTGCTCGAGCCAGTGATAGAGGCAGCGTCGCTTGAGCGCGTCGTGGACCTCGCGGGTGCGGTTGGAGGTGAGGACGACGAGCGGCGGCACCGAGGCGCGCACCGTGCCGAGCTCGGGGATGCTCACCTGCCACGTCGAGAGGACCTCGAGGAGGAACGCCTCGAACTCGTCGTCGGCCCGGTCGATCTCGTCGACGAGGAGCACGGCAGGGGCCTCGCGCAGCGCACGCAGGATGGGACGGGCGACGAGGAAGCGCTCCTCGAAGAGACCCGCCTCGACCTCGGCGAGCGATCCGGTGCCGTTGGCCCCGGCGCCGTCGACGGCCTCGACCGCGCGCAGGTGGAGGATCTGGCGGGGGAAGTCCCAGTCGTAGAGCGCCTGGCTCGCGTCGATGCCCTCGTGGCACTGGAGCCGGATGAGCGGCACGCCCGCGGCAGCCGCGAGCGCCTCGGCGAGCGCGGTCTTGCCGGTGCCGGGCTCGCCCTCGAGGAGCAGGGGACGCGACAGCCGGGTGGCGAGCCAGGCGATCGTCGCGAGGTCGTCGTCGACGAGGTAGCCGGTGGCCTCGAGCGCGGCGCGCAGGTCGGCTGCGGTGGCGGTGCTCCCGGGGGCGAGGTCCATACCGTGCATCGTCACACGGACGGGGTCAGACGTCAGCGGGCCGGTCGATGTCGCGCCCGGTGGCGAGGTCGGCGCACTCGACGAGGCGCGGCTGCTGCGAGGCGAGGTAGTCGCGGGCGCCGTGGTCGCCGACGGCGCTCTCGCACACCCCCTTCCAGTGCTCTCGCCCGAGGAGCACCGGGTGCCCGGGAACCCCTCCGTATGCCGCCCGCACGAGGACGTCGGTCAGGTCGCCGCCCGCGGAGGCGAGCAACCGGACGTGCACGTCGGACGACACGTCGGGCAGGTCCACGAGCATGAGCAGCACCGCCTCGGCGTCGGTGCTGTCGAGGACCTCGAGCCCTCGGCGCAGCGAGGCGCCCATCCCCTCGTCCCAGTCGGTCGCCTCGACGACGACCCCGCCGGCGTGCTCCGCGTGCACGGTGACGCTGGCGGCTGCCGACCCGACGACGACGTGAACCTCGCCCACCCCCGCCGCGTGCAGCCGGTCGATCGCCCTCTCGACCAGCGAGGGTCCGCACGGCGAGAGCCGCAGCAGGGCCTTGGGCCCGCCCATGCGCCGCCCCGCCCCCGCCGCGAGCACCAGCCCAGCGACCCCACCGTCAGCCATCCGCACACTGTGTCACCGAACCCCGGTCCGGCGCTCCCCAGCCTTCGGACCGGAGCGGTGTGAACAATGGGCACCATCCGACCGACCCCGATGGACCAGACGGAAGGCACCGATGAGCATCACGACGAGGGCCGCGGTGCTGCGACGGTCGACCGGGGACCTGCCCTTCGCCGAGTCGGCCCCGCTCTCGGTCGAGGAGGTCGAGCTCGACGGGCCCGGCCCCGGCGAGGTCCTCGTGCGCATCGCCGCCGCGGGCCTGTGCCACTCCGACCTCTCCGTCGTCAACGGCGACCGGCCGCGACCGCTGCCGATGGTGCTGGGGCCGAGGCGGCGGGGGTCGTCGAAGAGGTCGGGTCCGGCGTCACGGACGTGGCGCCGGGCGACCGGGTCGTCTGCTCCTACGTGCCGTCCTGTGGCACCTGCGCCGAGTGTGCCGCCGGCCACCCCGTCCGGTGCGCCGACGCCCAGGCCGCGAACCGCGAGGCCCGGCTCGTCACCGGCCGCCGCCCCTTCCGTGACGCGTCCGGTGCCGAGCTGCACCACCACCTCGGCGTCTCGGCCTTCTCCGAGCTCACCGTCGTCTCGCCGCGCTCGCTCGTGCCCGTCCCCGACGACGTGCCGCTCGAGCTCGCCGCGGTCTTCGGGTGCGCGGTGCTCACCGGCGCGGGCGCGGTCCTCAACACCGCCGCGGTCCGTCCGGGCGACTCGGTCGTGGTCGTCGGGCTCGGAGGTGTGGGCATCTCCGCCGTCATGGCCGCGGCACTCGCCGGCGCCCATCCCGTGATCGCCGTCGACACCGTCGAGTCCAAGCTCGCGTCGGCCCTCGCGGTCGGCGCCACCCACGGTGTCCTCGCGGGCGACGACGCCGTCGAGGGGGTCCGCGAGCTCACCGGGGGCGGGGTCACCGTGGCGGTCGAGGCGGCCGGACACCCGGCCGCGCTGGCCACGGCCTATGCGGCCACCCGGGTCGGCGGCCGCGTCGTCGTCGCCGGGCTCCCCCACCCGCGGCACACGGTGGACGTGCCCATCGCCTCGCTCGTCGGCGAGGAGAAGTCGATCCTCGGCTCCTACATGGGCTCGGCCGTGCCGCGCCGCGACCTGCCTCGGCTCTTCGACCTGTATGCCGCGGGGCTGCTGCCCGCGGACGCCCTCGTCACCTCGCGCTCGGTGCCGCTCGACGACGTCAACGCAGCGCTCGACCGGCTGCACGCGGGGACCGAGGTCCGCCAGATCCTCCTCCCGGGCCACCGCTGACGCACACTGTGTCCATGGATCCCACGGCCGCCGACAACAGAGCGGCGACCGCGGAGGGGGAGGAGCGCCCCCCAGGTCAGGACCCTGCCTCCGAGCGTCCCGCGTGGGCCCAGCTCCTCATCGCCCTCTCGCCCCTCTCGGTCATCCTCGTCGCGTATGCCGTCGCCCAGTGGGTGAGTGCCCCGCTGTCGCACGGCGAGCTCACCGAGGGCGAGGTCAACCGCCTCGGCGCGGGCCTGCAGATCATCTGGCCGGCCGCCGCCGACCGCGCGACCTTCGGCACCCTCCCCACCGTCTGGCTGCAGGACCTGCTCCTGCGCCCCGAGGCGCAGTGGTGGGACGTCGTCGCCTCGGTCGTCTACGTGACGCACTACGTCGCGCTGCCCGTCGCCACCGGGTGCCTGTGGTTCCTCGCGCGGCAGCGGTTCGCCGGCTGGGTGACGTCGGTGCTCGTCCTGACCCTCGCCTCGATCGCGACCTACATGCTCTTCCCCGCGTCACCGCCCTGGCTCGCCGCCGACCTCGGGGTCGTCGAGCCGGTCGAGCGGCTGTCCGCCTTCGGATGGGAGGGCCTCGGTCTCGAGCCGGTCGGCGCCGCCCTGGAAGGGCTGCAGGGTGACAGCAACCCGGTGGCCGCGATGCCCTCCCTGCATGCGGCGGTCCCCGCGCTCCTCGCGGTCTTCCTCTGGCCCGGCTCGCGCTGGTGGTGGCGCGTGGCGACCTGCGGCTACGCCCTGCTCATGGCCTGGACGCTCGTCTACACCGGCGAGCACTACGTCGTCGACGTCCTCGCCGGGTGGCTGGGCGCCGGCGCCGCCGTCGCGACGGCACGGCTGTCGACCCTCCTTCGCGAGCGCCGGACCGACCCGGAGGACTCGGGGCCGGGGGTCGAGGCGCGAGACGTCAGGTGGACCCCGGCGGCGGAGGAACGGGCCTGAAGGTTCGCGAGGTACTTTCTGGTATGGCTCCCCCGTCCTCGCCGGCCCTCGAGGCCGAGCTGCGCCGGTGGCTCGAGAGCGGCCGCCTCCGCGCCCGGTCACTCGGTCCCGGCATCGACGAGCTGTGGTCGGCCCTCGACCGCTGCTCCTCCGGAGGCAAGCGGCTGCGACCGCAGCTCCTCCTCGCCGCACATCGCTGCTACGGCGGGAACGAGGACGAGGTCGCCCTGCGGGTGGCCGCCGCCCTCGAGCTCCTGCACACGGCCTTCCTGGTGCACGACGACGTCATCGACCGCGACCTGGTGCGTCGTGGCGCCGACAACATCTCCGGCACCTTCGTCACGTGGGCCTCGGCGCGCGGCGCCTCGCCCGACGGCTCCGCGTCGGCCGGCGTCGCGGCAGGTGTCCTCGCCGGCGACCTCGCCCTCGCGGGGGCGATGCGCATCGTCGCGCTCTGCGGCGCCGACGCCGCGCGGACCGAACGCCTGCTCGACCTCTTCGACGACGCCATCGCCGTGAGCGCGGCCGGCGAGCTGGACGACGTGCTGCTCTCGGTGTGCGAGTCGACGGACACGACGGTGGAGGACATCGTGGCCATGCACTACCGCAAGACGGCCGCCTACTCCTTCCGGCTGCCGCTCCAGGCCGGTGCGCTCCTCGCGTCCGCACCCTCGGAGGCGCACGAGCCCCTCGGCGTCGTGGGCCGGCTCGTGGGCATCGGCTTCCAGCTCGTCGACGACCTGCGGGGGGTCTTCGGTGAGGAGGCAGCCACCGGCAAGGACACGCTCGGCGACCTCCGGGAGGGCAAGCTCACCCCCCTCATCGTGCACGCGCGGGGCACCGCCGCGTGGTCGAGCATCGCCCCCCACGTCGGCGACCGGTCCCTCACCGAGACCACCGCGCGCAGCGTCCGGGCCCTCCTCGAGGAGTCCGGGTCGCGGGAGTTCGTCGCCCGGCTCGCCGAGAACCACCTGCGGGAGGGCCTGCGCACGGCCCGGACCTCCGGTCTGCCCGCGTCCCTCGTGGACGAGCTGTCGTCCCTCACCGACCAGATGCTGGAGAGCGCCGCGTGATGCTCCGTCGCCACCCCAAGGACGGCTCGTCCGGATGGGCCCAGGCCGAACAACGCCAGTTCGACGCGGTCGCCCGGGACACCGCGGCCCGGGTCATCCGGACCTACTCGTCGTCGTTCGGGCTCGCCTCGAGACTGCTCGGCGAGCCCGTCCGCGGCCGGATCCGCGACGTCTATGCGTTCGTGCGCCTCGCCGACGAGATCGTCGACGGACCCATCGGGGTCTCGCGGCCCGACCGTGCGGAGGCGGCGCTCGACCGCTTCGAGGACGAGACGCGGCAGGCCCTCGTCGACGGCTACAGCCCGAACCTCGTCGTGCACGCGTTCGCGGGGACCGCACGCCGCTGCGGCATCGACGACGAGCTCATCGCGCCGTTCCTGCGCTCGATGCGGGCCGACCTGACCGTCACCGAGCACGACGAGCAGAGCTTCCTCGACTACGTCTACGGGTCTGCCGAGGTGGTCGGTCTCATGTGCCTGCGGGTCTTCATGATCGACGGGGCACCTGCACCCGTCGTGGTGACGCCGTCGGCGGAGCTGGAGGAGGGCGCCCGCCGTCTCGGCGCGGCCTTCCAGAAGGTCAACTTCCTGCGCGACCTGGGCGAGGACTTCCACGTGCGGGGGCGTCGCTACTTCCCCGGCATCGACCCGGATGCGCTCACCGAGGCCGACAAGCACCGGATCCTCGACGACATCGACTCCGACCTCGCCACGTCCAAGGCCTCGGTCGACGCCCTGCCCAAGAGCAGCCGAGTGGCCGTGGCGGCCGCGCACTCGCTCTTCGACGAGCTCTCGGCCCGTCTGCGCGCGACACCGGCGTCGCTCATCCCGCAGCAGCGCGTCCGGGTCCCCTCGAGCGTGAAGAACCGGATCGCGATGACCTCCCTCGTCCGGGGACTGACGCCGTGAGCACGCGGCGCAGGGTGGTCGTCATCGGGGGTGGGGTGAGCGGACTCGCCGCGGCCGCACTGCTGGCGCGCGACGGGCACGACGTGGAGCTGCACGACCGCGGTGAGGTCGTCGGTGGCCGGGCGGGCCGGTGGGCGTCCGACGGCTTCGTCTTCGACACCGGGCCCTCGTGGTGGCTCATGACCGATGTCTTCGACCACTTCTTCCGTCTCCTCGGGACCACGACCGAGGCCGAGCTCGACCTCGAACGTCTCGAGCCGGCATACCGGGTCTTCTTCGAGGGCGACCCGACGCCGCTCGAGGTCCGGTCGGGTCGCGACGAGGTCGTGGAGACCTTCGAGGCCGTCGAGCCGGGAGCGGGCGACGCGATCGCTCGCTACCTTGACTCCGCGCGCTCGACCTACGACCTCGCCGTGCAGCGCTTCCTCTACACGACGTTCGAGTCGTTCACCCCGCTCGTGCGGCTCCAGGTCCTGCGACGACTCGGGCGCCTCGGACGACTTCTCACCCAGCCGCTCGAGTCGTTCGTCGCCGGGCAGGTGCGCGACGTACGGCTGCGCCAGGTGCTCGGCTATCCGGCCGTCTTCCTCGGCACGTCACCGAAGCGGGCGCCGGCGCTCTACCACCTCATGAGCCACCTCGACCTGGTCGAGGGCGTGCACTACCCGCACGGCGGGTTCGCCCGGCTCGTCGACCGGATGGCGGCCCTGGCCGAGGCCGAGGGGGTCCGCATCGTCACCGGCTCGACCGCGACGGCGATCGAGACCGAGCCGCTCGAGGGGCGCGGGAGGCGCGCACGGGTCACGGGTGTCCGCGTCCGGGACGACTCCGGCGAGTCCTTGCGGCCCGCCGACCTCGTCGTGGCGGCGACCGACCTGCACCACGTCGAGACCGAGCTGCTGCCGGCCGACCTGCGCGAGCACTCCGACGCGTGGTGGGAACGCCGCGACCCGGGCCCCGGCGCCGTGCTCGTCCTGCTCGGGGTCCGCGGCCGGGTGCCCGAGCTCGCCCACCACTCCCTCCTCTTCACGACGGACTGGCAACGCCACTTCGACGTCCTCCACGGGTCGGGCGACCCCATGCCGGACCCGGCGTCGATCTATGTCTGCCGTCCGTCGGCGACCGACCCGACCGTCGCCCCCGACGGCGACGAGAACCTCTTCGTGCTCGTGCCGACGCCGGCCGACCCCGGCCTCGGAGCCGGTGGTGTGGACGGTGCCGGTGACGAGGCGGTCGAGCGGATCGCCGACGCCGCCATCGCCCAGATCGCCGCGTGGGCCGGCGTGCCCGACCTCGCCGAACGGGTCGTCGTGCGCCGCACCATCGGACCGAAGGACTTCGAGACCGACCTCAACGCCTGGTCCGGCGGAGCGCTCGGTCCGGCCCACACGACGACGCAGAGCGCGTTCTTCCGGGGCCGGGTCTCGTCCGGCACCGTCGAGGGGCTGCACTTCGCGGGGTCGAGCACGATCCCCGGCATCGGGCTGCCCATGTGCCTCATCAGCGCCGAGGTCGTGCTCAAGTCGGTGCGCGGCGACTCGTCGACCACGCCGTTGCCGGAGCCGCTCACCCCGACGGCGACCGGAGCGGCCGGAGTCGGCGCCGACGACTCGACGGCGGGGCGGGGCTCGTGACGCTGGGCAGCTGGGCCTATGTCGCCATGCTCGTCTTCTGCCTCGTCGGCACCATCCCGCTCGAGCTCGTCCTCGGGCTCGGCGTGCTGCGACAGGTGCGCCGGCTCGGCCTGACGATCCTGCTCGCGGCCGGGCCGTTCGTGCTCTGGGACCTGTGGGCCACCGACGCGGGGCACTGGTGGTTCGACCCCGAGCAGACGCTGCCGGTGCGGGTGGCCGGCATCCCGCTCGAGGAGATCGGCTTCTTCGTCGTCATCCCGCTCTGCGCGATCCTCACCTACGAGGCCGTGCGGACGCTTCGCGGGCGACCGGGACGCTGGTTCGCGCGCGAGCGCACCGACGCACCGCGGGTGAAGGAGACGACGTGACCTACACCTCCCTCACGCTCATCGCCCTGGTCACCTCCGTCGTCCTCGACCGCTGGGTGTTGCGCACCCGGCTGACGTCGTCGAGCACCTGGTGGTTGTCCTACGCCATCGTCGTGGGCTTCCAGCTGCTCACCAACGGGTGGCTGACCGGTCGCCGCATCGTCAGCTACGACGGCGACGCCATCCTCGGCAGCGGTGCGGTCGAGGCCCTCGGCGACGGGCGCATCGCGTTCGCCCCGGTCGAGGACCTCGGGTTCGGCTTCGCACTGCTCCTGCTCACCTGTGCGGTCTGGGTTCGGCTGGGCCCCCGCGAGGATGCCCGGAGCACGACGTGAGCGCGCCGATGCTCTTCCCCGGGCCGAGCGCCCTCGACATGGCCCGGGCCTTCCGTCGGGTGAGAGCCGACCCCCTGAGCTTCCTCGACGAGGTCCGTGACGAGTTCGGCGACGTCGCGGCCTTCCCGGTGCCGGGCACACCGGCGCTGCTGCTCTCGGGACCCGACGACGTCCGCCACGTCCTGCAGACCTCGGCCCGTCGGTGGACCAAGAACACCGTCCAGTACTCCGCACTGGGCCGGATCACCGGCGACGGGCTGCTCGCGAGCGCGGAGCCGTCGTGGATCGAGCACCGTCGGGCGGCGGCTCCGGCCTTCCACCGGCACCGGCTGGCCGCCGTCAGCGAGCACGTCGTCGGCGCGACCGACGAGGCCCTGCGCGGCTGGGACGTCGGGCGGGCAGGGCCGGGGGAGGTCGAGGTCTCCGAGGTCATGGCCCGGCTCGCCCTCGACGTCGTGGGACGCGCCCTCTTCGGCTCGGACCTCTCGGGGCACGCCGAGCGCCTGCTCGACGCGACCAGCGCCGCGGCCGTGCTCGTCGTCAAGGCAGGTCGCTCGATCCTGCCCTTGCCGCACGCCGCACCCACACCGCTCAACCGGCGGATCCGCGCCGCCCGCCGCGAGTTCGACCGGCTCTCGCACGAGATCATCTCGGGCCGGCGGCGCTCGACCGCCAGGCGCGACGGCTCGGGTGACGACCTGCTGGGCCTGCTCCTCGACGCGGGGCTGTCGGACGACGAGATCCGCGACGAGCTCGTGACGATGGTCATCGCCGGGCACGAGACGGTCGCCGCCGGCCTCACCTGGACCCTCATGCTGCTCGCCGAGCACCCCTCCGACCAGGACGACCTGCACCGGGAGGCGGTGGGGCTGCCGGTGCCTCCTCCCATCGTCGGTGCTGGGGCGGCAGCGCCGCTCACCCGCGCGGTCGTCGACGAAGCGCTGCGTCTCTATCCCCCCGCGTGGGCCATCTCGCGCCGGGCTGCCGCAGCGGATGCCATCGGTGGCCGAGACGTGCCCGCGGGGACGCTCGCGATCATCAGCCCGTGGGTCGTCCACCGCCACCCCGGGCTCTGGGAGGCGCCGCTCGACTTCCGCCCCGAACGCTTCGCGGCCGGGCGGGACCATCGCGGCGCCTACCTGCCGTTCGGTGCGGGACCACGCCTGTGCATCGGGCGCGAGTTCGCGCTCGCCGAGATGGTCGTGGTGCTCACCCGGGTGCTGGCGGACTTCCGGTTCGACACGCCACCGGGCTGGTCCCGTCCCTTCGCCGAGGCCAGGGTGGCGCTGCACCCCCGCGGCGGCATGCGGCTCGTCGTCACGTCGCGGGTCGGGTCCTCGGCGTGACCGCCTCCGCCTGGTCGCTCGCGTGGGACGTCGTGCTCTGCGTCGTCCTCGTCGCGTCCATGGTCGTCCTGGCACGCCACCAGCTCGCCCGGCTGCGCACGCTCCCCGCCCCGCAGGCGGCAGCACCGGGCCCGGAGGAGCCCGGCCTCCCGGACGTGTCGGTCGTCGTCCCCGCGCGGAACGAGGCGGTCTCGGTCCCTGCGCTGCTGGCCTCGCTCGCCCCGGTGCGCGCCTCGCTGCGCGACCTCGTCGTGGTCGACGACGGCTCGACCGACGGCACCGCCGACTTGGCCGCCGCGGGCGGCGCGCACGTCCTGCGGGCGCCGGAGCCCCCGGCGGGATGGGTCGGCAAGTCGTGGGCCTGCCACTTGGGCGTGCAGGCGACCTCCGGCTCGGTGCTCGTCTTCCTCGACGCCGACACCGACCTGTCCACGGAGGCCCTCCCGGCCCTCCTCGAGCAGCACACGCGCGAGGGAGGTCTCGTCTCGGTCCAGCCGCACCACCGCCCGGTCCGGGCCTACGAGCAGCTGTCCGCCTACTTCAACGCGGTGTCGCTCATGGGCACGGGCCTGTTCGCCCCCCGTCCGCCCTGCGTCCCCATGGCCTTCGGGCCGTGCCTCGTGACGTCCCGAGCCGACTACGTCGCGGCCGGGGGCCACGAGGCCATCCGGGGAGAGATCCTCGACGACGCCTCGCTCGCCGCCGCCTACGACCGAGCCGGCTTGCCGGTGTCGTGCGTCGTGGGCGGCGCCGCCGTGGCGATGCGCATGTATCCCGGCGGCGCGCGCCAGCTCGTCGAGGGCTGGACCAAGAACTTCGCCTCGGGCGCCACGCAGGCCGACCCTCGCTCCTCCGTCCTCGCCGGGCTGTGGGTCGCGACCCACTGTGCGGTCGCGGGTGGCGTCGTCTCGGCCCTCGTCACGGTGGCGACCACCCGAGGGGCCGTCTCGGCCTGGCTGTCCGTCCTCGTCTGGCTGCTCGCCTGGGTCGCGACCGCGACCCACCTGCGCGGGCTGCTCGCACGCATCGGCACGTTTCGTTGGTGGGCCTGGGTCCTCTTCCCGGTGCCGCTGGCCTTCTTCGCCCTCGTCTTCCTCCGGTCGCTGGTCCTCACCCACCTCCTCGGCAGGGTGACGTGGCGAGGGCGCGACGTGGCCGTGGGCGCACGGCTGCGGAGCGAGTGATGCTGGCCCAGCAGGTGCCGCTCCCGCTCGTCGTCGTCATCGACGTCGTCGCGTGGGGCCTGTTCCACGCCGTGACCGGCTACCTCGCGCACCGGCTCCCGCGCCACCGGCTCGAGAACGACGGCTGGCTCCTGCGGACCCGGGCCTTCGAGGACGCGCGGTTCTACCGCGACCGCCTGCGCATCCACCGCTGGAAGGACCGGCTCCCCGAGGCAGGGAACCTCTTCGCCGGTGGTGTGAGCAAACGTGAGCTGGCGTCGCTCGACGACGACGGGCTCGAGGCCTTCACCCGTGAGACGCGCCGGGCCGAGCTCGGGCACTGGTGGGCGATGGCGTGCGCCCCGCTCTTCGTCCTGTGGAACCCGCCGCTGCCGTCGGTCCTGCTCGTCGCCTACGGGGTCCTCGTCAACCTGCCCTTCATCGCGATCCAGCGCTACAACCGGCTGCGCATCACCGGTCTCCTCGGGCGTCGGCGCCGCCGGGGCCCGACGCCACCGGCCACCTGAGGCAGCCCGCGCTCAGGCGTGGCTGAGGACGAAGGCCGAGAGGAAGCCCACGGTCGCGGCGAGACCGGCATACAGGTGGGTCTTCTCGAAGGCCTCGGGGATCATCGTGTCGGCGACCATCGCGAGGATGGCGCCGGCCGCGAGCGCGGTGATGGCCGCGACGGTCTCGGGTGAGGCGCCCTCAAGCACGAGCACGCCGACCAGACCGGCGAGCCCGCTGGCGACCGCGATGCCGCCCCAGACGCCGAAGACGTAGCGGGCGCTGCGGTGCGAGGCCTTCATCCCGGCCGCGCTCGACAGACCCTCGGGCAGGTTGGACAGGAAGATCGCGACGAGGACGGCGACGCCGACACCCTCCCCCGTGAGCAGCGTCAGCCCGAGGACGATCGACTCGGGGATGCCGTCGAGGAGGGCCCCGACGGCGATGGCGGCGCCGCTGCCCGGCGTCTCCTCCTCCGAGCCCTGCATCTCGTGCGAGCGCTTGCGGTGGCGGGCGCCGCGCCGGGCGAGCAGGACGTTGGCGGCGACATAGACGACGGCACCCGCGAGGAAGCCCCCGGCGGTCGGCACGAGCCCGCCGGTCCGCTCGGCCTCGTCGACGAGGTCAAAGGACAGAGCGGAGATGAGCACTCCGGCGCCGAACGCCATGACCGTCGCGACGACGCGCTGCGGCACCCGGACGAACCACGCCACGGCGGCGCCGATGACGAGTGCGCCACCGGCGAGCAGGCCCCACAGGCCCGCCTGCGCCCACACCGGCATGTGCACCTCCTCGCCGCTTCACGTCACGTCACGTCACGTCGCTGTCAGGTCATGCATACCGGATCGGTGCCCGGCACGGACGGTGGGACGCATGACGAAGGCCCCTGACCGGCATACCGGTCAGGGGCCCTTTCGTGCACGGGTGGCGGGTGAAGGATTCGAACCTTCGTAGCTTTCGCGATGGATTTACAGTCCACTCCCATTGGCCGCTCGGGCAACCCGCCGTGCGCGTGGAAGGATAGCAAGCCAACCGCGCAACAACGAAACCGTGCTCCCAGGACACCCTCGGGGCACCCGAACGAGGAGGATCCGTGGCCGACAGCTCCATGGACATCGTGAGCAACTACGACAAGCAGGAGATCGCCAACGCGGTCAACGCTGCGGCCAAGGAGGTCGCCAACCGCTACGACTTCAAGAACGTCGGCGCCAAGGTCGAGCTGTCCGGTGAGTCCATCTCGATGCAGGCCAACTCCGAGGAGCGCTGCCTCGCCGTCCTCGACGTCGTCCAGACCTGGCTCGTCAAGCGCAAGGTCTCGCTCAAGCACCTCGACGTCCCCGAGGCCGGTCCACGCCTGTCGGGCAAGGAGTACAAGCTCGACGTCCCGCTCAAGCAGGGCATCTCCACCGAGAACGCCAAGAAGATCAACAAGCTCATCCGCGACGAGGGGCCCAAGGGCGTGAAGTCGCAGATCCAGGGCGACGAGCTGCGCGTGTCGAGCAAGTCGCGCGACGACCTCCAGGCCGTGCAGCGCATGCTCAACGGCGCCGACCTCGACGTCGCGCTGCAGTACACGAACTACCGCTGAGCCGGGCGCCCGGGCGGCAGTTTGTGCGCCCCATGAGGGGACGTTGAGGGTCCGGAGGGAACATGTCCCTCCGGACCCTCAACCTTTCCTCCGGAAGGCATCGGTATGCCGTCCGCCCGGGCGGGTATGCCGTCCGCCCACGTGATGTGCGCGACCTCGGCCCCCGGTGGCGCACGATTCTGTGGTTACCTGAAAGTAGCCAGACGACCTCGTGCCCACCGAACAACGGAGTTCAGGATGCGCCGCCCCACCCTCGCCTTCGCTGCCCTTGCCAGCGCCACAACCCTCGCTCTCGGCCTCGCCGCCCCCGCGCTCGCGGCGCCGGGCGCCTCGTCCTCAGGTGCGCCACGGGTCGCCGACGGCCCCTACGTCGCGCTCGGTGACAGCTTCTCCGCCGGTTCCGGGGTCCTGCCGCTCAGCGCCACGGCCAACCCCCAGTGCACGCAGTCGGCGCTCAACTACCCGCACCTCCTTGCACAGCGCACCGGCCGCGCGCTCACCGACGTGACCTGCGGCGGCGCCGACACCGGCGACTTCACCGGCTCCCAGTTCCCCGGGGTCGCCCCGCAGCTCGACGCCGTGACGCCCGAGGCCCGCCTCGTCACCATCGGCATCGGCGGCAACGACTCGAGCGTCTTCACGAGCATCATCCAGCAGTGTGCGACGGCCGGCCTGACCACGCTCGGCCAAGGAAGTCCGTGCAAGGACACCTACGGCACGTCCTACGCCGACACCATCCGGACGAAGACCTACCCGGCCGTGCGTGCGGCGATCGCCGCCGCGAAGGCCCGGGCCCCCAGGGCGCGGATCGTCGTGCCGGGCTACCCGCAGATCCTGCCGCCGACCGTCGGCTGCTACGCGACCATGCCGATCGCCGTCGGGGACGTGCCCTACGTCAACGGCATCGAGCAGGTCCTCAACGCCGCGCTCGAGCAGGCGGCCAAGGACAACGGTGCGACGTTCGTCGACATGTGGGGTCCGTCAGCCGGCCGCGACGCCTGCCAGCTGCCGTGGGTGCGCTGGGTCGAGCCGCTCGCCGCGTCGCTCAACTACGTGCCGGTGCACCCCAACACCGCAGGTGAGCGCGCCTACGCCGACCAGATCCAGGCCCGCGTCGGCCTCTGACCCGCGCTTTCCTCGCAGGTCTTCGAGCCGCATCGACGGGTCGCGCGAGCCATCCGTGCCGGGACCGCGGCCCCCCGATGACGCTCTTCGAGCTCGAGTACCCATAGGTGTTCGTGCGCACCTATAGGTACTCGACCCCGAACGGACCCATGGCGCTCGACGGGGGCTGCCCGGACAGGGTCACCGGGCCATGGGCGCACGACGTGGCGGGCCCACCTTGCGAGGAGGCAGGACCCTGGACGCTGGGCTCGGAGCGTGTCCGCTGTGCCCGACGCTCGACCGACCTCAGCTCCAGCGTGAGCGGGAGGCCAGCGCCTCCTCGAGCTTGCTCAGCTCGTCGGCCATCGACCGGCGCACACCCGACGGCACGTCGTCACGCCCGAGCGCCGCACGCACCAGCGCGACGGTCTCCGGCTCGACGACACGCGACGGGAAGGCGAGCGTCGCCACCCGGTCGTGGGCATCCGCCCCGACCCACTCGGCGAGGCGAGGGATGTCGGTGACGTAGCGGCCGGCATACGGGCGCAGGTCGTCGACGGAGCCGCTCGACCACAGGCCGGTGGCGAGGGCGTTGAGCTCGTAGTTGGACCGCTCGCGGTTGGTCGTGATCTCGGACCACGCCCACGCCTTGTCGTCTGCGCCCGGGCGGGCGGCGCGGGCCGAGAGCCCGGCGAGCCGACCGGAGAGGGTCGTGTCGGCGGCCTCGACCTCGTCGAGGAGCGCGTCGTCGGCGAGGCCGAGCCGCGACATCGACTGCACGACGGCCCAGCGGAAGTCGGTGTCGCCATCGAGCCCTTGCGGCAGCGACCGTCCGGAGACCCAAGCACGCAACCGGTCCTCGTCGGTCGTCGTCGCCGCGAGGACGCGGGCGGCGACCAGCGCGCGGTCCGTCCCCGGCTCGGCGTCCTCGAAGGCCGTGAGGGCGGCGTCGGCGATGCGGCCGCGCGCCTCCTGCGCGACGGCCTCGGGCAGGAACTGCGGGACGATCCGGTCGGTGAAGGCGAGCGCCACGCGCGCCATGAGCGCGTCGTGCGGCTCCTGCGGCCAGACCGCGGTGAAGACGTCGAGCGCCACCCGCGGGTCGACGGTGGCGCGGTAGACCCCGGTGAGCACGCCTCCCCACAGCACGGTCCGCGCGGTCGCGTCCTCGACGAGCGGGAGCTCGTGGGGCAGGGCGGCGAGCGTCGCCTCGTCGAGATCGACCTGCGCCCAGGTGAGATCGCCCGCGTTGGGCACGAGCACGGCGGCGCCGGTGTCGACACCGTCAACCGTGGCCTCGTCGCCGTCGAGGGTGAACGTCGTGCGGAAGACCTCGGCGCCCTCGGTGAAGCCCGCGACGTCGAGCGCGTGCGGCCGGTCGGCCGGGTGCTCGGTCGGGGTCGTGCGTCGCAGGGTCCCCTCGCGGTCGAGCGCGAGGGCGTCGACGCCCGCGGTCTCGAGCCACGCCTTGCTCCAGCCGTCCAGCTCGACACCTGCGGCCTCCTCCATCGCCGCGAGGAACTCCGACAGCTCGCCGTTGCCGTGGGCGTGCGAACGCAGGTATGCCGTCACGCCGGCGTTGAAGGCCTCCTCACCGATGTGCGCGACGAGCTGGCGCAGCACCGACGCACCCTTGGCGTAGGAGATGCCGTCGAAGTTCGCGAGGGCGCTCTGGGCGTCGGGGGCCGGCGAGCCGGCCACCGGGTGGGTCGACGGCGCGCGCTCGGCGGCGTAGCCCCACTGCTTGCGAACGATGCCGAACTCGACCCAGCTGTCGGTGAACTCGGTCGCCCGCGACGTCGCGGTGTAGGCCATGAACTCGGCGAACGACTCGTTGAGCCAGAGGTCGTCCCACCAGCCCATCGTCACGAGGTCGCCGAACCACATGTGCGCCATCTCGTGGGAGATGGTGTTGCTGCGCTGCAGCACCTGCTCGCGGGTCGCCGCACCGCGGAAGAGCATGGGGTCTCGGAAGGTCACGCAGCCCGGGTTCTCCATCGCACCCGCGTTGAACTCGGGGACGAAGACCTGGTCGTAGTCGCCGAACGGGTAGCGGACGTCGAAGGTGCGGTGGAAGTGGTCGAAGCTCTGCTTCGTCACCTCGAACATCTGGGGCGCATGGCGCTCGAGCTCGGTCCGGAGCGACCGGCGGGCGTGGATGCCGAGCGGGATGCCGTCGTGCTCGTCGTGCACCGACACGTAGGGACCGGCGCACACGGTGACGAAGTAGGTCGCGAGCGGCAGCGTCTCGCTCAGCTCCCACTCTCCGGCGCCGGTCCGCGTCGCTCGGCCGTTGCCGAGGACGACCCACTCCTCCGGCGCGCGGACGGTCACGACATACGGAGCCTTGAGGTCCGGCTGGTCGAAGCAGGCGAAGACTGTCGGGGCCGCGTCGAGGAAGAGGTGGCCGTAGACGTAGTCCTCGCCGTCCGCGGGGTCGGTGCTGCGGTGCAGGCCCTGGCCGTCGCGCGAGTACGCCATCGTCGCCGTGACCTCGACGGTGTTGTCGGCGGCGAGCCCCTCGAGCGGGAGGCGCCCGTCGACGACTGCGGCGGGCTCGATGCGCGTGCCGTTGAGCTCGATCGCCTCGACGCTCACCGCCCGCAGGTCGAGGAACGTCGCCTCACCGGGAGTGCTGCAGGAGAACCGGATCCGTGTCGTCGAGCTGAAGTGCTCTGCGCCGCGGTCGAGGTCGAGGTCGACCTCCATGCGGTTCACGGTGATGAGCTGCGCCCGCTGCCGGGCTTCGTCGCGAGTCAGAGATGGCACGCCGAGATGGTGTCACACACCACACCGGCACCGCAGGGCCGCTGGGCCGCCCGGGGGCACCGTTCGGACCCGCGGTCAGTCGCGCGGCAGGACGGTGAGGACGCGCTCGACGTGGTCGCGGAACTCGGTCATGAACGCGCGGAGGAACTCGCGACTCTCCTCGTCGGTGACCTCGCCGCTGGCCAGGTAGACCTCCGGGTCGAAGTGGATGTAGGCCTCGGGCGCGGTCATCTGACGGGCGTTGCAGTAGCTGAGGATCGAGCGCAACGGCTGCTGCCCGACGGCCGTGCCGATGGCGCCGACCGAGGCACCGATGACGGCGGCGGGGATGTGGTCGAACGAGTTCTGGCCCCAGGGACGCGAGGCCCAGTCGATGGCGTTCTTGAGCGCGCCGGGGATCGAGCGGTTGTACTCCGGGGTGACGAAGAGCAGCGCGTCGGAGTCCGCGATCGCCTGCTTGAGCGCCGTCGCCTCCGCGGGGTAGTCGTCGTCGAGGTCGCGGTTGTAGAGCGGCAGGTCCTTGATGGGGATCTCGTGGAACTCGAGGTCGTCGGGGGCGACGGCGATGAGGCACTGGCTCAGCACCCGGTTGATCGAGTCCTTGGACAGGCTTCCGATGAGATATCCGACCTTGTGCGCCATGACGACCTCCAGACGACGTGCGACGGCCCGGGTCCGGACCACGGTTTCCACCGTGTCACGGACCCGGGCCGTCGACCGGGCTGGAGCACGGTCAGTTCATCCGGGCTGGACCCCGGTCAGTTCGGGCGGTAGCCGGTCGCCATGCCCTGGAGTCGGGCGATGCGGTCGGCCATCGGCGGGTGCGTCGCCATGAGCCGCGAGATGTCCTGCGCCCGGAACGGGTTGGCGATCATCATGTGGCTCGCGTTGACGAGGTCCTTGGTGGGGGCGAGCGGGGCGCGCGAGACACCGGCCTCGAGCTTGGCGAGCGCCGACGCGAGGGCGAGCGGGTCGCCGGTGAGCGTGGCGCCGTCCTCGTCGGCGTCGTACTCACGGGTGCGCGAGATCGCGAGCTGGATGAACATCGCGGCGATCGGCGCGAGGAAGGCCATGGCGAGCCCGGCGATCGCACCGCCGGGGTTGTCGTTGTCGCGGTTGCCGCCACCGAACATCGCGCTGAACGACAGCATCTGCCCGACGCTGCTGATGACACCGGCGATGGCCGCCGCGACCGAGCCGGTGAGGATGTCGCGGTTGTAGACGTGCATGAGTTCGTGCCCGAGGACGCCACGGAGCTCGCGCTCGTCGAGCAGCTGGAGGATCCCCTGGGTGCAGCAGACGGCGGCGTTCTGCGGGTTGCGGCCGGTGGCGAACGCGTTGGGCGCCTCGGTGGGCGAGACGTAGAGACGCGGCATCGGCTGACCGGCCTTCGTCGACAGCTCGCGCACGATCCGGTACATCGCCGGCGCCTCGGCCTCGCTCACCGGGAACGCGTGCATCGCCTTGATGGCGAGCTTGTCGCTGTTCCAGTAGGAGTAGAACGTCATCGCGACGCCGATGAGGGCGAAGATCCAGATGAATGAGCTGTTGCCGAAGTAGACGCTCGCGGCCCAGCCGAGCGCCAGCAGCAGTCCGAAGATCGCTCCGAAGAGCCCGGCGGTCTTCAGGCCGTTGAAATGGTTGTGCATGTCTCCTCCAACGCGCGAGCCGTGCGGAAACGTTCCGCGACAACCTTCATGACACCAGACCCACGAGCAGCTGCGGGAGCACGCTCGTCACGACGAGGACCGCGGCGCCGACCACCGCGACGGCGACGCTCGCACGCCGGCGTCGGGGACGTGCCGGGGCACCCGTCTCGGGCTCACCGAAGAGCACCGCGAACCAGCGCACGTAGACCGCGATCCCGAGCACCGCCGCGACGACGGCGACGACGGCGACCGGCCACAACCCGGCAGAGACAGCCGGGCGCAGCGCGACGACCTTGGCGACGAGGCCGATGACGCCGGGTGGGAGCCCGGCGAGGACGAGCAGGGCCAGCGCGAGCGTCCCGCCCGCGACCGGGTCCCGACGCAACAACCCCCTGTATGCCGTCAAATTCCGACCGTCCTCGACGCGCCACCCGTGGACCGCGCGGACGGCTGCGAACGCGACGAGGCTGGCGACGGCATACACGACGGCGTAGGCCGCGGCAGCCTGGCGGCCGGCGACGGTGAGAGCGGTGAGCGGCAGGAGGATCCAGCCCGCCTGGGCGACGGTCGACCACGCGAGGAGGCGGACGACCTCGGTCTGGCGCAGCGCCATCACCGTGCCGACGAGCATCGACGCGACGACGAGAACGACGAGCGCGGCCACGACGACGTGCGGGCCAGGGCGACCGCCAAGGACGGACTCGTAGGGCGCGAGGACGACGACGAGGGCGCCGACGGCGGCGAGCTTCGACGCCGACGCGAGCAGGGCCGACACGGGCAGGGGCCCCGAGGTGAGGGTCGTCGGAGTCCACGCGTGGAAGGGCACGGCCGACAGCTTGAAGGCGAGGCCGGCGAGCAGGACGACCGTGGCGAGCCCGGCCAGCGTGCGCTGCTCGGAGACCTCCCACGCCGCGGCGAGCGAGGAGCCGGTGAGGGTCGGGTCGCCGGTCGCCGTCACCCACAGCGCCGTGCCGAGGACGAGCAGCCCGAACGAGACGAGCGAGGTCGTGAGGAGGGTGAGGGCGCCGTGCGCGGCGGCGCGGCGTTCGCGCCAGGCGACGAGCGCGATGACCGGCAGGGTGGCGAGCTCGAGCGTGACGAGCCACGTGCCGAGGTCCCGGGCGGCGACGACGGCTGCCGCACCGCTGACCGAGGCCAGCAGCAGGACGACCTCGACCACCCCGACCCGGCGGACGGACACGAGGGCGAGGACGGCGAGGGTCGCGAGCAGTGCCCCGAGCTGGAGGGTGCTCGCGAGCGGGCTGCCGTCCCACATGCACCGGCCGTCGGGCGCGGGGGTGCAGAGGGTGAGCCGTGGCTCGGTGGCGACGAGGCCGGGCACTGCTGCGACGGCGCCGCCGAGCAGCCCGAGTGCGCCGAGGACCGGTGCGGCGAGGCGGGTCCGGGGCGCAACGGCGTCGACGAGTAGCACGAGGACCATCGCGGCGACCGGCAGGAGGGCGGGCAGCAGGAGGGCCCACTGGATGTCGAGGGTCACCGGCCACCTCCGACGAGGGCGGTCACGGCGTCGGCGGTCACCGAGAAGACGACCCACGGCGCGACGCCGATGACGACGACGGCCGCGCCGAGCAACGCCATGACGCCGAGCTCGACGGAGCGGGCGTCGGGGGTCTGCGCGACGGCAGCCTCACGGGCGTCGTCGGCGACCCGCTCCCCCACCCAGACGATGCGGGCGACGCGCAGCGAGTAGGCCGCGGCGAGTGCCGCGCCGACAGCGGCGATGACGGCGCAGGTGCGGAGGATGCCGGTGTGCTGAGCCGGGTTCCACGCCGCGAGCAGCGCGACGAGTTCGCCCCAGAAGCCGGCGAGACCGGGCAGCCCGAGCCCTGCGGCCAAGCCGAGGATGAGCGCGAACCCGAGGCGCGGCGACACCTCGCGCAGGGCGGGGCGGACGACGGCGAGGTCGACCGAGCCCCAGCGGTGCTTGAGCCCGCCGACGATGACGAAGAGCAGCGCCGAGATGACCCCGTGGGCGATGTTGCCGATGAGCGCGGCCTGCACGCCGGTCTCGGTGCCGGAGGCGAGGCCGAGGACGACGAAGCCCATGTGCGCGACCGACGAGAAGGCGATGAGCCGCTTGAGGTCGCGCTCGACGAGGCAGATGAGCCCACCCCAGAGGATGCCGATGACCCCGGCGATGGCGAGGACCGGGGCGATGCGGGAGAACCCGTCGGGGACGTTGGCCAGCGGCAGCCGGACGAGGCCGTAGGTGCCGAGCTTGAGGAGGACCGCGGCGAGGAGCACGGACCCGGCAGTCGGCGCGGTCGTGTGCGCGGCGGGCAGCCACGTGTGCAGCGGGAAGACCGGGACCTTGACGGCGAGCCCGATCGTGAGCAGCAGTGCGACCAGGGCCTGTTCGCCGGTCCCGAGGGTGGCGGCCGCGGCGGGCAGCTCGCCGAGGTCGGCGGTGCCCGCGCGCGTGACGAGCAGAAGGATGCCGACGAGCATGAGGGTCGAGCCGACGGCGGTGTAGAGGATGAACCGGGCCGAGGCGTCGGCGCGGGCCCTAGCGCTGTGCGGGTCGCCGTAGCGCCCGATGAGCACCCACATCGGCAGGAGGACGACCTCGAACGCGAGGAAGAAGAGGACCGCGTCGCGGGCGGCGAACGCGGCGAAGGCGCCGGCGACGACGAGCAGGAGGCAGCCGAGGTAGGTCGCGGCGCTGCCGCTGCCGGGCGCGTCGGCCCACGGCCGTTCGACCCAGGCGTGGGCGACGACGAGCACGCCGATGACGGCGGTGAGGACGACGAGCGGCGCGCTCACGCCGTCGACCTCGAAGTGCCACCGCACGCCGAGGTCGGGGATCCACGCGCGGTCGACGACCGGCCGCATGACCGTGGCCGTGATCGCCGCGAGGCCGCCGACACCGGCGGCGACGAGGGCCACCGTCCGCGCCGTCGACGCCGGGAGGGCGCGTCCGCCGGTGACGAGCCAGAGCCCGACGGCGCCGGGCACGAGGAGCATGAGGATCAGCGCCACGCGAGCACCGCCGTCCCAGCCGCGACGAGGAGTCCGAGCGCGACGAGCGCCACGCCACCCGACGCCGCCTCGCGCCGGTGCCCGCGCTCGGTGAGCCAGCCGGCGATGCCGGCCGAGGCCGCCGCGCCCCGGACGTAGCCGTCGACGACCTCTCGGTCGAGGAAGGCGACGACCCGCGCGAGTCCCAGCACCGGCTCGGCGACACCCCGTCGGTATGCCGTGTCGAACCCGAGCCCGCCGTCGGCGAGTGCGCGTTGGCGCGGGGTGCGGACGAAGGAGTCTCGCGGGTCCTCGTTGCCCCGGGCCAGCCAGGTGATGCCGCCGCCGATGACGATGAGGAGCACGGTGAGGACCATCCACCAGAGCGACGTGCCGTGGATGTCGAACAGACCCGTGAGCAGCACGAGACCGCCGACGACCGAGAGCACCGTGAGGAGGGCGAGGGCAGCGAGGACGGGGGCGGACGGCATACGGGCGTGGTCGTGGGCGGACTCCGTCTCCGGGACCGACGCGGTGACGACGAGCCAGGCGCGGGTGGCGTAGGCCGCGGTGAGGACGACGGTGACGAGGAGCGCGGCGAGGACGATGACGCCGGGGCCGCCGGCGCCGATCGCGCCCTCGTAGGCGGTCGAGATGACGTGCTCCTTGGAGAGCCCGCCGACCACGAAGGGGGCGCCGGCGAGGGCGAGCAGTCCGAAGAGCCAAGCGACGCGGGCGAGCTGGTGCACGGCGACGCTGCCGCGCAGGGCACGGGCGAGGGTCGACCCGGCGACGACCGAGAGCCAGCCGATCGTGAGGAAGAGCAGCGACTTGAAGATCGCGTGCGACCAGAGGTGGAAGAGCGCGGGGTCGGGACCGATCTCTGCCGTCGCCGTCGCGAGCGCCGAGAGCATGATCGCCACCTGGCTCACGGTCGACCACGCGAGCAGGCGTTTGAGGTCGGACTGGCCGAGCGCGAGGACGGCGGCGCCGACCATCGTCGCGGCGGTCGAGAGGCCGAGCAGCCAGCGCGCGCCGTCGGCGAGGACGAGGACCTCGAAGAGCTGGGCGAGGACGACCGTGCCGGCCGCGACCATCGTCGCCGCGTGGATGAGCGCGGACGCGGGCGTCGGGCCCTCCATCGCGTCGGGCAGCCAGTCCTGGAAGGGGAACTGCGCCGACTTGCCGAGGACGCCGATGACGAGGAGCGAGAGCAGGAGCGAGCGCAGCCACGGCTCGGGCGGGGCCACGCAGGCGGCCGTCTGCGTCACGGTGTCGACGCAGCCACCGCCGGTATGCGACCAGAAGGCGACGACCCTGTCGAGGCCCGTCGAGCCGGCGCCGGCGCTGAGCCCGACGACGCCGAGGACGAAGCCGATGTCGGCGACGCGGGTGACAAGGAAGGCCTTGTATGCCGCGCGGCGTGCGGACTCCTTGCGCGACCAGTGGCCGATGAGGAGGTAGGAGCACCAGCCCATGACCTCCCACCCGACGAGGGTGAGGACGAGGTCGCGGGCGTGGACGACGAGCATCATCGCCGCGGTGAAGAGCGAGACCGTGGCGGCGAACTGGGCCAGGCGGTCGTCGTCGGCGAGGTACCAGCGGGTGAAGACGAGGACCGCCGCGGCGACGAGCCCGACGACGGCGGCGACCGCCGCGGTGGCCGGACCGGACCACAGCTCGAAGGGCATCTCGATCGCACCCACGCGGAGGGGTTGGCGGAGCAGCACGAGGTTCTCACCGCGCACCGGGGCGACGGCCATCCCGACGACGGCCACGACGACGGACAGCAGCGACGCGCCCGTGGCGACGAGGGCCGCGAGCGCCGGTGTGCGCCGCAGCGCGAGCGTGACGACGGCGGCGAGGACGGGGATGCCGACGAGCAGTTGGGCCACCCAGAGCGCACTCATATGTCGTCACCGCCGCTCGTGGCACCGGACAGCGGCTCGTCGAGGTCGATCGAGCCGCGCAGGCGGAACGCCGTGAGGATGACGGCGAGCGCGACGACGACCTCGGCAGCGGCGATGGTGATGACGAAGAGCGGCAGGACGCTCGAGGCCTCCCACCGCGACGCAGAGGTGGCGCCGGACGCAACGAGGAGGACGAGGGAGCCCGAGAGGATGAGCTCGACGCCGATGAGGAGCAGGACGGCGTTGCGGCGCACGAGCACGCCCATGACGCCGAGGCCGACGAGCAGCGCGGCGACGACGTAGGGGCCGGCGAGGTGGATCACGAGGCCCCCCCATGCTTCGACTTATTGCCCGTTTGCGACACGTCGGAGCGGCCTTCGGCCGGGACGACGTGTCCCAAACGGGCAAGAGGTCGGTCGGTTGACGAGCGGTCGCGGCCGCTGCGCGAGACCGCGAGCGCGGCGACGAGGGCGGCGAGCAGCAGCACCGACAGCGCCTCGAAGGGCCACACCCACGTCCCGAAGAGCTCGGTCGCGACGGCGGCGTTGGTGACCTCGCGCCGCTCGACCGCGTCGCCGGCGAGCGGCAGGAGAGCGATGAGCAGCAGCGCCGACGTCGCGGCACCGGCGAGCGCCGCGAGCACCCGCCGCCACCACGGCACCTCGTGCGCGCGGTCCGGGCCGATCGGGGCGCGGGTGAGCATGAGCGCGAAGAGGACGAGCACGACGATCGCACCGACGTAGACGAGGACGAGCACGAGGGCGACGAGCTCGTGCCCGAGGACGAGCAAGCACCCCGCGACGCCGAGGAGCGCGACGACGAGCCAGAGCGCGGCGTGCACCACCTGCCGGGTCGTCACCGCGAGCAGGCCGGCGACGACGGCCAGGGCTCCGCACGCGGCGAACGCGAGGTCGAGTGACGTCATGCGCCCGCGCCACCCGCGCCACCCGAGCCGCCCGAGCCACCCGCGCCGG